>JAEEZS010000019.1 GCA_016291905.1 Bacteroidaceae bacterium
GCCTGGCGTATGGTCTAAGTTTAAGCCCCGACGGGACGGCACAACCGCTTTTTTGTTTTGTGTCGCCCCGTCGGGGTTTGTGAGCATAACCGCGTGCCCCCTTCCCCGGCTGCTTCAGAAGCTGAAGGTGAGGCTGATGGGATAGTGGTCGGAGATGAAGGGGGCGCCGTAGTCGCCCTTGAGGCAATGGAACTCTATCGGAGTGACGTCGCGGATGAAGAAGTGGTCTATGACATCAGCATGACGGCCCCAAGCGTTATAGGTTCCCTCGTTGTCGGTAACGGGTGCCACATCGCGAGCCACCTTCATGTGGGCTTTCTGCTCCAGCGGACGGAAGATGTTGTCCTCAATGGTGCTGTTCATGTCTCCGCCTAAAATGACAGGTACGCCTGCAGGCACAAGCTCGTCGATGAATTTGCAGAGCAGCAGCACGCTTTCGCGCCGTGCCACAGGACCGACGTGGTCAAGGTGCGTGTTGAGGTAAGCTATCTTCTTGCCGGTTTTCTTCTCTTGCAGCAGGACGTAGGTGACAGTACGGCGGCAGGCTCCATCCCAGCCCAGCGACACCTGTTCGGGCGTTTCGCTGAGCCAGCGCGTGGCGCTGTCGAGGAGGCGGAAGCGGCGCTTGTTGTAATAGACAACCATGTTCTCGCCCTCGTTCTTGCCGTCGTCGCGCCCCACGCCGATATGGCCGTAGCCCTTGGCTTTTTTAGTGACGTACTCCAATTGGTCAGGCAGTACCTCCTGCATACCAATCATGTCGGGCTTTTCACGTTTGATAAGGTTGATGGTAGCTTTCTTGCGGTTTTCCCAGCAGTTTTCGCCGTCGGCCTTGTAGGCAGAGCTGTTACGGATGTTGTACGAAATGACTTTGAAATCCTTCGCCTGAAGCGATGCGGGAAGGGCAAAGAAGGTGAGCAGCAGGGCTGCCAATAAGATACGATGGTTCTTTTTCATTTTGTATAGATTTGATTACGTTTCTGAGCTGCGAAGATAAGAAAAAAGAAGCAAAAAACCGCAAAAAATGGAATAAAATGCCTTCTCTAGTGATTTTTTTCCACTTCTTTATGGTAGTTGCAGTTTTTTTTGTACCTTTGCGCGCTAAAATTGCGGTCGGGCAAGAAAACCATCCGCAAAAAGCCAAATTTAGGAAAAGAAATTTTAATTTAATAACAACAAAATGGCAACATTAGGAAGAATCAGAAAGCATGGGTGGCTGCTGCTTGTCGTCATCGGCATCGCCCTTCTCGCTTTCATCGTCGGGGACGGTATTAAGGCCCTCGGTCCGAGTAAGAACATCCGCAACGTGGGTGAAATCAATGGCGACAAAATCTCCGTCGAGGAGTATCAGAAAGCAATCAATGAGTATGAAGAGGTTGTCCGCTTTGCACGTGGCAGCAACACCATCACCGAGTCTGAGATTGCTCAGATTAAGGATGAGGTGTGGAACCAGCTTGTCAGCACCAAGCTGATTGAGGATGAGGTTGGCCGTCTTGGCATCACCGTTACCCCCGCTGAAATTGAGGCTGCTCTCGATGAGGGTACGCACTCGCTGCTTGCCCAGTCGATGTTCGTCAACCAGCAGACGGGTAAGTTCGACAAGGACCTGCTCTATAACTTCCTTAGTGAGTATAACAGCATGGACGCTTCGACGATGCCTTCGCAGTATGTGGAGTACTACCAGAACCTCTATCGCTACTGGAATTTCATCGAGCGTAACCTGAAGCAGGAGCTGCTGTTGGAGAAATACGAGGCTCTTGTCACTAACGCCCAGATGAGCAATCCTGTGGTGGCTCAGCAGGCCTACGACGGTCGCAATAACTATTGCAAGCTGGCTTTTGCTGTCATCCCGTTCTCCAGTATTGCTGATTCCGCAGTTACTGTAACGGATGCTGACCTGAAGGCTGTTTATACAGAACATAAGGAGAACTACCGCCAGTATGCCGAAGGCCGCGACGTGAAGTACATCGACGTTGCTGTGGTTCCGAGCGAGGAAGACCGTACGGCCCTGATGGCAGAGGTTTCGGAGATTGCCGGCCAACTTGCTGAAACAGTTGAAAGCGAAATTGACGGCGTCATTCGTATGTCTGAATCCATTATCCCCTTTAGCTTGATGCCTCGCACGGCTGCTGGTTTGGCTGAGGATGTGGCTGAGCGTATTGCCAATGTCAACGTCGGTGATGTCGTTCCTGCCTACTACAACGAGGCTGATGACAGCTACAACACCTTCAAGTTCTTGGCTAAGGCTACGGCTCCTGATTCCATCCAGTATCGTCAGATTCAGGTGACAGAGCAGGAAGAGGCTCGCAGAACGGAACTGAGCGACAGCATCTACAACGCTATTCTCGCTGGTGCCGACTTCGCAGAACTGGCTGAGCGCTACGGACAGGCTACTGAGCCCAACTGGCTCGGCTCTGCCAGCTACGAGCGTAGCACCATCATTGGTGACAACGCCACATATCTTGTTACGCTGAACAGCATGAAGAAGGGCGAAGTTCGCAAGATCTCTTTGCAGGGTGTGGATCTTATCCTTCAGGTGACAGACACCAAGAACCCCGTTGACAAGTATCTTGTGGCAGACGTCAAGCGCCCGGCTTATTTCAGCAAGGATACCTATAACGCCGCTTATAACCGTTTGAGCCAGTTCGTGGCTTCGAACCAGAACATCGATGAATTTAAGGCTAACGCTGAGGAGGCTGGCTTCCGTCTGCTTGACCTGAACGGTCTGCAGAACACGGCTCACAACATCGGTGGTGTTGCCAGCACACGCGATGCTCTCCGCTGGGCTTTCGGTGCCAAAAAGGGCGAAGTCTCTCAGATTTTTGAGGCTGGTGCTAACGATCATCTGCTGGCGCTTGCTCTTGAGGATATCCATCCTGCAGGTTATGCTTCGATGGAGACCGTTAAGGACATGTTGAAGTATGAGGCTACCAACAACAAGAAGGCCGAGAAGATTCTGGCAAATGTCAAGAACGTGAAGACGCTTGCTGAGGCTGCTGCCTTCGATGGTGCCAAGACGGACACGCTGGCACGTGTCACCTTCTCGTCACCCGTATTCGTTAGCGCTGTTCCTGCTAGCGAGCCTGTCCTCAGTGGCGTGGCTGCTTCGTTGGAGCAGGGCGAGACCGCAGGCCCCATCAAGGGTAACGGTGGTATTTACTTCGTGCAGGTGGTTGAGCGCGGACAGGGTGCCCAATCCTTCGATGCTGCTCAGGAGCAGAAGAATGCTGTCAGCACGGCTACTCGTAACATGGGCCACACACGCCTTGTCAACGAGCTCTACACGAAGGCAAAGGTGATTGACAACCGCTATCTCTTCTTCTAAGAATAGTTCGATTCAAAATATAAAAAATAGGTACGCGCACATGCGCGTACCTATTTTTATTTAGTGGAATGAATTCGTAGCCCAAGCAAATAAATTCGTAGTCCAGTGGAATAATCTCACAGCCCACTGGAATAATTCTGTAGCCCTATGGAATAAAAACGCAGAGTGGGCGGATGCTTTAGGGCTGTCAGACTATGTAGGCGACTTCCTTGAATTCGTAATGACGGAGGCTGTCATCAGAGAGGCGTAAGCGAAGGGTGCCATCGGGGTTGACGCCCTCAAGGGTGGCGATGAAGTCGCCGCTGGCATCACGATAGCGGGCGGGAGTGTTGAGACGATAGAGACGGCTGGTGTAGTCGGAGTCGATGTCGGCGCGTATGGAAGGGTTTGCTTCGTAGTGCGTGAGGTAGGTAACGTATCGCTCGGCAAGAGAGCGGAATAAATTTGGAATCAGAAAAGAGTTAAGAGGAGTTGGAGACGAAGACTCTTGCTGAGTTTCAATGACAATCTGCTGCAGGGAAATGGGGCGGAATGTGGCACCAAGAACATCGTGAGCGGGCAGGCGAAGGGTGGTGTCGCCTACGGCAGGTGCAAAGTCAGTCTGATGGACGTTGATTCCGAAGCCGATAATGGCCTGCTCGATAGAGGAGGCACTAAGTTCGTATTCAATGAGGATGCCGCAGAGCTTACGGTCTCGCCAATAGATGTCGTTGGGCCATTTGATGCGCAAGTCGGCAGCGGCATTGGGAATGAGTTCGGCTACGACGTCGCTGATAGCGAGAGCGATAAGCTGCGAGAGGACAAACTGCTCGTCGGGACGGATGAAAGTGGGGAAATGGCGGATGCTACACAGGAGGTTTTGTCCACGTGCAGACTGCCATGTGTTGCCACGCTGTCCCCGTCCTGCAGTCTGATAGTCAGCCATAACTGCCACATAAGGCTGCTGTAAGTCACGTGGTAGAGTCTTGAGAAAAGTGTTGGTTGAATCTACTTCGTCAAGATGGATATAAGTAATCATCGGTGTGTACGGAGAGGGGGAATAAAAGCGTCAATGATGTGCTCAATCTGTTGGTCGGGAGCGGTGCCGACAACCGTGATGATGTCAAAGCGGGGACTGAGGTTGAGTGTACAGGTGCGAAGATAGGATTCGGCAGCAAAGATGATTCGCTGTCTTTTTTTTGCATCGACGGTGAACGCAGCCGGTAGTACATTTTCGTCAGTACGGGTCTTAACCTCAACAAAGACAAGATCGGGACCATCCTGGGCAATGATGTCAATTTCCTTATGCCCACTTTTCCAGTTGCGCTCAAGGATACTGAAGCCTTTGCTTAAAAGGAACGCCGTGGCGAGGTCTTCGCCACGACGTCCCGTTTCATTGTGTTCTGCCATGAGGTTATACCAGACGGCGTGAGCCGTTACCAATGACAACGTCATAGACCAGTGGCGCGTGGCCAAACTGCTTTTCGAAGCCGGCCTTGGCTTTGGCAATGAAGTTGTCATAAAGTTCGTCCTTGACAAGATTGATGGTGCAGCCGCCGAAGCCACCGCCCATGACGCGGCAACCTGTGACGCCGCACTCCTTGGCGAGGACGGCAAGGAAGTCAAGTTCTTCGCAGCTGACGCCGTATTCCTTGCTCATGCCCCAGTGGGTCTCGTACATCTTTTGTCCGACGGTCTCGTAGTCGCCTTTCTCCAATGCGTAGCAGACGGCGAGCACGCGGTCCTTTTCACCCAGCACATAGTGGGCGCGACGGTAGTCCACCTCGCTGACAAGGGGCTTGGCCTCTTCGAGCATGTCGTAGGTGACGTCGCGAAGCGTCTCGATGGTGGGGTACTTGGGCTTGAGGGCAGCTACAACGTTTTCACAGCTCTTGCGGCGCTGGTTGTATTCGTCACCCAGCATGTGCTTGACGCAGGTGTTGATGAGTACCAGCTTGTAGCCTTTGGGGTTGAAGGGGAAGTATTCAAACTCCATGGAGCGGCAGTCGAGGCGGATGAGGCAGCCTTCTTTACCGAATACGCTAGCGAACTGGTCCATGATGCCACAGTTGCAGCCACAATAGTTGTGCTCGGTCATCTGGCCGACCTTGGCAAGCTCAAACTTGTCGATGTTGCCGCTGTAGATTTCGTTAAGTGCAAAAGCAAAGGTGCTTTCGAGGGCAGCGGAGGAAGACATGCCGGCTCCGAGGGGAACATCGCCTGCAAAAGCGGTGTCGAAGCCCTTGACTTCTACGCCGCGTTTCTGCAACTCGCGGCACACGCCGAAGACGTAGCAAGCCCAGTGCTCCTTGGGTTTATCCTCTTCACGGAGGCCGAATTCCACGTAGTTGGCTTCGCCTTCAGCAGGGTCGATGTCAATGGCATAGGCGCGAACCTTGTCCAAGCCGTTGGGCTTGATTTCGGCCACCATGCCCTTGTCGACAGCGCCGGGGAAAACGAAACCACCATTGTAGTCGGTGTGTTCGCCGATGAGGTTAATACGACCGGGGGAGGCGTAGACGAAACCCTCGGTATCGAATCTCGCTTTGAAAGCGGCTCTTACAATCTGAATATCCATGGTGTATGGTTTTGATGTTTATAGGATTAGGTAATTAATCAACGGGGATGTCCTTGTTGACGTTCTTGCAACCGATGAGAGCGTAGTAGAGCAGGTATGCCAGCATGGCGATGACGAGCCAGTAGCTGATCATGTAGCCAGCGCTCTTGGCGATGAGGTTTTGGATGAAAGGCATGATACCACCACCGACAACGAGCATCATGAAGATGCCAGAAGCCTGCTCGGTATATTTTCCGAGGCCTTCAACGGCAAGGTTGTAGATGGCGCCCCACATGACGGAAGTGCAGAGACCGCAGAGTACGAGGAACAGGCAGCTCAGAGGAACCTGGAACATGGCGAAGCCGTCGGCTGCGCTGTAACCGGGCATGTTGACCGTGGTGGTCTTGGGGATGAAGATAGCGATAAGGATGAGGATGATAGCCACCGTGCTGACGGTAATCATCTGAGTGCGTGTGCTGACCTTGCCGCTGATAGCTGTGCTGGCAGCACGGCCAATCATCATGAGTAACCAGTAAACGGCGGCGATGGCACCACCGATGGCCGCACCGTTGACGGCGATGCCGGCACCCTTCGAGGTGGCATCAGCAAGGAAGAAATTGACTTGTGCAGGGATACCGATTTCAATACCCACATAGAAGAAAATAGCGATGGCTCCGAGAACGAAGTGACGGAATTTCCAAGCGCTGTGCTCGTAGGTATGAGCGTTGCGCTCCTTGGCGGGCTCGGGAATCTTGACCAGGCTGATGATGATGAAGGCAACGGCGAAGACGCCCATGGCGATGAAGAGCAGCGGGGTGACGTCCTTCATTGATGTCGTGCTGGAGACTGTGCCGATGAGTGCACCTACGAGCAGCGGGGTGAGTGTGCCGGTGAGGCTGTTCAGCGTGCCGCCCGTCTGGATGAGCTGGTTGCCACGATTACCACCACCACCGAGGATGTTCAGCATGGGGTTGACGACGGTGTTAAGCATGCAGACGCAGAAGCCGCAGACGAAGGCACCGAGAAGATAGACATAAATGGCTGTGCCGCCCAGGAAGTCGAAGCTCGACAGATACTGGATGCAGATGCCGATGAAGCCAACGGCAAGGGCTGCGAGGGTGGTCTTCTTGTAACCAATCTTCATAAGCATCTTACCAGCGGGGATACCCATGAACAAGTAAGCGGCAAAGTTCATCAGATTACCAGCCATCTTGGACCACTCGTACTGGTTACCCCAAATGTTGCCGAACGGGGCAGCCATGTTGGTCACAAACGAAATCATCGCGAAGATGAAACACATGGTAACAATAGCTACTACGTTACCATTCTTTTTTTCTTTACTCATTGTTTTTAGATTATTAAAGTGAATGAAATGGAATAATAATTTCTTCTTTATTCAACCGAGAACTTATAGACGCTAGTCTGCGTATATACCTGTCCGGGTTTCAGCACCACAGAGGGGAAGTAGGCGCGGTTGGGACTGTCGGGGAAGTGCTGGCACTCAAAGCAGATGGCGCTACGCTTGGGGAAGGTGGCACCGTGAATGCCTTCGAATCCGTCGTGCCAATTGCTGGTATATACCTGTACGCCGGGTTCGGTGGTATAGACATCCATGCGACGACCCGTGACTGGGTCAACACACTTGGCGGCGAAGGATAGCTCGCCTGGCTGGCGTTTGTTGAGAACCCAGCAATGGTCGTAGCCTGCTCCGTTTTTAGTCTGCACGTTGTCGGCGTCGATGCGTTCGCCCACGCGGTGTTCGGCGCGGAAATCAAATGGCGTGCCCTCAACGGCATCGACGGTGCCGAGGGGGATGGATGTGTCATCGATGGGGATGTAGTGGTCAGCATTCATGGTCAGCAGATAGCGCTCGCACGAGGGCGTGTCCTTCTGTGTGCCGCAAAGGCTGAAGAAGCCGTGATGGGTCAGGTTGATGATGGTATCCTGATCAGTTGTAGCTTTATATTCAATAACAAATTCATTGTCGTCCGTGAAGGTGTAAATGACGGTGATGTCGACGGTTCCGGGGAAACCCTCTTCGCCGTCAGCAGAGACATAGTGCAGACGTGCACTATTCTTGCTCAGCTTTTCGGCATCCCACACACGGGCATGGAAACCCGTCGGGCCACCGTGCAAAGCATTGGGGCCGTTGTTGATGGCGAGGCTGTATTCCTTTCCATTGAGAGTAAAGCGCCCTTTACAGATGCGGTTGCCGTAACGGCCAATAAGGGTGCTCAGGAATTCGTTGGGGCTATTGACAACATGGTCGATGGTGTCGTGCCCCTGCATGACATTGCCCATTTTGCCATTGCGGTCGGGAACCATGATGGTACAAAGCGCTCCGCCATAGTTTGTGAAAGCCACTTCACAACCGTTGCGGTTCGTGAGGATGAATAGATCGGTCTTCTTCCCATTTATAACTTTCTGAAAGTCGGATTGTTTAAGACCCGATAGATTGTTGGGATTACATACGTTTTCCATGTTTTTGCATTTTTAGAGTGAATTGAGTATGCAAATATAAGGAAAAACTTTGTAGCCACAAAGAATCATTAGAAAACTTTGCAGAAATAGGCCTTTTTTTCATTTTTTATGTCAAACCAGGCTCAATTATTGGCATGAGATACCCATTTCCTGTAGGTCTTTCTTTAGCTTCTCAATGTCGGTGAATTGAAGACCATGGATGCCGACGTTTTCGGCGCCTTGGACATTGGCAATATTGTCGTCAATGAACAGACATTCGTCTGCCTCAAGCTGATAGCGGTCAAGAAGTAAACGATAGATTTCTGGCTGTGGTTTGATGACATATTCAAGTCCGCTGATGACCATACCTTCCATTTCTTTGATGACAGGGAAGTCGTCAATGATGGTCGAGAGTGTATCCCAATTCCAGTTGCTGAGTCCGAACACATGGTAGCCGGCGCCCTTCAGTTTTTGGACATATTCCAACATACCTGGGATGGGGCCGCCAATCATTTCATTCCAGCGTCGTCGGTAGGCGTTGATGGCATCGCTCCACTCGGGATATTGGGCTATCAGTTCAGCAATGCCTATGGAGAAAGGCTTGCCGGCATCCATCTGCACATTCCATTCCATAGTGCAGATGTTGTCGATAAACCAACGGGCTTTTTCTTCGTCGCCGAAGTAGTTGTTGTAGAGGTGCATCGGATTCCAGTCTATGAGCACGCCGCCGAAGTCGAAAACGAGATTCTTTATCATATTGATAAGGGTGATAATGGGTTTAATGGGGGGTGTCATTTATCGGGCTCTTCAAGCTCTTCCTTACGCCAGTTGACAAGAAAGACTTTGTGCGTGGCACGGGTAAAGGCGGTATATAGCCAACGGTAATATTGGATGTCGCAGACAGCCTCGGGAGGCAGCCACCCTTGGTCAATGAAGATGGTATCCCACTGTCCGCCCTGCGCTTTGTGGCAAGTAACCGCGTAAGCATGCTTGATCTGCAGTGCATTGTAATGGATGTCTTCACGCAGTTTTTTGTAACGTTCGGTCTTGTTGGGAATGTCGGCATAGTCTTCCATCACGGCATCGAAGAGTCGTTCGCTTTCTTCCTTGGTCAACGACGGGGATTCGGAGGTGAGAGTGTCTAGTAATACAGTCGCTTCCAATTCATAGTCATCGTAGTCGGGGAGGGTGAGCAGGACGTCAGCAAAACGGAAACCATAGAGCTCCCGTGTTTTCCGAATCCTTCGGACAACAGCCATATCGCCGTTTGCAAGGAAGGTGGGGACAGTAGTCTCTTCCCCTGCAGCTTTTTCCTTTATCCAATAATAGTTGTTCTTTACTATCATGATACGGTCGCCCGAGCAGAGTTCCTCTTCACGATACAGGATGGTGGCACGGATGCCGCGGTTGTAAATGATGGCGTTTTTGTTTGAACGGCAGATGACCATGGTTTCGTCTTCGCCGACATTCCGATAGCTGTCAAAGATTTTTTCAATCAAATCAGATCCACTGATTGGCTCCACGTCGGGCATACTGCGGAGGCGGAGAGGTGTCGTCAGTCTTACATTGGATGCCTGCTGACGTTTGTCGGCTAATTGGCTGATGCGATGTCGTATAGAGGTGGCGTTCTCCAAGATGCCCGACATCTCATCCTGACGCATGACACGTGTCAATTCCATGGTTTTGACGTGGGTGTCATATAAGCTCAGACGTTGTGGCGAGAGAGCGGGACTCTCATCCAGCCCGACAGGAGGCAACTGCGCCGTGTCGCCTAACAGCAGAAGACGACAACCCTCTCCTGAGTAGACAAAGCGGAAAAGATCGTCCAACAGACGCCCGCTGCCGAAAGTAGAACCGATGTTGTCGTCTCCAATCATCGATGCTTCGTCCACGATGAATAGGGTGTCGCGTGCCAGGTTGGGGGCAAGGGAGAAAGAGGTGTCGTCCGTCAGACTCTTCTGCCGATAGATGCGCCGGTGAATGGTGTAAGCCGGATGCCCGCTATAAAGGGCGAATACTTTCGCTGCTCTTCCCGTCGGGGCCATCAGTACCACCCGCTGTTTTAGCGCATCAAGTGTCTTTACCAGTGCCGCCACCAAAGAAGTTTTACCTGTGCCCGCAAATCCTCGAAGCAGAAAAACCTCGGAAGTCTCCTTTGAAAGGATGAATTCCGACAACTGATGAATAACTTCAGATTGCTCAAATGTCGGTTCAAAGCCGAATTTTGCCCGAATTTGGTCTGCTATGAAGTTATTTATCATAAACTTTGAAAGTTTTTTTCAAAAACATTATTCTTTTTCAAACAAAAGTCTTAATTTTGCGGCTACAAAAGTAAACAATAAAAAAATAATAACAATGAAAAAAGTCTTAAACGTGCTTTTGGCACTTTGTGTAGTGGGTCTTGCTTACATCTGCGTAGGCAGTATTATGGGTACTATTAACTTCGACAAGGTTCGTAAGGCTCGTGAAAAAGAGATTATCGCACGCCTTATCGACATCCGTTCGGCTCAGGTGGAGTTCCGTAACCAGAATGGCGGTCAGTACACCGATAGTTTTGATGAACTGATTAATTTCGTTAAGACAGGTAGCGTCCCCTTTGTGAAGAAGGTGGGTGAACTGACGGATGTTCAGCTGGAGAATGGCTGGACGGAGAGAAAAGTTACCTCTATGATTGAGGATGCCCGTAAGGCTACCAAGCCTGCTGTGGCAAAGAAGATATGGCAGGAACTTGTCGATGCCGGTTTTGTCACCCTCGCTGCCGATGGTACTCCCACGCTGCTCTATAGCCGTGACACCTCTTGGGTAGCTGTGCTTGACACGCTTTATCCGAAAGGCTTCAATGCCGACTCGCTCCGCTATGTGCCTTTCGGCAATGGCGCTCAGTTTGAGATGGCAGTGGGTTGCGACTCCAGCAACAAGTCTGGCACCAAGATTTACCTCTTCGAGGCGAAGACTCCCTACGAGGTTTATCTGGATGGCGTCAACAAGACCGAATTGGCCAACATCATTGACGACCAGGTAAAGCTGGGCCGTTATCCTGGCCTGAAGGTCGGAGATGTTGAGATTGGTAACAACAACGCTGGTAACTGGGAGTAATCATCCGTCCGTGGTTGACTACGTCCACGCCGAACAATACACATTGTCCATCCGCGTGAGTGCGGATGGATTTTGTTTTGCCGCTCATCATCCTGAACGGACTGATGAGTTTGCCTACATGCCCTATGAAGTCGATCCGTTGCTGCCAGTTGTTGTCAATTTGAAAAAGGCGAAGGAGACGTTGCCGATGCTTCAGCACCGGTATGGCGTAGTTCAGATGCTCCTTGCCGACGCTCCTTGTCAGGTAGTGCCGGAAGAGTATGCGGAAGTTCAGGGCATCGGTGAACGGATTGTCCGCTTGTCGGAGTACGCATTGGCTTTGCGCTTTCAGGCTGATACGATGTTGATGAAATGGGCTGAGGAGGCATTCCCTGGTCTGCACATATTCCCAGGGCTTTTTCTTGTGCTTCGCTTCGCCCTTCAGCGGAACGATATCACCCTTTGCCATCTGCATGGTAGGCGAATGGATATGATTTGCGTGCGTGGCGGACGACTTCTGTTCGTCAACACATTCGACAGCGATACCGCGGCCAATGCTCTCTATTATCTGCTGGGTACGTGGCAGACGCTGGGCCTCTCGCAACAGGACGATGTGCTGACGATAGTCGGACGCTCTTCTTGTCGGCGCGAGTTTGCTGCCAAAGCAAGCCGCTTCATCCGTCATGTGGTCGAACCGAATCCCGCCGAGCTCTTTCATACTACGGAGCTCGCTCGTCTTTCTGCTGTTCCCTTTGATGTGCAGACGTTAGTAAACGGATAGTCATGAGAGTGATTGCCGGCAAGTACCGCCACCGTCGGTTCGATGTCCCCAAAACCTTCAAGGCTCGTCCCACTACCGACTTTGCAAAGGAAAACCTTTTCAATGTTCTCTCCAACTATGTGGACTTCGAGGAAGTCCACACGGCACTCGACCTTTTTGCCGGTACGGGTAGTATCAGCCTCGAACTTCTCTCCCGTGGTTGCGGGCGAGTGGTGTCGGTGGAGAAGGACTACGCCCATTATTTATATATTAATAAGGTAAAGCACGAGTTGGGCGATGATGCCTGGCAGCCTGTCAAGGCGGATGTTTTTGCTTTCCTCGGACGCACCACTGAGCGCTACGACCTCATCTTTGCCGACCCTCCCTATGCCTTGGAACGTTTGGCTGAGCTGCCCGACCTCATTATGGATGGCACTCTGCTGGCTCCGGGGGGAATCTTTATTTTGGAGCATGGTGCTGACCATGACTTCTCTGCGCACCCTCGATTCCTCCAGATGCGCAGCTATGGTAGTGTCCATTTCTCGTTATTTACTCCTGCTGATTCGGAATCTCCGTCTTCTCTACCATCAGCACCTCTGTAACCGTGGGGGAGATGCGGAAGCGTTCGTCGCTGCGGACACCTACCACCCAGGCTATTTCGTCGCCCACGCAGAGCACCATTTGGCTTTCGCGTTCGGCACGGCTCAGATGAGCGTCGGTGAGGAGGTCGCTGACAAGTTTTTTTCGTCCACCCATACCAAAGGGGCAGAAACGGTCGCCCTCGCGCCAACGCCGTAGGGTGAGGGAAGCCGTGAGGCTGTGCACGTCAAGATAGAGTACATCGTTTGAATGGCGGAGATTTCCCTGTTCCACTTTTTCTATACTGAATCGCAGGCTGGGTATGGCGGCCTGCAAAGCCGATACGGAACGGGGAATAAGCGTGGAACGGTGGTTGCAAAGGGCTTCCAAAAGGTTTTGACTCTGTGTGCTGTTGTAGCCGTGCGGGGCAAGGTAACGGTAGAGTAAGGTGGCAGCTGCCTCGTCGGTAGCCTGCTCGTCCAGAAGGTTTGCTGTGCCGCGCAGGTTGCGGGCAGTGGTAAGGATGCTCTGCAAAGCCGCGGGATTCAATTCCTCCATCAGGGGAAGCAGGCGGTGGCGGATGCGGTTGCGGGCATAGTCATCGGTGTCGTTTGTGCTGTCATCCACCCACGTCTGTCCGAGGGCTGAAAGATAGCTGAGGATGTCGCTGCGTGTCACCTCCAACAGCGGACGGACGACAAAACCGTTGTGGGGCTTGATGCCCGTCAGCCCGTCGATGCCCGTGCCGCGCAGGAGATTTAGCAGAATAGTCTCTGCGCTGTCCTCGGCATGATGGCCGACGGCAATAGCGTCCAGCCCGTGCTGTTTGCGGAGATGCTCGAAGGCCTCGTAACGCTGCTCGCGTGCTGCCATCTCGATGGAGATTTTCCGCTCCGAGGCATACGCCTGTGTGTCGAAGTCCACCACATCAAGCTCCACGTTCAGTCCTTGGCAGAGCTGGCGGACAAACGCTTCGTCGCGCTGGCTCTCTTCGCTCCGCAGATGGAAGTTACAGTGCACCGCACGGCAGGCATAGCCCAAGCCCGTCAGCACACGCAGCAAGGCCACGCTGTCGGCTCCGCCGCTCACGCACACCAGCACGTGGCTTGTTTCTTCCAACAGCCCTTGCCGACGGATGAAATCCCCGACGCGATGCTCAAAGTCTTTTCCCTGTTTCACGCGGCGAAGTTAGTGCTTTTTCGGGAAAAATCGATGCTAAGACGAAAAAAAGTCGCTACGACTGTTGTAAGTTCGGATTTTTGTTGTACCTTTGCCCCGCAATACGCTCTTGGTGAGTTGGCCGAGCGGTTAGGCAACGGTCTGCAAAACCGTGTACAGCAGTTCGATTCTGCTACTCACCTCTTATTAACATTTGGCAGCCATCCCGGTTTCGGGGTGGCTGTCGGTGGTTATAAGAGGATGAACGAGTTAGGTAGGTACGCTATCTGGAGTACTTCCGTACTTTTGAACGAATGTTGTAGACCGTTTGTAGATTTGAAACCATGATTTGAAACAAAAACAGACCGCAATATGAACACGAATTTCTATCTGAGAACATCCACCAAGGACAGCACTAAAGGCTACGTCTGGTACTCATTCTATGTTAACCGCGAGAAAATCCATGAATCCACCCGGCTCCCCTTGGACGTGAAAGACTGGGATGAAAAGAGGTCGCGTGTTAAAAAGGGTGCCGAGGGTGCCGACGACAAGAACCTGATTATTGAAAGCATCGCCGCGCGAATCACGGACGTCGACGTGCGCTTCAGGCTGAGGAACCGCAAGCCAACGAAGGAGAGCTTCCTTAGGGCTATGCGCCGACCGTGCGACTTCGACAGCTTCTTTTCTTTTGTTGACTATATTCGCAAAAAGGATGTAAGGCTCGGCGAGAGCACAAAGAAGACGGAAGGCATAGTGATAACAAAACTCAAAAAGTTCCGCCCGGGACTGAGCATCGAAGAGATCGACCGCCAGTTCCTCGACGAGTTCCTGGCATGGCTGATGAAGGACAGGGCGAACAACCTGAACACGGCACACAAGAACATCTGCGTGCTGAAGAAATATGTGCTGGCTGCCAAACGGGACGGATACATCGACAAAGACCCCTTCGAAGGATGGAGAATGCCAAGGACGTCGCCGTCGGTGGTCTTCCTGACCGAGGAAGAACTGACAAGGCTGGTCAATATCTATAAGGCAGGAAGCTGCGACTACATTCATCATCGCTCATTGGAGGTATTTCTCTTCCTCTGCTTCTCCAGCCTGCATATTGGGGATGCACGAGGACTGAAGATGGAACAGTACGGCGAGAGCTGTTTCACCTACTTCCGAAAGAAGCTGGAGACACGCAAACCGGAGCCGATCATCGTCCCCATCAGCGAGCCTATGCGCTCCATCACAGTCAACATGGTTGGTGTGAGGAAGTGCGGACCTGTCATCGTGGGCGCCCCGTCAGACCAGTGTATGAACCGCTGTCTGAAGGATATCGCCGCGGATGCCAGGATATATAAGAACATCTCGCTGAAGGTGGGAAGACATACGTTCGCAACCATCTTCCTCCGACGTACACACGACCTTCTTTCCCTTAAGAGCATACTCGGACACTCCGACATCAAGGACACCTTGGTCTATGCACACGTCATGGACGAGGATAAGCGCGAGGGCGTGCGTGCAGCGTTCGGAAATTTTACGGTATAGAATGAGGGCTACACAATCTTTATGTAAATCTTCTTGCCGGCATCGCGGGCAGGAATGAGGTGCTGATCCATCAACTTAAAGTAATAGTATTGTGACTGAGACACGCGACCGACACTGTTATTGTCGCCTGGCAGGAGACAGCCTTCGGTGTCTGCAGCCGTGTTACCCGGATGGATGAGCACGCCATCAAAGCTGGGAACGTCCAGCAGACGCGGGACGATGCCACTATACTTAGACGCCCACGAACGCGTACGGAACTTGGGTGAGACAGTGCGCATGTCTATCTCATACTGACCGTAGGGGATGGCCGTCTGGCCCTTGATTTTCGTCTCGCCGTTGTCGAAGTGGCCGTTCTCATTCAGGTCCCGGACCTTGTCTTCAAGGATGTCGCAGAAATAGCGGCCATCGACATAGAGGCGTCCGATGGTGTACTTGTCCTCCAGGGCTACACGTTTTAGGAGGAGAATCTTCTGGCCGGACTGACCAATCATGTCAGGCAGGCTGGCCACTTGGGGAGCGAACGGGGATTTCATCAATAGTTAGTATGACGGAACGGAATGCTTCTTCCCCGACTAAATAAGCCAGGGAAGAAGCTGACGAAGGTTTTGGCTTATTCCTCCTCAGGGGCTTTCCAAAGGAGACCGAACAGAAGCTCTTCCACATCGCCGCTGAAGACGTCAAACTTCTTGTTGCCAATCTCCACAGCTCTGTTCTCGTTCTGAAGCACCACCCACTCTTCGTAAGTAAGCGGTATCTTCACGTCGAAAGTGACATCCTCGTCGTAGAGCTCTTTCTTCTGAGCGATCAGGTTCTTCAGCTTCTCGTTCATGGATTCGAACTCCTTCTTCTCCTCGTCGGAACGCTTTTCCAGCTGACGGAGTTCAAGCATTCTGGCATCAAACGCCATCGGGTCTTCAATGCCACACTCTTTTACGAGGTCGGATTCTGCCTCCTGCAAAGCCAAAAACGCTTTACGAAGCTGGCTCTTGAACTTGAAGACCTTGTAGCCGTCGCCACCTAACTCATGCTGTGTGGCACTCAGGACACCAGCATTTACCAATGTAATAACATCTGATTTTTTCATTTTGTTTTGAATTTTGGTTAATAAGTATGTCGTTAAACACTTCTATATTCAACTCTCTGCGAACTGTCTAAGTTCCTCCCACTCCTTGGCGTATGACGCCATCGTTTCTGCCGTAGGATTGCACGCCGCTATACTTTTCAGGCCTGTTTTGTACGCTGTTTCAAAGTCGTATATCTGCAGGTAACGCGGATCATGCTCGGCGAAGAACCTCACCAGGTCCGTTACGCAAAGCGTCCTGTACAGCATCTCCTTCAGACGGTCAGCTGTATGGGTGAGTGATTCGGGATTGTACGAATAGTGATACCCGCAATGTATCACAAAACAGTTCTTGTTTGCCCACCATAGGAGCATGACGCACGTCTGGACGTCTTCAATATATCTTCTGTCCGGATATTCCACCTTGTCATATAGTTCTCTTCTGACGAGACGACCATTAAGGAACAGCGTGACCTTACCGAAATACCGAAGGATTTTTTCATCGCCGGCCACGGTGCCATCCCCGTAAGAGGCCTCACAAATACCGCCATTATCTGCATGGATGCTTACGCCACCTGTCACCATATCCGCGTCATCGGCCATTGCCCTCTTCGCGAGAGCTTCCACATAATCAGGCTCCAGCCAGTCATCGCCATCGAGCAGCAAGATATAATCGCCAGATGCAGCCTTGATACCTCTGCGGCGAGATAGCCCGGCTCCGCCGTTCTCCCCGTTAAGGAGCACCTTCAGTTGTGGGTACTTGTCTTTCAGTGCCCACAGTACGCCGAGGGTGAGGTCCGTCGATTTGTCCTCAACGACAATTACCTCAATATCCTTCCACGTCTGCTTCATGGTGCTCTCGACGGCACGCCACAGCGTCCGCTCCTTGTTATAGGCCGTGATGACGACAGATATCTTCATCGCCTATCCGTTAGTAGGTTTGGTGTACTCGCCGCTGTAATCGCTCCAGCGCCTGCCATAGACATCTCCTTCACCGAACGTCTCAGAAAGACCGCCTACTCTTATAAGAGCTCCGCAGACATTGTCGACTCCGTTACCATATTTGGCATAAAAAAGGAAATCCGTGTAGTCGTCATCTGCCTGTTGGTTCGCCAGCGCAAGAGTCACCACATGGGAACCTCCCTGACCTGGTATGGTTACCGTCGCATTGCTTCCGCTGGACGGGTAGGTGTTGTTATCACTTAACGGATGCTCCAAAATCGGGGATGTATGGTCGTCATCGAGATAGGCGGCAAGCCAGACTTTGCTGAACGTGATTGCGTTGGACGTAGGATTATATATCACAAAAGTAGCGTAATAGTTCCTGGTCCCATCCTCATTGGTAGTAGCCTGGATAGGATTAGTAATCATCACATACGGGAATACTTCGCTCGTGTTGTCCGCATCAACAAATCTGACTGGGGTGCCGCCAACGACGTCGTCGTTGCCGCGGACCAGCTTATAGCTCGAAAGCACATTGTTGCTGCCGTCGCGCGGCTGATCGTTCGTCTTCGATATCTTTGCCGAACACCAGAACAATTTCACCTTCCACTCCCTAAGACCGTTTATCTCATCATTACTCGTTCCGTTCAATAGCAAGTCTTTAAGGGTTGATAAGTTCAGCCCGCTCATCACGGAACTCGGCAAAGAAAGCGTAATTCTGTTCCACCCCTCGTTCTGCGATTCAGAGAACTTCTTAGATGATGACCCCCAAAGGCACTGGTCTATCTTCACGTTATTATCTCCACCAGCCCATTCCGTATGATAAACGAGCGCGCAAAGGTACATATCGGCAAGACCCACATTGGTACCGAAAAAGCCTCTTTCCTTAATAGCATCGTTTAGTTCCGCAAAGGTAATGTTACCATCGGGCACAGACGGAAACGCAGCTGTGATAGGTATACTGATGGCTGTTGGGGTGTCTCCTCCGGTGAATGTCACACCGATAACCGCGCCCCTCTCCACCTTCGGCATGGGGTTCACGGCCTTACGGTTATAGCCGTCGAAATCCAGGGCATGGAACACAGCGCCGTTGCCTGACAGAGGCGGATTGTAGCGCCAACGCAACGTCACCACATCTGTCATGATGATGCGTTGTCCGTCAAAGAGGAGGCCGCACAGCCAACCCCCGTCCGATATGACCTGGTTATAGTTGGCTGTGGCCTGATTGATGCTAAACTGCCCGCTGGAGTCGAGGAAGGTTCCTGACCCCGTGGCAGTTCCAAAAAGCTTCTCCCCGGCAGGAATTTCATTTCCATAGACCATCTTGAATACAGGATTATTGGTTATATAGGGGTTTGTCCTTCCGCTCGGACTATCGACGTTGCCTTTCCTACGCGCTTCCCAAGCTGCCGCCAATGTGGCGTCCGTGCCGTTATCAGGAGCAAGAAAGGACTGAGGACCCGTGAACCACACCGGCTTCGCCTTCGACCATCGGGCGATAACGCCATAATACTCGTTGCTGTCCTTATAAAGAGGATTGTCGTTCACTCCTCCGACATGTCCTGTCTCGTAATCTTTGATACCTTGACACAGCGTGCCAAGGTCACGGCTGCTGCGCAGGCCCGTTCCCTTCGCGATATCGTCCAAGCTGATACCCTTTGTAGGGGAGCCTGATACTATCTCTCTATAGATCCTACCGTTACTTTGTGGCATAGTTATACATTAAATGTTGATGAATGATTATAAAGTCTTCGTGTATTTCGCCGTCACCTTCCAGCCTGACGAGTAGCCTATCTCAATGCAGTTCATTTCCACGCTGCCACTATTCGGACTGTTGAAGTAATAAAGCATGATACCTGCAGATCCTCTTCTTGCAACATGCACGTCAAAACGAGTAGTATAGGTGACGCTGTTGATGGTCACGCTCTCCGTCCTATACAAGACTGGTGTGCCTGTGGAGATAGCGTTCAGGAGCTGTGGTATCAGGAAATTCGCAACCGTTGTCGAACCCTGCCCGATGCTCGCTCCCGAAGCAAGGTCAAAGAGCCATCCGCAGTCGTAACCGCCACTCGTTGAAGGGCCACGTGATGTATAAAGGGTTGTCGCCCTATACGTAGAGGAGGCGCTTGAACTTCCAATGAATCCCAGAATCGGGGTGTCTCTCCATGTGAACGTCTGATGTGTGGTAGAACATTCGCACCATAGTTTATTGGTACTTCCGGCCGAGAGCAGGAGCTCAATGTGTGCCGTCGGATAAGAACTTCCTCGGTTAGCATTATAATAGACGATGCGGATTGCCTTTATAAACTTGTTATAGCCTCCCGTCTGCGTTATCACATAGTTGCCTTGACCTATTTTAGCACCTCCTTCTTTATATCCCTGGCTGATATTAAAGTATACAGACGCACTTTCATCGCTGTTATAGTTGTTCGTAAAGACGAAATCGAGCGATGAGTACGAGGTTCCTATCGAACCGACCCTCCACCACGTGTCAACGGTTGTTGAGCCGTTGTCGAAGTCGGTTGATGCGTACTCTTTGAAGAATCTGTGTTTACAGCCGTCATAGACTGCCTTTGAAGTAATAAGGTTAGTACTGGTGCTTGAAAGCGAAGTCACGACACCTTTAGTCGCGGCATCTCCCAACGAAGAACTCAATACGTAATCCTCCAGAACTGAGCTTGTCACGCAGTTCGCGTTGACATAGGTATAAACCGCCTTGGCAGTCGCGAGGTTGCTGTCCGTGCTGCTGCTCGATATGGAGGTAGCCGCGCCTTTGAACGCCGCAGCACCCAGCGTCGAGTCGTTTATCTGGACGCTGCTTCCCTTAATGTTCGTCACGCCCGCCGAATCGCCGAGTTGCAGGTAATTGTAGTTTGAGGTGGCATAGTACGCGATGGAACGTGGAGCACCGTTATAGTTATAGGTATACAGGTGCTTCCCATTGGGAATGAACAGGTCCGCACCCACCGACAGCCCTGTATAGGTTGTGCTGCTGATTGTCGCACGATAACCAGACAATGTTCCGAAGGTAACGTTCGTGCCGAGGCTGCCGTCATAGGCTCCTTGGAACGTAATGGTGGGACTGTTGTTCGTATTCCTCAGCAACAATCCGGATAGAGGGCTGGCACCATTCAGATAATTCGAAAGGTTATTGGATAACGTATTTAGCGAGTTATACACCTGCCTCAGTGCATACGCTGTTGGCACATAGGAGGTGTTCTCCGAGGCAACGCCTGTGGCGGTGCCTGCCTGTATCTGCGAATAGGTGTTAACGTTGACTCCACTACCGCCGCTGCCCGAAGAGCCGACACCGCCAGAGACAACGAAACTGTCGGAATAGAAACCGACGTTTGTATGCAGGTTGCCATCTGAATCTATTTCAAGAAACGCGACTGTCGACCCTGTCCCATTCCCAAAGTATATTTTTTTCCCGTTGACGGCAAGAGTCTTGGCTATATATGCGCCACCTGACACCTTCAATGCGGCCGTCGAACTGGAAGAAAATTCAGTGGAAGCGGCAATCGTCACGACACCACCATTGGTCACCGACATCTGCGTGCTGCTACTGCTGCCTATGGTCAGCGAATAGAGCTTGCTCGCCGCCGCGCCATTGCCAAGGTAATAGGTCGTGCCGCTGCCAAGATAGGTCGTACCGTTAAGCATGGAGCTGCCTACTACATGAAACTTATACGAAGGTGAACTCGTCCCGATGCCAACGTTGCCGCCGTATAAGATATTCAAATAGTCATTCGGTGTTGTATCGCTTGCCGTGGCCGTTCCTCTAAACCTGAACCCTGTACTATCCAACGTAATGCCACACATCCCCTCGTCATAACCAGTCACATTGATAGCACCGAACCAAATACTTGATGTGCCGCTAACCGGGTGGATTCTGATTCCCTGGGCATACCCCGTCTCTCCCGTGATGTTCAAGACGCCAACCATCTGCGTCTTGCCAGATACTGAAAGCTTGTTTGTTGAGTCTGCCGCTGTCCCAAGGCCCGTGTTGCCGACAACCGACAAAGTGCCACCTAACTCGGTAGCGCCTGTAACGCTTAACGCACCAGAGATGTCAGCCGACGATGCATTGAAGGAACCATCAACCTGCAGTTTGTACGAAGCTGCTGTTGTGCTGCCACCAATAAAGACATTGCCTGACGTCGATATGTTCATCGCCTCCGTTCCGGCTGCGCACAATCGCAGATTATAGCCAGATGGAGTGTCGAGATACCGTATATAGCCACGTTCGAATCTTTTTGAGGCAGAGCCAAGAGCATAAGATCCCGTAGCAGAAGGGACAATATTGCCTCCAACACATAAAGCGAATTCAGATTCCGAGGTTGGGACAGAACCTGTCTTGACGGTCATTCCGTATTGGTTGATGATAACATCACTATTGGCGGCGGTAACGGTCTTTCCACCTGTGACAATATTCAGTGAGCTTCCTTCTGCGCTACATCTTATATAATTATAGGTACTTCTATTTAGAACAAGATGGTCGTTGGCTCCTATTGAGGCTGCATCAATAGTCAGCGCCCCAATCTTTGAAGCGGCACCACCTACGCCGAAATAGAATTCCTGCCCTCCAAGATATATTTTCTCAAAAAACGTCATCCTTGCACTATTATAGACCGAATATCACAAGCCTGAAGGTATCACTTGAGCCGATGGCCGAAGCGAAGTTTAACCTGACAAAATAGGTGGTAATCGTATCGCCGCCAGAAGTGGTTGTCTTGGCCACAATACTTACGTCGGTCATCACCTGGCAGTCGGAACTGTCGTAAAGGGCGGCTACGATGTTTTTGGTAGAGAAGGCATCTGGTGAGTTATACTCCATGTAAGCGGAGGTGCCTGATGTCGCCGTCCACGAACCGTTGCCGCTGGCAAGACTGCGCTTGACCGTGTAAGATTTTGAGAACTTACTTCCTATGTTTTTGTCCGTTATCACTTCCGCCCAGTCTTGCCATTCAGAAGCTACGCCTGTCGCGCCTGGGTTATGACCCGTCGCCCAGCTGTTGCGGAAGTATAGTTTGTTGGATTGATGAGGGACAAAAAACTGAGACGCTGTATTCACACTTTGTCCCGTCTGGCCAACGCTTCTGCACCACTGAATCATGGAACCGTAAGAGGTCGGTGCATCAGTACATCCACTAAGGCTGAACACCTCCAAGCCTCCGCTTCCGATCATGCTGTTGACGGAAGCGTTCGAGGCAATGCTGGCACCTAAACTTAAGTGGGTGACTTTGCCTTTCGTTACAGTTATGGCATTGCCGCTTTTTGTGACACCTGTTACGACATCACCGCTACCGGACTGAGTCAATTGCGTTATGGAATTAGAGATAGCACCAGAGGCCTCCAGCCACATTTGTTTGATGGCATAAGCGTTAAAGGTGTCGTCATCGCTGTCAATATCAAAGGCATTGGAGCCAGTAAGGTCAGAGTATTTATACACATGCTCCATTCCAGAGCCCCCGGAAGCTCCTCCACTCTGCCCCAAGCCTCCCGATGTGATGAAGCTGTCGGAATAGAAGCCAACATTGGTATGAATGGCATATACAGGCGAAGCTGCCGTGCCGACATTCACGATTTCAAGATAGGGCAAGTCGATGTTGCTTGACGAGTGGGCAAACAGGATCCTGCTGCTGCTGCCAATAGTTACGTTGCCGGAGAAGGTGGACGCACCTGCGCCGAACGTGCCATTGACCTCCAGCCTATATTTTGGGTCTAACGTATTAATACCCCAGCTATTTGCGCTTGTCGCACCGCTATAAGCAACAGCGCCGGTAAAGAACAAGCCTGGTGTGTTAGTGCCTCCGATGTGAAATGGGCGAAGATTACCGTTACTGGCGGCACTCCAAGGCCGTATATGAAACGCCTCAATACTCTGGCCATTGATTGTATACGATTGTTTCCTGATTGAAAGAGTGGCCGCCGCGTCTGTTGTCAGTCCTGTCAAGGAGGTACTAAGAGTAATATAACCTGTAAACGTCTTGTCTCCCGCAAATGTTTGAGTCCCGGTCGTAACCACACCACTTGCGTCCGCAGATGCCGAGGGGATGGCAACAGCTGTCGACGTATTCCCCATAGCCGTCACGGTAAGCTTTGGGCCCGCACTTGTTCCTGCTGTCCAGCTTACCGTTGGGGTGTCTCTGACGACCGTAGCCGACAGCAGGCCGTTTGACATGCTGAAATTAACGCCTCCGACAACCGCCGTTGCAGCAACGCTGCCGACACCCGTAAGCGTGATGGCTCCTGTCGCTCCACCAAAAGTAGTGATGTAGTCCGTCAGGTTCATCTGGATTATATCGTAGTTAGAGACAGTGGTTGAAGGGCTGTCCTTACCGACGATAATCACATCACCAGCCTCTACCTTAATCGTTCCGAAGTAACCGTTACCCGTCACCTTGAACGTGTAACCCTTGGACATAAATGTCGTCAGGTTGTCAGGATTGCCGCCGCCCGTAAGCGTGAACATGCTCTTCGTCAACGTCACGCCTGATGTCGCCTGGGCCGCGAACGTACCCATATACACCATCGCGTCGTTCTTCTTGAACGCATCCGTGACGAAATCATACACGGCGCCAGTCGTAGGTATATGTGCTCTCGCATCATTGCCAGAAGCGACAAAGACATCCACGCCACCGACCTGTAAGCCTGTGGCGAGCGAACTGATCATGCTGTTGGTGACGCATCCGTCACGGCCATCGAGAAGCGCTCTCCAGAGCGAAGCACTGCTGTCGTACACCTTGACGGCGTTTACCCCTGTAGACGTATCAAAGTAAATGGCACCAGCCTTGGCGGTTGGGACAGTCGCGCTCGGGTGGAGAACTACATTCTGAATCTGGTTGCCACAAAGGTTTAAGTTGTTTAGGATATCCATATTATTCTGTATAATGTTAATTCAAATATGCCTTGCCGCTGAATATGCCGTTAAATGTAACTATGAGCGAGTTTTCGGACAAATACCTGACATTGCCGATTACAACATGATTGGCTGAGTCAATGACTGTCACATTGGGGAACTTACCCAAATTATGGGTAATGGTCCAGGAGTCTGAGGCAGCATCCTGCCTATGCGTATAGTGCTTGTCGCCATCGGACACCTGCAGCGTCTGAGCCGTCCAACACTCGCCATTAAAGACAAGCGTATCACCGGCCTCGGCTCCAGTGACATCCACGTCGTCAAGTTCTTCGAGCGAACCCCCACCGCCCGAATCGTCATCACCGATGCCGCCCGAAGCGAGCCAGCTGTCCGTGTAAAAAGGAAGGGACGTGTGAAGAGCCCTTTGACCACCCACTTCAACAATTTCAAGACCAACCTCGTTACCCGCCGGGCTGATGTTACCGCCAGGCCTCTTGCTGAATGATATGCTTGAAATCCCTGTAAGGGGTTGGGCTGCACTCATCCTCTGTACCCTCGTCGTGCCAATGAACAGGTCAGCCAGCAATGTCTCCTCAATATTCAGGACCTTTCTGTTCAGGTAGTCAAAGATCGTGCCCACCATGACATTGGTGACGCTTCCTGCTTCAACGGCATCGTTGATTTCCTGGATTAGTTGGTCTATATAGCTCTGTGTCGTAGGCATTTCAATTGAATTGGGCTGCAAAGACATCGGTATGGATTCGGAATCCAGGCGTAACGGAAACAGGAAGGGGCGAATAGCGCTCATCGGATTCGGCAAAACGCAGACGAATCTTCAGGGAACCAGGTTTTGGGGAAAGAAGCTGAAGGAGCACATCATCGGCCGACGGGATGACCTTGACGTTGTAGCCCTGCCAGTCCATCAGCGTGACATCCTCACTCTTGGCCATGTCCACCACCTCCATCAGGCTCGCCTCTGGCAAGAAAGAGGTGGACACAACAAGCACCGGGCGGAAGGCCGAACGGCCATCTTCCTCTCGTCCGCTGTCCGTAACCATATCATATACCTCGCCTGAAGGGACAGCCTCACGTTCACCGCTATAGTAGCCCTTGCCGGTCAGCTGCAGGGTGCGGTAGCTGCCCGACGGGTGAAGATAGCGGAGAGTGTAGGTCTTGCGGCTCATCAGTCTAAGGTTATATCGGCATCAACAAAACGAAAGTCAAAGTCAAGGCTTCCTGGGGAGAAGGAGGCCAGCGCCACTTCGAAGCTGTCACACGTGGCCGTCACCTTTCGGTCGGCGCCGCGGAAGGAGAGCAACGTCACATCCTCCGACTGCAGCAGCTCCTGAAGGAACAGCAGCTCGGCCTCTGTCTGATAACCGGTACTCATCTTAACGACGGGGTGCACCTCGAGGCGATTGCGACCCTCAGCATAGCTGTCAGTAACAGCGTCGTACTTCTGGTAGCTGACATCATCTCCCATGTCCACACCCTGACTTGCGCCACCTCGGAACTCCGTCAGACAGTAGCAGCCGAGAGAGTCGAGGAAGCGCACCAGATAGGAGTCCTTCGAGAGGGGCGACGCCTCAAAACGGATGGTGACTGCCTTGGCATGATAGCCATAGATATCAAAATGGTCTGGGAGGTAACCAAAGGTCGTCTGCCAATAGGCGCGGAGCCACGCCAGATTAAGGGCAGCAAACGTGCCTGCAACGGCGGAGGGGCTATAGGAATGACTGCCACAAACAACCTGTAGCGCTTCTGGAACAATCATAGGCAGCGGCATAATCTCCCGTTCCTTCATCGTGATGAGCGACGCGGTACCGCGTGCCGTGAAGAAAAAGTTCGTGGCAGCCATAAAGCGTGCCGTGAAGATGTTGTTACCTCCAAGGGCACGGAACGCCCTTCGGGAGATGCCGCCCAGATAGACCATCAGTGATTTCGTGACCGGCCCGTTGCCGTCGTCGTCGGACACGCTCACCATAACATTGGCATACTGGCCACTGATAGGGATGACCGCATTGCCGTTCTCATTGGAGCAGAGTTGTGCTGATAGGTAGGGAAGAATTATCTCGCTTAGGAACACATAGAATGCCCCCTGACCGCTGCCCGTGTAGGCAGGCGTTCCATCCACAATGACCGTGTAGACGGCGATGCCGTCCGTGGCTATCGTCAGTTTGATGGGGTTGCCGACCAGGGCACGACCCGACGGGGTGAGGGTGACTGCAAGACTCATAACAGTACAAAGGTACATCCCCAGGCTTTTTGGCAAAAGGACAAAATAGGCGTTCGGGCATCCCTTCCCATTGACGCGCAAAGGTAGCAGCTCCGTCAATCGCAGTAAAGTGCGCAGACAAGACCATCTTGCAAATCTTTCCAAAACTTTTCAGTTTATTCAAGATTGGAAAACTTTTGTCCCCCTTCGGGAAACATTTGCCACATTCACTTGACAGCGTTTCCGGCTGCCGCAAGTTGGGGCACGTCAATGGAAAGGGAATACCCGAATATAATTATGTTTCATCCTTAATCACAAAAAGCAATGGGAACTGAACTGATGGCCGCTGAACCTACTCAGCAATTTGACTTCACCGCTAATAAGGTGCAGTGCATGAATCTTGACACGCTCAAACGAACGGTCAAAGAAAAAGACTACGACGGCAACCCCGTCAAAGGTATCTATCATTATGAGGTCATCGAGCGGGTCGGACAGATCTGCGACCGCTACAACCTCAACTGGAACATCCACGAGATTTTCGCCAGCTCCACAGGACCGAAGGCCATGATGGGCGTTTCCGTCGCCCGCGAGCTGGAGGAACAGTACGGCGAAAGAGCCGTGGAGGCACACATCCTTCGACGCGTGTTCGCCACCATCGACATCCGCAACTGGGAAACGGACGAATTGACAACGGCACTGGCCATCTCCTTCCATCAGGACGGCCTAACCTTCGCCATCGGGCCATGCGTCAAAATCTGTCACAATCAGTGCATCCTCGGTGATGTCCACCGTTGTTCAACCTATGGCAGCAAAGACAAGCTGACCATCGAACAGATGTTCGAACGTGTGGACGGCTGGCTCAGAAACTTCGAGACGGAGATGACGGAGGACCGCGAACGGATCCGCCGACTCAAAAGCCGTATCCTCTCGCCGACGGATATCTACCTTCTCATCGGAATGCTCGTGGCGGCACGTGTCACACACGACAGCACTTCCATTAACACGCTTCTGCGTGACGAGGAGAAGGTCAAGACATATCCGCTCAACCAGGCACAGATTTCGGCCTTCACCGAGAACCTGCTCTACGATGCCAAGCAGAAAAGCGACAGGGGCCAGTCCGTCACCGCATGGGACGTGTACAACATCGCCACGGAAATCTACAAGCCTGGAAAGACAGACTTTCCATCCATCATCCCGCAGAACGCGGCCATGGCAGAGTTGATACTTGACTTCTGATTAACACGAAGGGGCTACGGCCCCTTCATTTTTTTTTCTTGTCCATGGAAAAGATTGTGAAAAAGACGTTCGAAGACATGAAGTCCAGGTATCCGGACGCCTTTCTGCTGTTCCGGTGCGGGGATTTCTACGAGGCATACAACGAAGACGCCGCCTTCGGTGGCGACGTTCTTGACATCACTGTTGAACAGGATGCTGACGATGGCACGCCGACAATCTCCTTCCCGTTTCATGCGCTGGACATCAATCTTCCCAGATTGATTCGTGCGGGGAAGCGTGTGGCCATCTGCGACAGGCTGGAGAAACCGAAGGAACCGTTTAAGAAAGAGAGTAAAAAACCCGAACAGCTGTGCCTCTGCTTTGAGTGATTGGCCAATAATTTGCCAATAATTTGCCGTTAATACCCCGTGGCGGTGCGTGAGATGGTTACGGCGGCAGTGGCTGTGGACCCATTAATTTGCCGTTAATATGCCGTGGCGGTGCGGGTGACGGTGACGGCGGCAGTGGCTGTTGACCGCGAGGCATTGCCCGACTCCCAGTAGAGAAAGCCTGTGCGCTTGTAATTATATCGGTACTCCACGCGCAGGCCGTAGGTATAAGATTGGGTGACGCTGTTAGCCACCTGCTGCGCCGTCGGATGAGAGGAGGACGAGGGGATATCCTTGTCAACCTCCACCCAGCGTAGTTCAATGATCTCATAGCTGCTGTACTGCGACGCGAGCGACTCGTGTATGGCAGTAAGCAGGTCGCCCTTCACCGTCGCCTCATTGCTCTCAACGGCCCAGTAGCCGAGAGGACTGCTGATATCAGGCACGGCAACTGGAGTCACCGGATCAAGGAGTTTAATGCTTCGGAAAGTAGCCTCGCGGCTGACATGGCGCGAGAGGGGAAACGTTTGGCCAAGGCTGTCGAGAAGGAGCGGCTGCCCGAATAGCAGCTTCGGACGGGAGGCATCAACGACTCCTCCGGCAAAAGCGCCGACAAACTCAGTCTTGACAGTACGATTGGCATAGCGGAGCAGGTGGTCAAAGGAAGACCAGTAACGAGCATAGGCGCCGCTTTCGCCCACATAGATTAGGCTGCTATGGTAGAGATTGCCCTGGGCGTCGCGGTAGTGACTGCCATCGGGGGCATAGCAGAGGGGACTACCGTAGTAGAGACCGTAGGACTGTTCATCGCCTGGAGTGATGTAGTTGCCATGGGCGAAGCAGAACGCCAGATCAGTCTTCTGCGTCAGGGTGTCGTCTTCCTGAGTGGAGGCCTTCAGGACGGTATGGGCATTGCGGACACCGCTCAGGAAGAGGGGAAGAGCGAAAAGACAGAACGGTGGGAAACCGCCGACAGTGCCGGTACCGCGATAGGTGTACATCGGCACAAGAACATCGGCACCTTCGACGGATTCCTCCGCTACCTTATCTGTCTTGCGGTTCCATGGCCACTGCATCGATGAGAAGAAGATCTTCTCCATCCGTGTCGCGCCGTTCAGGTAGATGGTACCAGTGAAGAGATCCTGTTCATATTTGGGAACTCCTTTCACAAATCGCCCGCCGGCGTTGGTGTCGGTAAGATTTCCGTACTTGGCCAAGAACTCAGCGAAGGTCTCCTCCTTCGTGTCAGCATAGATGTAGCTGCTCTTGCTGGCGAGTACCAGCTGGCGCGGCTCATTGAAGGTGAGCTCAGGGCGCAAGGCGTGGTACTGCGTCAAATCGACATCCGGATCCGCAGCCAGCGTGTCACGCAGCAGCACACAACGAGCGGTCAAGCTGCTGCCGTCGAGGTAGAACACAGCGCCGAAGTGGGCCTTCAGCGATTCCAGAAACTCATTCACCGTGCAGTCGGGCAGCAGGTCGGCATAAGAGAGCGTGCCTGTGCAGATGGCATCGGCCGTGTTGTTCAGGATGACCAGGCGCTTCAGCTGCGGGTCTGTATCGAAGATGTTGTCCGCAAGGGTGTAGCCATAACAGGCGAAGAGGGTGTGGAGAAAACGACCGACACGCAGAAAAGGTGTGATGCCGTAGCCTCGGGGCACATCGACGGTGTTGCCGTCCGAGGCCTTGCCTACGGTTACCGTGCGGGCTTCGCTATAGAGCGTTGTCCCGATTAGGTCACCCTCTTCGCGTACAGTGTCGTCGCGATAGACCTCATTGAGGATGGTGCAGACGGGAATGTCGTCTGAGCCTGTATCCTCGGAAGGCTCATTGAACTCCACGGCCACTGGGAATACGTGATAGTCGAGCTCGACCTGCCGGCGATAGCAGGCATTCATGAGGGAGATGAGCGTTCCAAGAGGGTCGTTGCCCGTCGGCGTATAGACGGGCAGGCCGGGAACCTCGCGCAACTTGCGGTCGTTCCACTCGGCATACATCAGGCTCTCGTCAGTCCCGAGTGAAATCTCAATGCCGTCGGCACTGCTGCCAAGGACGTTAATCTTACAACGGCGGTAGAAGATGCCATCGGCGAAGGCTCCGTCCCGCACGTCCGAACGCTCGGCCGCATCGATGCGCTCAGGATGGGCGAGCAGCTTCAGATTATGCGGCGTCGCAGGCAGTGTCAGCGGCACTGTCTGACTGCCGCGCTCGTTGAATATCGGTGAGGTGATATTCCACTCCAGGGTGTAGTCGCGAGGGAGGTCAAGAACTTCCTCGCCGATATATATTTTCAAGGCCATAGTTTTAAAATTTGATGCTAAACTGGATTAACGGTCGGACTTGTTCAAGATATAGCTCCTTTTATCCTTACGCGTAAACGGTGCTTCGCTTCGCTGAAGGAGTGTGCTTGCCTCGTCGATATCTGACAGGACGACATAAGACCTCAACCGGGTAGGCCATGCGCCGAGAAGGAGCTTGATTTCGTCAAGCCGCTCCAGCAGCTCGGCTTCGTCCACGGAGGTTGACACGTGCGATGCTTTCGGAGGGAGCGCCGTGTAGTTGCCCTCGGCACGCTGGGGGACCACACCCTTGCGGGCGTCATTAATCGCTTCCACGACCAGACCATAATTCACGTGAGCCTGAAGCCTGCGGAGGTCGGCAGCATTGACAATCAGCTCCGCCCCGCTTTCAGCGATTAGGGCAGGCTGACTGACAATGCCCGTTACTGGACTGCCTACGAACGGCACACGTGAATAAGTCTTGCCGTCGGAGGCTCCTATGACGTCATAGCGGCCGACAGCATACTGCACGACGCGCTCCATCGCAGGTGTCGGAGAAGACGCTGAGTTGCCGGAGGGTGCCGACGACAGACCCATGCCCTTCACCTTGTTGTACTCTGACAGGGCCGAGGCGTACTGTGCCGCACCCGTGGCGGCGAGCATGGCCGCCGCCGCGGCTCCTGCCACAGGACCGAGCTGCGCGAAGCCAGTCATAATGGCCACCGCCGTATCGGCCGTAATCTGAGAGAGCTTAACGACCAGGTTGGACAGGGCGTATTTCTTCTGTATCTCCAGTTTGGCATTGGCCTGCTCGGTCTCCAGCGCCTCTGTATCATCGCCGTTATTCTCGGCGGCCTTGATCAGCACTTCGTACTTCGCTTCGACGGCATCGATCTCCGCCTGCTGCAGGGACTGTATCATCGTGTCGGCATAGCCCTTCAGCTGGTCGTAGTAGGCCCTGACCTCCGAGAGGCGCAGCTCGCGCAGCGCGCGCTGGTGCTCGGCCTCGGTCATATACTCATACTTTAAATAGAGGTCGAGCTCCTTCCTCTTCAACTCATATTCGGAGACGATGCTGTCCTGGACCAACATGCCGTGCCACTTCTCTTCAGCGGTCAGCCCGCGACGTTCCTCATTGAACGCACGGCGACGTTCCGAGCGGTCGATGGAAGCCCGCTCGTCCGTGTACCACTTATCCAGCGCCAGACGGCCCTGCGTGTAGAGCATGTGTACCTGAAGGTCGGCCGCCCGATGTTCCTCTTCGTCTGTATAGAGCCTGGCATTGGCGGCCTTGGCCGTCTCATAGTACTCCTTCAGCGTCTTGGTGCGCTGGTCGTACTCCTTCGAGACCGTTCCGTAGGGGTCTCCCTTCTTGCTGGATATGCTGGCGCTCTCCTCCAGCTTGGCCAGGCTCTCATGCAGTGCCTCCTCGATGCGGATGCGCGCCTTGGCCGACTCGTTGTCAGCCTTCTCGCGCTCGCGGTGGATGGTACGCAGCTTTGCCGTACGCTTCGACTCCTTGTCTTCCTGCACTCGGCCCATCTCAGCATGATAGTCGTCATAGAGACGGGAAAGTACGGTGTAGTGCTGGCGGTCAAGCTCCGCCATCCGGACGTTATACTGCTCCTTGGTGATGACCTTCTTTGCCAACTGACGGTCGAAGTTACGTTTGTCGTCCTCATATTTCTCGTTGAGCAGCGTAATCAGACCGTTCTCACCCTCGTACTTCTCAACGAGGTCGTCAAGAGAGAGGCCAAGACCAGACCCCGAACCACCTTGAGGGGTGGTTTTAGAAGTCTGGAGCGGTTTGGCCATAACATCAATGAGACTCTGTCGCAGTTCCTCAATATGTTGTTCCAATTTACCATACTGTTCGTCCAGCGCCTCCTTTGCTTCGTCGAACTGTCCTCCAGTAAGGTAATCATACGTGGGCTTGAACGTCTGGGTGACTGGCTTCCAAATAGGATTGGTCAGAACCTGCCAGACACCCTGAGCTGCTGCTGACATTTTCTCCCAGGAGGTGAGAACGGTCTTTCCGGCCATTGCCGTCTTCTGCTGGTCGATGGTCTGCTGCTGTTCACGCAGCTGACGCTGACGCTCCAGCGACTCCTCTATTTCTGCCTGGATCTGAAGAACCTGAATATACCGATTGACAGCGGCCGCGGCTTCATCGGTCTTCAGACGCTGGCCATCAATGCAACCGAGGTATTCGGGATTCATGTCACGTAGCCTGCGCAAGGCTGTCAGCCGCTCATCTTCACTTTTGTTAGTATCCTTGGCAATTTCGAGATAGGTCTTCAGCTCCTTTATCTGTTCCTGAGTGGACTGGACGGCCTTGGTGCGAAGGCCAGCAAGAACATTCGTCTTTTTGATGCTCTCAGCAAGATGGAGATTCATATCCTTCAAGCGGGCAATGAATACGGCAACAACAGTGGCCACAGCTACCCAAGGGTTGGCAACGAGCACGGCCCACAGCCTCTTGAAGGACACAAGCAGCTTGTCATTCCAGAGGGCAACGATTCGCTGCTGGATAGCATGGGCCTTCAGCGCCAAGGTACAGGCCGCAATAGTGCCGGTGACGATCACCAACGCACGGCCATTCTTGCCAAGCCAGTCAACGGTGACATTCAACATCCTGACCAGAGCTCCTCCGACAGTATAGATGTGGGAGAGAATGGGTTTCAGTTTTTCGCCGAGTTCCACCCGCAGCTCCTGCAGACGCTTGCGCGCTTTCTCCAACTTGGCCTGCGTGGTCTCGTTCATGATGTTGAACTCGTTCAGATACTCGGTTCCCTCCTCGTAAGCCTCGCCCGCCAGCTGCTGTGCTTCGCGCAGCTGATCCGTATGGCCGGCAAGCGTACTGATAACCTGAATGGCACGCTTGCCCTGCATCTGCATATCAGCGAAGAGCGGCGCGAGCTCGTCAAAACCGCCCTTGGTATGCAGCGCTTCCAAGAACTGGACGACAGCCTCGTTCGCATCGGTATTCAGAAGGTCGGTGAACGCCTTGACCTCAAAACCTGCAATCCGGGCAAAGCGGGCAGGGTCGCGGAACATATTCACGAGAAGCGTCTGCATGGCCGTGGCCGACATCTCCACCTTCTGCATATTCTGATCAAGAGCCGATGCCATACCGAGAATGTCCGACTGCGCAATCTTCATGGAAGCTGACACACCACCCATTCGGGAAGCGAACTCCACCAGATAGGGCTCGGCGGCTGTACTATTCTTAGCCAGCATTGTAATCGCGCTGGCTGTGCTGAGCATGGCCTTGTCAAGGCCGAGTCGCTTATCCTCACCGAAAAGGTTGGCGAGCTTACCGATATTCGTAACGGCCTCTGCACCGAGGTCTTCGCCCAGTGAGAGGTTAATCTTATCCGCCGCGTCAACAAAGCGGCGCAGATCTTCGACGCCCTTGATACCAAGACGACCTGCAGACGCAGCCAACTCGGTGAGCGCCATCTGGGAGGTGCGGGTGTCGATAGACGCTAATTCGTGGCGAAGGCGCACAACTTCATCCGCCGTCAGACCTGAATACTTGCGCACCTTTGCCTCGGCATCCTCCAGCTCGGCGAACGCTTGGATTGCCCTTCGCCCAGTGGTGATCAAAGCGGTGACACTCGTCGCGGAAGCCGTCAGCATCAGAAAGTACTTGTTCAACGCTCGCGAGACTCGCGAGAAGAGCCCCGGGCGAGTGGATAGTTCGGCGTTCCACTGCCCGTCAGCAGCCTTCATGCGTATGGTAGTCTGACGCAGCAGCTCCAGCGTGCGGTTGTACTGTTCGGTACCGGGGACGAGCTCACGCAGTTCCTTCTTCAAGGCTGCTTGCGCTGCCCTCAACTGGTTATAGCTGGCACCTGAGAGATTATTCAAGGTCTTACGCAGCTGCTCATTCTTCTCTCGCTGCGCCTCTACTTTCTTCTCATAGCTGGCCAACGATGTCTCGGCACGTTTGGTCTCGCGAGAACAGTCGGCCAGTGTCTTGTTCATCTTCTTCAGATCACCCTCGTAGGCCGTTATCTGAACACGCAATTCAGCGGCCTGTTGGCTGTCACCCTTGCCAGCGGCTTCCAAGGAAGCGAGCTGATTCTTCATCGCCCCTAATGCAACGGTAAGATTAGTGACAGAGGTTTTCTGAGCATCACCGGCCGTCCGCAAGTCGTCAAGTTTGGAACGGTAACTCTCCAACGCGGCCTCCATGCTCTTCAGCGACTGCGCGTACTGGCTGCTGTCCAGGTAGACCTTAATAGCTCTTGTCAGATCTTGTGCCATTGTTTAATAAATTAAAGGTAAGGTTTAAAAAATTAAAGATACAGGAACTCCGAATGTACGACCATTTCGGCACAGTAGCGTGCCGCGATGTCAAGCAGTTGCGGGGCGAACTGGTCCATGACGGGATTGAACCAGTCCTGTTTCTTGCGCTTGCCGAACCCCGCTTTGCCCAAGCTGGCAGGGTTAGTCTCCTTGCGCACGCCAAGACGGTCGAGCCAGTGGGAACCGACCTTGCCGCCCTCGCCTCGTCCTGCTCCATGATGGAGGTAGATGCCGTGGCGGACAAAGCGGAAACCGATGGCCACAGGCTCCTTGTGAAAGCGCTTGTCATAGCGCACCTTGTAACTGATGCTGTAGGTGAGACGGCGCGAAGCGTCGTTCTCCTTCGAGACGCCTGTCTTCTGAGCCGAGCTGATACGAAGCGCCTGAACGACGGCATCGCCCCACGCCTTCAGCGCATCGTCGAACTCCTTCAATGCTTCCCTGTCCTCGATGCGTACAATCTGCATGGCATCGGCGGGACTCTCGAAGAGAACGTGCGGCTGGCCCGACCGCCCGCGCACTTCATAGGGCACGAAGATGTCGGCACGCGTGGCCAACGCCTTCATGCTCTTGAAACGCGAGGCAGGGAGCGCACGCTGCGCCTCCAGCCAGTCGTTCAGGGTGAACTCATCCAGCGGTTTGTTCAGCGGCATCGTCGTCCTCCTCCTCGATGAAAAGCGTCTCGTCAGGCGCGTAGTTGTCGTAGGCAACCATGGTGAACTCCAGCGCTACGCCGTAGAAGTTATCGGCCATCGGGCCGACGGGGAAGATACTGGTTGTCCGCGGCATCTTCGGGTAGCGGCGAAACAGCACGTTACGCACGGCAACCGCCAAGGTACGACAGGCCTTCATGGCCGCATGCACCGTGTCAGGATGGTCGTTGTCCGTGGCCTGCGCCAGAACGACGAAGAACTTCCACTCGTCCTCCACACCTTCAGCACCGAAGCCCTGCGTGTCCATCTCACCGCTGTCAACGGCGATGAGCACCGTGCCGCTGATGCTGCTCAGCCTGTCCTCTACATCGGCGTACCATTCGCCGCCGCTCGCCTTGAAGAAACGCTGCCGCTTGTCCGTGTGAGCCACTGCCCGGAGCGTCCTGGCCATCTCCTCGCAAAACTCAAAGTGATTGTAGTCCATTGTGTCACTCTTCTTTTAGGCAAAGGTAACCAGAACCCGACGGCGGCCAAAGGACAAAAAACCGACACGTGCGATGCGTCGGCAGGGTGCCGCACACGCTCCTTTCCCTGCCCTTGTCTTGCCAACATTGCACATGGCCCGACTTGGCAAGGGACTGCCCCGCACAGGTGTTCATCCATTTACGCCGCGAAGGTAGCGCAGCCTCTCAACGCCTGTCAAGGGTGAATGGAACACGCTTCGGAATAATTTGTAAAACTTTTCCTGCGTAAAACTTTGTAAAATTTTTCCGGCGTGCCCTTGACTGGCCATCGCTGCTGCGCTTATACCTGCAGCGTAAATGGGAATGAACCCTATGTTCAGCAGCCCCTTCACACCAAGTCAAACCATTAAACAATTACAATCATGGCAACAAGAACAAAGAAAGAGAGCGTTAACAAGAGTGCAGCAACCCAGCAGACAGCATCCGCACAGACCGTAAGCGGCTCCAGTCCAAAGTCCGCTGTCAAGTTCCTCAACCCCTTCGCACTTACTCCCAAAGAAGAGCGGCGCAAAAGACTCCACGAGCTCACTGGCCAGCTTATCGAAGAGGCCAAGGCTACAGGCGACAGCTCCAACAGGAACCAGCTGCTGCTGCGCTACTATCGCGAGCAATGCGGAGCAACAGTACTCAGGACACTGGAGGCGTGGGCCGCGCAGGGCAAGCGGATCCGCAAAGGCGCCAAGGCGTTCCTGCTCTGGGACAAGCCACAGGCCTCCAGCGACGGCGGCGCGGGCGAAGCGGGCGAACCCAGCAGCTTCTTCCCGATGAAGTACGTCTTCGACATCAGGCAGGTCTATTCAGTCAACGGATAATCATTCTCACGGGCGGGCCGCAAGGCTCGCCCTTACTTTTATGGCTATGCTCAAATTTGCACTGTACGACTATATCCCGAAACGACGCATCCGCAGGGCGTCGTTCGAGGAAATCGACATGACGCGAAGGATCCTGGACTTCAAGGACGGCAGGCGGTACGCCTCCAGATGGGCGGCCCGCGCCGTGAACTGCGCACTGTCGGCCACCAACCTCAAAGAGACGGTCATCGTCTGCATTCCGGCATCATGCCAGCGCACACACGTCAGGAGGTACAGACGCTTCTCCTCCGAGCTTTGCCGACTGAGCGGAGCCGCCAACGGCTTCGAGCATGTTCGCGTGGATGGCAAGCGAAGGAAGGTGCATATGGGACACAACCGCGAGGAAGCGGACACCGCCGGCAATATCCGCATCGACGACACTTTCTTCCAGGGTAAGAAGGTTGTCGTGTTCGACGACATCTGTACCACCTGCCGGACGGCGAACGCTTTCATCGACCGGATGAAAGCTGCAGGCGCTGACGTCAGGATGACCATCTTCCTCGCCAAGACCAAACGGATGAATTCATACTATTAAGATAACAGCGTTATGTATAAGATAAAGATTGCTTACAACAGGAAGGGTGTTAAGATGTATTGCGTCTGTCGTGACGGCAAACTGAAGTACTGCAGTAATTCATACGAGAGTGCGCAGCGGGCGTGCCAGATGTTCTACAACTTCTTCCGTAAGGAAGGGATTGCCGTGTAAGCGGCGGCTAAGGCCGCCCTTTTGAGTGTGGCTGTCAACGTTGTGATACCACAGGCGGCTCAAGTCTGCTTTTGTTTTTCATCTCAGGGAGGTCTATCTCTCTGTTTGTACAAAGTTACGGCGTCTTGCCGACACGTCCAAAAGGGTCGGAACAATCTCTGCAGGGAACCCACCATTTTACTTTGTAAAATCGTTACCCCTCCATAGTTTTTTCCGCTTCCTTTTGGAGCCAGTCGGCAAGAGGAACGGACGGAAGGAGCACATGGAACCATGCGCTCCTTCCGTCCGTTCTGGCGCCGTGGTTTCTGTACAAACAGATGAGAACGACAAAGTTTGAATCTGTTAGTTAATTTATTGTTTAACCCTTAAATCCTATTTAGCTATGGAAAAATTAAGGAACCGCGCTCAGCTGGAAGTCGCGCCCAGCAAGTTCTATGTGATTTCGGGACATCAGGACTGGCCCGAAACGTTCTTCATGGTATTCTTCTCGGAGAAGGAGGCTAACGAGGCCGCTGAAGCCGAGGCAGACAACAACTGCTGGAGCTACGTGGCCACAGCGTTGCCAAAGTCCAACAAGCCATATCACCAGATATGGTAAACTTCAACGGAGGGCAGTCGCAAGGCTGTCCTCTTCACTTTATTGTTCAACATTAAATCTCTATCAATATGGAAAAGAAATTCACAACCATCAACGATTTCGTCACAGTAACCGAAATTCACTATCACGTCTGCTTCAACGGCTGGACACGCACAACAAAGGTGTCTGTCACCTACGCTTCCTTCAGGGATGCCTTCGAAGCGTTCGTCGAAGGCAGGATGCGAACAGTAAGGAAGAACCTCGAATCAAAGAGGGACAGGTTCTCCATCCAGCTCAGCTGGGACATGCCGGTCATCGGCAAGTACGACCACAAGCATAGCTTCGTAGGTTAGACAGGGGACGGCCACAAGGCCGTCTCTTTTTTTTACTCGATAGGGAAGAAAAAAAGCGGCACTGCTGGAAGGGCTAAGGAAAACCCGTTTGCAGTGCCACTCTCCTATTTAGCGGCAGCAAAGATAGGCTGAAATTCACAAACTGCCAAAAAAAGACGTGAAAAAATAACTCCCTTATGCTGAACAACATAAAAGCCCCGACTATTGCCGGGGCTGCACAAGTGAGCGGTAAGTTGAAAAAGGGCGTAATAATCAAACAAACTTCACCGCGCTCAGGTCTTGTGCAAAGGCGTGGATGGCCGCATCCACCTTCGCCACCGTCTTGGGTGACGGATGGCGGCGGCCAGTGGCGTACTGCGACAGCTGCTGCTGGTTGATACCCGTCAGCCGTGACAGACCTGCCAACGAAAGCACCTTAGAGTAATAGGATAGGAACGAGGCCACATCATAGGTATAGACCATCTCTACCTCGGTGAACGGCTTGCCCTCTTCTCTGTACACTCGTTTGATATCCTCATAGCCGCCTTCAAAATACCTCATAGCCTCCTCGACGGATTCACCCGTACCCGTCACAAGATAACCCAAATCCTCGGCATCGCTGTAGATGCTGTATGAGCCATCGGAGGCACGTTCAATAACTGCATTTACTTTCCTTTTTTCCATTTTTTGCAAGTTTTATAATGTCTTTATCTGTGCAAGAGGGAGGGGATTATTTAATCCCCGCTGCCCTCTTGATGCTTTTCAGTGTTCCCGCAGCGACCTCCCGAGAATGATGATGACTCATTGCGAAGCGTTCGCCCGTGTTAGGATTAATCCAAAGCGGATGGCCTGCCTGTTCTTCGCCCGTAGGATAGCATCCTGCTTTCCTGACCAGCTTTTCAAGTTCGTTGTACTTCATTGTCGATGTCTGTTTGATTATTACGATACAAAGGTAATGCTTTTAATTTTAATAGCAAAATAAAAACGCAGTTTTTTTTATGATAACCGCATTTTTAACATTTCGCAAGGCAAGGTTGTAACCAAAGCCGTGGGAGGTTGCAACCCAAACCGCGGGAGGTTGCAACCATGGCGGGGAGGATGTGTTGCATAGACCGAGCGCCGCTCGCTCAGTCAGCTGGGCAGGCGCGCTCCGTCCATGCAGCAGAAAGCGGTATCATCGAGCATGACGGAATCCGATTTTCGTTTTGCTTCGCTTCATCGAAATCGAATTTCGCCACGCACGATGCGTTGTGAGGGCGCGGTCGGGCGCTGGTGCGCCCTCGCTGGGCTTTTCGGCTTTTCCGTTTGGGCGTGCGGGCGTTACATATAAGGGAAGGCATAGAGGCTCGGTCGAAGCTGTCCGCGAGGGCGGCGCGCGGTTCCGAGCTGTAGCAAGGGAAGAAAGCGTTCTTCCCTTGACCCTTGCGAGTTTAAACAGTGCTTTTTAAATGGGCTGAACGTGGGAACGGCCTGCGAAGCTGATTTCCGGGGGCATCCGAAAATCAGAGCGCATAAAAACAGGGGCAACCCGTGCCCCCGTACGAAGACCATGAGAAAAGTCTTTGCTGCCAAAGCCTGCCTCCCGGCTGTCCAATGGCATGGGATTGTTTAACTAATACCTATCTATGAAAAACATCCGAAAAGAAAGCTATTTTTTCAGGGATTTCCTCAGGTCGTCGGCCTTGCGGATGGCTTCATCCATACTAAACAAAGCATCATAGAGCAGACCGCTACGCACCTTGTCCTTCTTGGTCATGTCGCCATCGGCAAGGGCATCAATGACGCGCTGCTGCTCCTCAAACGGATTACCACCCTTGCCGCTTCCGCTAAAGATACGGGGAAAGAGCAAGCGGATGGCAGAGAGACAGCCAAGCCAGTACCAGAACATCACCATCTGGCGCTCCTGGGAGAGACGAGAAAGGAGACGGGCATCCTCATCGACACGCTCGGCATCCCACTTACGGCTACGGTGCCAAAGACAAGCCAACAGCTTGGGCAGGACCGACGGGTCGGAGGAAAGCTCCACGGTAAAGGTGTGGGCATAGGCGAACTGATTGTAGGTGACGCGCTCCAACGCATCTCCAGGCGTCCGGAACGGATAGACCATGACACAGAGATGAGGATAGGGGTCGGAGGTGAATGTCGGACGCAGCACCTGCACGCCCTTCTTGCCTTCGACGTCCGCATAGAAATGGTCATAGACGGCCGTGAGCTGCGCCATCTGCTCCGTAGTGATGACACCGCGACGGTGACGCCATACGAAGCGGAAAGTATCGTCCTCAACCTTGCGCGTGATGCGCAGGCCAAGCAGGTTGAGGACGATATAGAGCTTGGCTGTCTCTACGGGCACCGGCTTCGAGGAGATGCGCGCCAGCAGCTCCAGCTGCGACGTGGTCAGCTCCGACCAGTCGGAGGGGAGCTGCGCTTTCTTATTACCTATAACAACGTCTCTCATTTAGCCGTAGATGTTAAACAGCCGCTTCCCAGGACCATTCCAATCGTCGGCACAGGAACCGTGCTCGACACCGAGTTCCTCGGCATTCTCCTCAATAAGGGCCTGAAGCGCGGCAAGCGCCTCCGATGCCATCGTAGCATACCAGTTGCCGGTGTCCTCCACGTCATCATAGAGCGGCCGGAGAACGGGCTTCCATTCGACGACACCAGGACGGCCTCGCTGCTGACGGGAGGACATCGTGGTATAGAGTTCGGCACAGCGGTAGGCAATATAGTCCCTGCAGCCGGAGGCCAGCGTGATGAGCAGCTCTGTGTCAGGATTGAAGAGCCTGTCGAATAGGGACGTCCCCACGATGGTCCGAAGCTTCGACTGCACGCCACGCATGATGGGCACCAGCTCGAAGAAGGAGATGTAGTTGCCATCGAGGCCGACGCTGAGCTCAAAGGTGTCTATGTCCTGGATGAGCAGCTTCTTCAGCTCCGTCAGACGGGGACATGAGGACGAGTCTATCCCGTTCGGGCCAAGGACGTAGCGGATGGCATCGGAGAGGGCAGCCAAACCGCGCAGCTGCATGTTCTGCTTGGCAGCGGCGATCTTTGCATCACTGGCCGGACTGCGCTTGCCCTGGTCGTTCTGGACGGTGATGCCGCTGTCGCCGATGCTGATGCTCATTTCATCCGCCGAGAGGCTGACAGCCAGCGGGCCTATGGCTCGCTTGACATAGCCCCAGAAAACAGCGTTGCTGTCTGGAATAGAGGCCAGACAAGTAGTGCTGAAGTAGCGCAGGAGATACATGTTCCAGGCACTGTCGATGTAGGGAAGCATCGATGCCCATGGAATACTGGCGTTAATCTTTATGACCGAGCGCAGCGCCTCTGCGTCGGCAAACAGGGTGGAACTGGTCATGAATCACGTGTGTCTTGATTGGTTTCAGGTTTTATGCCCTTCTGCTTGACAGCACCGCTGTTGGCATCGAGCACCGTAAGCTGAAGATTGGCGATGGAAAATTCAATGTCCTCTGGCCATTCATTCATAGCCTTGGCATAGTAGAGCGGTTGGACAACAAGCTGCTGGAGATACTTAGACAGGGCTTGCTGAATCATGAACAGCTCCCGGGCTTCCGTGCCGTTGATGCTCTTGCTCTTGCCGGGACTGTTGCCGAGGATGCTGCTGTGAACACCCATACCATAGCAGAGGACATTGCTGCTCTCCTCGCTGTCTTCGATGTAGTCGCCGCCCTTCTTGCGCTCGTCAATTTCCTCGATGATGATATCCTTCATCTCGCCGCCCTTCATCTGGTTATACTCAAAACGGCTGATCAGACTGGTGCCGGCATTCTCCTCACCGGCAAGGAAGGAGTCGAGGTCATTAAGGAACTTCTTGCGCACGGCCTTCTTCTTCTCATCCGTGTCGGCAGCGTTGTCCTTATACAGCCTCTCATAGAAGCTATCCTTGACATAGACGATGTGACGGGGCACCATCTCATTATGGATAAGTGCCTTCTTAAAGTTGATGATGCTGTTGCTGAAGTCATACCAGCCAGAATCGAAAATGCTCCACCAGTAGGGATGCGCATAATAGAAACGTCCCGAGGTGGGCAGGGAGAGCATCTGAATCAAACGACGCTCACCCGTTGCCTTCAGCAAGCCTTCACTGTTGGGTACCATGCCCATCCGGCTCTTCAGGTCGTAGAGGGGAAAATTACGGTCAAGGAGCGGCGTGGCAATAGTCTCCGTCATTGAGTGACGTGCCCAGTCGTCGCAATAGCCGTGGTACTGGATATGGCCCTTTTCGTCCATCTTGCTGACCAGACTGTAGCAGGCCTCACGAGAACGCAGCTGCACCAACCGATGACTCTCCTTGTCACGGTCGAAGATATATTCCACATAGGCGTCACTGAAGATGCGCAGGTCGTTGACGAGCTCCATGATAAAGCGGTTGATATCGTTCAATTCAAGGAAATCGAATATCTCTGGCTCTTCTTTGCGAAGCACTTCATCGACGTGTATCTTCCCGTCATCGCCACGGTAGCGACGCAACACCTGGACCCCCTCGCCATAGGCTATACTTGTCTTGAAGTCAAGGTTACTGCTGACGGTGACATTCTTACCTGCCTTACGGATAATGTCGAGCGGAATAAAATTGCCACCGCCACGCGGCATAAACTCAATCTGTCTGCCTTTCATGTTCTTCGGCACTACCGGATAGCCGTGTACTTCGAAGTCCGGCAACGTGTCGGTGGTGTCGAAGGAGAGGACAACGCTCGACGAACGGCCAAGCATCGTGTAGCCGCCGTGTTCCTGGATATAGGTTTTATGTCGTTTGTTTGCCATAGGATAGATGGGATTAGTGATAGACTTGCTTGTTGTTGAAGACTGTAATCAGACAGGTGCGCACCTTACGGGGATGAAGGAGATGGGGAGCCTGGATATTGACGGTGCCACCGCTACTGTGCCGCGATGTCATACGGCACCCCTTCCAGGTGATGAAAGCGCCGTCGCTGCGACTCCAGAAAGTGAGGGAAAATGATTTGGCCTTTTCCATCTCCTCCATCATGCGGCTGAACTTGATATAGGAGCTAACCATCGTGAAAGGCTCGTTTGATGATACGATAGACAAGAGTGAGCAGCAACAACTGTACCGCCGCCAGACAGATGACAAGAAGTAAATAGTTCAGCCATTGCAGCGTACGGCTTATCTCTTTCGGCTTCTCTGCAGCCGGCTTTTCTGCTGTCTCCTCGGAAACAACAGAAACAGAATCCTCGGCCGTGGCTATGACCGTCTTGATTCCTTTTTCTTCCATCTCCGATAAAAGGGTCTCGATGTTCTTCGACGTGGAACGGACATCCATGAGTCGTGTGGTCATGCGGTTACGAACGATGGATGACGGTACGACGTGGCTGCCTAAGGTGTCCCATGTAAGCACAAATGAATCAGTTTCTATCGTCACCTCTGCCACAGCGCTACTGGCGGTGTCGGTCGTCGTGACGATGGCGGCGCCTGTGATCTGCAGCGTGTCGGAGACGGCATGTGTCGTCGCCGTGTGGGCAACAGCCGTGGTGCTGGTGACAACACGCCTGCTTCGGCAGCCGGTAAGCAGCCAAAGGGTGATGACAACAGCCATCACCATCGCCAAGTATCGGCGAACGGTCATTGGTGTTTTTTTCGGTTCAGACATGTCATGTCGTAGCATTTGATTTTTTTCAGTGACTCAATCTCGCGCCCATAGTGCTCCAGCTCGGCACGGAATTCATTGATCTGCGCAGTCAGTTCATCCTTCTGGCGCTTTTTCTCCTCGCGCAGGTCGCGGATGGTTTCCTGATAGACATCCTGAATGCTCTGCATGGCGTCTGCCTTGGCTTTCGAGCGAATACTTGGCAATGTCAGCAACGTAACAAGCCCTCCACCGACCACAAAGGAGATGATAATGTTAATCAATTCCATAAGGCTTCTAATATGACAGTACAAAAATAGCACGCACAAGCAGCCGGAGAAAGGACAAAAATCTAAATCACCGGCCCAGAAAGACTACGCCTTCACCGCTGTAGTTCCCCTCCTGGTAATAGTAATTCATGCCATACCAGAGTGTGTCAAAGGCATCTGTGACGTGGGTCTTGTATTCGTCAGGATTATCCGGGGTGTCCTCCGTTCCTTCCGGTGTCTTATCCTTCTCAAAGCCGTTCTTGCCTTGCTTGATTCCAGTCTGTTCCATGGCAAGCTTCAGGAACTCGTTATTGATAGAGTTGATGCGAATGGCAAGATAGTTCGGGTCTCCCTTCAGGGAAAGGTCTATACCCTCATGTTTCCAGGCATGCTGCGGCGGCTGTCCGACGAACACCATGCACACGTTCCAGCCGTTTTCGGTGAAAACGCGCTCGATCAGGTCGGCATAGCTCTCACTGCTGCTGCCTGTCTCCCAGACGAAGGTCGTGTCATAATAGACGGTGCAGTCATGGCTGAGCTTCGGAGCATAGTAGTCGCAGATGGCTTGCACCAGTTCCTGTAGCTTCTGCGGCGTCTTGACATAGAAGCTACGCAACACCTTCATGGTATGCCCATCCTTCTGCGCCACCACCGCACTGTTGATGGCCGCATTACAGTCAAAGGCCAGGTGCAGCGGACGGTTGTAGTCTATATCGTCATCGCCCAGACAGTTGTTCGCTGTCGCGCGCAAGGACTTCCAGTTTCTTGGTAGCCGGTCAATGGTGCCGCTGTCTAAAGGAATATAGAAGTGGATATCATCGTCAAGCGCACTGTAGAACCCGTTGGGAACCTTGAACAGCCTTTCGTTCAGGAAGGCCGTTCGCCATATCAGCGGCGGAGAGTCGCGATACATCTGCCAGATATAATCCTCCCCGACGACCTCCAGATTGTCGAAGATATCATACTCCCCATAGAACACGGTGAACTCCCTGGTCTTGCCCTTCTGCTTGATGACAGGTGGCTGGAACTTACGGGCAAGGTCGAGGTCCTTACGCAGCAGACGAATGTTGCGCTCCCTATACTCATCGCTGAGACCCTCGGCACGCTCGATCATCTTCAGCTGACGATAGAGGTTCCGGATATAGTTAATGTGCCCAGAATCCATCTCTTCCTCCTTCTCCAGTATCCAACGGCCACGGGAGGAGGTCGGCATGTCGGTGGTATAGCAGACGCTGTGATGATGCGGACAGTCGCCGAAATACTGCTCATTGCCTCGGTTGGCCGGATTGACTTCGCTCTTTATCTTCTCATAGTCGAGGAACTTTGACTCAGGACCAATCACCCAATCCAACGACATACTGTTGGCCGACATCCCCTGATTGAATGAAAGAACAACCATGAAAGTACCGTTCCAGAAGTGGACTCCGTTCTTATAGGCATCCATCAGGATAGGGCGCTTCGGCTGAGCGAAGTTCATACTTGGCGGAGCCTTATGTCCCACGACATAGTGCACTCCTTCGACATAGCCCCACGTCTTCAGCGCATGACAGATGGCAGGAAGGGTGTTGTTCCAGGCCTTGGAATAGGTGGGGGATAGCAGGGCTCCCGTGCTGCCTGGCATCTCCCAGACGTTGCGGAGGATGAAACGGGCATCGACGCCCTCGCTCTTTCCAGTACCGCGCGAACACACCAGGTATTCGTCATGGGCACTGATGGCCATGGCCGCCCGCTGCATCTTGTTGAAGAACTTCTTCTGGACATCGGCGGCCCGCTTGCGGAACAGCAGCTCGTCAATCATCGGTAACCTCTTCAAAATGGGCATCTTCAGCCTTGCCGAGAAAGAGCTCGCGCAGGTGCTTCCTTCGGGCTTCAAGCTCATCCGTCGGAATGGCTTTCATGCCCTCGATAAGCGTAAGGTCATCGCTCGGCTCAAAGATGGGCGGCAGCATCTCACTCCAGTCCATAGCCTCGTCATCCTTGTCGCAGCGGGTGTACTTGCCCAGCTTGTCCAAGGCAGCTGCAGCACCCTTGGTGTCCTCCTTGCGCATGGCCATCGCATAAATCTCCTTGGCTCCTTCAATGATGAGATGGCGGTACCAGTTCTTGCCGGCAAGGTTAATGTTGCCCGTGATCTTGGTGATGGCCGCCACATCACGGTAGGCCTGGCTCTTGCCGACAGGCTCCACAAGACCGTTGCAGCCGTTCATCAGGAAGTCCACAATTTCCTTGTCAGGAATGAGCGGGTTGTCCATCTTACGGGTGATGCACAGCTCATACCGGCGCTTCAGCTGAAGCTCGGTAGCCGTCAGAACGCTGCACGCCTTGGCATCCTTGAACAGGAACTGCGTCACGTCTCGTCTCATAGGTATTCGTTCTCTTTCAGGTAGCTGTCAGCAAGAGGCTGTGCCGCCGGACTCCCCTTGATGGCGAAGGCTACAACCTTCTTGCGTAAGTCCAGCTTGGTCTGTAGACGACCTTTCCTGTAGGCCGTCACGACAGGCAGCTCAAATTCGTTCTTCAGCGCATAGATGAAGGACTCCGACTCCTCGGCCGTCATACCCACCAGCACGGCAACCTCACGGGCAGGCATCAGCGCCTTGGCCATGTCGGTGATGGAGGCAAGGATCTCATCGGCTTCATACTTCGACAGGCAGCGCATTGTCGAAGATGTGGTCGAAACAGTTTCGGAAATAGGCATAGTGTCGTCCATTGGTAAAATAGAAACCGCTCTCATAGCGGGATGCACGGTTCAAGTTCGCAGATCCGACAATCCCGAATGCATACGATTCGTTCTCGACAAGCAGCACCTTTGCGTGGTTGTGCTCGATCCGGATGTCGGAGGTGATGCTGGAGGCGAAGAGGAGAAGGTCTATCTTATGACGCTGGATGCCCTCATCGAGCACCATCTTCATCGAGCGGATGCCTTCCACTTCGGAGAAGGCGCGAAGACTCTCTTCGCTGATGTTATAGGACATGACGCGCACGTCCGCAGGGCCTATGGCATCCAACAGAGAGGGCAGCACATCATGTACTGCCCAGTCTCCTTTGTTCATGAAGGGTTCTATTACACCGGGCTCCAGAGCCAGCGGAAAGAACAAATCAAGCAGATGCTTCTTCATCGGCAATCTTCTTCTGCAGTTCTTCCAACTCCTGCTTGTAGCGGGCAAGACGTTTGCGAGCTTTCTCTGCAGCGGCAGCATTACCCTCGGAGGCGTACTTCTCCGCTGCTTTGCTGGAGGTTCGGATATTATCACGGAGGCGCTTAAGGCTTCGTGTCAACTCCATGCCCTTGACGACATCGCTTTCCTCCTTCTTTACAGGTGTCGTCTGTGTCTTGCCGTCCGCCCAGGCATCCAGCTCATCCCATAGCTTGCGACGCTCATCGTCGAGCTTGCACAGCTGATCTGCGAGCTTGCCAGCTGTTACGGGATCCGTGTTGGAGAGGTTCGCATGCAGTTTGGCCATCAAAGGAACAATCTCCTTGATGCGGTCATACTTCTGACGCAGTTCCTCGGGCAGCTCGGGATAAGTGACAACCTTAACACCATGCCCCGGACGCGAGAAACGAAGCTCTTCCACCTTGTCGTCGGGAACATGACGCGCAGGTTCCGGAACAGCCGATGGCAGGAACTCTCTTTCCATCTTCTCCTGAAAAAGAAGGGGATTGGCGCGGATAACCTGTGCCAGACGTCCCAACTTATCCAGAAGCATATTGAAATGCAAGCCTGAGGGGGCAGCTTCCGCATGAAGGAACGATCCATAACGGTCTTGCATCTCCTTGTCAGCAAGAACATCGAAAAGCACAAGACCCTCGGCGTAATCACGCCGAGGACCTTGTAACCATTTGTTTAGCTTTTCCCGTATATTCATGGCGGGCTACTTTTGAGAAATCAGGTGCCGGAAGGATAGCTGAGCGTTCCTTCGGCCTCGTTGACCTCGAACTGTGTCCCGAGGTAGACAACAGGCTGGTTCGACGGTGCCGAGAACTCGAACTTGGTACCGCGGAGGTCAGCACGTGCCTGACCTCCGGCCATACTCGGAGAGATATGGCAGGGCAGAGCAGGAGTACCGATCATCTGCTGCTTGCCGTCGGGATCGGCAATGATGACAATACAGGGACGGTTCTTGATGAAGGCAGCGAAGCCGGCGGCCTCTTCCATATTGCCAGGGAAGAAGAATTCACCCTTTTGTTCGAAGCTCTTACCGTCAATCTCTCCCACGCTGTCGGCATCATATTTGACCTTGGCTTCGGTAGAGTAAATAAAGATGGGTGCATACTTCGTATTCGTCTCACCTATATCCTTGAAGGTGAACTGGCCCGTTGCCACTACATAGTCGTCATAGTCGGAAGGTGCAGCAGGTAGTTGCGGGACGGCGGAAACATATTCCATGGGGATGACAGCCGCCCAGTTGCTGTAGCCGCCCATGTTGTTGCGGCCCTGCTGATAGAGCAGAGCACCGAATGCGGCCACAGAAAGGCCATCGCCAACGGGTGCCCCCGTGGCCTGAATGGCAGAGAACGCAAGGGCTACGGCAAGAAGCCCCACGAAGACGAGAAGAATTTTCTGAAATTTTTTCATGTTGTTTGTTTTTATGGAGGGCTGCCGAAGCAACCCTCCTTGTTTGACTTAGTTGGTCACAGACTTACTCGGTGACGGTGACTGCACAAGTGGCAGAGTGACCGTTGGCGGTGGCGATGATGTTGGCTGAGCCTGCAGCAACACCGACAACCTTGCCGGAACTGTTCACAGTGGCCACGGCTTCGTTGTCAGACGTCCAGGTGACAGCGCTGGTGGCATTGGCCGGAGCCAAAGTGGCTTCCAGTGTCTCATTGGCGTCCTTGGCGATGGTGGTCGTGGACTTATTCAGGGAGATTCCCGTGGCTGCCACCTGGGCAGGCGCAGTCGTATAGGATGCAGTCTTGGAGACATCCTCACCAGCCTTGACGGTGATGTTGATGTCGGCAGGTGCACTGTAGCCATCGACGTCGTTGAACTTGATGGTGTAAGTGCCGGGGGCAAGGCCGAGGATGTACTGGCCTGAGCTACGCTGCTGAGTGTAGCCGTCGAGGTGCCAGCGGGCACCGGCAGGACCTTCGATGGTGACCCTCACCGCACCGGTGGCAGTGTAGTCGCCGGCAAGATCCAGACAGGCATTCGTCTGGTCGTTGACACGGAACAGCTTCTCGTGCCAGTCGCGGAGACGCGTGCCATAGCTTGCCTGCAGCCAGAACTGGACGAGGTTCGGATCCTCGAACGGATTGCGCACCTGAACGAACTGGGCTGCAGCATCAGTGTTCCAGCCGAGGTCGAGGAGACCAGGCTTGATGAGCATGACGCGGTGGCCGACACCCAAAGCGACATGGGTGATGAACTCCAGACCGGGGCAGAGAGCATCCTCACGAATCTGGTTCTTGACCTCCTCCATGGTGGGCATCTGGAAGGCCTTGACCTTGTTGCGGTAGGCAGCACGTACGTTGACAAGCACGTTCTCAGGGACGTAGAGCAGAGGATCTCCGCCGATGCTGCTGCGCAGCATGTTGTGTGCGCCGCCGATGAAATCAACCAGGTTCTCATAGGCAGCGGTGTCGTTGCTGTCAACGGGAGCATCAAAGGCGCCGGTGGGGGCGTAGTTGCCACGGGCGGCCGTGAGCTTGCCAGCGCTGATGAGCGAGTCGATCTGGCTGTTGTAGCCGTAGAAACACGAGAGGGCATTGGTGCCTGCCGTGTTGCGCTCGGCATGGAAAAGGGCGAACATAACGTCCTCAGCATGGGTCTTAATCATCGTCTGGATGATCTTGTACTCCAGCGGGTGCTGCTTCGTCTTGTTGTCGAAGGGCTTACCACCAAGGAACTGCACGTCGACATCCTTGTAGTTGGTGATGTTCTCCTTCGCCTTGAAGACGGTTTCATAGACACTGAGGTCGGCACTCTCATAGTTGAGCATGTCTTCCTGATAGGTGATGGCTGCACCAGGCACATAGGGCATGGTGCCACCGCTCTTACGACGCTCCAGCGTGATGACATCCTTCATGTCAACCTTCTGGACATTGAGCCTCAGGGCGGCGATGACCTCCCGCAACGCATAAGCGGGAAGCTGGCGAAGTACCGGATCGTACTTTTCAGCGGCCTTGCGAAGGCCGTCAACGGTAACAATGTTGGGCATAGTTGTTGGAAACAGGAAAAAGGTTAGTCGAAGAGACCGAGCTTCTCGGCATTCTCAGTGATGCCCTGGAAGTCGTCGTGTGTGGAGGCGTATTCAAGCAACTTGTCGACGTCGTCGATGGCGCCATCAAGCTGCTCTTTGTCAGGATTGAGGTCGGGACTTTCGGTCGCCGACTTCTTCAGGTTCTTAACTTGCTCCTTGAGGGCTTGCTCGGAAGCCTTCAGCGTAGCAATCTCACTGTCCTTGGTAGACAGCTCGGTCGTGTGCTTCTCCTGGACGTTGGAAAGTTCCTTCGTCTTGGATGCCAGCTCGGCATTCTTCGACTCCAGTTCTCCGCGCAGGCGCGCCATCTCAGCATCCAGCGACAGCAGCTGATCATCGGTCAGCTCCGTCTCGGACGCTTTCTCCTTCGGCACGCCGAGGAAGGAAAGCACCGCAGAAAGGGTTTCTTTCAGTTTCATTGGCTGATTGGGATTGGGGGTTGATAATTCGGGTATAAGGTTCACGTCGTTCTTCAGGGAAAGGTTCAGCGTGGCATCCGAACGGCCATAGAGCCGGACGGCATTCGCATTGGCAGGGATATCCACAAAGGATGCTTCGATGAGCTCCGACTCCGTGACAGTCTCTCTGGTTTGACCGGGGACGAGTAACTTTTCATCCTTCGAGGTAGCAATGATCGTCATGCCGATGGAGGTGGCATTGATGGTACCCTCCTCTACCTTGGCACAGATGAGCTTCGAAAGGTCGTCGGTCAGGTCGAAGTAGGGAACGGCCGTAACACGGTCCTCCTCCACCTCAATGTCCTCCCAGTGACCGATGGGCTTACTCTCGCCCCAGTACTGGCAGCCCTCGTCGCGGAAGTGCATCCACAACATAACAGGATTCTTCTTGAAACGATCCAGGCGAATGCCTGATGTCAGCACACGAAAACCGTAGCTGTTCAGCGTGTCGTCCGTCAAGACGAAGCGTTTATCGAGTTTCTTACCCATTGTGCATTCTTTTTTGCACAAAGGTAACGCGCGAACGTTCGCGCGAAAAGGACAATGAAGGCTATTTAAGACCCTGATAAGGTTCTTCCGAAACAAGCGAAAGACGGAATACATGACCGTCGGAGGCACCTGTCCCTGGTACGCGGACAAGCGATCCGTGCATCGGCCACTCCATCGTACCATATAATATAACGTCACCGTTCGAGTAGAAGATCCTGAGCAGGCAACCCTTCGTGGCTGCTTCGGTAACTATGCTCTTCACCGCTGCTGCCAGCTCGCACAGATATAACACGGCTTCCGTCTTGAGCAGCTGTCCTGCGTCACTCTCCTCCACTTCAGGGGTAACCGTCGAGCGAAGCATTGCAAGCTCCAGCGGCTGCCATGCTTTGCCCGTGGCAAGCACGGCCGATGATACGTAGCCGCCACTGATGGTTAACGATGCCACATCTGCAACGCTGATGATTTGCGCGGCAAGCACGCCGCCAAGTCTGTTTTCTGATTCCATAGGCTGTGATTAAGGATAAAAAGGACAAATCGCCAAAATTAATACACGTCAGTTTTTATTTATTTTAACAAAAAGAGTAAGCAATTAAACTATTTTAAGTTTTTCTTTCCTTCGGGGCGTGGAAACGTCGCCGCCAGCGCTGGTAGTTCTTCAGGATGGCATCCTCGTTGGACAGCGTCAGACCATGCACGCTGATGAACGACGATGCCGCACCGATGATGGTGTCACCATGGACGTGAATGCGCCGCTCCATGTAGCGGTGGCACTCTTCCCAGTAAGCCGCATAGACCACACTCGCAATCCTGTCTTTGGCATAGGGAGCGAGATAGTTGATACGATAGGGCCTGCGCTTGCCCGAGTAAGGGGAGGGATTCGGAAGCATGAGCTCCACGTTACCCTCTTCTTCCGCACCTTTCGGACGAGTGCGGAGACTGGCAAGGACCAGGTAGTAGAGGTGGCTGCTCGGCGGCAGCTTCACCAGACCTGGCTCGGTTGCAGGGTACCGCTTCTGAAGGTACTCCGCAAGGTAGGGTTTTAGGGTAAGTTTCACTGTTTGCATAGGCGCATAATCCGCACAAAGTTACTGATTATCTTGCAAAAAAGCAAGAGAAAACAAAGATTTTTTTTATAAAAAAAACACCTTTTTTCCATCCTCTGAAACCTACCCTTTCAAAAAGTGGGAGCAAAAAGTGTACTTTTTTGTATTTTGTACGATAACGGGACGTGATACTCTGATTATTAGGTCGTTTAATGCCGTACTAAAATAGTACGAAATCCGCACTGTCCGTACTATTTCATGAAATCGTGCAATTCGTGCGGAATCGTGCAAAATAGTACGAAAAAAGTACGGGGTTTTCTCGCTGATACCATGATAGTTATTTCCGAGCCGTACGAAAGTACATTTTTTTTGGTTTTTAGGGGTAGGGTATTTTTGAAAAGAGAAAAATTTTAAAAAAAGAATAAGAGCGCCTGCGATTTTTCGCTGACGCCCTTGAGGGATAGGATGTTGTTTCGTGCCGTGGGATGCTTCCCCCGCGCCCCCCTCACCGGCTCACCATGCGACCGTACGGTTGTCCAAATGGTTTTTGGATTAAAAAGGGGTTGCAAGGGGAGGCGGATGGCGCTTCTAAAGAACAGGGGGCGGCAGCTCGAAAAAGGTATCTTTTGAATAGTCCCAGGAAAGGTTCTTCCGGATAGCGAAGTACTGCAGGCGGGCGATGTCCTCGTCCACCTTGCCGGATTCGAGATGGATGAATCCGTCGGAACCGGCGCTGAAGTTGATATGTGCGCCGTGGCCGGACGGCTTCACCTCTTCGAGCTTCCAGCGGAGAGTGTAGATGAATGTGTGGAGCGTGGCGTCGTCCATGCAGGACTGATGGGCGGCACGCATCAGGTCAACAACGGGCTGGTAGAACTTGGGCCGGCCGCTCTTCTCGTAGAAATAGTGGAAGACGATCATGAAACACCTCCTTCCTGATCATCATCGTCATCATCCCCGTCGGTCAGGGGACTGTCTTGTATATCGACGACGGGCTGGCCATTCTGGTAGAACCGGCGCTTGCCGATGGAATGGAAGAGGACACGGGTGCGGTTCAGGCAGTCCAGGAACTCGATGGTAGAGGGGGCGTCCATGCCGACGAATCCCTCGTCGGTGCCGGCGGCTGCAATGACAAGGGTGAGCAGGCGGTCCTGCCATTGGCCGAACCAGCTGCCGAGGTTCTTCACCTCGCTGAGCTCCTCGATCAACGCCTCGTCGGCAACAACGCCGTAGCGGCCGATGGTGACCTTAACCTGGGAACCGGCACTGGCCTTGATGCTGCTCACATTCTTCGGAGTGTTCTGCGTTGTCATAGCGCACCTCCTTCCTTCAGACGCTGACCGATGAGCTGAAGCGCCTCCTCGAAAAGGTGGAGGTCTTCAGCAGGGACGTGGGTGATACCCTCTGTGTGAAACTCATCTTCCTCATAGTAGAGGTCGATAGTGCGTGACTGCCTCCCGTCACTGTATTCCTTGAGCGTGATGGCAAAGCTGACCTTGGATTTGGGCTCGCTCATAGCGCACCTCCTTCCTTCAGTTCCCGCTCGATGGCGAGGATGGCAGCCTTCAACGGCTGCAGGCAGGATAGGGGGAGGTTCTCGAGCTTCTGGACATCGACGACGGCGTCTTCGACTATCAGGTCGAATGTGACTGACGTGGATGTGTGCGACTGGCCGGCGATGCTATACCTGTGCCAGCTGACTACGTAATCGACCTCGGGCGAAGGCAGTTCGTCGCATTCGATGGAAGAGACACGTCTCATAGCGCACCTCCTATTCTCTCGGCAAGACCGAGGATGATGAGCAGCAGGGCGACGCCGGCATAGCAAGCCAGCACCTGGAGACGGGTGAACGCTTCGCCCGCCACACGGCTGTGCAGCGGGGCAGTGGCCCTGAGCCACGCCAGCAGACGATGAGCCGTCGCCTTGAAAGATTGTTTGACACTGGCCACCGTGTCGGTGACGTTTCTTCTCTCTTCTACCGGAACTAAGGTGAATCCGGTAACCACCTTCAATGACTGTTGCATTGCTTGATTTGTTAGAGCAAGGCAGACAAAAAGAACGGCTGCCGATCCGTTGCTCTAACAAACCAAGACGGTGCCCTACGGCATCAGAAATTTGTTCGGATGGCAGCCGCCTCTGTTTCGTACAACACCATTTTCGTGACGTTACGAAAATGATCGAGGGCATAAAGAAAGCCCATTTCGTGATGGGCGTCTCTGCGACGCCGGAGGGACGGTGGCTGACCGTCTGGGTTTATTAGAGCGCTGCAAAGGTAAGGCATATTTATTAACTAACCAAGGAAATCAGCGGAAATTTGAGGGGAATTTCCCTAAATATGCTGCACAACATAAAAAGGCCCCCGGCGCTGTGGGCGTCGGAGGCTCCTCCCATAGTCTTTGAATTGATTGTTATTGGTTCTCTACCTCAACTTCGTTTATCTCCAAGCCATGCACGAAGTCCCAATCAGTGTAGTCAAAGCACTTCCCATTGTCATATAAAGGAGAAATACAGCTATACCCGTCTGTGTCGTTTTTCACGACAGATGCTCTTAAATCAGACAAAGCCTCTAACGCTCGTTCAAGCGTCGTGTATGCCTTTCCTTCAATATGGCTTTTCACCATTTCTCCGCTTCTATCGGAAAAGGTATCAATAATCACATAAAAAGTTCCCATGGTCGAAGTTTGCTATAGTTTGGAACAATGTCAACCCTGCATCTGAGCAACAGCCTCTTGAAGTTCCTCTTTGTGAGCGTCACGAAACTCAAACATGTGAACCATCAGTTCACAAAACTCGACGCGAGTGAGAAACGTAACCGACTGCTGATTGTCAGTCACGAACCCTACCGCGATACGATCACGGCTCAGCTTTACGATAGATGATGTTGTTTTCATGTTGTTTATTGGATAAAATCCTTTCCATTCAGTCCTCCTTGAATGTATCTAAACTTCTAATGTAGTCAGCTGCAGCCAGTATCGTGACAGGGTTCAACATGCCATCAAACATCAATGTCTGACCTTCGCGTGCATAAACGTCGGAAGAAAAAAAGCGTTCTTCGAGTTCTTGCATTTGCTCCTCTGTCAGTATGGTACGAGCATACTTGTTTTGTTCTTCTCCTGTCATAACTTTTATTTTTGGGCAAAGATACGGTTTATTTACTTCCTGACAATAGAGGATGCGAGAAAAACGGCGCATTTTTAACATTTCCAACCGTCAACGGGAATAAAAGAGGTGCCCTGCAGTACACAAAAATGATACTGCAGGGCGGGGAAGGTGGGCGAGGTCCTCTAACTCTCACGGCCTCAGACACGGTAGGAGCGGCCTCAAAGCTGAACGCAGTGCGAAGGTAGCTGCTTCGCGAGAAAGCGGAAAGGACATTTTACCACCTTTTTGACTAAAAAAGCCCCGCAGTACAAAAAAATGATACTGCAGGGCAAGCCCGTGCTGTTGCGGGATGTCACCGGTTTAAGGCCTTCACGCGGGGATTCCGCTCCGTTGGCACTGGTATAGAGAGAGGGATTACGTGTTGCCTCGGGAAACGATGTCCCGGACTCTCGGCCCATTGACTTTCTCCATCTCCGAGAAATACGGGGCAAATACTCCGTTCAGGTTTCCGTCGTGAATGCAGACGAACATTGTGCCAAGGATGACGTGCGACGTGAACTTCTTACCAAGCTCTTTACACAGCAGAAGGATGCAGTAGCGGAAATAGCCCTCGTCAAGGTCAGGACTACTTTGCCGGTGGAACAACCGATAGTCCTCCATGAGCTCACCCAACGACCAGACCCTGCCCAGATGGCCATCCATGGAAACCCATTCCTTCAGCCATGCCCGAACACGGTCCATCAGCCCCCAGCCTCCTCTGATCCCTTTCATACGCTTGTTCCTCGGGAGGGTTGGACTTTTCCTGGAACGCATGCCCTATTCTCCCAGATATCCTCCTTACGCCCGTCAGAATAGATGCGGTAGAGGGATTCCCAGCGATAGAGGCTCTCGTTGTAACACTGGACGGTGATGCCAATCTCGGGATGGCCAAACTTCTCGGCCGTTCGCTTGGCATGCTGCAACGCCGTTGTCTCGGCTTCGGTCATGGTCATCTCAGCGGGCTTGGTGTCGAGAGCTCCGCCGTAGATGAAGATAAAAAGATGTTTCAGTTCCATAGGTCAGGAGTTTTGAAGGTCAGACTCGTACCACACTTCACAAAGGAAGCGGTACTTCTCAGGCAGGTAGCTGGTGCCGACGACAACGGCTATTCCGGCCACTGCCAGCTGATAGAGGCGGGCCACAAGCTCGGTGCTGTGGCGGAAGTCGAGGAAGTCGGCCAGCACGAAGTAGGGGTCGGTGGCAAGCACGCCCTCATCCACGACGGGGACGATAATCTTGCGGGCATCGCTCCTGGTGCGGGCAAAACCGAGACGTACGGCCAGCGCTGCCGTCAATATGCGCCGCCGTGCAGGGTCAGCGCAGAACACGACTTGAATCTTGCGGGGTTTCATAGGGGCTTATTTTCGATAATGGCTCGGCAAGCGGATTTCCAGCTGAGTTCGTTCGAGGCATTGGTGCAGCCTATCCATTGGCGGGCAGGGTTGAACACATTGTACTGTGGCCAGAGGTCGGTAAAGTCGGCTACAACGACGTGGTCCTTGTAGCGATAGACTATCTGATGAAAAAGGTCGATGGTATATGTCATAACTATACGGCGAGGGTTTTGCGGATTCCGGAATAGTCGGGAAGCATGGTATAGAGGACGAACTTGTCGGTCTTCTTGTCCCTTCTGCTGGATCTTGCATGACGTGACAGAAATGCCCGCCAGCAGAACCATTTGACGATAAGGTTGTACTGCCGAGGGAGCGAGGTGCATTCGGTGACGTACAACGTGCTGCCGACGGGAAGCGCCTCGAGGCGGGCATTGAGCATGCCGGTGAACTCCATGAAGCGGACCCTGTCGTACTTTACGAACAGTTCGAAGTCGCCCGGTTTGTCAAGCTGCCAACGTCTGAAGTCAGGTTGTGACATGAGAACGACTTTTGCGGTAGACCATGTTACAAGGCAGAGCTCCTTCTCCATGTATCTCCAGGAGAAGGCGGAGCGCACGGGTGCTGCACTTCATCCGGATACGTCCGTCCGAACGATTGACTTGCTGCCCGTGAGAGGCCATCATATTGTACAGCATGGAGGCGTCGGGCTCAGCGAAGTCCGAAAGTTCTACTTCATAGAGCAAAGGCTCGGAGGGGAGCGGGGAGGGGCTAACGGACGGCATGGGGACAGGGCTTAAAGTTAAGACCAAGCTGGATGCGGATAGCGGGCTTCTTGTAGGGTTTCTTTTTCATGATTCATAATTGCAGTTAATAGTATAGGACTAAAATGCTTCATCCGAGCTGGGCAGGCCGTCGGGTACATAGTCGAACGATGGCGGCTGGCCATCCTTTGTTCCGACCATGAAATATTCAACACCGCCCTTTTTGTAGTCGGTGACGGGACGGCCGTCACGGTCAAACTGGTAGGGCTTGCCCGTGGCGGGGTCGTACATGTTGGGATTGAACACCCAGCCGTAGAACTCGCAGGCTTTCCTGAAGCGTTTCTTGAAAAGCGTCGGCGATGTGTTCATCTCTGTCTTCTTGCGGCACTGTTCCTGGAGCTCGCTGCGTGGCAGCAGCACATTGAAACGGCCCGGGTCACTGAAGTACTCTGAGAACCACTGCAGGAAGCCTTCAGTAATCTCCTGACGGAGGCGACGATGCTCAGCCCTGTCGCCAGGTGCCTGCACGACGCCATAGGTGAGATATAGCTGGACGCACTGGGCAACGAGGTTCCATGTCAGCGACCACTGCAGGAACTCCCATTCCGTGAAGAACTGACAGCCGAAATCATCGACAGGCTTATGCGTCTCGTTGTAGTAGTCGGAGAACAGGATTATCCACTGGCGGTCACGGAACGACGAACCGCTGCCAGCCACGGCATGGTTGGTGGGGATGTAGATCTTCGGCGAACGCTCGAAAGGCATGGTGATACGCTCACCGCCTTTATGGTTCACCATCCAGTCGCCCGTGATGAGCGGGAAGAGCATCTCGAAGTCGAAGTTCTGCTTCACGTCATCGATGAACACCAGGCGCGTCTTCTCGGTGATGGCATCCCAGATGAACTGGTCGTCGAGCAGCTTGTCCTTTTTGCCGCCGATGTAGGCGGTGTCCTTCACGCGGCGCATCAGCTCACCCACAAGGCTCTTGCCGCTTCGTCCGTTACTCTCTCCTACCTCACTCTGCTTGCCGTCCATGGCAATAACCGCACGGGTGACACCGGCATCCTTGACATCCATGGCCATATAGCCGATGGTACAGAGCTTCGACAGAAGGTGCTGCGCCATCTCGGCCTTCTCATTGGCATCAGTCTGGCCGTTCTCGTCCTTGCGCCAAGAGAAGTTGGACGTGTTCTCGAGAAACCGCAGGAAATTGCACATCTCACCCACAGGGGTGATGGAATAGGTGTAGTGTCCGCTCTCGTCCAAATCAAAGTCCACGAGCGACGTGTAGCGCACCACGTCGATATCCCGACGTGAGTCAGCCCACACGTCATGGGTAAGCATGTTGTATTTCATCTCCTCGATGCCGCTGCGCGTGACACGCCAGAATACATCGCGGAAGTAGAAGTACTGGCAGTCGCGCGACGGCTGGAGAAAGTTCGGCTTCAGCTCCTTCAGCATACTCAGCTTGTCCGGGCCGAGATACTGGACACTTCCCTTCAGCAGCATCTCCAGTACCATCTTGCCGCAGTTGTCCTCAGCGAAGTTCACCAGGTAGTCGCGAACGTCGTAGGATTCGACAAAACTGACGAAGTGTTTCTCGACGAAGGCAAACCTGTAGGCGCTCTCGCTGATACGGTAACGACCAAAGCCATGACGCTGGAGGAAGTTCCTCGCATTGACATAACTGTACTGGCACTCGATACGCTCGTTGCCGTTGCGGTCGCACTTCGTGACCTCCTCCCAGAACTTCTCATCGTCATCGAACGCCTCCGCGAGAACAGCCTTACCGCCGTCGATGCGGTAGCGGTGGCCACGGAAGGTGAATTCAGGAAGAACCGACAACTCCTGAAGGTGCATCTCCGCGAACGACTGTACATTGTCAAGACCCCACAGCCGCATGAGTTGGGCGTCCTTCATGGTGGAGACCTTGTCGACGTGGACGTAAGTCCCTGTCATCACCTTCTGCGTCATAAGGTGATTGATGTCTTCAAGCAGGTCTTCCTCATGCCCCTTCAGCGTGTGAGCGAGGAGGTCGTCAATACCTTTGTCTCCGTTGTGGCTGATGGTGTGACCGACGTAGATCTCCACGTTCAGGTCGTAGGCCTCAAGTCCACGCATATAGTCCTTGAAGTTCTTGGCCGCATGGAAGAAGTTGTTGGGGCGCTTCTCTGCAGCTACGCTGACGCGAAGCCCCTTGCTCAGGTCGTTCCAGTCGGAGTCGAAGAGGAACACCACTTCCTGCACCTTGCACTTGCGTATGAAGTCAACGACGTCCTGAGGGAGGGCGCCATTGAAGCCAAGGTTCTGAATGCCGGAAATGCCAAAGGAGAGAATGCCGTGCTTGCAAGCTTTCTCGGCTTTCTTCTCTCCTTCCTGGATAAACAGACGGCTCACCTCCTCGCCGTTCTGATAGGCGGTGCGCAGACGCTGGGGAATATAGACAGGCGTGCCCGCGCCGTAGGGCGACTTGTACTTGAAGCTGTTTCCCTCCTTGTCCTTGTGCGCCTCGGGGTATTGCCAGCGGACACGGTAGTACTCGGCCATCACGCCGGTACCGCGACGCTTATAGTCCTTGCGCTCATAGGTGACGGGCTTGCCCTCGAGGTCGTAGTATTCAATGATGGCATCGTCGCCTTCCACAATCTCACCCTTGTCATTGACAGTGCCGGCGCGAAAGGTGCGAGCCGTGGGCTTCGTTGCTCCGTTGCCAAGGTCCACGGTGGCGGTGACATCCTTAAAGGTCAGACCACTCTCCTTCAGCATCCGCTCGCAGAAGGACTTCTTGCCCGCTTCGCCCATCGGTTTGGCTGGAGCCTGCTCCACTTCGCCGAGGTCGATACCATATTTTACAGCTGTAGCTCGAAGGCCTTCCTCGTAAGCGTTGCCAGTGACGCGCTCAATAAGCGTGAAGACGTCATCCCCCTTGAATCCGCACGACTCACACCGCCACAGCTGACGTCCTTCAGGTCTTACAGTCAGCTGTGCACTTCTGCAGACAGGGCAGCTGCCTACGTAGGCGCCGTGCTTCTTCGTCAGACTAATGTAATCGCCAAGCAACTCAAGGGGATGCGACGTGGCCGCCTCGCGAATCTTCTCTATAACGCCATTCTCAATCATAGCGCACTACGCGAATTATTGTTTTTCAGATAGGGTTCTAAAATAATCATACCAATCGGGTCACTCGAATGGTTCTCGAATCGCGAATTGTTTTGGTGCAATAGTAGCGACCGAGCTTCGTGCCCAGGATGGACGCTGTTGATTTTACCACGTCCATTCGTTCGATGGGGTATTCTGCTGATGCACCTATTCCCAGACCCTCCAAGACGGGCCGAATTGGCTGTTGACCATTGTTTTTTGCCATGATAATTTTGTAATGTAAAATAAACTTATTAACTTTCGGGTGCAAATGTAACTATTTTCTTTACAAACTGCCAAGCAAAAAAAAGATTTTAACATTTCGAAGAAAGTTTTTCCCTTACAAAAAGGAATATGTTTAACCATACTTAAGTTTAATTTTACATTATGAAATTCGAGAGAGTAAACATGGGGGAAATAATCCTCCAAAAGATGAAAGAAAAGGGACTGAAAAAGAGTCAATTTGCAAGGTTGCTTGGAAAAAACAGGCAAGACCTTGACCGTGCCGTATTCAATAAAAGAAGCTTAGACACAGAGTTCCTATGCGAGATTTCAGAGAAACTTGATTGTAACTTTTTTGACTACATAAATTGTAGCGAAAATGATGACAATTTGAAAGTCATTGCTAAACTCACCTTAGAAATAGAAGGCGAGAACAAAGGCAGAGAGATGAGATTTGAATTCAAAAAGCCATAGAAAAAAAATGAGAAAACAGAAGAAGGGTTTTAACACAGCGGAGGAGGCCTATGAAGAAATAATTAGGAGTTTGAGTGCTTTAAAGTACCTCAAACAAAGAAAGGCAAAAGATTTAGATGATGAATATGACAAAGAAATAAGATCATGCATCGACGCATTAATAAAACCTTATAGTTTTTTGGTGGAGAGAATCAAGGCCAAGAAAAGATGGGATATATATATAAGAAAAAGAATCGAAAAAGAAAATAAGGAGTGGGAAGGAATGCCTTCAATGGAAAATCTATAAGAAAAAGTAGCCCGAGACGTAGCCCGGAGAAAAACGAAACCTTCTTTCTGAAGAGACGCAACAATGCACAGAACAATCATATATGAATATTTGGACGGCACGATTACTAAACGTGTGTTCACCTTTGCTACTCACCTCAACGAATCAGGTTAAAGGAAAGCCTTTAACCTTTTTTCATGAACAACACAGCCCATGGAGAGAGACCGAATCATTGTGCGAGGCGCACGGGAGAACAACCTGAAGGATGTCTCGCTGGAGATTCCGAAACAACAGATAACCGTCTTCACCGGCGTCAGCGGCTCGGGCAAGAGTTCGCTGGTGCTCGACACCATTGCCGCCAAGTCGCGCCGTGAGCTGAACGACACCTTTCCCACCTTCGTCCAGCAGTACCTTCCCAAGTACGGCCGTCCCCATGTGGATGCCATTGAGAACCTGCCCATTGCCATCGTCATCGACCAAAAGAAGCCTGCGCAGAACTCCCGTTCCACCGTGGGCACCTATACCGACATCGCCGCCCTGCTGCGCCTGCTCTTCTCGCGTGTCGGACAGCCCTTTGTGGGCTATGCCGAGTCGTTCAGCTTCAACCACCCCGAGGGCAGCTGCCCCCGTTGCTCGGGCTTGGGCGAGATTCGCGAACTCGACATCCACAAGCTGGTGGACTTCGACAAGAGCCTCAATGACGAGGACACCATCCACTACATTGCCTTCGGCAAGGGCGGCTGGCGCTGGATACGTTATGCCCACAGCGGCCTCTTCGACCTCGACAAAAAGATTCGCGACTATAGCCCCGAGGAACTCGATCTCTTCCTTAACAGCCCTCAGATACGGCTGAAAAATCCTCCGTCCAACTGGCCCAAGACGGCGAAATACGAGGGGCTCATCCCGCGCATGTACCGTAGTATCATCAATAGCGAAGAGGGACTGCTGCATGCCGCCGTCCTCAACCCCATGCTGCGTATGGGCGTCTGCCCCGACTGTGGCGGCACACGTCTCAGCCCGCGCGTTCTATCTTGTAAGATTGACGGGAAGAACATCGCCGAGGTCAGCGCCCTCTCCATCACCAAGCTCAATGCCTGGGTGCGCTCCCTCACGTCGCCCCTTGCCGTTGACCTTCAGGCGGCTATTGGTGCGCGGCTGACGGCGCTGGAGGAGATTGGCCTTGGCTACCTCAGTCTTGACCGCGCCGTGGGCACCCTCTCCGGCGGCGAAGCCCAGCGCTGCAAGATTGCCAAGTACATCAATTCCTCCCTCTCCGACGTCCTCTACATCCTCGACGAGCCCAGCACGGGCCTCCACAACCACGACATCGAGCTGATGAAACACTCCGTGCGCCGCCTGCGCGATGCCGGCAACACCGTCCTCCTCGTCGAGCACCACCGCGAGATGATTCGCATTGCCGACCATGTGGTGGACATGGGGCCCGGCCCGGGTGCCGACGGCGGACAAATCATCTTCGAGGGCACCTACGACGCGCTGCTCCACAGCCATACCGCCACGGGTGAAGCGCTGGGCATGCGCGGCGCCTTCAAGGAGAGCCCCCGTCAGGCCATGCAGCACTTCCCCCTTCAGCATGCCACGCTCCACAACCTCAAGGACATCTCCGTGCCGCTGCCGCTGGGCGTGTTCGGTGTTATTGCCGGTGTGGCAGGCTCGGGCAAGAGCTCGCTCATGGAGTGTTTCCGTCGCGACTATCCCACGCCCTCCGACATTGTGTATATCAGCCAGAAGAACATCGGCGTCAGCCTCCGCTCCACCCCCGCCACCTACCTTGACGTCGCCTCCGACATCCGCAAGCGCTTTGCCAAGACCCACCACATGAAGGAGCTCTACTTCACCTTCAACGGCAAGGGAGCCTGCCCCGTCTGCGGTGGCAAGGGCGTCGTCATCTCGGAGATGGCGTTCATGGACAACATAGAGACGGTTTGCGACGCTTGCGGAGGGCTGCGCTATTCGAAGGAGGCGCTGGAATACACGATAAGCGGACCGTCCTCCGAGCTGTCCCGTGAGAGCGAGACGTTGAACATCGCCCAGGTTTTCGACCTCTCCGTGCGTCGCGCCAGCGAGTTCTTCCACGGTACGGCGATTGAGGAGAAGCTGCGCCCCTTGATGGACGTCGGCCTCGGCTACCTCCACCTCAACCAGGCCCTCTCGACGCTCTCCGGCGGTGAACTCCAACGCCTCAAGCTGGCTTCACACCTCGGCGAAAAGGGCAAGATTTTCATCATCGACGAGCCCACCGACGGCCTGCACCTCAAGGACGTCCATCACCTCGTGGCACTTTTCGAACGGATGGTGGATGAGGGCAACACCCTCTACGTCATCGAGCACAACACCGACGTCATCCGTGCTGCCGACTACGTCATCGAGCTTGGCCCGGGCGCAGGTGAGAATGGCGGCGAACTCCTCTTTGCCGGTACGCCCCATGCCCTCGCTGCCTGCCCAGCCTCCGTTACCGCCCGTTACTTGTAATTATACTTCAAAACGAGACGGACAGTCGAAGACCGGCTGAGAGTGTCGGTGTATGCGAAGCCCCTAAAGAAATCGGTTTGCTGTTTAGCGCGAGGTCGGGTGAGAGCCTGACCGTACAAGCTTCCACCCTCGTGTGGGCTGCATCGAAGTTGCGCGTGTTTGCTGTGTTGATGGCATCGACGGTTGACCAAATAGTATTGACGAGAAGGGCTAGCCCGGAGGCGTAGGCGGCTGTCCCCCATAGTGTTTCCCCTCCTCTCGTCGAAGCATTCATGCTACAGTCAATAGAGGCCTTCGTGGCGAGGAGCGACGCTGCGCCCAGCATAAGGTGCCGCACGCCCCGTTCCGCATCGCCGTTGTAAATCTGCCCTGCGCCTGGGATGAGGGCCGAAAACGTTCCGGCAAGGATGGGCGACTTGCGCTTGTAGCCTTCGGGAAAGACCAGCGGCCCGTCTCGGTTGATTCTGTGAGCCGACGCGGATGCATCGAGCGCGTCTGCAAGGATAGCCCACGTGCAGATGTACATGCAGTACCCTGCGGCTATTAGTCTCAAGGCGAAGTCGCCGTCGTCCTGTGCCTTCTCGGCCGACGCTATCAGCACGCCTCCTGCTGCAAACGACCCGAACGTAACGCCCATGTATTCCCAGGCCTTTGCCCTCTCTCCGTTGTAGAAATGGCCGACCCCAGGGAAGACGACGGAGAAAATCCCCGCTAGAGCGGGCGAATGATAGTCGTCGTCGGGCAAGGCCGATGCTGTGCTGTCAGCCGGTAGTGTTGTCAAAGCAGTTTCGCTAGCCTTCGCTGTGTCCGGAAGCAGAGAAAGCAGAAGGAGGGAGATGATAAGTAACCGCTTCATAATAACTGTCTTTTACGTAAATGATGATAAATAGATGAATACTCACATCCTTTAAACGGACGGATACTGAAAATACTGCACGGAAAAAACGCGTTTTTTTTCGCATCTTTTTGATTTTTATCCCATAAAATCTTCCTATCTTTGCAAGGTCAACGGAAAAGTTGCATCGGACGCGTCCGATGCATCCATCGCAGGCGTCCGTTGAACATATCGCAGGCGTCCGTTGCGCTCATCGGACGTGTCCGATGCTGAAAAATCAAAGCAAATGATAAACCAATAAATAACAAAGCCAATGAAAACAAAAGCCCCCCAAACGCCCCCTATTGAGAATCCGAAGCGGATTGTAAAATTCCAGGTCAAGAACCGTCACGACCTCCACCACGGAGGCACAGGCTACAACGTCGTCCTTGTCTCGCCTGGCAAGGCAACCCTCGATTCTCTTGCCACCGACATCGCTCACGCCACCACCATCAAACGTGCTGACATCGCAGGAGCCGTCAGCGCCCTCACTCTTTACATGGGCAAGGCTCTCGCGCAGGGCTACGAGGTGGAACTGAAGGGTCTCGGACGCTTCCGCCTCGTGCTCACTACCAAGAACCCCATCAGCGACCCCGCTCATGTCCGTTCGTCCGACATCCTCGTTAAGCGTATCAGTTTCGAACCCGATTTCGAGCTTACCGCGTATTTCAACGACATCACCTTCCATCGTGACAAGGATAAGCCCTTCACCCCTTCTGCCGATACCAACGAGCAGGAGCAGCAGCTCAGCGACTACTTCTGCGGACACGATTCGATTGATAGCAAGACCCTTGCCTCACTTCTGCATTGTGGCCTCACCACCGCTCGCGCACGTTTGAAAGTCCTTGTCGCCCAAGGCCGTCTTGTTGCCATTCCCCACACCCGCACCTGGTATCAGCCCACTCCCGGCAACTTCGGCCACTAAACGGTTTGTTCGATTTTTCCCGAAAAAGTTTCCACTGATTTTCTTGAAAAACAAATTATATTTTCCATCTTTGCAATGGAAATCTGAAACTAAAAGCAAGCAAAATAAAGACAGACAAATAAATTGCTGCGGCTGCTGATGCGCAAGAGAATGCCTATGTTATATAGCATATTTATATAGGAACTCGTTCTGCACCACTATCTCTGCGTAGTACTGCGCTACGATGTCAAGCTGGGTGCCTACCATTCCATGACGGGATTGAATCTGTCCTGCCTTTTGCGACAGCCAACCCAACAGTAAAATTTTGCGTATATAGTATGAAGCAAGGAAAGCCGGCTCGGGGGAGCCGGCTTTCCTTGTCATGGGGTGGTGGGCGGTTTTTTGCCTCTCATGCGGACGGGGCGGATGCTGTGTCCGCTGCTGCGGCTCCAGTTGTAGAGCATGTAGGCTCCGTCGGTATAGAAGATGAATCCCTGCGCCTTTCGTGGGTCGTCTTGCTGAAGTGTTGAGGACCAGTAGTCGCCGTAGGTGTCGATGCCGTAATGCGTGGCACCGTCTTTGTCGCCTGCGGCAGGGAGGAAGATGAAGTTCCCGTTCGGGCCTGTGACTCTATATCCCTTCACGGATGCCGTCCCGTCCCATCCCTGCAGCCACATCCAGGAACAGGAGTCCTTCAGTTCGGCCCACTGGCTGACAGACGGCATGCGCCATTTGCCGTGCCAGCGACGGCGGGCAACGTCGTTTCTGATGCTTAACGTCGTGCGGGCTGTCAGGAAGGTATAGTTCTCGGGGGTGTAGGTCTCCTTGGGCTTTGTCTCGCCCCAGGCGTAATAGTCGCCGAAGTCCTCGGACTTCTCAGCGCCAAGGTTGCAGGTTGCCCAGAGGGTTCCACTGGGCAAACCTAAATCAACATACTCATGTACTTTGCAAGATACCAGAGCGGTACTTACGAAAAGCAACATCAGGGCTTTGTTCCTCACAGCGTGTTCTGCTTCAGCTTCTCCACATACTGGTCGATGCGCTGAAGCTCGCGGGGGATGTCGATGCGCTGGGGGCACTCGTCCACGCAGGTGCGGCAGCCGATGCAATGGTCAGCCTGACGCAGGGCGGGCACCGCTTTGTCGTACTCATCGAGGAACGAGCGGCGCAACTTGGCGTATTGCGGGTTTTCGCGGTCAGTAGGCAGGGACATCTGGGTGACTCGCCTATTATAGTAGGTGAGGATGGAGGGGATATCGATGCCGTAGGGGCAGGGCATGCAGTATTTGCAGTCGTTGCAGGGGATGAGCGGGTACTTCTGGATAAGCTCGGCAGTCTCATAGAGGAAGTGACACTCCTCGTCGGTGAGCGGTACGAGGGGACTGTATGTCGAGATATTATCTTGAAGGTGCTCCATGTAGGTCATGCCGCTGAGGGCTGTGAGCACACCTTCGGGAGTGCCGGCAAAACGGAATGCCCACGAAGCCACGCTACGCTCGGGTTCGCGTTCCTTCAGACGGGCCACGATGTTATCGGGTACCTTGGAGAGACGGCCTCCCAGCAGCGGTTCCATGATGACAACGGGGATGCCACGCTCGTGGAGGTCGTTGTAGAGCTTTTCGGCAGGGGGATTGGAGAGCTTCCAGTCAGAATAGTTCATCTGAATCTGCACGAAGTCCCAGTGGTACTTTTCGTGGAGCTCTACGAAGCTGTCCCACGAGTTGGGGTCGCCGTGGAACGAGAAACCGAGGTTACGAATCTTTCCTATCTTACGTTCTTCCTGCAGGAAGTCCATCATGCCGTTATCGACATATCGGCTGTTGAAAGCAGGGACGCCGCCACCGCCGATGGAGTGGAGGAGGTAGTAGTCAATGACATCAACCTGAAGTTCGCGGAAGGATTTTTCGTACATAGCCAGGCCCCCTTCGCGGGAGTTGTCGCCGAAGTTGGAGAGCTTGGTTGCCACAAAATATTTGTCGCGAGGATGGCGTTTTAGGGCGATGCCCGTGGCAGCCTCGCATTGTCCCTGCAGATAGACGGGTGAGCAGTCGAAGTAGTTAACGCCGTGTTCAATGGCATAATCGACAAGGGTGTTGACAGCCTCCTGGTCGATGACGTCGCGTCCGTTTTCGTCTTTTTTCATGGGCCAGCGCATACAGCCGTAACCTAAGATGGATACTTTGTCGCCCGTTTTGGGGTTGATGCGGTAAGTCATGCCGCCTTCTCTTGCCTGTTGACTCGTTGACTTGTTGACTTGTTGACTTTTATTGTTGCACCCTACCAATGTTGTTGCAGCCACAGCACCGGCAGACCGTTTGATGAATTCTCTTCTATCCATAATACGTTTTTTAGATTGTTTTATGTACTTGATGTCCTTCGACGTAGATGGCGCTGAAGGGACGGCTGGGGCAGAGACTCTCACAGGCTCCGCAGCCAATGCAGCGTTCTTCATCGACAACGGGGATTTGCAGACGGATGTCGCGTCCACGGCGATCCTTAAACTTCGAGAAGCCTTCGGTGTTTACCATCTGTATGGCTCCCGTCGGACAATGGCGGGCACAATTGCCACAGATAACACTATCGGTAAGGACAACACAGTTGTCACGTACCCAAACGGCATGGCCGATTTGCGTGGAGGATTTTTCCTCGACGGTGATAGGATGAATAGCTCCTACAGGACAGACATCGGAGCAGGTGGTACATTCGGGACGACAATACCCCTGTTCGTAGGACGACTCGGGCTGCATGAAGTGCTTCAGGTCTGTGGAGGGACGGAGCACGTTGTTCGGGCAGTTATCCACACAAAGCTGGCAGGCTGTGCAATGGCTGTACATATTGCGGGCACTTTGTGAACCCGGGGGAGTGATGCGTGTCTGACGTTCGGGGACTTTCTTATCGATGATCTCAGCCAAACCGCCGTCCATCTTCATCTCCTGTGCCTTGACAGCAGCGGTTCCGACGGCAATCAGACTTCCGGCCAGGAAGGCACGGCGTCCAGCATCGGAGGCTTCCCCTTTGCCCTCCTGAAGAATAGGAGACTTTCCTTTAGGAGAAACTGCCAGCCGATATTTCATGGCACCGAAGTTGCATTCGCTGAGGCAATCCATACAGGTGACGCAACGGCTGTAATCAATCTTTTTGTCCCCCTTGATGTCGATGCAAGAGCTCTTGCAGTTACGCTCGCATTTGCGGCAGTTCGTACACTTCTCCGAGTCGATAACAGGCTTGAGGAGCGAGAAACGAGAGAGGAGTCCGAGCAGGGTGCCCACGGGGCAAATGCTATTGCACCACCAGCGTCCAAGGAAGAAGGCTAATAAGATGATAAGGATAAGACTGACACCCCCAACTATTTTCACAGCTGCCGAAGTGGGATGGCTGAAGAGCGAAACCATGCGTCCGAACATGCTGTATGGTTCAATCAGTCCCGCAATAACCGAAAAGCCAGCCACAAGAGCCGCGATGAACAGGACCAACACCGCATAGCGAAGCCAGTTATTAGCTTTCTTATACTTAAAACGGTTTTTCTTGAAGCCGTGTGCACCGATAGCGACATCTTGAAGAATGCCTAACGGGCAGATGACAGAGCAATAGACCCTTCCGAACAAGACCGTTAACAACAGGACGACAATAAAGGCTCCGGCATTAAGTGCCAGTATGGCCGGGATGAATTGCAGGCGTGCTACCCAACCTAACGACTTGGGAGCCCAGTCGAAGGCACCGCATAGCAGCACGACGATGGCGGCGAAGAAGAGCAGGGCTACGATTCTCCGTATCCACCAGAGAGGATGTTTCTTTTGTTTTGTCTTTGGCATAGTTGTTATTTTGCTTCGGTGATATATTCAAAAGCTTCCTTGCATTTGGCGGTAATGGCAGGCCAATCCTCGGCTGCGATGACTTCTTTGGGGAAGAGCTTGCTGCCCATTCCCACACAATAGACACCTGCCTTGAACCATGCTGTGAGGTTTTCCTTCGTGGGCTCAACGCCTCCCGTCACCATCAGTTTTGACCAGGGCATCGGAGCCATCAGTCCCTTGACAAACTTTGGCCCGAGCACGTCGCCCGGGAATACCTTACAGAGGTCGCAGCCTAGTTCCTGCGCCGCACCTACCTCACTGACGGTACCGCAGCCAGGGGTGTAGGGGACAAGCCTTCTGTTGCAGGCGCGCGCCACTTCAGGGTTGAACAGCGGCCCTACGACGAAACAGGCACCCAACTGGATATAGAGTGCAGCTGTAGCAGCATCGACGACCGAGCCCACACCAAGTGCCAGTTCGGGGCATTCCTTAGCAGCATATTTCACTACCTCGGCAAACACCTCGTGGGCAAAATCGCCGCGGTTGGTAAACTCAAAGGCACGGACGCCGCCCTCGTAGCACGCTTTTACTACCTGTTTGGCTACAGCAGCATCTTTATTGTAAAACACGGGTACCATTCCCGTTCGTCCCATTTTCTCCAGTACGGACTGTTTGTCAAATCTTGCCATATATCCAATAATCCTTTTTTATCGTTGTACTCTGCCGTTTGCAGCACCACCAGCAAGGGCTTCTACCTCCTCGGCGCTGACCATGTTGAAGTCGCCTGGTATGGTGTGCTTCAACGCGCTAGCTGCAACGGCGAACTCAAGTGCTTCACCCTGTGTCGGTTTGGTGAGGAGTCCGTGAATTACGCCGCCAGAAAAGCTATCTCCTCCACCCACACGGTCGATAATGGGGTCGATGTCGTAACGTTTACTTTCGTAGAATTCCTCGCCGTTGTAAATCATCGCTTTCCAACCGTTGTGCGTGGCACTAAAACTCTCGCGCAGGGTGCTGATAACGTACTTGAAACCAAACTCCTTCGCCATAGCCTTAAAGATACCCTTGTAGCCCTCGGCATCGGTGTTGCCACCCTCTACATCAGCATCGGGTTTAAAGCCAAGGCAGAGCTCTGCGTCTTCTTCATTGCCGATGCAGACATCTACGTATTCCATTAGGGGACGCATAATGCTTTGTGCTTTCTCCTTCGTCCACAGTTTCTTGCGGAAGTTGAGGTCCACACTCACCGTGACACCATGACGCCGTGCAGCCTCGCAGGCAAGTCGTGTCAGGAGAGCAGCTTTGTCGCTGATTGCAGGGGTGATGCCACTCCAGTGAAACCACTCTGCACCTTCCATGATGGCATCGAAGTCGAAATCTTCAGGGTTTGCTTCGCTAATAGCACTATGCGCACGGTCGTAAATTACCTTTGAGGGACGCATTGATGCACCTGTTTCACAATAATAGATACCTACACGGTCACCTCCTCGGGCGATATAGTCTGTACGGACTCCGTAGCGACGCAATGCGTTCACTACGCTTTGTCCTATTTCGTGTTTGGGGAGCTTGCTGACGAAGTATGCGTCGTGACCATAATTAGCCAGGCTGACGGCCACATTGGCTTCGCCTCCGCCAAAGATAACATCAAACTTCTCAACCTGCACAAAACGATATTGTCCGGCAGGTGATAACCGTAGCATAATTTCACCCAAAGTTACAATCTTTGCCATATAAAGTAGATTTTTTATTGTCTATTTAACATTCATATTTCTTCTTTTCCGGTGCAAAGGTAAGACGTTCCCTAAAGAAAAGCAAGCAAATAGGGAAAAAGTGTTGATTTTTATTATCGAACCATTGTGAGGTCGGAAACAATGAGGCAATGGTCGCTAAGCGTGGGTTCATTGAAAACACGGACGCGGGATGGAACGAAACCTTTGACGATGATGTTGTCAAGAGCCGAACGAGGCTTGTCGCCAGCGGGAAAAGTGGGAAGGTCGCCCACGTTGCCGTGATTGGCCATGCGGAAACCTGCTTGGAGAAATGCATCGTATTCCTTCGGGTCGCTCACATTCCAGTCGGCGCAGAGGATGACATAAGGATAGGATTCAAAAGCCTCGATGAGTTCCTTGATTTGGACAGCACGATATTCTGCGCCGTGCTCGCCCTGATTCCAGTCGAGATGGGTGGAAACGATTTTCACTTTTTCTCCACCGATTAGGATGTCCGTTGAAATGTAATAACGGGGCTGTGTGGCCTGAGAAAAACGGACGGTTTCGGCTAAGCCTGTAGTGAATCCGTTTGAGAAGATGGCATTACCGTTGTAATCCCACTTGGGGCCGATGATAGCACCCTCGTAGCCTGCAAACACTTCCTCGCGGGCGGAGAGGAGCATCTTGCCGTCAGCATCGCGGACAAACTCGGGACTATACTCTACCACAGCCATAATGTCGGCCCCAATGCTGTCAATAAAGCGGCGATAGGAGAGAGCCTTTTCGGAGGCTTCCTCTGGTTTGATACGACTATCGGGAGCTTTGCCCAATGCAAAGTGTCCGATATTCCACGAAGCAACGGTAATCTTTGTAAAAGGCTCAACTGCCTGCATGGCGACAGATGTCGCCAGCAGGACAGCGAATAAAAGGTTTCTTTTCGTCATTTCTTAATGTTCGGTTCCTCAAGGCCGAGGTGGCGTTTCTTGTCGAGAGCCTTCAGGTAAAGGGCAATGAGGAAAGCAGCCACACCGAAGCATGCGAAGATGATGAGGGGAACGGTGTAGTTGTAAGGAATGAAATCGGCACCTGCTTCCTTGGCTGCAATGACGGCGGGATTGTTGGCGTTGCTGCTGGCTAACACGCTGCCGATGAGGGCGGGCACAAGGCAGAGGCCAATATTCTGTACCCAGAAGATAAGGCAGTAAGCTGAGCCGAGCACCTTTTCATCGATGATCTTCGGCACAGAAGGCCAAAGGGCTGCGGGCACGAGCGAGAAGCTGATGCCAAGCACAACAATGGTGGCGTAGGCAATAAGCTTGCTATGCGTAGCAGGCAGCACAAAGGCAAACACCAGATGGCAGACAATAAGCAGCACGGCACCCCAAATAAGCATCGTCGCACCCTTTCCCTTATGGTCAAGGAAGGAGCCGAGGAATGGGGTGATAGCAGCTGCACCAATGGGGAACCAGCGGAAAATGTTTGCAGCAGCCTCGGGCGTGATGCCGTTGAGGTTACATTGCAGCATGTTAGCGCCGTAACGCTGGAAGGGGAAGATGGCGCTGTAATAGAGCACACAAAGCAAGGCAACTACCCAGAAGTTGAGCGAACCGAAGATTTTGCCAAGGTCTTTTACCTTGAATTCGTCTTCGGGGTCTTTTTCCTGCGTCTTTTCGCCGGAAGCAATCAGCTGGTTATCCAACTTCTTGTCCATAAAGGTGAAAACAATGAAGTTGATGAGGCCGATGAGGAGTAGTACGGTGCAGAAGCCGACGGGTTTGGAAACAGAACCGAGCTTGGTGGCGATAATGGGACTGATGGAGAAGATCGCAAAGACACCGACACGGGCAATAGCCATCTCGATGCCCATTGCTAGCGCCATTTCTTTTCCTTTGAACCACTTGGCAATGGCTTTGCTAACGGTTGTTCCTGCCATTTCGCAGCCACAGCCGAAAATCATAAAGCCCAGAGCGGCTAACTTGGCACTTCCGGGCATAGCGGTCCACCAACTGTTAAGCCATGTTTCAATGCCACTACCGGCAAACCAGTCGCTGACGGCATAGAACTTGATGGCGGCACCAATGAACATCATCGAGGCGGAGAGCACACCTGTGAAACGGATGCCCATCTTGTCGAGGATGATGCCTGCAAGGATGAGGAAACCGCAGACGTTGAGAATGTATTCGGCACTTGCATAAGTGCCAAAGACACTGGGCGTCCAGCCCTTTTCAGATTCAACAAGCGCCTGAAGGGGCGACATAACATCAACGAACATATAGCCAAAGAACATCATCAAGGCTATAAGGATGAGGGCTGTCCAGCGTGCCCACGCTTTGTCGTTCAACTTTTGCTGAACATTGCTAATGATTTCTGACATCGTTTTTTTGTATTAATGATTCGTTTTTTATCCTATTTATTTAGATGTTCGGTTCTTCAATGCCGTAGTGATTGCGTCGGTCGTCCTTACGGATGAGGGTTGCGATGAATACGGAAACAAGGGCAAGGCAAGCGAAGATACACATAGGAAGCGTGTAGTTGTAAGTGGGGGCCCCGTTCGACGAGGTACCAGTAACGCACCAACGGTCAAGCACAATGCCGATGAGCAAGGGTACATAGCTGAGACCGATGTTCTGAATCCAGAAAATGACGCTATAGCCCGTACCGAGCCGACGATGGGGAATGACTTTAGGAATGATGGGCCAGAAGACAGCAGGCACCATGGAATAAGCTATTCCTAACACAACCATAAGGATGATGGCGAATCCCTGCGTGGGGAAGATAGGCAGGGCAAAGCAAAGCAGGGAAGCCACCAGGACTAGGCAGCCAATAATAAGGAAACGTGTGCCGTGTCCCTTTTTGTCGTAGAGCCAGCCGAACACAGGCGTCAGGCACAAGCTGCACAGATGAAGCAACGAGGGAACAAAGTTGACAAAAGCGGAGTCCTCAGTAAATCCATACTTGTTCAGCATCAGACTGGTGGAGAACTTGTTGAAGGGCTTGACGGAGGAGTAGAAAATCAAGCAGAACAGGGCGATGAGCCAGAAGCTACGTGAAGTGAGGATAGCCTTCAAGTCGGAAAGCTTGAATCCATCGTCATCCTGTTGACTTGTTGACCTGTTGACTCGTTGACTTGTTGACTTGTTGACCTGTTGACCTGTTGACCCGCCCGCTTGTTGACTCTTAAATTGCGTGTCGAGCTTCTTGTCCATCACATTGAAGACAAGATAGGCGAGAAGGGCAATGCAAAGCAAAACACATGAAAGCAGCAAGGGCGATGACATCTGCCAGCGCTTGGCAATCATCGGGCTAAAGAACATAGCAGCGAAGGAGCCCACGCGGCACAAGGCCACCTGCGTGCCCATAGCTAAGGCCATTTCGTGGCCTTTGAACCATTTTGCAATAACCTTGCTGACGGTGATGCCACACATCTCGTAGCCCATCGCGAAGACGGCAAAGCCGATGCAGGCGACGACGACCTGCCGATGATGTCCCAGAAAAACGATGTGGCCAGGGTCGGCAGCGGGGCTGGGGACGTACTGCACGGCAATGTACTTCACGAATGCCCCGATAACCATGAGCGCACAGGCGATAGTGCCTGTAAAGCGAGGCCCCATCTTATCAAGGATGATGCCTCCGAAGATAAGCATCAAACAGAAGACGTTCAGCCAACTGTACGATGAATTAAAGAAACCATAGTCACCTGCTGTCCAGCCATACTGCCCTTGCAGGGCTGTCATCAGCGGAGCCATCGCGTCGTTGAGGAAGTAGCCAAACAGCATCGTCAAGGAGACGATGAGCAGTACTGCCCAACGCGAGGCTTTGTTATCGGAAAGAAGCTTCTCCATTTAGTCTTTCAGCCATTTATCCAGCCACTCGAAGTAGGTGCGTTGCCAGAGGACGCCATTCTGGGGCTTGAGTACCCAGTGGTTCTCGTCGGGATAGAGAAGCAGTTCTGCTGGCACGCCTCGCAGGATGGCAGCATTAAAGGCACTCATAGCCTGACTGGCCAGGATGCGGTAGTCGCGCTCGCTGTGGATGCAGAGGATGGGGGTGTCCCACTTCTCGATGAACAGATGAGGCGAGTTGGCATAGCTGTGGGTTGTCTTGGCGTTCTTCTCCCAGTACGGGCCGCCGAGGTCCCAGTCGGTAAACCAGAGTTCCTCGGTTTCGAGGTATTGCATCTCGAGGTTGAAGATTCCGTCGTGGGCGATGAATGCCTTGAAACGACCGTCGTGATGGCCTGCCAGCCAATAGACGCTGAATCCGCCAAAGCTTGCACCGACGCATCCCAAACGGTTCTCGTCAATATAAGGTTCTTTGCTGACGACGTCGATAGCGGTGAGGAGGTCCTTCATGCATTGCCCGCCATAGTCACCACTAATCTGCTCGTTCCATTCATTACCGAAGCCTGGCAGTCCACGACGGTTAGGCGCAACGATGATGTAGTCGTTGGCTGCCATGATGGACATGTTCCAGCGGTAGCTCCAAAACTGGCTGACGGGGCTCTGCGGGCCTCCTTCGCAGAAGAGGAGGGCAGGGTATTTCTTGTTGGGGTCGAATTTGGGTGGGTAGATAACCCAGACGAGCATGTCCTTGCCATCTGTTGTCTTTACCCAGCGCTCCTCGCAAGCTCCTCGGTCTATCTGGTCGTAGATGTGTTTGTTTTCTGTCGTGAGCTGGGTAATCTGCTTCGGATTGTTGACGGCGAAGGAGTAGATTTCGTCACCCTCGAGGAAGGAGTGGCGCTTGCAGACAATCTTGTCGCCCATCGGGCAGAAGCTGCCGAAATCATATTGCCCCTCTGTGAGGCGGATGACGGTGCCGTCCATGGCGAGATGGTAGATATGGGTTTCGCCATGCCAAACGCCGCTGAAGTAGAACCCGTTGCCCTCAGGAGTCCAACAGAATTCGTCCACGTTACTTTCGAAAGCCTTGCTGAGGAAAACCTTGGCGCCTGTGGCGATGTCCATGACAAAGAGGCGATTCTGGTCGCTCTCGTAGCCATCATGCTCCATGCTGAGCCAGGCAATCTTCGTGCCGTCGGGACTGAATGCGGGGTTGGTGTCGTAGCCCATATTCTTGTTTGAGCCACATTCCTTGCAGATGTTCTTTACCGTGCCGTTCTCTGTATTAAAAAGGTATATGTCGCTATCGGTACTACGGGCGTACTCCATGCCTGTCTTCTTGCGGCAGGTGTAGGCAATCGTCTTGCCGTCGGGGCTCCAGGCAAACTGCTCCATTCCACCGAAGGGACGGAGGGGGCTCTCAAAGAGCGTGCCCTCAAGCAAGTCTTTCGGTTCGCCCACATTCTTTCCGTCGAAGTCGGCGAGGAAGGGGTGGGGGATTTCATCTGTCCACTCGTCCCAATGCTTGTACATCAGGTCGGTAATGATGCGTCCTGTGGTCTTGGGCAGGTCCGGATATTTGTCCACAACGCGTGGCCCGTTCTGAACCGTCATCACCAGCAGCACGCGGCTCTCGTCGGGCGAGAAGAGGTAGCCCTCCAGGTCCTTTTCGGTATGGCTGAGCTGGCGTCGTCCTGTGCCGTCGGGGTTCATTTCCCAAAGCTGGTTTGAACCTCCTTCGCTGCTGAGGAAACGCAGCTTCTTGCCGTCCTTTTTCCAGCAGACGTCACCCTCAGAGGCAGCTGACGTAGTGAGCAAGGTCTGCCCCGTACCATCGGCGTTCATCATATATATAACGCGATGGCTCTTGTTGAGCGGCACACTATAGTAGCTGACAACATAGGCTACCCGCTTGCCGTCGGGGGAGGGGGCCATACTGCCTATACGTCCCATAGCCCACAGGGCCTCGGGCGTCAGACGGCGTCCTTCGATAGTGATTTCGTTCTTGCCGATAAACGGGGCATCTTCTTTCGTTTCTTTGCTGCCCGTACAGCCTGCGGCAGTCAGTAATGTGACGATAGCCATGATGTTACAGAGAGTTGCAGATTTCATGTTCTTTTTTAAATTATGATGTTTTGTCGGCAAAGTTAGGGAAAAAAAACGTATCTCCCAAATACTTCAGTGAAAAAAGCGCTTTTCGCGCGTCTTTTCGGTTGAGGGAAAACGCCTTGCCGACTACATTGTGTTTCCATTCCACTGGGCTGGTTTCATAACGTAGTGGAATAATTTCTCAGCCCACTGGGTTAATTTCTCAGCCCACTGGGTTATTTCCGTAGCCCATTGGGCTAATTCTTCAGCCCACTGGGTTATTTCCGTAGTTTGATAAAACCAGAATTCAGACGTGCATTTCATTCTTTTTTCCTTTTTTCTGCTGAAATATTTTTTTCTGCCGAAAGAATCTTTTATCTTTGCAACGTTAATTCCTAATTAGCGTTTTTACTGAAACCGATTGCACAAAAACAACAATAGTAATGAGCAAGTTGTTCAACCGTCTCTCCCAATACTTCTCGAAGTATCTTGATTCGAGAATCATTTTTGCTTTGGACTTTATCCTGTCGTTTATGTCTTCGCTGGCCATTCTGGTCTTGCTTACAGGCATAACGCGTCGGGGTAGTATTACTACAGCGTTTGCCATCTGGTGGATGACATCGTCGATAGTTGCCACTTTGATAGTAATGCTGACGTTCAAGAACTACAAGACTGTTATCCGTCATACAAAACTGCGCGATTTGGTGGGCTTTATGATGGAGTCGTTTGTGAAAATGATTCTCATGCTGGTCATCATGTGGATTGGCTTTAAGATAAACTCTGTTGTCATAGTGGCTCTGTTCATTGATTTCCTGCTTACTATGGTCGTCTTTGTCAGCATACGTCTGGTGATGGTTGTCGTGTATGACCATGTAAAAGACCGTGTGAAGGAGCAGGGAAACGTGAATCGAGTGCTTGTCTTTGGCACCAGTGAAAAGTCGGTGGCAGCAATCACGCGTTTTCAGAATTCCTATCAATATCATATTGTCGGTTTTCTCGTAAAAGGAAAGGAGCCTCATCTGAAAGTAAACGAGTTGCCCGTTTATTCCTATCTTGATTTTACGGAGCTTAAGGAACTTCTGGGCAACCTGAATATACGCTGTATCCTATTCCCTACGGAAACTGCTGTGCGCGAGGAATCAGATGGCTTAGTGGCATTTTGTAGCAGAAATAACCTCAAAGCGCTCATTATTCCTTCTGTCGATGAGGTGGTTGATGGAAAGTTGATGAACACTAAAATCCGCGAGGTGAAGATTGAAGACCTTCTTGGGCGACAGGAAATCAAGCTTGAGATGGACGCCATTATTGCGAATTTCAAGGGTAAGACGGTTATGGTGACGGGTGCTGCCGGCAGCATCGGCTCAGAGCTGTGTCGTCAGTTGGCTGGCTTTGGCGTAAAGCAGCTTATCCTGTTCGACAATGGGGAGACGCCCATGCACAACATTCGTCTGGAGCTGGAGGAGCGTTACCCTGACCTGAAGTTCGTACCTGTGATTGGTGACGTGCGTCAGATTCAGCGCCTTGACTATGCCTTCCGTACCTGGCATCCTCAGGTGGTGTTCCATGCTGCTGCCTATAAACACGTGCCCCTGATGGAGGAAAATCCCTGTGAGGCAGTACTGGTGAATGTCTTTGGCTCGCGCAACGTGGCAGATAAATGTATTGAGTATGGTACGGAAATGATGGTGATGATCAGTACCGACAAGGCTGTGAATCCAACCAACATTATGGGCTGTACCAAGCGTTTGGCGGAGATTTATGTGCAGTCACTCGGTTTGGCTATCGCTAATGGCAGTTACAAACCGGCTTTGAAAGAAGGTGTAACGGAGTGCAAGACAAAGTTCGTTACCACCCGTTTTGGTAATGTGCTTGGCTCCAATGGCTCGGTCATCCCTCGCTTCCGTCATCAGATAGAGTATGGTGGTCCTGTTACCGTCACAGACCCGCGCATCACGCGCTTCTTCATGACTATCCCTGAGGCTTGCCGTCTGGTAATGGAGGCCGCGACGATGAGTTCTGGTAACCAGATTTTCGTCTTTGATATGGGTGAGTCTGTAAAGATTGATACTCTGGCACGCCGCATGATTTCCTTGGCAGGATTGGAAGTAGATTGTGATATTAAGATTGAGTATTCCGGCCTTCGTCCAGGTGAAAAACTCTATGAGGAGGTTCTATCTAATAAGGAGAATACCGAGCCTACCTCACACGATCGTATCCGTATTGCCAAAGTGCGCGAGTATGACTACAATCATGCCTTAGAGGTCGTCAATCAACTGGAGGAACTCTCCCGTTCTGTCCGTATTCCTGAGATGGTCAAGTTGATGAAAGAGACTGTACCTGAATTTATCAGTATGAATAGTGAGTTCTCGAAATACGACAAACCTGCTGAGGATAAGGAATCTTTGAACCCCTAAACCCCCAAATATCTGCACAGTGGAAGATATCGTAAAACTCATTGAAAAGAGTGTTAAAAAGAACTGGACGCTGGATGCCTTGACGGACTATAGGGGGACTACGCACCAGTTCAAGGACGTGGCGCGAAAGATCGAAAAACTCCATATCCTCTTTGAGACTGTTGGCATTGAGAAAGGTGATAAGATTGCCATCTGTGGCCGTAATTCCTCTCATTGGGCGGTGGCTTTCTTAGCCACAATGACTTATGGGGCTGTGGCTGTGCCTATCCTCCATGAGTTTAAGCCCGATAATGTCCATAATATCATTAACCACTCCGACTCTCGCCTGCTGTTTGTGGGTGAGTCAAATTGGGAGGGGATGGACGAAAACAGCATTCCGGGCGTCCTCGGGGTTCTTTTGATAAATGATTTCAGTGTGCTGGTGTCTCGTACAGAGAAGCTTACCTATGCCCGTGAGCATCTTAATGAGCTTTTCGGGCGCAAGTTCCCTAGTCGTTTCGAGCCCAAGGACATTCATTATGAGTCGCCTGACCCTGAGTCGCTGGCTCTCATCAACTACACTTCTGGTTCAACAGGCCATTCAAAAGGGGTGATGATTCCCTACCGTGCCCTTTCGTCAAATATCGAGTTTGCCTATGGTGTTGTCCTGCTCAACCCAGGCGATAAGATTGTCTCGATGCTTCCGATGGCTCACACCTACGGTATGACATTCGAGTTCCTCTACGAGTTCACCGTTGGGGTACACATCTATCTGCTCACGCGCATCCCTAGCCCAAAGATAGTCTTTCAGGCATTCAGCGAGGTAAAGCCCAACATCATTGTGGCTGTGCCGCTTATCATTGAGAAGATAATTAAGAAAAACATCCTGCCACGCATGGCCACGTTCCCAATTAACGTGCTCAGTCGTATTCCTCTTGTCAATGATGCTGTTCGTAACAGTGTGCGTGACCAGATGGTGCGCTCCTTCGGGGGCAATTTCTACGAAATAATCATCGGTGGGGCTGCCTTCAATCCTGAGGTTGACAAGTTCCTTCACACCATCCGTTTCCCATATACTGTGGGCTATGGTGCCACAGAGTGCGCGCCCATCATTTGCTATGAGGACTGGAAGTCTACCAAGGTGGGCAGCTGTGGTAAGGCCGTCATCAACATGGAGGTCCGCATCAACTCATCTGACCCTCAGCATGAGGCTGGCGAGATTCTCTGCCGCGGTAAAAACGTTATGCTGGGCTATTATAAAAACGAAGAGCTCACGCGTCAGACCATTGATGCTGATGGTTGGCTCCACACAGGTGACTTAGGCATACTGGACAGTGAGGGGCGCATCTACATCAAGGGGCGCAGCAAAAACATGATTCTCGGGGCTTCTGGACAAAACATTTATCCTGAGGAGATTGAGGACCAGCTGAACAGCTATCCCTTTGTGGCAGAGTCGCTTGTCGTTGACAGGGCTGGTGCGCTTGTGGCTCTTGTCTATCCGGATACTGACCGTGTGGCAGCTGAGGGAAAAACAGCTGATGACGTCATGGAGGTAATGGAGAGCAACCGGGTCAATATCAACAAGACGCTCCCTGTCTATTCGCAGATTTCCCGTTTTGTCATTCAGGAGGAGGAGTTCGAGAAGACGCCCAAAAAGAGCATCAAAAGGTTCCTCTATCAGTAAAAGTCAACCTTTATTTATGCTTATGCGTACCAATTAGTACGCTCTCTCGCCGAAAATGGCACTGCCGATGCGTACCATTGTGGCCCCCTCGCGGATAGCAAGAGGGTAGTCAGCCGTCATGCCCTCAGAGAGGGTGTTGAACGAGGGATCGTCGGCAAAGAATTTGTGCTTCACTTGGTCGAAGAGTGTGCGGACAGTGCGGAATTCGCTGCGGATAAGTGTTTCATCATCAGTGTTTGTAGCCATTGCCATAAGACCAGTGATGTGTACCCCTGTTAGATTGCGCCATGGCTCTATGGTTAGCAGTTGGATGAGCTCATCGGGACGGAGGCCATACTTTGTTTCCTCGCGCGCCACATGGAGCTGGAGCAGGCAGTTGATGACTCGCTGATGGCGCAGGGCGTGCTTGTTGATTTCACTGAGGGCATGGAAGGAGTCGACACTTTGGATGGTGTGGACAAATGGGGCCATGAACTTTATTTTGTTTGTCTGCACATGGCCAGTGAAGTGCCATTCGATGTCGCTCGGCAAAGACTCAGCTTTGGCCGACATCTCCATGACGTGGTTTTCACCAAAAAGACGTTGCCCAGCAGCGTACGCCTCACGGATCATCTCCTGTGGGTGATACTTGGATATGGCAACGAGCTGCACCCCCTCAGGCAGTGTGGCTCGTATTTCCTGCAAACGCTCAGCAACATTCATTATTATAAAAATATTTATTAACTAACGATTGTCTAGTAATCTAAATACATCCATATAAGGGGCTTCGCTGACAGAGGCGATGGTGAAGTCCATCATGCTACCGTGCATGTGTTCGTCAAGTTTTTGCACTGCATCGTGTAGGTCGCTGGCTTGGACGAGGACATCCTGACGGGTCTTTTTCTCGGCAGCGCTTTTCTCATCGAGGGTGATGAAAATGAGCTTGATTTTGAAATATCGGTCGGCAGCATCTTCTTCTGTGAAGAAAAGGTCACCATATTTGACGCGCTTGATGTCGGTGACCATGAACTCACCGCTGATGTAGCTCTTCATTTCATTGATCATGCGCGTCTCAGCCTCGGAGCAGCTGATGGCATTGGTGAGGTAGCTCTCGCCCTTGACGCGCTTCATCGTGCCGTTTTCCATCAGCTTATCATATTCAAGTTTACACTCAAACCATTCGTTTTGCATAGCTTTTTTGTCTTTTTTTGATAATTTGCCTGCAAAAATACAAAAATTATCGCAAATGGCGGGTTGTCCAAAGGAAAAATTATTATCTTTGCCGAAATTTTCTGTAAGAGTATGCCCCAGATATCTGAGCGCGGCACGTTGATGCCAGCATCCCCTATCCGTAAACTGGCTCCTTTGGCTTATGCTGCCGAGGACCGTGGTATTAAAGTCTACCGGTTGAACATTGGACAGCCTGACCTCCCGACTCCCCAGGCAGCGTTGGATGCTATCCACAACTTCGACCATCGGGTACTGGAGTATAGTCCCTCGCAGGGTTTCCGCAGTTATCGTGAGAAGCTCGTGGGCTATTATGCAAAGTACAATATCCACGTCACTGCCGATGATATCATCGTCACCACAGGAGGTAGCGAGGCGGTACTTTTTGCCTTCCTTGCGTGTCTGAACCCGGGTGACGAAATCATTGTCCCTGAGCCAGCATACGCAAACTACATGGCTTTTGCCATCTCAGCAGGAGCTATCATACGTACCATCAGCACCACCATCGAGGAGGGGTTCTGTCTGCCGAAGGTGGAGAAGTTTGAGGAGCTCATTAACGAGCGTACAAAAGCCATCCTTATCTGCAACCCCAATAACCCCACGGGCTATCTCTATACGCGCCGTGAGATGAACCAGATACGCGACCTTGTGAAGAAGTACGACCTCTACCTATTCTCCGACGAGGTCTATCGCGAGTTTATCTACACGGGCTCACCTTACATCAGCGCTTGCCATCTGGAGGGTATCCAGAACAACGTTGTCCTCATTGACTCTGTCAGCAAACGTTACAGCGAGTGCGGCATTCGCATTGGTGCCCTCATCACGAAGAATGAGGAAGTCCGCAAGGCTGTGATGAAATTCTGTCAGGCTCGTCTGAGTCCTCCTCTTATTGGACAGGCAGCAGCTGAAGCCTCGTTGGATGCCCCGGAGGAATATACTCGCGACACCTACGATGAGTATGTTGAGCGGCGTAAATGCCTCATTGATGGCTTGAATCGCATCCCGGGTGTGTATAGCCCCATCCCGATGGGAGCCTTTTACACGGTGGCACGATTGCCAGTGGATGATGCAGAGAAATTCTGTGCCTGGTGCCTTAGTGAATTCAGTTACGAGGGTGAAACCGTCATGATGGCTCCTGCAGCTGGATTTTACACCACGCCTGGACTGGGTCGCAATGAAGTCCGTATGGCGTATGTCCTTAAGAAAGAGGACCTCCAGCGTGCTCTCTTCATCCTGAGCAAAGCCCTCGAAGCCTATCCGGGAAGAATAAACGTGTAGTCTCATGCGGCTTGAGCAGTTTCTTGCTGGGCGTCTTGCCAAGAGTGGGAAGGGCACGCGACAGGTGTCTCGTCCAGCAGTGGTGATTGCCGAAGCAGGAGTGGCTCTTGGACTGGCAGTGATGATTGTCACCATCTCTGTCTCGCTTGGCTTTAAGCACGAAATCCGCTCGAAGGTCGTAGGTTTCAATTCCCATATCCACGTCAGCAGTTTCGACTCGTCGTTATCTTATGAGACGACGGCTATCGTTGTCAATGACACGCTGATAGATGCGTTGACACAGCTGTCGGGTGTGAACCATGTGCAGCGCTATGCCACCAAGCCAGCCATCTTCCGCACGGACGACGAGTTCCTTGGCTTTGTGCTGAAGGGGGTGGGCGAGGAGTACGACTTGTCGTTTTTCCGCACATACTTGCAGGAGGGCACAGTTGATTCCGTGGCTACGGGGCGTGATGCCCTCCTCATCTCGCGCTCAATGGCCGATAAGCTGGGCTATCGTGTGGGCGACCGTGTGGATTGCTATTTCATTGGCTCGTCGTTGCGTGCCCGACGTTTTACTGTCTGTGGTATCTATGAGACAGGTTTTGGTGACTTTGATAAGCTCTTTGCCGTCAGCAATCTATCCGTTGTCCAGCGTCTCAATGAATGGGAAAACGACGAAGTGACGGGACTTGAGGTGAGCCTCAACGACTACAACCAACTGACAGCCTGTGCCTGGGAGGTGGGCAGTTATCTGGATACCTACGGCAAGGAACACCATGAGGGCTATTACGTCCAGACCATCGAGGAGCAAAACCCTAACCTCTTTGCCTGGTTGGATGTGCTGGATATGAACGTATGGATTATCCTGCTGCTGATGTTGCTTGTGGCTGGGTTCACTGTTATCTCTGGCTTGCTCATCCTTATCCTCGAGCGCACACAGTTCATCGGCATCCTCAAGGCGCTTGGCTCGCCCAATATCTCAATCCGCAAGACGTTTCTCCACCTCTCTTTGTATATCATCGGCAGGGGAATGCTGTGGGGCAATATCATCGGTTTGGCACTTTGCGCTGTGCAGAAGTACACCGGTATTGTTGCTCTTGACCCCAAGAATTACTACCTTGACCGTGTGCCCATTGAGTTTAACTGGGGTTACCTTGTGCTACTCAACGTTGGCATGTTGGTGCTCTCGGTAGCCATGTTGATTATTCCTTCGCAAATTATCTCCCGCATCTATCCCTCGAAGTCCATACGGTTCGAGTAACTATCCGGTACAATGAACTTTACGGCGTGCTGTATGTTCTCCACTTCGATGTGGGTGGCGGGGAGGATTTCACCGTCTAGCGAAACGCAGAAGCCCTCGGGGCCATCGATGGTGATGTGCCGTGCCCGCACGTAAGTGATGTAGGGCTTGAACATCGGGTCGTTCAAATGAGTGCCTTGTTTGTAGCCGTTCATCATACGGAGGAAACGCAGCCGTGACAGCGGGCGCACAAGGCACACCTCCATTAGTCCGTCGTTGTTTCGGCTGTTGGGGGCACAGCAATACGAGCCGCCCACATGGGTGCCGTTGGCAGCGGTACAGAGCAAGATGTGGTCGAAAGCCTTTTTGTCGTTGTCACTAATTCGCTCATTGTCGGCCCAGACGGTGCACTTGTTTTTCATGCCCGTCAGGAATCCCCACGCCACAGCCGTAGGGTAGGCCATACCCTTGCCGATAAGGGGAAAGCGTCTCAGTCGATGCATGGTCCGGGCTACCTTGGCATCCAGTCCGAAATGTGTGGCGTTCATTGCCCAAGTCACTTCATTGCCCTCGCTTCTCACCTTCATCATATCAATGGGCGTCATAGTGCCGTGCAGCAGTCGCCCCACGTTGCGAAACTCGTCAGGGCCACCGTAGTACTTCACATAGTCGTTGCCGCTGCCTTGGGCAAAGGCTGTGAATGCCACACCCTCTACGCCGATGCAGGCGATGGCCAACTCGCGCAGCGTACCGTCGCCCCCGCAGGCATAAAAACGCAGATCTTCTTCAGGATAGTTGGCACGGTAGCGACGCACTACCTCGTGGCTGTCGCCTCGGCGTTGTTTTACATAAATCTCGTAGTCAACCTTTCCGTCGTATGCCCGTAGCGCCTCGCGCACCAGTGCCTCGCACGACTTAGACCCTGCATGAGGGTTCACAATGAAAATGTGCTTCATGGGCTATTGAAAACTTGCTTCTTCTTTTTCGTTAGTTCCTTTTGGCGTGCGAAGGTAGTGCAAAATGCACAATTATGCAATAAAGTGAGATGAAAAATGTACAAAAATACAAGGTGCAGAAGGGCTTTCCTGTACACGCGCAAATAGCAAATGATTTTTTTCCCATTGTAATATAGTGCGTATGAGGATGGGGGTGTTTGTACCTTTTGTACCTTTATTTCTTTGTACTTTCTTCCTTTGTATCCCTTTCCTTCTCTTCCTCTAAAAAACAGCTGATTCTGTCTGCTCAGAAGCTGATTTTAGCAAATTAGAAGCTGATTCTGGCAAATTAGAAGCTGATTCTGGCAAATTAGAAGCTGATTCTGGCGGGGCAGAAGCTGATTTTATTGGGTAAACAGCCGCCTGTCAATGTCAAGAGCCATCCCAAATAAGAGTTAAAAACTATTTTATATCGCTATAAGTGACAGCTTAAATCTGCCCTTTTTTTTCCGCCACACTGCGAAAAAAATACCCAAAAAACGGCTATTTGTTTGGCAGTATAGAGAAGATGTATTATCTTTGCAAAAGAAATCAAAGAATCATTTAATATCCCCTTTTGAACCATGAGAAAATGTTTGTTTTCCTTTATGACAGTTGTAGCAATGTTGGTAGGGCTCACGGCTTGTGAGAAGGAAATTTATTCGGAATATCCTGCCTACGGCACCCTGTTCTTCTCTGCCGATAGCATTGAGTGGAAGGGCGAGTTACGGAGCGTCCACACGTTCAGCCCCGGGCAGACGGTGTATGTAGGAATAACTATCGAGCGCGACGGGGCATACATTACGCGTGCCACGCAGCAGTGGACACTGCGCGGGCTGGGCAAGGCGGATGAGCGCTCGGAGACAAAGATTGTCGTCGACCCTGTGGGGCGCGAGCCGGTGTGGAAGTTCTCGGCACCGATGGCTGAAGGAGAGTACAGCGTGACGTTCAAGGAAAAGTATTCCTTTTCGGCGCAGCAGCCTAACGGCACCATCTTCGGCGAGTCGGCCACGCTGAGCAGCAGGTTCAGGGTAGTGGAATGATAAATGGTAGTCAAGAATTAAGCATTAAGAAAAAATGAATTATAAAATGAGGCGAGCGTTCTACTGTGTAGCGTTCTTGTTCGTCCTGACAAGCTGCCACGAGAACTATGTGCTTGACGAGCAAGAGCCCGATTGGCTGGGCAGCAGCATCTACGACTACCTGAAGGAGGCGGGACACTATACGAACTTCGTCCGCCTCATCGACGACCTGGACTATGCGGAGGTGTTGGCGAAGACGGGCAGCAAGACGCTGTTCGTAGCCGACGATGCCGCCTTCGACGCCTTCTACAAGGACAATGAGTGGGGCGTCAGCAGCTATGCCGGGCTGACGATGGCGCAGAAGAAGCTGCTGCTGAATTCGAACATGCTGAACAACGTCTACTATACCGACATGCTGGCTCGCGTGGAGGGTCCTGTGGAGGGCAAGTGCGTGCGCCGCACGACTGCCCTGAGCGTGATGGACTCGGTAGAGTGGGTGATGGCTGAGGATATGCCCGAGACGGACTTCTGGGATGTGCCACGCAGCAAGGGACGCATACTGCTGATGAAGGACAACACGGCTGCCCCGATGGTACACTTCGCCCAGAAATACATGACCAACAACAGCATCACGGAGCGCGACTTCAGCATTCTGCATAACGGGCAGACGCGTACGAGCCGCAGCGAGGTGTTCGTGAACGGGGTGCGCGTGGTGGAGCCGAACATCAAGTGCAAGAACGGCGTCATCCACAGGCTGGAGCACCTGCAGGTGCCGCTGGTGAACATGGCCGAGGCCATACACAAGGACGGGCAGTCGAGCGATTTTGCACGGCTGATGGACCGCTTTTGTGCCCCCTATTATAATGCAGCCGCCACGCTGGACTATCAGCGCCTGTACGGCGGCGAGGACTCGGTGTTCGTGAAGCGCTACTTCACCAGCCGCGGGCAGAACAACCTCGAGTTCCTGAGGACGCCTGCCGACACGCTTGCCCTCGGCTACCTTTTCTTCGACCCGGGCTGGAACAGCTACACCGCCGATAACCAGACCGACATGGAAGAGGATATGGGCGTGATGTTCGTCCCCACCGACGAGGTGCTGGCACAGTACTGGAACGAGGGCGGCGGACGATTCCTGAAGGAACGCTACGGCACATGGGAGAATGTGCCCGACCGCGTGCTGGACGATCTTGTGTCGAACCATATGAAGCAGTCGTTTGCGGGTAGTATTCCCAGCAAATTCTATCAGGTGAAAAACGACGGACAGGTGGATATGGGCGTGAAGGAAGAGAACGTGCTGCGCACACAACTTTGCTGCAACGGCGTGGTCTATTTCACCGACCGCGTCTATCCCCCCGTAGCCTACATCTCTGTGAGTGCTCCGACGCTGGTGAACGACAATATGCGTGTAGCCGACTGGGCCATCGAGGAATTGGAGTTCTACGCCTATCTCCGCTCGATGGACTCGTACTACAGCTTCATTTTGCCTACCGATGAGGCCCTATCGCACTACATCGACCCCATCTCGTTGGCTCAGGGCGAACCGGAGGAGTATGAGTTCTATTACGATCAGAAAACGGCCAAGGTGGGTGCTCGCGTCTATAGTTACGACCCTGAGACGGGGATGCGTGGAGCACAGAAACGGCTCATCAATCCGGGTAACGCCATCGTGGCCGACCGTCTAGAGGACATCTTTGACTATCACATCATCGTTGATACCATCGACCATTGCAAGGACGGTCGCATTTACTATCGCACGAAAGGCAACGGTACTGTTATGGTTCGTTACGACGGTGGTGCGCAGTCGTTCAACCTCTACGGAGGCTATCAAGTCGATGGTGACCGTCCGGCTGTAGTGCGTGAGGCCGATGTCTATGACTATACCCGCGAGGGCAACGGCAAGACTTACGTCACGGATGTCTGCCTGCAGCCTTCAATGAACTCCGTCTATAATGCCATTCGCGAGAGAGCAGGGACGGACGACGAGCCGGGGCCATTTTACGAGTTCTTCCGTCTGATGGAGGGTAGTTCTGCCGTCTTCTACAAAGATGAGGACTATGCTACTATCGACTATGCAGTCAAGCCATTCAATACCTACCACTATACCGTCTATGTGCCCGACAACGCTTCGGTACGCCAGGCTATTGCCGACGGACTGCCCACATGGACATCCATCGAAGAGCTGGTTGATTCGCTCCGTGCCTTGGACGAGGAGGGGCTGCTGCCCGAAGATGTGGTCATCGAAGACGTGGAGGATTCGTTGGCGAACATCATCTCAGCCTTCGTGCAATATCACATTCAGGATAATTCCGTTTATATCGGCGGTGGGGCAAAGAGTGGTTCGTTTGAGACCTCGACGATGAATTCCGAGACGCTGGCATTCTATCGTCTGGGCGTCCGCTGCGACAACGAGAGCATTACCATCACCGACGCTATGGGCAATGTGCGCCACGTAGTTACCTCCGACCCCCACCTTTATAATATCATGACGCGCGACTATCTGTTCAATACGAAAGACATCCGCACGGCCACCCAGATAGAGACTTCGTCATTTGCCGTCGTCCATCAGATTGACGGGGTGCTGTATTACAAATAATGGAGAATGAAAGATGAAAAAAAATATGTCCCGTATACAACGATTCGAAAGCAATCTTCTGTGCTTCCTGTTCTTCATTCTTCATTTATCATTTGTTGTTCCTTGTGCAGCGCAGGGGGTGATTATTAGCGGTACGGTCAGTGACTCGGAGGATGTGCTGATGATGGTGAACGTGGTGGAGATTGACGATGCTAACCGTATTGTCGAAGCTACTACCACCGATATCAATGGACAGTTCTCCATGCAAGTGAAGAACACGAAAGACCGCCTTCAGATTTCCTACATCGGCTATGCCACGCAGACGTTATCCATTGGCGACCGCCGCGTGTTCAATGTCGTTCTCAAGGACGACCTCGTGTTGGACGAGGTCGTCATCAATGCCGTTAAGAAGGAAAGCGTGGGAGGCCTCGAGATTCCCACGAGGGAGATGTCTATTGCTGCGCAGAGTCTCGATATGGCTGAGTTTGAAGGTCTCGGCATCACCTCCGTCGACGAAGCGTTGCAAGGTCGTATTGCCGGTCTTGACATCGTGTTTAATAGCGGTAATCTGGGCAGTGGAACCACCATGCGTCTGCGTGGTGTTAGCTCCATTAATGGCAATAGCGAACCCCTCATTGTGGTCGATGGTAATGTCTTTGAGACTACCGGCAACGACAATTTCGACTATGCTAACGCCGACGAGGAAAAGTTTGCCGAGCTGCTGGCCGTCAACCCCGACGACATCGAGAGCATCAGCGTATTGAAAGATGCCGCTGCTACTGCCGTCTGGGGATCGCAGGGTGCCAACGGCGTCATCCAAATCAAGACCAAGCGAGGTAGTCGTGGTACGACTCGTGTCACCTACAGCTATCGCCTTAACCTCACCCATCAGCCGAAAGGCATCCGCATGCTTAACGGCGACGACTACACCATGCTGCTCAAGGAAGCCTACTTCAACCCCGAGCAGAGCGACCACACCAGCAACATCATCGAACTCAACTACGACCCTTCGTTCAGCGAGTACCAGCAGTTCAACAACAACACCGACTGGGTGGCCGCCGTGCAACAGCTGGGCGTGAAGAACAGCCACAGCCTCTCCCTTACCGGCGGCGGCGACAAGGCCACCTTCCGCGTCAGCGGCAGCTGGGACGACGAGAGCGGCACTATCATCGGTCAGCGTCTCGACCGCCTCAGCACACGTGTCAACCTCGACTACTACGTCAGCGATCGCATTAAGATTTCGTCCGACTTTTCCCTTACCTACGTCGATAACGACAAGAATTATCCCTACCGCGAAGGGAACAAGGACATCGGTATGCTCGGCATCGCCTACAAGAAGATGCCTAACCTCGCCGTCTTTGCGGAGACAGCCGACGGAACTCCCACCGACCGCTACTACTACACGTTGCAGAGTATGTCAAGCGAACTCAGCGACCAACGTGCTCTGCCCAATCCCGTAGCCGTAGCGCGGTTGGCAACGAACAAGTATAGCACCTACACGCTGAACGCTCAGTTTGAGTTGCAATACGACCTCCTCAGCCCCGATGCCGGCGGTCATCAACTGCGCTATGCCGGACGCGTCTTGCTCAGCACTTTCAACGACTACACCGACATGTACTACCCTCGCGAGCTCACCACCGCACAATGGTACGACTCGTCCGTCAACACCACCACCCAGTCATCGGGACGTAACCGCTCCTTCACCACCCGCCATACGCTCACCTTCACGCCGAAGTTCAACAGCGACGACCATTTCTTCACCACGATGGTGCGCATGGAGCTCACCGACGGTAGCGGTGGTGATACCGGCACCACCACATACGGCCTACCCAACAACATTCCCTCTGCTACGGCGCAGGGACAGCTGGGCAACATGTGGACCAACCTCAGCCAGTGGCGCAGCGTCTATTTCACCTACTCCGGCCATTATAGCTACAAGTCGAAGTATGCCCTCGACCTCACCGCCCGTCTCGACGGCAGCACCAAGTTTGGTGCCGACAACCGTTGGGGTTTCTTCCCAGCCATCTCCGGCCGTTGGAACATCAGCGACGAGCCTTGGATGAAGTGGTCACGCCCCTGGCTCTCTATGCTCTCTTTCCGTCCCGGCTGGGGACAGGTGGGACAACAACCCGGTGCCCAGTATCTCCATTTCAGTCGCTACGGACGCTACACACAGTATATCGACATGCCCGCCGTCCGTCCAAACAATGTCCGCCTTACCGACCTCCGCTGGGAGACGAAGACAACCTGGAACGTCGGTACCGACATTGGTCTTTGGAATGACCTCATCACGATGGACATCAACGTCTACGACCAGCTCACCGACAACCTGCTGATGCGTGACGTCGGCATACCCACCTCCACTGGCTTCTCGTCATTGGCGTGGAAGAATGTCGGCTCCATGCGCAATCAGGGATGGGAACTCAATGTGAACGGCAATCAGATTTTTCGTCTCGGCGAGTTCAAGGCCGGCTTCAACCTTACTCTCGGTAACAACGTTAACCAGATTGTCCGCATGGACGAGACCACGCTGATGGGGCTCAACAGCGACTTCAATTTCGCCAACGGCTCGTACCTCACCCGTGTGCAGGTGGCCAACGCCTTCGGCTCCATTTATGGCTTCCGCTACAAGGGCGTCTATCAGTATAGCGACTACATCGCCGGTGAGCAAGAGAATGCCCCTGTGGCTCGCGATGCCGACGGCCGCGTCATCGTTGATGAGGAGGGTAAGCCCATTCCCATGATGTTCGACTACGACGACATCCGCTACGAGTTCAAAGGTGGTGATGCCATCTATGAGGATATCAATCATGACGGAAACATCAACGAGCTTGACATCGTCTATCTGGGCAACTGTAACCCCAAGGTGACGGGTGGCTTCGGCTTCCGTTTCTACTATGGCCGCTGGAGTGCCAATGTGCAGTTCAACTATCGCTACGGCAGCCGCATCCTCAATATGGCACGCATGAATGCCGAGAATATGTATAGCAATAACAACCAAAGCTACGCTGTCAACTGGCGTTGGCGCACCGAGGGCGACGATACCACCATCCCCCGTGCTCTCCACTATGCCGGCTACAACTACCTTGGCAGCGACCGTTTTGTCGAAGACGGCTCCTTCTGCCGCCTCAACTATGCCCAGGTCAGCTACTCCTTCCCACCTGCCTGGATGAAACGCCTCGGCGCCCAGAGTGCTTACGTTTCTGTTTCGGGTAACAACCTTCTCAACTGGACGCGCTACAGCGGCGTTGACCCCGAAGTCGGCTATGGCAGCTACGGCCTTAGCAGCGACTACTCCCAGACGCCCCGTGCCCGCTACTTTACCGCCAGCCTAAGTGTCACATTCTAAAAGAAGATGAAGATGAAAAAAATAGCTTTAGTCTTGGTCGTGAGTTTTAGTCTTCTTTCCTGCGAAGACTTCCTGGGCATCCTGCCGCTGAATGAGATAGTGCTGGAAAACTATTGGACAAGCGAGGACGATGTGAATGCTATGGTCAGCGCGTGTTACAGCCGTATGGCCTCCGATGATTTCGTTAAGCTGGCGTTTGTGTGGGGCGAGTTCCGTTCAGACAATATCGTCCGCGGCCTTGGCACCAGCAATGAAGAGATAGAGATTCTTGAAGGCAACCTCCAGCCCTCGCACAGCGTCACCCGCTGGGCACCCTACTACGACGTCATCAATCTTTGCAACACGCTGCTGCACTATGCCCCCGATGTTCTCGACCGCGACCCCGATTTCAATGAATCCGAGTGGCTCGCCCTTCGCTCCGAAGCTCTCGCCATCCGTTCGCTCTGCTACTTCTACCTCGTCCGCACCTTCCGCGACATCCCTCTTGTGCTTGAACCCACTATTGACGACAACACAAGCTATCAACAGGCGGCAGCAAACCCTGACGATGTGCTGCGACAGATAGTTGCCGACCTCACCGAGGCCGAACGCTATGCAGTTAAACGTTTCAGCAAGGACGAATACAATCACGGTCGCATTACCCAAACTGCCGTTCAGGCCATTCTTGCCGACGTCTATCTCTGGATGGAGGATTACGAGAACTGTATCACTTATTGCGAGCGCGTCATAGCCTCCAAGGTCGAGGAGGCCGAGCGCCAGCGCTTACGCTATGACGGCTCGTGGCCCCTCATCGGCAACCAGCGCGAGAATGCTACGGCCGAGATGCACGAAGCTTACAACCGCATCTTTGGCGAGGGCAATTCATTCGAGAGCATCTTCGAGCTCCAGTTTAACGAAGCCCAACAGTACAACACCATCATTCCAGGCTATTACGGCCGTTCCACATCGCCCATCGGAGCCGTCTCAGCCGCCTCGTTTATCTGCGACGGCGCCACCAGCGGCAATGAGCTTTTTACCAAGAACGACCTCCGTGCTGTGGAGAATTTCAACGCTCGCTCCACCAGTTTCTATCCCATACAGAAGTATGTCGTTAACCATGTCGATAATCAAGACCGCGTGACCTACATCACGCTTGAGCTGACCAACTGGATTTTCTACCGCCTTACGGATGTCATGCTCATGGAGGCCGAAGCCCTCGTCCAGCGTCGCGACGGTGAGGAACAGGACATGCGCCGCGCTTTCCGTCTTGTCACATCTGTCTATAACCGGGCCAACATCGGCCAAGTGGCTAAGGACACCCTCACGTTCGCCTCGTTCAACAGCCGCGCCAAGATGGAAAGCCTCGTCCTTGAGGAGCGCCAACGCGAACTGATGTTCGAGGGCAAGCGCTGGTTCGACCTCGTGCGCAAGGCCCGTCGCGAAGGCAGCAACAGCGCCATGCTCGACCTCGCTAAACGTAAATACACCTATCCCGATGCCGTCAAAAGCAAATGGATTAAGCCCGATATGCTCTACTTCCCCATCAATGAGGATGAGCTGAAACGCAACCTGCTGCTCCGTCAGAATCCCGGTTACGACATGGGAGAAACGATACAGAGAAATTGACAATAGATAATTGATAATTGAAGATGAACAATAAGGTATTTACTGTTAGTCTAAAGTCTGTCACCTTGATAGTCTTTTCGCTACTTCTCTCATCTTGTGTGGAGGAGATAAAGGAAGAGAATTTCTATACGTTTACGGGGGAAATGATTTCCGACTACCTCGACAACCGTTCCGAGACGTTCAGTTCGTTCTCCTATGTGCTCCAGCGTGCAGGTGTCAAACAGTTGTTGGCCGCCTATGGTGAATACACCTGTTTCGCCCCGACGAATGAGGCCTTTGACATCTATCTGCGCGAGAAGGGCTATGCCGACATCACCCAGCTCACCGATGCCGATTGTGACACCATTGCCTTTGGTCATGTTATCAAAGTGGCTTACCTGACTACTGACCTAGACAATGGTGTGGTGGGTACGGCCAATATGAATGCCCGTTTCATCCAAGTCTATATCGACTCCATCACCAGCGATTATTACGTCAACCGCGATTCGCGCATCATCCTCAAGGACCAGGAGGTGGAGAACGGCGTCGTTCAGGTGGTGGACCGTGTGCTGCTTCCCTCCACCGAGCAACTTCCTGACCTGATTGAGGCCGATGAGAAATGCAGCCTTTTCAGCGCAGCTCTCCGGCTGACGCATCTTGACGACTCGCTGCAGCGATACATGGACGAGACCTATGTCTATGACGAAAGCATATACGACTATACCCGTCAGGGCGAGAAGTGTCCCAAGCCCAAGCACCGGCGCTTTGGCTATACGGCGTTTGTCGAGACAGATGAAGCCTTCCGTGCGGCAGGCATCACCACCCTTGACGAACTGATAGCCTATGCCCAGACCGTCTATGGTGCCTCCTTCCCTGAGGAGAAAGGCCGGTTCGATAGCGACTATACCCATCGTCGCAACCCCCTTAACCGTTTTGTAGCCTATCATCTGTTGGCCCGCACCATCTATGCCAGTAAGATGACCACTACCACCAGCATCATGCCCCAGTACGAGTCTGTCGATTATTACGAGACCATGTGTCCGGGCACTATCATCCGTGTGGAAAAAGGGCAGGGCACCCGCTACAAAGGTCTGCGCATCAACCGCCGTTGGGACAAGCAGTTCACCATCGAAGGAGTCCTTGTGCACGATGAGAGTGGTTTTGACGGAAACAACGGCGTCTATTATTACATCGACCGTCCGCTGGTTTTCGATACCGATGTACGTGACAAAGTGCTCAACGTGCGTATGCGTTTCGACGCCGCCTCGCTCATGCCCGAGCTCTCCACCAATGGCATCTACCGCAACGACGAGCGGCTGTGCTACTGGATTCCTGATGGCTATTCCGAGAACATGAAGTTCTTCCAGGAGTCCATCGTCATCTACCAATATCCCCAGCCCGACTACTGGTGCTGGTATGGCGATGAGATAATCGGTTTCGGCCTCTACGACTTTGCGCTGAAACTGCCGCCTGTACCCGAAGGAACCTACGAAATCCGCTACGGCTACGTCCCTATGGCCCAGCGTGGGATTACGCAGATCTATGTCGATGATATCCCGCAGGGAATCCCCATCGACCTCACCGTAAACACCTACGGCACGCCATCAAGCCCGAAAATCGGTTGGATTGCCGACACCGGCGACGAGGAAGAAGACAATAAGAACGACAAGGCTATGCACAATCGCGGATACCTGAAAGGACCTGACAGCCAGTGCTTCACCTCTGCCCGCACCCTTGCCCGTAGCCAGCAAAACCTGCTTCGGAAGATTGTGGCAACCCAGTATCTTACGCCCGATGAGCCTCATTATATCCGTTTCCGCTCGGTGACGCAGAACTCGCTTGAGTTTATGCTCGACTACATTGAACTCTGCCCCAAGAGCGTGTACGACAATCCTATTCAGCGTGAGGACAGACATTGATGCCGTTTATGAGTTAAGAATTTGGACTTAGGACTTATGAATCGAAAATTATCCATTATCAATTGTCAATTATACATTTTTATAATTGCGCTATTGTGCCTTTCTTGCACGGAGGCGTGGGAGTCTCATTACGACCCTGACGGCAAGCAGTCCTCGTCAAACAAGACCCTTTGGGAGGAGATTTCGTCAAGGAACGAGTTGGCTGCCTTTCGTGCTGTAGTCGAACGCACGTCCTACTGCGATCTGTTGGACGGTGACCAGATGTTCACCGTGTTTGCTCCGCAGGGGACGCTGGAGACGACGGGATTGTCGGTGGAGGAACTGGAAACGGAGATTGTCGGCAACCACATGGCGCGGTTTGCCTTCCCGGCGAATAACACGTTAGCGACTACCAAGAACATCCGGTTGCTGAATGGTAAGCGAGGCGAGTTCAGCCAGACGGACGGGAGCCTCTATCAGTTGAACGGCAGGCGGCTCACGGAAACGAACATTGCCGCCAAGAATGGCGTGCTTCACATCATCGACAGCCAGCTGCCCTTCTTCTGCAACGTGTGGGAATACATGAATAAGGACACGGCCTTCAGCGCCGTGCGCGATTACCTCTATTCGTTCAACGAACTGGTGCTCGACGTGGATGCCAGCGTGGCCGGAGCGGTAGTCGATGGGGAGATAACGTATGTCGATTCTGTTGTCGTCACCGCCAACGAGATGTTCCGGCGCATCGGGCAGCTGAATAGCGAAGACAGTACCTACTGGATGGTGTTGCCCACGAACACGGCCTGGCGAAAGGCTTACGATCGCGTCAGCAGTTTCTATACCTATTCGGTGAAGAACGCCGACAGGGACTCGCTGCAAAGGCTCTACACGCAGATGGCGTTGGTAAACGACCTGGTGTTCAGCCGCAGCATGCAGACATCGCCGGCCGATTCGCTTGTCTCCACTACGGGCGGGGTGTTCCGCCGCCCGCTGCGTACGCTATTGCCTGAGTACGGGAGCTTCGACGAGGGGCAGCCCTGCAGCAACGGACGGGTGTTCCGGGTGGATACGCTACGCTATCAGCCTTGGGAGTCGTGGCAACGGCCCATCCAGGTGGAGGCGGAGAACACGCGCGGACGTGAATACACGCTGTGCGAACTGTACAAACGGAATCTGAACGTCACGAGCGAATACTATTCGAAGGTATCGGACGCCAGTTATATTGAGATGGTGCCTTCATCGACTTCGGCTAACCCGACGGTAACGTTCTCGGTGCCGGACGTGCTGTCGGCAACGTATGACATCAAGGTGGTGTTCCTGCCGCAGACGATGGGTACGGACAAATCGACGTGGGGGCTGCCTAATAAGATGGTTGCCAACCTGACGACGGTGGATGCGAACGGCAAGCAGGTGACGGAAAAGACGGATGTGTTCTATGCCGACCCCACGCGGGTGGACACGGTGACGGTGTTTGCAGGCTATCGGTTTGAGGCATGCAACTACGAAGAGGAGACGGTGGCGACGAAACTGAAGATTCAGAGCCAGGTGCTCAGCAAGGAGCGTAGCCAGTACTCCCGAACGATGCTGATAGACTGTGTGATTGTTGAACCGACGAAAGAGTGAGGATATGAAACGGTATGCTATAATAATTCTTCTTCAGCTTTCATTCATTTTTGTCGTTACTGCCCAGGACATGCGCCGCATCAGCGGTACGGTGGTTGACGCCGTGACGGAGACGGCTGTGGCGGGTGCCCGTGTGACGGCACACGGTGATGCCTCGCTGGCTGCCATGACGGACGAGACGGGCAGCTTCACGCTGAACATTCCGCCGGCGGTGGCCCTGCTGGATGTGACGGCTCCCGGGTATAACAGCGTGCTGCTGGCTGTCGGTGCTGCCGACAAGGTGTGCCTGTGGCCCGAGCGTTTTGCGGCTGACAATCCCCCGTCGTTCCGCACCAGCAGCGCTGTGAGCGTGGACGACGAGATTGCCGCCCGACTGGGGGGCGAGGTACGCACCATCACCCGCAGCGGCATGAAGGGAAACGGCGTCATGATGCTCATCGACGGCCTGAACTCGCTGCATGCCAACGCTATGCCTCTCGTCATCGTCGATGGTGTCTATCTCGACCAGCAGCAGGGGCGCGAGACGCTGCACGACGGCTTCTACAACAACCTGCTCGCCAACATCAACGTAGCCGATGTGGAGCGGATAACGGTGTTGAAGAACGGCACGGCGCTGTATGGCGTCAGGGGAGCCAACGGAGTCATTGTCATAGAGACACGCCGCAGCCACAGCATGGCCACACGCATCGAGGTGAACAGCATGGCAGGCATCGAGTGGGCTCCTGACGGCCCCGACATGATGGATGCCAGCGCCTTCCGCCTCTACGCATCGGAACTGATTGGAGGCACGGCCACACGGCAGACGACGTTTAAGTTCCTGAAGGACGACAAGGACTATTATTTCTATAAGAAGTACCACAACGAGACACGCTGGAACGACTACCTCTACCGCGAGGCGCTGACGCAGCAGTATAACATCAGCGTGCAGGGCGGCGACGAGGTGGCGGACTACTGCCTCTCGCTGGGCTACGTGGATGCACAGAGTACCCTGTTGTGTAACGACTTCAGCCGGCTGGGACTGCGCTTCAACACCGACATACGCCTGTCAGAAAGGCTGCGGACGCGCTTCGACGTGGCCTACAACCAGAACACCCGCGACCTGCGCGACGACGGTGCCCCTGAGGACTTCACCTCCAGCACCATCCTCGCCCCAGGTTTCCTCGGTCTCATCAAGAGCCCCTTCCTCAATCCCTACCGCTACGACGAGCAGGGCCAGCTGACTACGTTTGTGGAGGATGCCGACGACTTTGCCGAAGGGCTGGCGCTCAATAGCTCTTGGGCCAATCCTGTGGCTATCAACACCTACGGCGAGGCACGCAACAAGAATCGTCAGGAGACCAGCTTCTTCAATATCACCATCGCCCCGCGTCTTGACCTCGGACGGGGTCTGACGGCGCAGACGCTTTTCAGCTATGGGCTGACGGGTGTGACGGAGCGCTCGTTTGTGCCCATGACGGGTGTGCCCGTGTTCTATATCGATGGGGTGGGAGCGAGCAGCAACCGCGCAGCATCGCTCACCGCCAAGCAGGAAAGCCTCTTCAGCGACACGAAGCTGATGTGGACGCTCACGCCTTCGGACGCGACGGGAAAGCATCGTGGGCCGCACGGGCTGGAGGTGACGGCAGGATTCCGCTACACGTCCGATAGCTACACCTCGTCGCGACAAGAGGGACATAATACGGGCAACGACAAGACGCCCGACTTGGCTGCATCGTTGAGTTACAAGGACGTAGGCGGTACCGACGACAGCTGGCGCTCGGCTGCCCTCTATGCACAGGCCGACTACAACTGGCGCTACACCTGGTATGCCCAGGGGGCGTTGGCCATGGAGACATCGTCGCACTTCGGGCGCGATGCCCGCGATGGCGTGCGGCTGGGCGGCGTCAAGTGGGGGCTGTTCCCCTCGCTGCAGGGGGCTTGGCAGGTGTCGAACGAGCCGTTCATGGCTCGTCTGAAAGCCGTCAACCTGCTGAAGTTGCACGTGGGCTACGACGAGAGTGGCAACGACGACATCCCTGCCGCAGCAGCACGTACCACGTTTGCCTCGGGCAAGTATCTCGGAAATGCCATAGGCCTGAGCCTCAATGCTATCGGGAATAACACGCTGCAATGGGAGACCACACGCCGCCTGAGTGCCGGCCTCGACTTGAAGGCATGGACGGGTCGTCTGAGCCTTGCGTTGAACGTCTTCAAGAGCTTCACCTCCAACCTGCTCACCCTGAAGAGCCTGCCTGAGCTGTCGGGCGAGGACTACTACTGGAGCAACGAGGGAGCGCTGGAGAACATGGGTGCCGACGTCCGCGTGAACGTCAAGCTGCTGGGCACGCGCGACTGGTCGTGGGAAGCGGGTTTCTCGGCTGCCACCTACCGCAACCGCATAACCTCGCTGCCTGACGGCGATTTCACCACGCAGCTCTATGGGGGCGAGGTGCTGACAGCCGTGGGGAAGCCCGCAGGCGTCTTCTACGGCTACCGCACGGCTGGTGTCTATGCCACCACCGCCGAGGCTGAGGCTGCAGGGCTCTACAATGTGCTCACTACCGGCAGCCGCAGCTACTTCGGGGCAGGCGACGTCATCTTCGTCAATCAGGACGGCGATCCCGCTATCGACGACCGCGACAAGGTGGTCATCGGCGATCCCAACCCCGACCTCTACGGCAACATCTTCACCACCGTGGGCTACCGGCGCCTCACCCTCGAGGCCCAGCTGGGCTACTCGTGGGGCAACGACATCTACAACTACCTGCGTCGCCAGCTTGAGAGCGGCAGCAACTTCTTTAACCAGACTACTGCCCTCAACCGTCGTTGGATCTGCGAAGGGCAGCAGACCGACGTTCCCCGTGCCACCTTCGGCGACCCGATGGGCAACGCCCGTTTCTCCGACCGTTGGATTGAGGACGGCTCGTACCTGCGCCTCCGTCAGGTCACCCTTTCCTACCGCCTGCCCGTCAACTCCATCTGGATGCAGGGGCTCACGCTGTGGGTGACGGGTAACAACCTCTTCACGTTCACCAACTATCTGGGTGCCGACCCCGAGTCGTCCGTCTCGTGCAGCGTCCTCAGTCAGGGCATCGATGCCGGTCTGCTCGCCCAGGGCCGCAGCCTGCTCGTCGGCCTCAAGTTGAACCTGTAATGAAAAACTGAGAATTAGGAATTAGAAATTAGGAATTATGAGAGGCAAGAGATATTATATTTTCGTTCTTCTTTTTTCATTCATAGGGCTGTGCAGCTGCGCCGACCTGTTCGACACCCAGTCGTCGTTCTATTCGACGGAGGATACCCACACCCTCTCCTCGGCTGCCGACACGGTCTATTCCGTCATCGGCATCCTCAGCAAGGTGCAGGCCATTGCCGACCGTACGGTGCTGATGGGTGAGCTCCGTGCCGACCTCGTCTGCGAGAACGACTACACCACCAGCGACCTGCGCGAGATTGTCCGCTCGGACGTTTCGTCCACAAACGCCTATGTGGACTATCGCGACTTCTATGCCGTCATCAACAACTGCAACTACTATCTCTCCCGTGCCGACACCACCGTGCGTGTGGCAGGGCAGAAGGTCATCCTCAGGGAGTATGCCGTCGTGAAGGCCATCCGTGCCTGGACGTACATGCAGCTGGCGCTCATCTATGGCGAGGTGCCGTTCTACACCGAGCCCATCCTCAAGTTCACCGACGCCGACAAGGAGTATCCGAAGTACGACCTCAGCCGCATCTGCGACTATTTCATCCCCGACCTGCTGCCCTATGTGGAGGTGGAGCAGCCCGCCTACGGCTCCATCAGCGGTATCGACGCCCGCAAGTTCTTCTTCCCCGTCAAGCTGGTGCTGGCCGACATGTACCTCTGGCAGCAGGACTACCGCCATGCGGCGTTCTACTATGCCGACTACCTCTCCGACAAGAAGCTGACGACGGGCTTGGTGGCCTCGCGCGTCAGCGGCATCAACACCAGCGACGAGGTGACAGCCTACACGTCCAACTGGATAAACGCCTTCCAGTTGCCGGGCGTCGAGGAGATCATCACCCTCATCCCGATGGCCAAGACGCGCCTCGATGGGGTGAAGAGCAAGCTCGACAACGTCTTCAGCTCCACCGAGGAGAACGCCGATCATTACCAGATTACCCCCTCGCCCTACTACGAGGAGCTGGTGGGCGCGCAGGACTATGCCTATTCCGTCAACGAGCGCACGCTAAAGCACCTCAGCTGTGGCGACATGCGCTACTATGCCACCTATCCCACCAAGTTCGTCCCAGCCGACAAGCAACCCTCGGCCGACGACTGGAAAACCGACGACGAGGACATCCAGGAGAACGCCAAGTTCACCTCAGGCCACGTCTATGTCTATCGCGTGGGTACCGTGTGGCTGCGCCTGGCCGAAGCGCTCAACTGCATGGGCGACTACGAGGACGCCTTTGCCATCCTGAAGCGCGGAGGCGAGGTGACGACGCGGGGCGACTCGCTGCTCTTCGAGTTCACGCAGACCTCCGTGGGCACCGAGCGCTATCGCGGCATCCATGCACGGGGTGGGGGAGAAGCCTTCCGCAACAGCGTCTATGACCTGCCCGATATGTCGGGCGACACGCTGGAGGTGCGCGTGTGGACACCCGAGCGCCTGGTGGAGTATGTCGAGGAGCGTATCGTCGAGGAGCAGGCACTTGAGAACGCCTTTGAGGGACATCGCTTCTACGACCTCATGCGCGTGGCCCTCCGTCGGGGCGACCCCACCTACCTGGCCGACAAGGTGGCCCACCGCAACGGCACCCTCCAGCCCGCCGACGACGCGCTCTACAACCTCCTCTCCAACCCCGCAAACTGGTATATCCGTCACGACTAATTAATCCTCAATCTTCAATCCTCAATCCTCAATCCTCAATCTTCAATCTTCAATCTTCAATCCTCAATCTTCATATGTTTACCGAATCAGACCTTCTCTTTCTCGCAAAGCGCGGAACCTCAGTCGCACAGGCCGAGGAGCAGCTCGCCAGTATCGAACACGGCTTCCCCTTCCTGAAGCTCGAGGGCGCCGCAGCCGTCGGCAAGGGCATCGTCAAGCCCGACGAAACCCTTCGTGACGACGCCGTCAGCGCCTGGCAGGACTACCTTGCCGCCGGCCATCGCGTGGTGAAGTTCGTGCCCGCCTCCGGTGCCGCCAGCCGTATGTTCAAGAACCTCTTTGCGTTCCTCGACGCACCCTACGACGAGCCGCAGACCGACTTCGAGCACATCTTCTTCCACCACATCACCTGCTTTGCCTTCTACGGCACGCTGGATGCCTGCTGCGTCAGGCTCTACGGCAAGGGCGTCGCCGACCTCATGGCCGACGGACGTTACAAGGCCGTGGTGGAGGCCCTGCTGAATGCCGACGGCATGAACTACGGCAAGCTGCCCAAGGGCCTGCTGGAGTTCCACAGCAGCCTCGAAGGCACGCCCCGCACCCCCCTTGAGGAACATCTGGTGGAGGGCGCCCTCTATGCTGCCGATGCCGACAACCGCGTCCACATCCACTTCACCGTGTCGCCCGAGCACCGCCGGCTGTTCGAGGAGAAGGCTGCCGCCGTCGTCCAGAAGTACGAGCAGAAGTTCAACGTCACCTACGACATCACCTTCTCCGAGCAGAAATCCTCCACCGACACCATCGCTGCCAACCCCGACGGCACCCCCTTCCACGATGCTGCGGGCAACCTCGTCTTCCGTCCCGGCGGACACGGCGCCCTCATCGAGAACCTGGGCGACCTGCGCTCCGACGTCGTCTTCATCAAGAACATCGACAACGTCGTCCCCGACCGCTTCAAGGACGATACCGTCGAGTACAAGCAAGTGCTTGCCGGCATCCTCGTCAGCCTCCAGCAGCAGGTGTTCGACTACATCCGTCTGCTCGACAGCGGGGCGTACACCGATGCCCAGTTGGCCGAGATGCTGCGGTTCCTCGAGGAGAAGTTCTTCTGCTACAGCCCCTGGTTCCACCCCGACGGCGTCGGTACCGACAGCCGCGCGGCCCTCGTGGCCTATCTGCGCGACAAGCTCAACCGCCCCATCCGCGTCTGCGGCATGGTGCAGAACGTCGGCGAGCCCGGCGGAGGCCCCTTCCTTGCCTACAATGCCGACGGCTCCGTCTCGCTGCAGATTCTGGAGAGCTCGCAGATTGACATGACCAATCCCCGTAGCGCCGAGATGTTCAGCCGGGGCACCCACTTCAACCCCGTCGACCTTGTCTGCGGCATCAGCGACTATCAGGGCGAGCCCTTCGACCTGCCGCGCTACGTCGACAAGTCCACCGGCTTCATCTCCTCCAAGTCGAAGGACGGGCGCGAGCTGCGCGCCCTCGAGCTGCCCGGGCTGTGGAACGGCGCCATGAGCAACTGGCTGACGCTCTTTGTCGAGGTGCCCCTCTCCACGTTCAACCCCGTCAAGACCGTCAACGACCTCCTGCGCGAGCAGCACCAGCTGTAGGAAGCAATTTTCAGTCTTCAATCAGAAAGGATTAGCAGGCTCTGAGCCTGCTAATCCTTTCTGTACCCTTGCCCGAAGGCGTTGTAGCGCTTCATCTGGCGTCGGTTGGTGCTGCCCTCGGGCCGCAGGCCCACGTGGAAGAACGAGCCGTAGTCAATCATCTGGTCAAACTCCAGCCGCTCCGCGTTTTCCCTGAACCACTGGCGTACGGTGTCCATCTGCTCGTCCGTCGCATGCAGCGGGCGGAAGTCGGCTGCAAGGCCCAGCAGGTGCTGGCTCGTGGGGCTGCCCCCCACGTCGTGGTTCAGGTCGCGGCAGCGGTAGCCGCTGGTGATGACGATGGGCTGGGCGAGGTGTTCGCGCAGAGGGTCCAGGACGGTGTCGACGAGATACTCGATGTTCCGCCTCGCCTCACGTGGCGCCGAGTTGTCGTACCCTTTCAACGCAGCCGTCACGCTCTGCTCAAACTCGGGAAAAGAAAAGTATTTCATAGAGAAGCCTCCCCCGTCCCCTCCTGAAGGAGGGGCGACCTGCGGGAAGTGACAGGGTTTAAGCGATTAAAAAAAGTGAGACAATAAGTAAAATGATTGAGAGAGGAAGCCTTTCGGTTCGCCCCTCCTTCAGGAGGGGGTGGGGGAGGCTCTTTAGAGGCAGCTTTGAACCGAGAGCGTGCCCACAATCGCCGTCAGCACGGCAATCACAATTTCGATGACCTTTTTCCATGAGATAGCTTTCATAAGATTGAAAATTGAAAATTGAAGATTGAAAATTGGTTTAGTTCCGGCTTTGCCGAAAGACTACCCCTTTTCCCCGCTCCCCTCCCTCACGGGAGGGGTTCGGGGGTGGGTCTTAGGCCAGCAGCTCGCTCGGCACGCGCTTCAGCTGGCGGTTGGTGCGCACATAGCGGAGCAGGTCGGCATCGGCGCGGAAGCGGATACCGCAGCCCTTGATGTACGACGCCGGGTCGAAGGCCTCCAGCGGGATGACGCTCTGGGCGAAGCACTTGCTGTTGAGGTTAGCCTGCAGCGCGCCGATCTCCTGCAGCACGATGCGCTGGCCCTGGAGCAGGTGCGTCTTGATGAACTCCTTGGCAGCCGTCAGCACAGCCACGACGTCCGCCTTGGTGACGGTGGTGGCAAACTGGATGTCCTCGGCGAGGCTCTTGAAGTCATAGTCGCCGGTCTTCACGGCGCGGTTGGTGGCGTAGTCGACGCCCTCGGCACCATTCGGGTTGGTGCAACCCACAATCTGATAAGTAATAGGCATAGTTTTAAATAGTTAAGAGTTAAGAATTTAGAACGGCCTTCGGCCTGTAGAACGCTTTGCTGTAGAACGGAGGCTTTGCCTCCTGTAGATCCACCCCCCGCCCTGTCGGGCCCTACAGCGCGAAGCGCGTTCTACGAATGAGCGAAGCGAATGTTCAACGAGCGAACGACGTGAGCGCTCTACAAGTGAAACGTTCTATTCACGTTGCAAAGATAATACATCTGTTTTTGCCAGTTTCCGATAGCTGCGAGAACCCCCTCTCGCGCCGATTACGCAGCAAGAGCAACGTTATCTTCTTTGTCCGGAACGGGTCCGAGGAAGTGGAGGATGGCTGCCACGTGAGCGGGCTGGAACACCTTGGCCGTGTCGCACGGGCAAATGTCGTGGAGCACGTCGGAGAGATAGACGTTCCCGTCGTCGCGTGCCAGCGCGCGGTCGTCGTCCGAGAGCCGTCCCACCGGCTGCCGCGCATGGAGGAGTTCGTAGTATAGCGCTTTGCGTGCCAGTTCGCCCTTCGGTTCATCGGGGAAGTACAGGCCAGCAAGCTCGCGTTTCGTCATCGTGCGTACGGGTGTGAGCGCGTCAATCGAGAAAGTGTACGTGCGTGTGCGCCCCTTGCAGGGGTAGAGCGTGAAATATACAGCAGATTGAATCATAAGCATACAGATTAGAAATAACGTAGTGGAATAAATTTTCAACGCAATGGAATGAGCCGTCAGCTCTTTTAGTTAAGAATTAAGAGTTAAGAGTTAAGAAAAAATGTTCTGCAAGATAAAGAACAAGTCCCGGAGCAGCCAGCGCCCTGAAGGGGCAGAGGGCTTCCAGCCCAGGGCAACGCCCTGGGGTAACAGGATTGCATGGGTAGTTTCGCCCTGAAGGGGCAAAAGCACGATTCACGGAACACATACCTCTCGTCATAATCAATAAAACTCTTCTAAAGCTTTTGCCCTTTCAGGGCGCAGTTACAATGGGTCGTACTTTTCCCAGGGCGCTGCCCTGGGCTATGTGCTTGCTGCCCCTCCGGGGCGTTCCTACGGCCGTTCTACAGGCCGGAGGCCGTTGAACTACGTTCGACAGCCGTCGCGACTCGGGATAATTGGAGTAAGCTCCATTAACTTCGTTTTCCTCCTCCTTGCAAGGCATAGCCCAAGCCCGCTTGGGCTATGCTCTTGCTTCGTTCGTCGGTTCTCCGCTCGCTGCTCCGGCCGTTCATAATTGTCAATTGTCAATTAGCGAGTTCTTCGCGAAGAACTCGCCGTAGTCCTTGCAGCCGGGTGGCAGCTGGTGGTGTTCGAGGTTGGGCAGGAGGTCGCGCAGTTGCAGGAAGAGGCGTTCGCCGGGTGCGTCGCGGTCGGGGTACATGTGGAACCGTGTGGCGCGTTCGTCGCCGAGCGACCTGAGGAGGGCAATGTCCTTCGGCATCAGCAGGGTGGCCGACGGGATGGCGACAGCCTTGTGTCCCGCCGAGAGCATCGCCCAGCAGTCCGAGCAGCCCTCGGTAATGTAGAGCGCCTCGCCCGTGGCGAGCCTGTCCAGCACCGGCAGGTTGTAGATGCTGCATGCCGCCCCGGCGGGGAAGCGGAAACGCGGCAGCCTCACCCCCGTCCCCTCTCCTGAAGGAGAGGGGGGTGCCTCCCCCTTCAGGGGGAGGTTGGAGGGGGCTAAGTTGCGGTTCTGGATGCCGATGAGGCGGCCGTCGCGGTCGAAGTACGGTATCTGCAGCCAGTCCGTGCCCTGTCGGTCGCGCCACGACGTCAGGCGGCACCACGTGACCACGCGTGGGTCGATCCGCCGCTCGTCGAAGAGGAACCTCCGCGCCGCCTCGCTCAGCCACGGCCGTTGGAAGAACCGCTCGTAGCGCCCCGCGTCGAACGTAGCGGCCGCCTCGCCCGCCAACCGCTCCCCGCTAACCGCCAACCCATCATCCGCTAACCGATAACCGCTAACCGCTAACCCATCGCCCGCTACCCCAAACTCCCCCGCCAGCCATCGGCAGGCGTCGAGGAAGTCCATGCCCAGGCGCCGCATCACCAGGTCGATGGTGCCGCCGTGCGCCCCACACGTGAAGCAACGCCACGTGCCCCGCCCCGGGCGGAACGACAGGCTGGCGTGGTGGTCGTCGTGGAACGGGCAGAGGCACATGTGCCTCGTGACGTGCAGCCCGAGCCGCTCCGCGACCCCCTCGATGGGGAGGTCGCGGAGCTTCTGAAGGTCATATCTGTCCATCATCGTCAATTGTCAATTTTCACTTGTTGACTCGTTGAACTTCGTTCGACACCTGTCGCGACTCGGCAAAATGAGCAAGCTCTTTTGCTCTCGCTGCTCCAGGCGTTGACCCGTTGACTCATTCCGGGTTTTACGTTTCCGTTTCCAGTCGGCGACCTCACCCCGGAGGTACTCGTCCGTCTTCGTGTAGAGCCCCGTCTGAGCCGAGAAGGTGATGAAGCCGCGGTACATCCACACGCGCAGCTGCCGATTGGCCCCCTCCTTCGGTTTGCCGGCACTTACGCGGAGAGCCTCCAGCTCGGCCTCGTTGAACGTGTCGGGCAGGCTGTCCAGCATGTTCTTCGGCCCCGCCTTCGAGGCATCGGCTTTGTCGACGTCGCCGCCCTTCAGCATGTCGCCCAGCACCTGGTACTTGCTCCACAGGTCGTGCCACACCAGCCACTCCACCACCTCGCCCATGGAGCGTGTGAAGGTCTGGTCGTTCAGCACCCACATGACGCAGCCGGCCTTCCATGCCGACACGAGGCTGCGCTTCGAGATGTCCCACAGCACGTCGTCGTCGGTCAGGTCGCCCAGCGAGGCCATGTCGGCCGCCAGGCGGTTCACCAGCTCGTTCAGCGGACGGACGATGAAGCGGCCCTTCGTCGTGTCCAGTCGCACGAGATACTCGTCTATCTGCCTGTAGAACTCGTCGGGGAACTTGCCCACGCGCGGAATCCTGCCCTCGCGGCTCTGACGGGCCTTGTAGCTGAACACCATGCGGCCGAAGGTGCCGTTGAAGAGGTCGTTCTTATAGAACTTGCGTGCGGCAAACGGGGTGGACGAAACCGTCAGGCAGGTGCGCAGCAGCGGATTGCCCACCACGCCGTCGGCCGTGGCACGCAGGGCGCCCGCCCGCTGGCGGTCGTAGATGTTGCGGAGCATCTGGGTCACCTGCCTGTGACCGCCGCAGAGGGCGTCGAGCATCTCCACCTCGGGCAGGTTCATGTACTGCGTGCGTCCGCCCAGGCACTCGCAGGCCACCGAGTTCTGCAGGTAGGCCGCGCGCGTCATGTCCGACGGCGGGAACCAGAAGGCCGCCTCCGGGCGTGCCGGCTTTTCCTTGTTCGCCCCGCGGGTCTTCACCGTCCTCTGCCACTCCACGAGGCGTTTCAGCTCCGCCTCGTCGTGCTGGCGCAGGTCGCGGCACAAGGCTTCCACCAGTAGCGACAGCTGCCCCTTGTTGCAGCCGGTGTCGGCCACCAGATGGGCCATCTGCCCGCACAACTCCTTCCATGTGAAGTCGGGATACTGGAATTCCGCGCCGCTGACGTGCGCGCCAAGAATGGGGAAAAACATCGGAACAAGCGGTTCCTGCATGTCCTTCGAGGCCTGCGAGAGCAGGATTTTGATACATTCCGTGCCCTTTCCGAGCGTCGGCATGGCCGGAGCAGTCGGTTTTGTAATGTCGTATATCATTGTCTGATTGCTTTTTAGATAAAACAAATCGTGACCGAGTGTTTCAGTTTCAGTTGTTTCAGTTGTTTTTTAAAGGGTATCATTCTCGCTCTCCCTTCCTTATTTTATATTATAACATATTTATTATTAATTAATTATATGGTATTATAAGGGGAGATTGAGAAAACACATACCCTCAAAAAACCTAACTGAAACTGAAACAACTGAAACACCCGGCCACACAACACTCTCTCCTACACCTCC
>JAEEZS010000020.1 GCA_016291905.1 Bacteroidaceae bacterium
CTGACAGGAAAGAAGGATTGGAGCACCAATCACGAATGTGTGCCTACGGTGCGCACTGAGCATGCCATCGCCACTCTTCTCGATGCCTATCGTCAGGGTATTAAAATCCCTTCGCTGCGCGATGCTTATCCCGGCATGGTAGCTGAGGCAAAACGATTGAGCCTGAGAAGTCCGGACCAATGTCTTGAGGCAAGTGGAGACTTCTGGGCTCTCGGTCAGTTGGCAGGGGAATTGGGCATGAAGGATGATTCTGCCCTTTGGACAAAGCGGGGCGAGGAAATCTTCGACAGCATCTGGCCGCGAGAGTTCCAGCACATCGACGAGACCTACACCAAGATGCGTGGCAACGGCCTCTATCAGGGCACGCGTTGGCAGTATCGATGGGGAGCACCGATGTACTTGGGACGAATGATCAATCTGGTCGGCAAGAAGCAGCTCGGACAGCAGTTGAAGACCTTCTTCCGCGAAGAACTCTACAATCAGGGCAACGAGCCCGATATCCACGTACCCTTCCTTTTCAGCCGACTCGGACTGCCGCAGCTGACCGGCAGCATCGTACGCTCGCTCGCCACGACGTCTATCACCCACCGCTATGGAGGTAACGATGCTTACCCTACTCCCTTTGTCGGTTGTGCCTTCGTCAATCAGCCCCGCGGCTACTGTCCTGAGATGGACGAGGACGACGGCGCGATGAGTGCATGGTATGTGTTCGCCAGCATAGGTCTCTACCCGCTGGTCGTCGGCGAAGCCGTCTATGAACTCTTCCCACCTCTCTTTGATAAGGTCACCCTCCACCTCGGCGCCGACCGCCGCACGACGGTCGTCATACGCTGTGAGGGCGCTCATGAAAAACGAATCAATGGCACATGCAAGCGTGTCACTTGGAACGGCAAACGTTTGCGTCGCTGGCAAATCGCTGCCAAAGAAATCCAGCAAGGCGGCGAACTGGTATTCCACTTCTAAGCCCTATCCCCCCCAACCTCATGAAGAAAATCGCCTTCCTCCTCTTCGCACTGTTCTCAGCACTCGCCTCACCCGCACAAATTCTCTTCGCCGACTACAGCGACCCCGACGTCTGCGAGGGTACGGCTGGCGACTATTGGCTTACGGCCAGCAGCTTCCAATGCACCCCCGGCCTGCCCATCCTCCATAGCCGCGACCTCGTGCATTGGCAACTGGTCAACTATGCTGTCGAGCGGTTGGTGCCCGTGGAGCACTACAACACCGTCCGTCACGGTTGCGGCGTATGGGCACCCAGCATCCGGCGACACCGCGACACCTATTATATTTATTGGGGTGACCCGGATTTCGGTATCTTCATGGTGAAGACGACCGATCCGCGCGGCCGATGGTCAGAGCCCGTCCTCGTCGTCGAGGGAAAGGGTGCGATTGATCCCTGTCCGCTCTGGGACGACGATGGCCGCTGCTATCTCGTCAATGGCTGGGCGGCCAGCCGCTGCGGATTCAACAGCGTTTTAACCGTCCGTGAACTCTCGGCCGACGGCTCGCGGGCTATCGGCAATCCACGACTCGTCTATGACGGGCAGGTCGAAGGCAACCACACTATCGAGGGACCGAAGTTCTACCGCCGCGATGGCTACTACTACATCCTCGCGCCGGCTGGAGGCGTAGAGAAAGGATGGCAGGTGGCGCTGAGAAGCACGAACGTCTATGGGCCTTACGACGCTAAGATTGTCTTCAACAAAGACGGTATTCATCAGGGTGGTTGGGTCGCCGACAAATTCATCGCCTTCCAGGAGAGAGGTGCCTACGGACGCATCCTCCATCTGCTCGATGTGGAGTGGAAGCAGGGATGGCCGATGATGAAAGCCTCACCACTTGACACCCCGTTCCGTGCGAAAGGGGAAAGCTACCCCGGTGCGCTGCTCTACCAGTGGCATGCCAACTATCAGGATCATTTCGGATTCGTCACCAACGACGGCGTCCGTGTCTATGGCTACCCCGTCGCAGCGGACTTCCACAACCTCTGGGAAGTGCCGAACCTCTACCTCCGTAAGTTCGAGGGCGAGACCTTCACCGATACCCTCCACATGACCGTCACTGCCACCGCCTCAGGCCAACAATCGGGCTTTGTCGTCATGGGACGTGACTACTGCCGCCTCTCCCTCGAATTGCAAGGCGACACTTTTATCCTCAAACACATCACCTGCAAGGACGCTGATCAGGGAGGCAACGAAGTGTCCGAAACCATTAGCTCCGTCAAGGCACACGCCTATAATGCCGGTGCAAAAACCAACTACGAGTGTCACCTCAGCGTTCGCATTCATTGCGACAAAGGAGCCCTTTGCCATTTAGCTTACAGCACCGACGACCTTCATTTCATTCCCATCGCCACACCTTTCCAAGCCCGCGAAGGCAAGTGGATAGGTGCCAAATACGGCCTCTTCAGTATCACTCGCGACGCCAAAGCCAAAGGCTGGGTAAGCACTCATCTCTAACCTCATCTTTCATCTCTCATCTCTCAACTCTCATCCCTCATGTCCCGCTTCCTCTTCTCATTCTTCATTCTTCATTTTTCATTCTTCATTCCTTTTATCCTCTCCGTTCCTGCTTCAGCGCAGGATTACAAGATGGCAGGCCCTTACGAAGTCGTTGCCCGCGATGGCCAGTTCCGTGCCAGCAAGGGTGGCAGCGAGCGTGACATGAAAGCCGCGTGGGACTTCGCTCGCGAGGGCAAACGCCAAGAGGCGCGCCGCATCATCGATGCCTATGCCGACAAGCTCCAGCGACTCGACGGTCACGACGCCCCCCTCTGTCTCATCCAGGGCTACTGGCTGTGCCGGGCGATGATAGAGCTGAGAGAGAACCCCTCAATCATCCGCTCGGCCCAAAGGGACGCTTCACACTTGAAGAATCCTCCGCTCGGCCCAAAGGGACGCTTCACATTTGAAGAATCAACAATCCCCTCTTCGTGGGATGCCATGCTACGACGCGCCTTCGTTCCGACGATGAACCAGTTCGAGTCCGACAGCCCCTACGCCAATGGCAATTGGGGAGCTATCGTCAACAGATTCCGCATGGCCTGTGCCATAGCCCTCGGTGATTCCGCCATGTATAGTGCGGCCATCGACTATTTCCTCCATGCATACGACAACGGCTCCCTGCCACGCTATGTCAGCCCCTCAGGCCAATGTCAGGAGACTGGGCGCGATCAGGCACACGCACAGCTCGGACTAGGAGCCCTTGCCGATATCTGCGAGATGGCATGGGAACAGGGCGATGACCTCTGGGGAGCACTCGACAACAGACTCATGCATGGACTCGAGTACACTGCACGCTACAATCTCGGCTACGATGTGCCCTTCCAGACGTGGACCGACTGCACTGGACTCTACAACGAATGGACGGAGCCCGGAGCAATGGGACGGGGAACCATTCGCGATATCTATCAGGCGGCTTATAACCACTACGTCGGACGCCGCCACCTGAAGATGCCCTACACCAAGCGAGTGCTCGACCTGCAGAAGAAAGCCGAGAAGCGCGGTGAGCTGAAACGTAATCCCGAAGCCGACCATTTTCAGGTTCAAGGCGTGAAAGAAGGGCAAAAGCTCCACCAAGTCTTCACCTATCCCGCACCCAAGGGCGCACCCCTCAAGCACGACTATGATGTCTTCGTACAGCCTCGTGGTGCAAAGGAGTGGACAAAGGTCGATACCTACATGGCCAAGGTCAACGCATCTGTCGGCAACCGCAAACATGCCGTCAGCGAGATCTCTTATTGCCTCTTCGACTTCACAGGCGATGTCCTCGTCAAGGTCGTCAGCAAGAATAGAAAGTTCAAGAGTGCGCGCATACGTCCCCACTACCGCGGCGTTATTGCTAACGTCCAAAACGACTCCACCGTGCAGTTCCTGCTGTTTCAGCCCGAGAACCTCAGCGTGGAGTTAAGCCCCGCCACCGTTTCCTCTCCATTAGGAGAGGACAATGAATACTCGATAACCGACAATCTCCTCGTATTCACCTCCAAACCTCCAATCTCCAAAGAGGAAGCCGAGGCACAAGCCAAAGCACAAGGCCGCCGCTTCATCTATTGTCCACCTGGCTTCTACGAGATTAAAGATAGCCAGGCGCAGTCATCTCTCATCTCTCATCTCTCATCTCTCATCTCCAACACCACCCTCTACCTCGCTCCCGGCTCCTATTTCACCGGCACCTTCGCCATTGAAGATGTCCATGATGTCAGCATCCTCGGACGAGGCATAGCACGGCCGACCGACGGCTACCAAGGCGCGCATGTCTATCGGTCCAAGAACGTCCTTATCGATGGCCTCGTACTCAATACCTGTCCCATCGGCGAGTCACACGGCGTCACCCTCCACGATGTTCGCAGCATCTCCCATCCCAGCTGGGGCGATGGGCTCAACGTCTTCGGTGGCTCATCCGATATCCTCCTCGACCGCGTCTTCTGCCGCAACTCCGACGACTGCACTACAGCCTACGCCACACGCAAGGGATTCAGCGGCTCCACACGCAATGTCACCATGCGCAACAGCACCCTCTGGGCAGACCTCGCACACCCCATATTCATCGGTATCCACGGCAACTCCGAACGCGGCGACACCGTCGAGCACCTCCGATACGAGAACATCGACATCCTCGGACAAGCCGAACCGCAGGTCGATTACCAAGGATGCCTCGCCATCAACTGCGGCGACAACAACCTCGTGCGCGACGTCATCTTCGACAACGTTCGAATAGAGAACATCGAGGACGGATCCATCGCTCAGGTCAAGGTCTCCTACAACCAGAAGTACTGTACTGCACCTGGACGTGCCGTCGAGGACGTCACTTTCCGGGGTGTACGATACAACGGCTCCATACCCCAAAGCCTCGCCATCATCAACGGCTACGACGCTGACCACCGCGTGCAAAACGTAACCTTCGAAGGATTGAAAATCAACGGACAACTCATCTACGACGATATGCCAGGAAAACCACGATGGTATGCCACCGCCGATTACATTCCCATGTACGTCGGCAATCACACCAGCGGCATCGTATTCACCAAGGACATCAACCAGTTCAACGTCAAGCAGCAGCTCGCCTACTGCTCCAGCCAAGTCGATCGCGCACTCGCACAACTACGACCATACGACTTCACCTTGATGCCCCGCAATATCCTCTCTGGACAGTCCACTTGGAACCTCCGCAAAGCCACACCCCAGGAGTGGTGCTCTGGCTTCTGGCCTGGCATACTGTGGATGGCCTACGAGTACAACAAAAGCGAAGCCGTCCACAAGGCTGCCGCTGGCTATACCGACGCCATCCTTTCTGTTGTCGCACAGCCCGTCTTCGATCACGATCTCGGATTCATAACCATCAACGCACTCCTCAAGGCCATCGAACAGCTCCAAGGCGGCAGCCAAGGCCTCCCCTCACACCTCAACCTCTACCGTCAGGCCGCACTCCAAGCTGCCGACTCACTCGCCACCCTCTTCAACCCCGTTGTCGGCACCATCCTCTCATGGCCTCGACACGTTAAGGACTACGGCGGACACAATACCATCATGGACAACATGATGAACCTCGAACTCCTCTTTTGGGCAAGTCAACAGCTGGGTAACGACCACGGCCGACAACTCTACGATATTGCAGTACGGCACGCCGAGACAACCATGAAGAACCATTTCCGCAGCGACGGCTCATGCTATCACGTCGCCGTGTACGACACCCTTACAGGTAACTTCATTCGAGGCGTCACCCACCAGGGCTACAGCGACCAGTCTATGTGGAGCCGCGGACAGGCATGGGCCATCTACGGCTACACCATGGCCTATCGCTACACCCACGATCCACGTTTCCTCCTCCATGCCCAGAAAGTCGCTGACATCTACCTCAAGCGTCTCCACGAAAGAAGTGTGCTCGACGGTTCCCACGTCGAGGCCCCCGACGACAACGTCCCCTTCTGGGACATGGACGATCCTGAGATTGGACAATTGAAGAAATTACAATTGGACAATGGCAATGACCGAGATGATAATTGTAAAATTGTAAATCGAAAAATGGTCCAATTAAAGGACGCTTCCGCCGCAGCCGTTGTCGCCAGCGCCCTCCTCGAACTCTGCCAATACGACGTTAGTGGTGAACGCGAGACGGTAAACGGCAAATCCGTCCAGCGCAAGTACTACGAAGCCGCCGTTGCCATGCTGGGCGACCTCAGCACCGAGCGTTACCAAAGCCGCAACCGCAATGTCGCCTTCCTCCTCCATTCCACCGGGCACCGACCTGCCGGATCCGAGATTGATGCCAGCATCGTCTATGCCGACTACTATTACATCGAAGCACTCCTCCGCTACAACCGCATCTTCAACTAACACCCCCTTTCTACCTAACCAACCCCTTCTGCCCACCCCCTTCTGCCCACCCCCCCCTTCTGCCCACCCCCTCTGCCTACCCCCCCCTCTGCCACCGTGCCCGACGGTTTTCCGTCGGGATTCCCCCTTGTGCCTCAGAAACAAGAGTAAAGCCCCCTTCCTCCAACGCTCTTCGCCCTGTTGTATCATTATATGCAGCAGGGCGAATCGTTCGTTTCGTTTAGTCGTTTAGCCTCAACAGACTGTTCATCTTGGCCATTATTGCTAAGAATAATCATTGCTTAATCATGATGCAGCAATTGCTGCATCATCATCAAGCAATTGCTGCATCATCATCAAGCAATCAAAAATGCTAGGAATTTTGGGCTGAAGATCTTTCATCTCTCATCTCTCATCTCTCATCTTTCATCTTTCAACTCTCAACTTTCAACTTTCAACTTTATTTTGTTCCAAACAGACTGTTTTTTGACCAAAAAGCAGAATAATTTAACTTACCAGTGAAAAATTTTAGTAATTTTCCATTGCAGTTTGAAATTTTTTATAAATTTGCATTCGAAAACGCGCTTTTAAAGCATGTTTTAAGCCTTTTTTGAGAACAAATTCACTTATTGTTTAACTATACTTACTTAAAAAACATGACCAGATGAAGAAAAGTAAATGTTTTCTATTAGGCATTCTAGCACTCCTGTGCGCATTGCCTAATGTAGTGTTTGCACAGAATCTGACGGTTCAAGGCACAGTGAACGACGAGACGGGACAACCCCTCTACGGCGCTTCTGTGAAGGTGGTGGAAAGTGGCGTCGGTACCGTTACCGATATGGACGGCCATTTCCAAATCCAGTCCGTGGCCCGCGGAGCAACACTCCAGTTCACCTTCATGGGCTACCTCAGCCAAACGCGAAAGGCTGACGGACGAGCCATCGTCGTGACACTGCAGCCTGACACGAAGGCCCTTGAAGAAGTGGTCGTCGTGGCTTATGGCCAGCAGAAGAAGATCACCATCACTGGTGCCGTTTCCGCCGTCGGAGGCGACGAACTCTTGAAGGCTCCTGTGCCTAACGTCGAGAACGCTCTCCAGGGACGACTGCCCGGTATCTCCGTGGTGCAGGGATCAGGTATGCCCGGTGAAGAAACGAACACCATTCGCGTGCGCGGTATCGGTTCGCTCAACAGTGCCGAACCTCTCGTGCTTGTCGATGGTGTTGAACGTCCCGAGCAGAAGTTCGGACAGATCGACCCGAACGAAATCGAGGACATCACCATCCTCAAGGATGCTTCCGCAACAGCTGTGTTCGGTGTGCGAGGCGCTAACGGCGTCATCCTCATCACCACCAAGCGCGGCGCACCCGGTAAGGCCACCGTCACCGTCTCCGCCAGCACTGCTGTGCAGACGATCTCCAAGTTCGTCGATTTTGCCGACTCCTACACTTATGGCAAGATGTGGAACTACACCGCCATCACCGACGCACTGCCCATGGACCAGTGGCCCGGCACCGTGAACATCACGGACTACACGCCCTATGCCAACACCGGTATCCGCTTCAACCAAGAGGTCATGGAGCATTTCCGCACTGGCGATATGCCTGTCACCTTCCCCAACACCGACTGGATCAAATATATGATGAACGATGCAGCGTGGCAGGAGCAGGCTAACGTTAACGTCAGAGGCGGCACAGAGCGCGTACGCTATTTCGTTTCGGCTGGTTTCATGAACCAGAACTCCCTCTTCAAGACCTTCTCGCAGAACGAAGACGAAACCTTCAAATACAACCGCTTCAACTATCGTGCCAACCTCGACATCGACATCTCCAAGCGCAGCCAGCTCTCCCTTACTTTGGGCGGTCGCGTACAGAATCGCACGACGATGGGCGGTGGCGAAGGTTTTATTTTCCGCTATCTGCAGGGTGCTACGCCCTACGCAGGTATTGGTATTGACGACCAGGGCCGTCATGTCGTCTCCGACGTTAACATCGTAGGCCCCTACGACCGCGATGCATTGTCCAACTACTACGACCTCGGCTTTGTCAATCAAAGCAATAACGTGCTGAGCATGGACCTGCAGTATAAGCTCGACATGAGCTTCCTCACTCCTGGTCTGGACTTTAAGATCAAAGGTTCTTACAACACCGACTACACCGCTCGCAAGAATCGCCAGAACGGCTTCGGAACGGGTGTCACCTATGTGGCAACGATCGTTGATAGTCAGGAGGTCCTCCGCAAAGAAAACATTACTTGGCCTCTTCCGTACGACGACAGCCGCTGGGGCAACCGCAACTGGTATGCCGAGGCCAGCTTCAACTACGCCCGCAAGTTCGGTCTCCACAACGTTGGCGCCCTGTTGCTGTACAACCAGAGCAAGACCTATTATCCTTGGGATGCCGATGGCGCCCTTTATCGCTCCATTCCTAAGGGCTACGTAGGACTCGTAGGCCGTGTGACTTATGACTATGCAACCCGCTACTTGTTTGATTTCAATATCGGTTACAACGGTTCTGAGAATTTTGCTGAGGGTAAGCGTTACGGCGTTTTCCCGTCGTTCTCCGTAGGTTGGATTCCCTCGAACGAGAAGTTCTGGGAACCCATTTCCGAGGGCTTCGGCTACTTGAAGTTGCGTGGATCGTGGGGCCGTGTCGGTAATGATAACACCCGCGATGCTCGTTTCCTCTATCTGCCCGGTGCATGGCAGTTCTACCAGGGCTCGATGACGACGAACCCGTTTAACCGCGGTGCCAACTTCGGCACAAGCGGCAACTGGTTGCAGTCTGTTAGGGAGCTGACGGCCGGTAACCCCGGTGTGACTTGGGAAACCGCCACAAAGATCAATCTCGGTTTGGATGCCGCCTTCCTTCGTGACCGTCTGACGTTGAATTTCGATATTTTCTGGGAGGACCGCAAGGATATCCTTGTCACGAACGCCTCGCTGCTGCCTGCTGTCACCAGTCTTCCTGGCAGCTATGTCAATGAGGGCCGCGTGAAGAACCACGGCTTCGAGCTCTCCCTGAAATGGGCAGACAAAGTCGGTGCCTTCCGCTATAGCATTAGCCCCAGCATTGCCTTTGCCCGCAACAAGATTATCGAGATGCTCGAGGTGACCCCCATGTATGACTACCTGAGCCGTACTGGTCTGCCTGTCGGACAGCGCTTCGGCTACGACCTTTTCGAGTTCTACCAGCCCGGCACCGAAGAACGCTATATGGCGAAATATGGTGTGGCGATGCCCGATCAGCAGTATGATATCAAATATGGTGA
>JAEEZS010000003.1 GCA_016291905.1 Bacteroidaceae bacterium
ATCGCCATTGCGGGTTTCGAATGTTTGGGCTTTTTTTTTCAAAAAATTTTTATTAATTTTCGCTGGAGCGAATGTCTTATACTGAGACAGGTTGGAACAGAGGGAGTCAACACTATACAGGGAAAGACAGAGTGTTACGCTGTTACGGTGTTACGGTGTTACAGTGTTACAGTTATCGGAAAGGGTATTCCTAATACTAAAATCTACTTTATATTTATATATATAAATATAAAAATTTTTTTTGACTTTCGTACCATCATTTTTGGAACTGTAACACTGTAACACTGTAACGCATTTGTATGTGTCTTTGTGTCCGTGTGAGTCCGTGGCCATCCCGCCAGGTTGGGGAGTTTCCGTGTCAGTCCGCGGCTATAGGTGCAGGGAAAGTCCGTGGTTATGGCGCTTTAACATTATTTCAGCCTTTCTTCAATAGATTTTTACAGGCTATGAAAGGTATATTTTGGCGGACAGAGAAATTTTTCGTAACTTTGCACACATGAGGAGAAAACCCGGGAGGGCGCGAAAAGGAGACTGAGAGAAGGGCTGGAAGGGGGCAATGAAGGAGTCCGTGAGGATGCTATTATCGGAGTTTTTTGCGCAAGTTGGCGTTTTTGTTGGGACAAACCATCAGATTTCGAGAAGAAATTAGTAACTTTGCCAGCTCGATAGAAAGGATTTTATGCCAATGAATGAGAATATCGTCATCAAGAATGCGCGCGTGAACAACCTGAAGGGCGTTTCGCTGAGCATCCCCCGCAACAAGTTCATCGTCGTTGCAGGCCTGTCGGGTTCGGGCAAGTCGTCGCTGGCCTTCGACACCCTCTACGCTGAGGGACAGCGCCGCTACGTGGAGTCGTTGTCGAGCTATGCCCGCCAGTTCCTGGGTCGCATGAACAAGCCCGAATGCGACTTCATCAAAGGTCTGCCACCCGCCATCGCCGTTGAGCAGAAGACCATTGCCCGCAACCCGCGAAGCACCGTGGGCACGTCGACCGAGATATACGAATACCTGCGACTGCTCTACGCCCGCATCGGCAAGACCTACTCGCCCATCAGCGGACAGGAGGTGAAGAAGCACACCACGGAAGACATCCTGAGCTGCGCCCGCCAATATGGCAAAGGCACCAAGCTGGCCGTGCTATCGCCCCTGCACGTGGGCGAGAACCGCACCCTCAGACGTCAGCTCGAGATGGACGTGCAACAAGGCTACTCAAGGGTGTTCTACAAAGGCGAATTCATCAGAATCGACGATTTCATCGGCAATGAGGCCCTGCTGGAGAAGGCATCCGAGGAAAGGCTGACGAGCAATGAGAACACCTTGTGGCTGCTCATAGACCGCCTTCAGACAGACGACAGCAAGGAGTTCGTGTCGCGACTGATGGACTCGAGCGAGACCGCCTTTTACGAGGGCGACGGCGTGTGCCGGCTCATGTTCCTTCCCAGTAACATCAGCTACGACTTCTCCACGCGCTTCGAGGCCGATGGCATAACCTTCGAAGAGCCCTCCGACAGCATGTTCTCGTTCAACTCGCCCCTGGGAGCCTGTCCTCAGTGCGAAGGCTTTGGAAGCGTCATCGGCATCGACGAGCGACTGGTCATACCCAATTCCACACTCAGCGTCTACGAGGGATGCGTGCAATGCTGGCACGGCGAGAAGATGAAGATATGGCAGGATGAGTTCTGCCGAAGGGCCGTCAAAGACGACTTCCCCATCTTCACACCCTACTACCAGCTGTCGCGCAAGCACAAGGACTGGCTATGGCACGGGCTGCCTTCAGACACGAAAGACATTCACGAACAGGCAAGCATCGACGCCTTCTTCCAGATGGTCAAAGACAACCAGTACAAGATACAATACCGCGTGATGATGAGCCGCTACCGGGGCAAGACCGTCTGCCCCACCTGCCAGGGCACAAGGTTGAAGCCCGAGGCCGGCAACGTGAAGATAGGCGGCATGAGCATCATGAACCTCGTGGAGATGCCCATCGGCAACCTGAAGGAATGGTTTGAAAGGCTCACCCTCGACGAGCACGAAAAGGAGATCTCACGGCGCCTCCTTTCCGAAATCAACAGCCGGTTGCAATTCCTTGTAGACGTGGGACTTAGCTATCTGACGCTCAACCGTCCCTCAAACTCGCTCTCGGGCGGTGAAAGCCAGCGCATCAATCTGGCCACCTCGCTCGGAAGCAGCCTCGTGGGGTCGCTCTACATACTCGACGAGCCCAGCATCGGCCTCCACTCGCGCGACACCTTCCGGCTGATTGGGGTGCTGAAGAAGCTAAGAGACCTGGGCAACACGGTCATCGTGGTGGAACACGACGAAGACATCATCCGCTCGGCCGACATGCTCATCGACGTTGGTCCCGATTCTGGGCGTCAAGGGGGCGAGATCGTGTATCAGGGAACGCCGGATGTATCGTCAGAAACAGACATCGACAAGGACATTGCCGCACGCTCATACACCTACAACTACCTCGCCGGAAAGGAGACCATCAGTGTGCCGAAAAGCCGGCGAAGCTGGAACCGCGCCATCGTGCTGAAGGGCTGCCGCATGAACAACCTGAGAGGCATCGACGTGAGCTTCCCCCTCAACGTGATGACAGTAGTCACCGGGGTGAGCGGTTCGGGCAAGTCGTCGCTCGTGAAAGGAATCCTCTACCCTGCCCTGAAGCGTCACATGGACGAGGTGGCCGAGCACCCGGGCGAATATGCCTCGCTCGAAGGCGACTGGGAGGCCATCAAGCATGTGGAGATGGTAGACCAGAACCCCATCGGAAAGAGCACACGCTCCAATCCTGCCACCTATGTGAAGGCCTACGATGCTGTGCGCCAGCTCTTCGCCGAGCAGCCACTGGCCAAGCAGATGGGATTCTCGCCACAATACTTCTCGTTCAACACCGACGGAGGAAGGTGCGACGAGTGCAAGGGTGCAGGCGTCATCACCGTGGAGATGCAGTTCATGGCCGACCTGGTGCTCGAATGCGAGGCCTGTCACGGAAAACGCTTCAAGCACGACATACTCGACGTGAAGTACAAGGGGAAGAACATCGACGACGTGCTGAACATGACCGTATCGGAAGCCATAGAGTTCTTCGACGAGAAGACCGATGAAATGGGCAAAAAGAGCGGGAAAGGCACCACAGCAAGGCTGATAGCCGACAGGTTGAGGCCACTTGAGCAGGTGGGACTTGGCTACATCAAGCTGGGGCAGAGTTCGTCGACGTTGTCGGGTGGCGAGAACCAGCGCGTGAAGCTCGCCTACTACATCGGGCAAGAGCGGCAGGAACCCACGCTCTTCATCTTCGACGAACCCACCACCGGCCTTCATTTCCACGACATCAAGAAACTGCTCTTTGCTATGGATTCCCTCATCGAAAGGGGCCACTCCATCCTCATCGTGGAGCACAACCTAGACGTCATCAAATGCGCCGACTACGTCATCGACTTAGGTCCCGACGGAGGAAACAAAGGCGGAAACCTGGTGGTGGAAGGCACGCCCGAGAAAGTGGCCGCATGCAAGGAAAGCATCACCGGAAAGTTTCTCAAGGAGAAGCTAACGTAGAGCCTAGTCTTTTTCGATAAAGGACAAACAACGTCTGAAATCCTGACTATCGAGAAGTTTCAGAAGAGCCCCGAAAGGGCGACAGACCAGAAAGGCTGTTTAAAGTGGAGTTCAAAGATAGAAATCGCCAAGAAGCCTTTCATATTCCTCGCTACCAATGAGCAACTGGCATTGTTCCACCTCCGATGGTTTCTTCCTATAGGCAAGGAGATAGCGGCGGACGGGCTTACGAGGCGACGTGCTGAATCCGCATACACGCGAAGGGAAGAAACCCGCAAGGGCGGCCTCATCGTCGAAGGACTGACGCACATCGAAGGGCACAATGACCGAGAATTCCCCTTCCGGGCTTAACAACCTTGCCACACACGAAAAAAGCTCGCCGTGAG
>JAEEZS010000021.1 GCA_016291905.1 Bacteroidaceae bacterium
CAATAACTGCCCGAAGCAATAATGACAAAAAACAATAAGAACCGCGCAGGGTCCGAAGTACAGTACGGCCCTCGCCCCGCAGGAGAAGTCCTGCACGATTTTTCGAAAAACAGTAACGATCCCCAGGCCGCTGCCTATCCCAAGCGCTTCTACCCGAACACGGAACTGGCGGTTGACCTGAAGCTGCTCACCCATCAGCCTGGGCGCATGCCCGAGGGGGCGTACTTCAACGGCGTACTGAGAAGGGATGGAGAGCAGCACTTCACCTTCATACAGACGCTGCCCCCGACTGCCGGCAAGCGCAATCCGCACGTGTTCGAAGGCCGCTACATCACGGTGACTCGGCGTGACGACGGCTCGCTGCGCCTGAACTTCAAGGAATTGAAGATGGGTGCGGGGTTCAAGGTTGAGCGCTACGCCCTTGGAGTTTACAACGAACTTTGCATGGCGCTGGGGGGCCTTATAGAGGAAGGCTGACCCAGTCGGAGGCTGTCTCAAATCTCAGATCTCAGTTTCTCAGTTTGTCACAGTTAAAACCGGAACCCGCTCTTATAAGGTTTATAACTTATTAATAATCAGATATATAGATATAAGATAAGCAGGTTGAGGGGTGGCATAAAAAGTAATTGAGATTTGAGATTGAGATTTCAGAGAACTTTTTAACAGCATCAAGAATTAATTTAATTCCCTAAAAAGCAATGACTTACAATATTTTTGACCCCAAGGCCCCGGCTATGCCGCGGCCATCGAAAGGAACCGAGATCGTTAATCTACTCCTTATGAATGCCTCGAAAGACATGCGGCAACCGCTATTGCCTATGGCTTTCCCCGCTCTTGCTGCCCATCTGAACTCGGATGTTGAGCTGATGTACAGCGACAACAAGTACTACGAAATAGGTGCCGGGCAGATGGGACACATCATTGGCAACAGCGGAACGGGCAAAAATCAGCTGACTTTTCTTGTAGAGGCCATCTGCCGCGACTTTAGTGCTCACGATGAGATGGAGTACAAGCGGTTGGCTGACTGGAGCCGACAGATGAAAACGCTTGGCGGCAATGCCAAGAACAAGCCTGAGCGACCATCGGTATACTTCACCTTTCCTCCCAGCGACATCACGAATGCGGCTTTCACCCAGAATGCCGACTCGCTGGAGCAGAACGGCGGCAGGACGATGTACCTGAACCTGCCTGAGGTTGGTCTTGCCGATAAGATTTCGGGCGGACATCGTGCCGTGAGCCAGATGATCAGGCAATGCTATGATGTCAGTCGCGGCGGTCAGCTTCGTGCCACTAGCGACGGTATAACGGCCAATCCGAGGTTGCGCCTTTGTATGACGCTGAGCAGCACACCTGACGATGCCCGGGCATGGTACAAGCGCGATATGGTGAATGGTACCTTTGGGCGAATCACGACTGCCTACGTGCCGCGTGGCGAGCGTAAGGGTCGTATCCCAAGGCAGGGCACATACGACGAGGAGTATCTGACCAAGCTCGACCAATATTTGCTGCGCTTGTCGAACGCCAAGGGACGTTTCGTGGTGAAGCCGCTTAACAAGGTGGCCGACCAGTTGGCAACTCAAATGTGCGACCTGGCAAACCTTGCCGACAGCGACGAGTTGTTTGAGCTTTCGCATCGCTCGATATTCAGCGCATGGAAGAAGGCGGCGGTGCTGTGGATTCTGAACGACCAGTCGTACACTCGTAGCATAGGCGACTATATGACGTATTTCTGCTACTACGACCTGTGGGCAAAACTACGTGTGTTCAACGACATGTTGGCACTTGGCGAACCCTTACAGGAAGAGACGCAGAAGCGTGGCCCGAAGAATTTCCTACAGGAGTTGCCGAACCCGTTCAACGAGACGCAGCTGGAGGCAATCCGTGTGAATCATGGAAAGAATAAGGAGGGCACCAAGCACCAGATATCCGTCTGGAGCAACCGTGGATTCATAGCGTATTCTGCGCAGACGGGCCTCTACACCAAGACCAAGTTATATCTGAAAGGTAGATCGTAATTTCACGGTTATGGACAGAATAGAACTTCAAAAGCTCCGCGACCTTCCCATCGAGGGGGTCGCAGAGCGACTCGGGCTACGGGTCGAGAGGCATAGAAGCCTCTGCCCGTTTCACGAGGACAGTCACCCAAGTTTGTCGTACAAGGTGAGTAAGAATACTTGCCGGTGCTTTGTGTGCATGACGCAATCAATAGGTCCTATTGACTTGGTGATGCGGCATCTCGGCAAGGACTTCAAGGAGGCCTGCCGTTGGCTGGCCGATGAGCATAACATCATCCTTGATGAGTGGAAGCCCGCCCCGGCTGATGAGGTACAGAAGCCGTTTGATGCCAGTCACTACGAGCGGTTCTTCGAGCGCCCCTGGCTGAACGATGAGGCACGGAAGTTCCTCTTCGAAGAGCGTCATTTGGACGAGCGGGTGGTGCGCTGGTGCCGTCTGTCGTCGTGGAAAGACAAGCGGGGCGTGCCCTGGCTGCAGATACCTTACTACGATCTGGATTTCAAACTGATAGGCATACAAAACAGGAATCTGGTGAAGGGTGCTACGCCTCGCTTCCGTTTTCCGCAAGGCTCTCAATGGGGCATCTACAACCTGCCCGTCCTGAACCTGCTTTGCCCGGGCGAGGAGCTTTTCATTACCGAAGGCTGCTCCGACTGCTGGGCTATACTCTCGGCCGGCCACAAGGCCATCGCCATCCCCTCGGCCACCCTGCTCACCAAGAAGGACGTGGAGCTGCTCTCAACTCTGAACTCCTCCCCAAACGGGAAGGCCGGGAGGGGTCTGACCTTCCACATGTACCCGGACAACGACGCCCCCGGCGAACGCCTCTTCCTGCAACTGAGGGAGGTGCTGCCAGGCCTGGTCCACCATCAACTGCCCCCGGGCTTCAAGGATTTTAGCGAACTTTATCTATCAACGATAACCAAAACGAAAACGCAAAATGGATAACTTTATCATTCGTGCATATAGCAAGAAGGAACTGGCCTTGATGTACTTCCCAGACAGCAGCCCACGCACGGCTGTGAGCCACCTGATGAGTTGGATTCGCCGCTGCACCCAGCTCTGGCAACAACTGCAGGCGACGGGCTACGAAACCACCTGCAAGACGTTTACGCCCCGTCAGGTAAAAGCTATCGTCGAGCAATTGGGAGAACCGTAGAAAAGTCCAGTAATCGCACGGCATCGCCAGCCATCGTCAGAACGGTGGCGGCGAATGTCGTACCTTTGCCGCTGCAATTAAGATGCAACGGCGACTGCGGGCTGCGGCTCAGCGAAGGCCAAGCGAGCTTGTCTCCGCGTTCACCTTGCACCGCAGTTGCATCGTCTTAAGAACGCAGGCGCGAGCGCCTACATTTGCAGACTCCCCGAGGCTACACCTGCACACTCCCGGGAACCGCACGTGCAGACTCCGGAGGCAGCAAAAACGAGACAAAAAA
>JAEEZS010000022.1 GCA_016291905.1 Bacteroidaceae bacterium
CAAGTGCATGATCAGGCTCAAGGAGCTTGGTGGAAACTACGAGGATGAGTACATCTGCGCGATGTTCGGCAACCTCGCCCTCTGTAAGTTTGCTGAAGGAGAAGTGGTGGCGGCAGCACTGAGATTCCAGACGCATGAATCGAATGGCTCGTTCTATCAGGACGTAGTGGCTAACGAAATTGTAAACATCTGATTATGGAAATCAAAATTCAACTGGCAGACAATGTCTACAAGGCCCTGATGAGCGGAGGCAACCGCATACAGGGAAGCATCGGACTGATTTCGCCCACCGAGGGCAACTTCAACGCTCATCGTCGCGCGGACTATGTGCGCCCCGAGACGAAGTTTATCAAACTGGCCCACGGACGTGCAAGCGTGACCGAGGAGCGCGTGAGCCTGACGTTGCGCATCGACCGCAAGGAGGCCGACGTGGTGCCGTGCGAGGTGATTGAGGTGGAGTCGCAGGCGGCTTCGGATTTCGTCTACTCTAATTCTTAAACTATGAGTTTTGGAATAGCATTATCGGTGAGGAGCAGGGTGCGCGAGTGCACACCCGCTCTCTTCAACCAAGTGGTGGATGCGAGTCATACGGCCCGTGTGTGTGCCGAGATTGAGGACGCGCTGGAGAAGGTGAAGCGTGGCGAGATGAGCCGCGACGACTTCGAGACCTTCAAGAGCGAGCAGAAGAAGCGCCTGGCCATCTTCACGCCCCATGCCACGTTCCCCAAGGGCCGCAGGGTGAGCGGCGATGCCGTGCCGAGTGGTTTGTCGATGTATGATGTGGACCATATAGGCCCCACCCCCGACCCCTCCCCAAAGGGAGAGGGGAGTCTTTACCAGAAGCTGGTGGAGCATACGCTGGCCAAGAAGGCGATTACGGACGAGGGGATGATTGGGGAGCTGAAGCGCCTGGGCATCTGCCTGGTGCATGTGACGCCCTCGACGGAGGGCTTCCGCCTGTTCTTCGTGGTACCGGAGGGCATGTCGCTTGAGCAGGCCCAGCGGTGGATGAGCGAGCAGCTGGGCGATGCCGACTACGACGGGAGCGTGAAAGACATGGCCCGGTGCTCGTTCGTGGTGCCGAGAGACTATATCCTCTTTGAGGATGAAAAGGGGTTGTTTAGGACCCCCTCCTCACTCCCCCTGAAGGGGGAGGGTGGTCACACTCAAGCCACTCAAGAGGCGGATTCAAAAGGCGTAGGCTCGAAACCATCTACTCCCCGCCCTATAGGGAGGGGCAGGGGGGAGGGTCCGGAAGGTCCGGAGGGGGTTGTTTCTCCTTCTCCCCGCACCCTCTTCATCTTCGACGAGTGCATGAAGGAGGCGGAGCTTTCGCCCGAGGTGCTCATCGTGAGGGGACACCGGCACGAGGCCTTGAAGAGCATCCTCTCGGTGGGGGCCACACAACTGCTGAAGAAAGAGGAACTGATGGGCGTGCTCCAGGTGCGTATGCCCGACAACTGGCAGGATGAGAACATACAGACGCTGGTCAACGATTTCTACGCGAAATATCACGACGATAGCCAGAAGATGACGGCCTTTCAGCGGAAGACGTTGGCGAGGAGTCTGAAAGCCGACCTACAGCTACAGACCCTCCCCCAGCCCCTCCCTATAGGGCGGGGAGGAGATAGTCTTGGCGATGGTAATTGCTCCTCCCCTATAGGGGAGGCGGGGAGGGGTCCTCTTCCTATAGGGGAGGCGGGGAGGGGTCCTCTTATTCCCAAACGCCTTCCTCCGCTGATTAAGTTGCTTACTTCCCGAACGCCCGATGTCTATAAGCCGGCGGTGGCTCATGCGGTGTTTCCGTCGCTGGCCGCCCATCTGTGGAAGGTGCGCTTCCGCTATATCAACAACGTGGAGCACGAGGCGACCTTGATGAATGTGCTGATGGCGGGAACGGGTGCCGGTAAGGATTGCATCACCGAACCTATCAACCGCATCATGGCCGACATCCGCCGCCGCGACGATGAGAACCTGGAACGGGAAAAGGAATGGAAGAAGCTGGTAAACTCGAAGGGCTCAAACAAAGACAAGGCTATGCGCCCCGAGGGGCTCATCATCCAGGAGATTGACGCCGACGTGACCAATGCGGCCTTCGTTCAGCGCATGGCCGAGGCCGACGAGCATTTCCTATATGTGATACTGAACGAGATAGAGCAGTTCGACGCGCTGAAGGGCAACGGCCGCGGCGGTCAGCAGTTCCAGATTATGTGTCTGGCCTTCGACCACAACCACCGCTACGGTCAGACCCGTGTGGGCGTGCAATCGGTCACGGAGAAGGTGACCGTACGGTTCAACTGGAATGCCTCGACCACCATCCAGGGCGGCCAGCAATATTTCCGCAACGTGCTCACCAAGGGTCCCATCTCGCGCATCAACTTCTGCACCATCCCCGAGCGTGAAATAGGCGCCGACATGCCCGTCTACGGCACCTACGACGCCCAGTTCGACGAGGAGCTGCGCCCCTATCTCGAACGGCTCACGGCGGCTCGCGGCCTGATAGATTGCCCGCAGGCCTTCAAACTGGCCAAGACGTTGAAGAACGAATGTGCCGAATTCTCACGCCTGAGCCAGTCGAGGGTGTACGAGAACCTCTCGTTCCGCGCCCTGGTCATCGCCTATCTGAAGGCTTGCGTGCTCTATGTGGCCCACGGCAACAAATGGGACAAGACGATGGAGGACTTCATCCGCTGGTCGTTGCACTACGACCTATGGTGCAAGATGCAATTCTTCGGCGAGGCCATCGAGCAGGCCAACAATGAAAAGTCGTCCGCGGGTCACCGTGGTCCGCGCAACCTGCTGGAGCTCTTGCCCAACGAGTTCACCATGGACGACGCCTTGCGTGTGCGCCGCGAACAGGGGCTCTCGCGCGACGGTGCCAGCGATATGATCCGTGTCTGGCGCAATCGTGGCTACATCGAGGAGCGGACGGACGAACAGTTGAACAGTTTCTTTTTTGTAAAACTTAAATACAAGAATGTTTATGAAAACACCAAGAGGATTGCGGAACAATAATCCGCTGAACATCAGGAGAAATCGTCACACCACATGGGTGGGACAATGTGAGAAACAGGAAGACCGTGCCTTCGTGCAATTCCGCTCGATGGCCTACGGCTACAGGGCAGCCTTCAAGCTGTTGCAAAACTACAGGGTGCTGCACGATTGCATGACGCTACGCCAGTACATCCAGCGCTGGGCTCCGCCCATCGAGAACAACACGGATGCCTACGTAGGTAGCGTGGCCCGTACGGCGGGCGTGAATCCCGACGCCCTGCTGCCATCGCCGAGAAAGGGCAGGGCCGTATGGGTGAAGATTGTGGCCGGCATGCACCTCGTTGAGAATGGCATGATGCCCGTAGTGTCGCGCATCGAGGAAGGCTGGGAACTGGCGTTTGCGAAGATATAACGGACGAACGGACCCACACCCGAAGTAACCCCCTCCAACCTCCCCGAGGGGAGGCTAAACGAACTCCCCTCCCATCGTAGGGGAGGGGAAAGGGGTGGGGGCAGTAATCAGAATTCTCGGCAGATGTCTGCGGTTGAAAAGAAATTACACTCCCCACCCCTGACCCCTCCCCTTCAGGGGCGGGGAGTACTTTAGCCTCACGTCCGGAGGCTTTTATATTACAGATTTATATTCTTATAGTTCCGGAACTTAATCCAGACGCTCTTGGGGTCGCTCTGGTAGACGAAGGTGTTGGGAACGTAGAAGACGCCCTCTTTCTGCATGGCCTTGCTGAAGGTGTCTTTCTTGATCTTGGCGGGGCGGCCGGCACGCAGCACTACCTTGGTCAGGCCGTGACACTCGTTGAAGGCGTCGCCGCCTATCTCGGCCACGCTGCTGGGGATGTCGACCTCGGTCATCGAGTGGCAGCCCATGAAGGCGGCGTTGCCGATTTCCTTCACCGAGTTGGGGATGACGATGGTCTTCAGCGAGGCGCAGTTCTTGAACATCTTCGAGGGAATCTCCTTGATGCCGGCGGGTATGTTGACTATCTTCAGTCCGGAGCAGTCTTCGAAGATGCTGCTGGCGAGCGACTTCACGTTGTTGGGGATGAAGATGCTGTCGAGCGAGGAGCATCCCTTGAAGGCGTCGTGGTCGATGCCGCGTATGGAGTTGGTGATGTTGACTTCCTTCAGGCTGGAGCATCCCTCGAAGAGGCTGTTGGCGATGTTGTCCATGCTGGTGGTGAACGAGAAGCTGCGGAGCGAGGTGCAGTTCTTGAATGCCACCCATCCGATGGCTTTCACGGAGTTGGGTATGTCGATGCTCTCGAGCGACGAGCAGTTCTGGAATGCGGAGTAGCCTATTTTCTCGAGTGCGTAGGGCAGCTCGACGCTTTTCAGGCTCGAGCAGTCCATGAACACGTTGTAGGGTAGGGAGGTGAGTCCCGATGGGAGCTTGATGGTCTCCAGCGCTGAGCATTTCTTGAAGGCGTTGTGCTGTATGCTGGTGATGCCGTCGTGCAGGTTGACGGTGGTGAGGCTTGAGCATCCGGTGAAGAGGTTGTCTTCTATCTCCTTGACGCTGGTGGGAATGGTGATTTCGGTAAGGCTGGTGCAGTCTTCGAAGGCGCTGCTTCCGATGACGGTGATGGTGGATGGGATGTTCACCTTGACGAGCGATGCGCATTTCTTGAAGGCGCCGTTGTCGATTTCCTCCACGTAGTAGGTGACGCTGTCGACGGTGATTTTCTCGGGTATGGTGATTTCGCCGGTGTAGAGGTTCTCGCCTGCCACCACCATTGCCTCGTGGTCTTTCACGTCGAGTTTGTAGTTGATGCCGTCGACATTGGTTCTTGGGGCTTTCTTGAAGAGGTCCTTGACGGGCTTGCTCTGTTCGGCACTTATCGTGACGGTTGTGGCTGCCAGTAGCAGTAGTGCGGCCACGTTTTTGATGCTTAAGATTCTCATATTAGTATTGATTTTAGTCATTTTTCGCTTGCAAATATAATCATTTTTGGCGAACGAAAGAATAAATTTCGTATTTTATTCTAAAGTATGGGAAATATTTGCTAACTTTGCAGCGTTTTTCGAGAGATAGGCTTGAGACAAGCAGACAAATCATAACAATTACACATATATATGTATTTCACTTTGTTAATTACCGTCATCTTGACGGCTGTGGTCTTGGTAGTCGGGGCTTACGTGATAGCTAAGCTGATAGGCCCCCGCTCCTACAACAAGCTGAAAGGTGAGCCCTTCGAGTGTGGTATCCCCACGCGGGGCACTTCCTGGCTGCCTGTTTCGATAGGATACTACCTATTTGCAATCCTCTTCCTGATGTTTGATGTGGAAACGCTTTTCCTCTATCCTTGGGCAGTGGTGGTTAAGGAATTTGGACCGATGGCTCTGGTGAGCATCGGCTTCTTCCTCTTGGTACTTGTATTTGGCCTGGCATACGCCTGGCGGAAAGGAGCGTTGGAATGGAAGTAAGAAAACCGAAAATCAAGGCTTTGCCCTACGAGGAGTTCAAGGACAACGAATCGTTGGAGAAGATTGTCGACGAGCTCCATGAGGGCGGCGTCAATGTGGTGATGGGTTCCCTGGACCAGCTGATCAACTGGGGACGTTCCAACTCTCTGTGGTCGCTCACTTTCGCTACTTCGTGTTGCGGCATCGAGTTCATGGCTTGCGGATGTGCACGCTACGACTTCTCGCGCTTCGGCTTCGAGGTGACGCGCAACTCTCCGCGACAGGCCGACCTGATTATGTGTGCCGGCACGATTACCCACAAGATGGCTCCGGCGCTGAAGCGTCTCTACGACGAAATGGCCGAGCCCAAGTATGTGGTGGCCGTGGGTGGCTGCGCCATCAGCGGCGGACCGTTCAAGTCGAGCTATCACGTGGTGCAGGGCATCGAGGAGATTGTTCCTGTGGATGTGTTTATCCCTGGCTGTCCTCCGCGTCCAGAGGCCATTCTCTATGGCATGATGCAGTTGCAGCGCAAGGTGAAGATCGAGAAATTCTTCGGCGGCTCTAACCACAAGCAGACCAAGGAAGAGGCCAAGCTGGGCGTTTCCAACGAGGAACTCATCTACGGTCGCGGTGGCAAGAAGCCTATCATTGTGACCGACGTGCCCGAGGAAGTTGTTGCCGAGATGAAGGCTAGTCAGACTAGTATTCCTAGTGAACCTAGTGTTCTTAATCAAGAAGGAAAGGAGGCCGCACAATGAAACTTGAACATTTAGTATTCGATTTCGATAAGTTTGCCGCTGAGATGGCAAACCTCAAGGAGAAGAAGCATTTTGACTATCTGGTCACCATCGTGGGTGAGGACTTCGGCGAGGAAGGCATGGGCTGTGTCTATATTCTGGAGAACACGGAGAGCCATGAGCGCTGCTCGGTGAAGATGATTGCCCGCTGCCAGGTTTGCGGCGACGGCAATGCCATGAACGGCACCGGAGACACCGACGGGCAGACCTTGTATTATATCCCAACAGTCACCCATCTCTGGAAAGGTGCCGACCTGCTGGAGCGTGAGGTGTACGATTTCCTGGGCATCGTCTTCCTGGGCCATAAGGACATGCGCCGCCTGTTCCTCCGCAATGACTTCGAGGGATGGCCTCTGCGCAAGAACTTCAAGGCTTCAGGCAAATATACGCTTGAGGACGACGTGGAGCCAGACTATGGCCTGGAGTATTTCATCGACGACCGCGGCGTGCTTCAGTCAAAGCAGAACCGGCTGTTCGGTCCTGACGACTATGTGATCAACATCGGTCCTCAGCACCCCAGTACCCACGGTGTGCTCCGTCTGCAGACGGTGCTCAACGGTGAGATCGTGAAGCGTGTATATCCCCATCTGGGATATATCCACCGTGGTATTGAGAAGATGTGGGAATCTATGACCTATCCTCAGACCTTGGCTTTAACCTACCGTCTTAACTCCCTCTGTGCCATGCAGCAAC
>JAEEZS010000023.1 GCA_016291905.1 Bacteroidaceae bacterium
CCGTTTTTTCTGTTTTTCGAAAGGAACGGGAAAAAAAGTGTCAAGAATCTTGACAATTTTCAGTCAAAAACACAAAAAGTCGATTTTTCTTGCACATGTCCCAAATTTTTACTTATACCTTTGCGGAGCTAAAAACAAAAACACCATTCAAACCGTAAAAAACTACGAAAAATGAGAAGAGATTTATTAGCTCACTACCTCAAGGTTGCCGCTCGCAGCCTCGGCCGTTACAAGTCGCAAAGCATTATCTCCGTCGTCGGCCTCGCCGTCGGCTTCGTCTGCCTTGCCCTCTCCAGCGTATGGATAAGGTACGAGAACACGTTCGACAACTTCCACCCGGGTGCCGACCGCATCTATATGGTCCAGGATAAAGGTTTGGGCGATATGATCACCGCTGTTTACCAAGTACCTTATACCTATGCACGGCTGAGCATCGCCCTTCGCCACGAATACCCCGAAGTGGAGGCCGTTACCGTCTGTTATTTTAGTAGCCCATACAACGAGAAGTTCGGCTACAAACTGCCTGCACGCAGCGTATCGGCCGACACGGAGTTCATGAGCATGTTTTCCATCCCCCTTCTTGAGGGTGAGGTTCATGCGGACGTACAAAAGGATTTTGGCTGCACCCTCCTTTCGGACGAATATGCCCGCAAGCGTTTCGGCGTGGAGAGTGCCGTAGGCAAGCCGTTTAACGCGAATTTCGACGATTGGCTTGTGGAAGGCGTTGTCAAGGGCTTACACCATTCCTGCGTGGCATTTGACGTGTTAATTCTTATGCCCGTGATGGAAACAGTTGAAGATGGGTGGGATTATGAAGTATCGCAGTTCGTCCGGCTGAAGAAGGGCATCAACCCTCGCGACTTTGAGGCCAAGCTGAACGCCATCGACAACGAAACGTTGCGCAAGGGAGAAATCAAGCTCATCCCTATCCATCGCGCCAACCGTTATCTGAAAAGTGTCGCACTCTATAAGGACAACCTCAGCCTCGAGCACCTGCGCTTCTTCCAGCTGGTGAGCGTGCTGCTGGTGGCCTGCGTGTTCATCAACTTCCTTGTGCTGTTCCTCATCCGCGTCCGCGGACGCCAGCGTGAGATGGCGCTTCGCATGGTGCACGGCGCCCGGCCGCGCATGTTGCTCGCGCAGTTCGTCGTGGAGCTGTCGCTTACGCTCATCATGGCGCTGGGGCTTGGCCTGGTGATGACGTATGTTGTGAAGGACGTTTTTGCGCAGTATGCCGGCATCGACCTCGCGGGCGGATACATCCTGGGTAGCGCCCTGCTCTTCATGGCGATTATCGCCGCCGTCTGCCTCGTCGTCGCCACCGTGAGCGTGGAGGTGGTGCGCCGCAACACCATCCGCCGCTCCCTCATGCCCGGCGGGGGACGACGGAACAACACCTTCACGAAAGTCTGCACAGGCGTTCAGCTCGCCATGAGCCTCACCCTCGTCTGTTGCGCCGCGTTCATGCTCAAGCAGCTCTACTTCATGAAGAATACCGACTGGGGCTACGACATCAAAGGCCACATGCACTTTGAACTGACGGGCACCCGCGACCCCGAACATCCCGACGTACCAAAGATGTACGGACAACTGTTCTATGACGACGAAAGAGCCGGGATAGATAGGGAGCTGATGGATCGTCTCCGCAAACTGCCCTATGTGCATAGTGCCAAGCGGGCGGGCGAAGACGCCATCGGCCTGTACAGCGGAACGTTCGGCGGCAAGTTCGGCGGTACGCAAGAAGTGAAGATGCTGCCGCACCGCGACGGCGAGACGGCAAACGACATGTCCTTTGACCGCATCAAGGAAGAGGGAATGCCCGTGGTGCTCATCAGCTTCAATAGCGACTTAACGGAGTCCGGACTGACTGTTGTGGAAGGCTCGCTGCCGATAAGGCCGCGCGACGGCGAAGTGGCCATCACGGAACGGACGCGCGAGCTGATGGGCGTCGAGTCGGCTGTAGGGATGCAGATATCCACAACGGATTATATCTATGGGGGCAATCCCCCCGAGGCACTCCATTTTACCGTGAAGGCTGTCGTCAAGGACCTCTACCTTGACTCGCCTACGCAGGCTGCCCAACCTTATATCATCGGTTTGGCTCCCTGGACATTCCTGGACTCCAAGATTGCCGTGCACTACGACCCTGCCCATCGTGCCGAGCTGAAAAAGGAACTGACGGCGTTGCTTGACGAACACCCCGACTTGATCTTCGACGTCGTCTGGCACGAGGATGCATGGCGCGAGCTGATGCGCAGCGAGGACAACCTCGCCCTACTGATGACTATCGTCAGCATCGTGGCTGTGCTCGTGGCCGTCTTCGGCGTCTATAGCATCATCACCCTTGCCTGCCGCCAGCGCCGCAAGGAGATTGCCCTGCGCAAGATTCACGGGGCGAAGCTCCGCGACATCCTCGGCATGTTCGTCCGCGAGTACGGCCTCATCCTCGCCGTCGGCGCCTTCGTGGCCTTCACGGTCAGCTACATCATCATGCACGGCTGGCTGGAGCAGTACGTCAAGCGCACGCCGCTCTCCCTCTGGGTCTTCGTCGCCATCTTCGTCGGCACCGCCCTGCTCATCGCCCTCTTCGTCGGCGCCCGCGTCTGGCGCACCGCCCGCGAAAACCCCGCCGACGTCATCAAAAGCGAGTGAGGCGCTTCGCGCAGATGAAGATTGAAAATTGAAAATTGAAGATTAAAGATTGAAAGTAATCTGCCCGATGGCGGCCATCGGGCGCGGTTTTTCGGCTTCCGTGACGGGTTGCGATGTGCCGATTCCACTATAGAAGTGCCGTCTGCTGGGCGGTTACCTTTTTGGGTTGTCAGTAAGACTTCCTCCTCCTCGCAAGGCATAGCTCAAACAAGTTTGGCTCTACTCTTGCTTCGTTCGTCGGTTGTCATTCGCCGAAGGCTTTTTCCAAGGTTTGCTTACATTTTTTCATCAAACGCTACGCCCGAAACGTAGTGCGAATTGTCCAAAAACGCACTACGTCTGCGTCTGAACGTACTGCGTCCATCCACGCGCGCACTACGTCGTGCTCGCGACGTAGTGCGTCGTGCGCTCAGACCAAGGGGCTGGCGCCGCAGAATCAGCTTCTGACAAAATAGAATCAGCTTCTACGGGAATAAAAGCTGATTCTGCGAAAATAGAGGCTGATTCTATTGGCAAAAAAGGTTTCAATTTGTAAGTCCTCAACGCAAAAACCTCCCTACCGAATGACGACCCAAAAAGGTAACCGCTCAGCAGACGGTAGTTCTATAGTGGAACCGGGGGTCCAGAGGTTGTCAGCCGCGCAGGGAACCCGTTTCCGGAGAAAGGGAAAACAGCCCCAAGAGAGGCCTTGCTTACAGATCGTAACCACATCATGCCTCTTGTTTCTCGGAAAAAGTGTTGTTTTTCCTTGCAAAATGCCACGCAAAATGATGTCGCTAATAGGAAAAAAATACGCCGAAGTTCATAGAAAAAACTTCGGCGAGTAGCTTCTGAGGTGAGTTAACTTGTTCTCTGCTCTTACTGCTCGTAGCCGTTGGGGTTGTTCTTCTGCCAGTTCCAGCTGTCGCGGCACATCTCGTCGATGCCGTACTGGGCTTTCCAACCCAGCTCACGCTCGGCTTTGGCGGGGTCGCTATAGCAGGTGGCGATGTCGCCCGGACGGCGGGGCTTGATGGCATAGGGGACGGGGACGCCGTTGACGCGCTCAAACGCCTTGACGATGTCGAGCACGCTGTAGCCGTGGCCCGTGCCGAGGTTGTAGATGGCAAGCCCGCACTTACGCTCGATGGCCTTCAGGGCGCAGACATGGCCCTTGGCAAGGTCGACGACGTGGATATAGTCGCGCACACCGGTACCGTCGGGGGTGTCGTAGTCGTTGCCGAAGACGCCCAGCTCGGGGCGCTTGCCGACTGCCACCTGCGTGATGTAGGGCATGAGGTTGTTGGGGATGCCGTTGGGGTTCTCGCCGATGCGGCCTGAGGGATGGGCGCCGATGGGGTTGAAGTAGCGCAGCAGGACGACGTTCCACTCGGGGTCGGCAGCCTGCATGTCCATCATAATCTGCTCCAGCATGCTCTTCGTCTGTCCATAGGGGTTGGTACAATGGCCCTTGGGGCACTCCTCGGTGATGGGAATCTGGGCGGGGTTGCCATAGACGGTAGCAGAGGAGGAGAAGATGATGTTCTTGCAGCCGTGTTCGCGCATGACGTCAAGCAGCACGAGCGTGCCGGCGATGTTGTTCTCGTAGTATTCGAGGGGTTTAGCGACGCTCTCGCCCACAGCCTTCAATCCGGCAAAGTGGATGCAGGCATCGAAGGTGAACTGGCTGAACACTTCCTCGAGGCCTTCACGGTCGCGGATGTCAACCTTCATGAAGGGGATGGCTGTGCCGCAGATGGCAGCCACGCGCTCGAGCGACTTGGGGTTGCTGTTGCAGAGATTGTCGATGACCACCACATCGTGGCCCGCGTTGTGCAGTTCAATCAAGGTGTGGGAGCCGATGAACCCGGCACCACCGGTAACAAGAATTTTCATGATATCTACAATTTTACGATTTATTTGTCGATTTGATAATTAAACAATTTAGTTGAAGAACGCTGCGATGCCCTTGTCCATGCCGCTGAAACCCATGAAGGCGAGGGCAAGCAGACCTGCTACGATGAGGGCAATAGACATGCCTTGCATGCCTTTGGGGATGCGGACAAGACTGAGCTGCTCACGGATGCCAGCAAAGACGATGAGGGCAAGGGCAAAGCCGATGGCCGTGAAGAGGGCATAGAGAACGCCCGTCAGCAAGTTGGGCTCAAGTCCCTGTGCATCGTAGGTGCCGTTGGCCACGAGGATGCTGACGCCAAGGATGCAGCAGTTGGTGGTGATGAGCGGAAGGAAGACACCCAGCGCCTGATAGAGAGCCGGGCTGAGCTTCTTCAACACAATCTCTACCGTCTGCACCAGAGCAGCAATCACAAGGATAAATACGATGGTCTGCAAGTAGCCCAAGCCCAGCGGATTAAGCAACCACACTTGCAGCAGGTAGGTGACAACGGTGGCAATGACCAGCACAAACGTCACAGCCAGTCCCATGCCCTTGGCAGTCTCAATTTTCTTTGACACGCCGAGGAACGGGCAGATGCCAAGGAACTGCGACAGTACGATGTTGTTGACCAGAATGGCGGAGATGAATATCAGTATGTAGGCCATAGTGCTTATTTCTTAATGAGGTTAAACAGGGCGATGAGGAAGCCGAGCGTGAGGAAGGCTCCAGGCGCAAGGACGAAGACGAGCATGTTTGTGGAGGCGGGCAGCAAGGTAAAACCAAAGATGGCGCCTGTGCCGAGCAGTTCGCGCAGCGCACCCAGCACGGTGAGTGCCAACGTGAAGCCCAAGCCCATGCCTAAACCGTCGAAGAACGAAGGGAGGGGGCCGTTCTTAGCTGCGAAAGCCTCGGCGCGTCCCAGAATGATGCAGTTCACCACAATGAGTGGGATGAAGAGGCCCAGCGTAGCATAGAGCTCGGGCAGATAAGCCTGCATAAGCATCTGCAGGGCGGTGACAAACGAGGCGATGACAACAATGTAGGCCGGAATGTGTACCTTGTCGGGGATGAGGTTGCGCAACAGCGAGATGACGATGTTTGAGCAGACGAGCACGAACGTGGTTGCCAAACCCATCGACATGCCGTTGAGGGCCGACGAGGTGGTGCCCAGCGTGGGGCACATACCCAGCAGGAGGACAAACGTGGGATTCTCCTTGATGATACCGTTGAGAAAGACTTTCAGATTATTCATGATGTGTTCCTCCTATTCGTTATTCGTGATGTTGTGCGGTAGCCGAAGTGGCTGCATCGGCCTGCTGTCCTTTGAATACATTGTAGGCACTCTGCACAGCACGCAGGAAGGCGCGCGAGGTGATGGTGGAGGCGGTGATGGCGTCCACGTCGCCCCCGTCCTTGCTGACGGTAAGGTTAGCCGTGCCAGGGTTCATGCCGATGATGTTGTGGTTGCCTGCAGGGTCGGGCTTGCCGAAGAAAGCTTTCGAGAAACTGCCCACCTGCTTTTCTTCTGATGATGAGGCGGTGCGGAACCATTCGCCTGCACGAGCGCCGAGGCCGGGAGTCTCCGCGTGTTCCATGACCTGATAGCCTAGAATCTCGCCGTCGGCAGCAAAGCCAACGAGGACGACAATGTCGCCGCCAAAGCCGGCCTTGTCCGTTGAGCGGACAGCCGTTCCGGCATAGGAGCCATCGGCGCGGCTGACAGAGAAAAGCCTGAAACCATCCTGCTCAGCTTCGGAAACCTTTACCTCCTCCGAAGCATCAATGCGGAGGACAGACTTGATTCCATCAGCTTCGTTTTTCTGCTTGATGGTCTGGATGGGGCCTTGCGTAACACTATTGATGAATGCCAATAGTGCAGCAGCTACCAGCGCAATGATGGTGAGCGAAAGCACCATGTTCATAAAGGATGATGAGAGCCGTTTCATTTCTTAACCTCCTTTGCAAAGCGATTGGGTTTACAAGCATTGTTGATGAGCGGAGTGAAACCGTTCATGATGAGGATGGCAAACGACATGCCTTCGGGGTAGGAGCCAAACAAGCGGATGCAGACAACCAGGAAGCCGATGCACAGGCCGTAGATAACCATGCCCTTGTGGGTCATGGGCGAGGTGACGTAGTCCGTGGCCATGAAGATGGCTCCGAGCATCATGCCGCCGGCGCACAGGTGCTTCAGACTCAGCAGGCAGATGTCGGCAAACGGCATTTTGCCTTGCAGAACATAGAAGATGACGCTAAAGACGAAGGCGCTGCAGAGGATGCTGACGGGGATATGCCAGCTGATGACTTTGGCCACGAGCAAGATGACAAAGCCCACGAGCAGCAGCAGGACGCTGACCTCGCCCAGCGAGCCGCCGACGTTACCGAAGAAGAGGTCGCCAAGCCCGGCTTGCTGCAAGTCGGCCAACGGTGTGGCAGCCGTGACGGCATCAGCATAGGCGGTCATCTGGTGAGGCACAGGCCACGTCGTCATCTTCACAGGGAAGGAGATGAGCAGGAACACACGTCCCACCAGCGCAGGATTGAAGATGTTGTTCCCCAATCCGCCGAAGGGCATCTTGCCGATGCCCATTGCCACCAGCGCACCTATTATTATAATGTATAAAGGCAGGTTGCTCGGCAAGTTGAATGCCAGCAGCAAGCCTGTGACGATGGCTGAGCCGTCGGAGATGGTGGTGCGGCTGTTACGCAGGATGAACTTGTTGATGGCCCATTCAAAAAAGATGCACGAGGCGACGGACGTAGCCGTCACAATCACAGCACCTAGGCCGAAAACGTAGAACGACCATAGCATGGCGGGCAGGAGGGCCACGACGACCCAGTCCATGTTCCGCCTGACACTGTCCCCGCTATGCACGTGGGGCGACAGAGATACTTTCAGTTTATTTGACATATAGCGGTTTACTGTTTGATATTTTACACTATCATTTTGCTGCGCGGGCACGGATGATGCCGCCGACGGTGCCCTTGCCCATACGAATCCAGTCAAGCAACGGACGGTTGGCGGGGCAGGTGAACTGGCAGCAGCCACATTCGATGCACGTCATAATCTGCTCGGCTTCGGCGCGCCCCCATTCGGCGTGTTCGGAGAGCTTCTGCAGGAGGTAAGGCTCCAATCCCATCGGGCAGGCGCTGACGCACTTGGCACAACGGATGCAGGGCTGTTCCTCGCCGCGCAGGGATTCTTTTTCCGTCATCAACAGGATGCCCGAACTGCCTTTGCAGACGGGCACGTCGGCGTTCAACAAGGCCTTGCCCATCATAGGGCCGCCGCCGATGACCTTGCCTGTGTCCTCCGGCATACCGCCCGCCTTTTCAATCAGCAGGCTCATGGGGGTTCCCATGCGGGTGAGCAGGTTCTTGGGTTCTGCGACGCCCTTGCCCGTGACGGTGACGACACGCTCAAAGAGCGGTTTGTTCTTCATCACAGCTTCGTAGATGGCAAAGGCTGTGCCGACGTTCTGTACAATGGCACCCACGTCAGCCGGCAGTCCTGGCGGGTTGGGCACCTGACGGCCCACGACGGCATCGATGAGCTGTTTCTCACCTCCTTGCGGGTAGCGTACACGCAGCGGACAAACCTCAATGCCGGCAAAACCTTTGGCTTTCTCTTGCATCAGGGCAATGGCATCAGGTTTGTTGTTTTCAATGGCAATGTAGGCTTTCTTAACGCCGGTTGCCTTCATGATGAGGTTGACGCCAATGAGAATCTCTTCGGCTTTCTCCATCATGAGGCTGTGGTCGGCTGTGAGGTAAGGCTCACACTCCACCGCATTGATAATGATGACGTCCACAGGGGTGCGAGGGCTGAGCTTGACGTGCGTGGGGAAGCACGCACCGCCCATGCCGACGATGCCGGAGGCTTGTATCTTTGCAACAATTTCTTTCGGCTCCAACGGCGTGTCGTGCACAAGGGTGGTGCTGCGGTCGATGGTGGGTTCCCATTCGTCACCCTCCACGTCGATGATGATGGCAGGCTTCCGGTAACCGCTCGCGTCAATGACGGCGTCGATCTTGGCCACCTTGCCCGAGACGGACGAGAAGATGGGTGACGAGACGAATCCGCCAGCATCGGCAATCTTTGTGCCTACTTTCACGAGGTCGCCCTTCGCCACGCAGGGCACAGCTGGTGCGCCGATGTGCTGCGACAAGGGGAACACGGCCTGCTTCGGCAGGTCCATGACCTCAATCTTCTTTCCCGCCGACAACTTGTTTTCTTTGGGATGGACTCCTCCTATTCTGAATGTTTTCATACGCTCTGGTTTTCAGACGCCTTTGGCGCGGTTTCAACGGTAGGGATAATGATTTTGACAGGTTCGGCCTGGGGGGCAGCTTCAGTCTGCGGAGCAGCTGGGGCCTCTGCGGCTTTCGGCGTGGGTGGAACTTCAGCCTTCGGCTTACGCGGCGGGAAGTTCATGGCCACGATAGAGCCCTGCGGGCAGGCCTCCTCGCACTTGCGGCACAGACGGCACTTGGCGGGGTCGATGTATGCCAGATTGTTTTCCAGCGTAATGGCTTCGAACTCGCACGTCTTTACACACTTGCCGCAGCCGATGCAGGCAGCAGCACAAGCCTTCTTTGCCACGGGGCCTTTCTCCTTGTTGACGCAACGCACCACCATGCGGCGGCCTTTCTTACCCATCGGGCGAAGCTCGATGATGTTTCTCGGACAAGCCTTCGCGCAAGCGCCGCAAGCGGTACACTTCGTCTCGTCCACCTCGGGCAGCCCCGTCTCAGGATTCATGTGGATGGCGCCGAACGTGCAGGCGGCCACGCAGTCGCCACAGCCCAGACAGCCGTAGAAACACCCCGTCTCGCCACCCGCTGTGTTGTGGGCGATGCGGCACGAGCGAACGCCGTCGTACTGCACCGTGCGAGGACGGTTGGCACATGTGCCGTTGCAGCGTACCACGGCCACTTTTTGCTCGCCTGCCTCAGCCGTCAGACCCAGGATGCCGGCCACCTTTTCCATCACCTCCTGTCCGCCTACGGGACAAAGCTTCCCTTCCAGCGAACCGGTACCAGCAGCCTTCACGCAAGCTTCGGCAAAACCGCTGCAGCCGGGAAAACCACAACCTCCGCAGTTGGCTTGGGGCAGCACTTCAGCCACTTGAGTAATGCGAGGATCTTCCTCGACAGCGAATTTCTTGGCTATCAGGAAAAGCACGGCTGCCAGTACTAAGCCAAGCACGCCCAATGCAATTACTGCTACTAAAATCACATTCATAATCTATTGTTTTTTTCTAAAAATGTTTACTCTAACCTTTACTCTACAACGTGAAACGAAAAAGTGGTGCGAAGCCTGTCCTTGAAAAAGCTGAGGCCGATGTACCATGCTGCTACGGCAGCTATGCCGGCTAATGCGCTTACGGGTTCACTCGCGCCCCCCAGACGTGTGGCCAGGATCATCACAGCCATCAGGAGCAATAACGGATAGAGGAATGCCAGCCGTACCGCTTTCATGCCGAACGCTGCCTTTCCTTCGATGGTCACCGTTTGTCCCACGGCAAAGCGCCCCGTTTCGGGGGCTGAGACCTCTATGAGCTTTTCCTTGCTTTCAGCCGCATGACATAGTCCACGGGCACCACAGGCTGCACAAGCTGATGTCTGAACAATGCGCACCATCAACTTGCTCGCTTCCACGCTCTCCACAACACCTGAATGCCGTATCTTTCCTGCCATCAGACCACTCTTTTTCTGCTGTCGGCTCAATCTGCAATACAATCAGCGTGCGAAATTACTACTATTTGCGCGAAAAACCAAATTTTTTCCGTTTATTTTCCATGGTTTTGTAAGAAGGAAATTTTTTCTTCATGCTTTTATTTTTTTTTTCTAAAATATGTGTTATATCTTTGCATGGGAAAAAAGAAATGTTTAACTTTGCCCTCGAAAAAAGTATCAGAAAACAAGAAAAACAAACAGTATAAACCCATAAAATGTAGAAATTATGACTCAATTGCTTTTTCTCGGCAGTATCGGTATGCCGGAACTGATTATTATCATGCTGATTGTGCTGCTCCTGTTCGGCGCCAAGAAGATTCCTGAACTGATGAGTGGCCTCGGTAAAGGCGTCAAGAGCTTCAAGAAAGGGATGAAAGAGGTAGAGGACGAGATAGAGAAGATCGATACCGACGTTTCCAGCGACACTAAGAAGTAAATTACAGCAAAAAAAGACTGATACCATTTTTTATTAACTTTATTAATCCAATTCCGTATGTCAGAAAAGATCTCAAGAAGGGAATTCCTTCAGCGTGGTACGGCTGCCGCTATCGGCTTGACCGTAGTTCCTAACACGGTGCTTGGCAAGAGCCATGCGCACATCGCTCCGAGCGACAAGCTGAACATTGCCGGCGTCGGCGTCGGTGGCATGGGTAATGCTAACCTGCGCAACATGGAGAGGACCGACAACATCGTTGCCCTCTGCGACGTGGACTTCGACTATGCAAAGGACGCATTCAACCGTCATCCCAAAGCCAAAAAGTATCGTGACTTCCGCCGCATGTACGACGAGATGGGCAAGAGCATCGATGCTGTCCTTGTGGCTACTCCTGACCACACCCACGCCATCGTGGCTGCTAACGCCATTGCAATGGGTAAGCACGTCTATGTACAGAAACCATTGACACACACTGTCTACGAGTCCCGCCTGCTCACCAACCTGGCCAAGAAGTACAAAGTGGCTACGCAGATGGGTAACCAGGGTGCATCTTCCGAAGACAGCGACCTCGTTTGTGAGTGGATCTGGAACGGCGAAATCGGCGAGGTCACCCGCGTGGACTGCGCTACCGACCGTCCCCTCTGGCCGCAGGGCCTGAACACTCCCACCGAGAAAATGCCCATTCCTTGGGGTCTTGGTGGTCCTGAAGGCTGGGATCTCTTCCTGGGTCCGGCTAAATATCGTCCTTACAACCGTGCTTACCATCCTTGGGACTGGCGTGGCTGGTGGGACTATGGCACAGGCGCTCTCGGCGACATGGCTTGCCACATCATGCAGGTAGCCTTCAAGTCGTTGAACCTGCTCTATCCTATCCGTGCCGAGGGTTGCTCCACTCCGCTGTTCCCCGATTGCGCTCCCAACGCACAGCACGTTAAGCTGACCTATCCCGCCCGTAAGAAATTCTACAAGGTCAATATGCCTCAGGTGGAGATTCACTGGTACGACGGTGGTCTGCTGCCCGAGTTCCCCAAGAAGTGGGAAGCTGGCAAGAGCCTGATGCGCGAAGGCGGTGGCGTCACCATCTTCCACGGCACGAAGGACACCCTTGTCTGCGGCTGCTACGGCCAGAAGCCGTTCCTTGTCTCCGGTCGTGTTCCCAATGCTCCGAAGATTGAGCGCCGTGTCGGCATGAGCCACGAGCAGGATTGGATCCGTGCTTGTAAGGAGAGCCCCGAAAACCGTGTTCTCACCAAGAGTGACTTCTCGTTCTCCGGTCCGTTCAACGAAATGGTTGTGATGGGTGTCCTCGCCGTGCGTCTGCAGGGCCTGAACCGCCCGCTCGACTGGGACGGCCTCAACATGCGTTTCACCAATATTGGCGAAAACGAGGAACTTAACCTCAAGCAGACCGAGATGAAGGTCATCGACGGCGACCCGAAGATGACAACCATCGACCACAAGGTCAACGCTATGGCCTATGCTCAGGAGCTCATTAAGCACACCTACCGCGATGGCTGGACGCTGCCCGAGATGCCTACTTTCTGATATTAACATTTTACCTTATTATTAATAATTTTAACGCACAATGAAAAAAACTATTTTCGCAGTGGCATGCATGAGCCTTGCTCTGCTTGCTATTTCCTGTGGTAACAAACCCAAAGAGTCCGGTAAGAAGGAAGTTGCCTTTGAGGTGGCAGGCAAGCAGTTCACCGTCGATAAGGACGGCTATATTACCATCTTCGACGGCAAGTCGCTTGACGGCTGGCGCGGCTACGGCAAGGATCATGTTCCTTCGCGCTGGGGTATCGTTGACGGCTGTCTCGGATTCAAGGGCAGCGGCACTGGCGAAGGCCAGACCAACGAAGGTGGCGACATCATCTTCGACCACAAGTTCAAGAATTTCACCCTCGAGTTTGAGTGGAAGGTTGAGAAAGGCTCCAATTCCGGTGTCTTCTATTTGGCTCAGGAAGTCAAGACTCCTGACGGCCAGCACTACGAGCCCATCTACATCTCCGCTCCCGAGTATCAGATTCTCGACAACGAGAACCATCCCGATGCCAAGCTGGGTGTTGACGGTAACCGTCAGTCTGCTTCGCTTTACGACATGATTCCTGCAAAGCCCCAGAACTCCAAGCCCTTTGGCGAGTGGAACACGGGTGGCATCATGGTCTATAAAGGCACAGTCGTTCACTACCAGAATGGTAAGAACGTCCTCGAGTATCACCTCTGGACTCCGAAGTGGACCGAGATGCTGCAGGCTAGCAAGTTCAGCGAGGAAGCCTGGCCCACCGCCTTCAAGCTCCTCAACAACTGCGGTGGCGACAACCACGAAGGCTTCATCGGCTTCCAGGATCACGGCGACAACGTCTATTTCCGTAACATCCGTGTTAAGCTGATGGACTAATTCCATTAAAATGGTAACTATGAGAAAATCAGTTTCAATACTCCTTCTCGTGCTTGCAGCGACCTTTGCGGTCAGCTGCGGCACGAGCAAGAGTGCTCCTCAGAAGAAGGAGATGGGCCTGCAGTTCTACTCCATGCGCGACACCATCTGGCGCAGCAAGGGTAACTATCTGCCCATCATGCAGCAGGTGGCCTCTTGGGGTTACACCTCGCTTGAGGCAGCCGGCTATGACAACGGAAAATTCTATGGCAGCACGCCTGAAGAGTTCAAGGCTAACGCCGACAAGGCTGGTCTGAAGCTCATCTCCTCACACGCTGGACGCGGACTGAGTCGCGAAGAGCTCGACAGCCACGACTTCACGCCTTCCCTTGAATGGTGGAAGACCTGTATTGCTGCTCACAAGGCTGCTGGCATGAGCTACATCGTCACAGCGGGCATCGGCGTTCCCGGAACCATTGCCGACCTCCAGACCTACTGCGACTATTTCAACGAAATCGGCAAGCTTTGTAACGCCGCTGGTCTCAAGTACGGCTATCACAACCACAGCCACGAGTTCCAGAGAGTCGAAGGCAAGGTGATGTACGACTACATGATCGAGCACACCGACCCCAACCTCGTCTTCTTTGAGATGGACGTTTATTGGGCCTGCCGTGGTGGTGCCGCTCCTGTCGAGTACTTCAACCGCTACCCCGGCCGTTTCAAGATGCTCCATATCAAGGACGTATGCACCCTGGGTGAGAGCGGCATGGTGGGCTTCGACGCCATCTTCAAGCATGCTGACGTCGCTGGCCTTGAGTACTTCATCGTCGAGGTGGAGTGCGACCCCTATCCCAGCGTAAAGGAGAGCGCCGAATACCTGCTCAACGCTCCCTTCGTGAAAGCATCGTATAAGAAATAGTCTGTCAGAACGGCCTACGGCCTGTAGAACGCTTCGCTGTAGAAACGCTACGCTTTAGAACGGAGGCTGCGCCTCCTGTAGAACAATCTACGAGAGAGCATAGCGAACATTCTACAACGAAGTGTTCTACAGCGTAGCGTTCTAAAAAAGTGAGCAAAGCGAACGTTCTAAGTATGGAAGAAAAGTCAATGTCCTTCTGGGACCACTTGGAGGTCTTTCGCGGGTCGTTAGTCCGCATTGTGGTTGTGCTGCTGATTTTCATGGTCATCAGCTTCATTGCCATGCCCTACATCTACACCCCCGTCATCCTCGGCCCCACGCACGGCGACTTCTTCCTCTATCGTTGGCTGCCCATCTTCAAGCCCGATTTCTCCTGCGAGCTCATCAACATCAACGTGGCCTCGCAGTTCATGACCCACGTCACCACCTCGTTCTGGCTGGCACTTGTGCTTGCCTTCCCTGTCCTCATCTACGAGCTGTGGAAGTTCGTCAGCCCCGCGCTCTACAAGAACGAGTCGCGCCCCGTCGGCTTCGCCTTCCTCTTCGGCACCGGCATGTTCTACCTCGGCTGTGTCATCAGCTACTGCATCATCTTCCCCTTCATGTTTCGCTTCCTAACGGAGTATCAGCTCAGCAGCGAGATTACCAACCAAATCAACCTCAACTCCTACATGCACAACTTCCTTATGATGATTTTCGTCATCGGGCTTGTGTTTGAGTTGCCTCTGCTCATTTGGCTTCTGTCCAAGCTGGGCATCATCGATAAATCCTTCCTGCGCAAATACCGTCGCCACGCCATCGTCATCCTGCTGGTGCTGGCTGCCATCATAACTCCTTCGGGCGACCCCTTCACCCTCATGGTCACCTTCACCCCTCTCTACCTCCTCTACGAACTCGGCATCCTCCTTGCCCGCGCTCCCGCCCCCGAGGAGCCCGACGACGAGGACGAGCAGTCTGCCGACACCCTGCCGACAAATTCGTGATAGAGATATACATGAATTCCCAATAGTTGCTTGGGCTGCGATTTTATTCCCTTGGGCTGTGCTGCCAGATGCTTGGGCTGACAAATTAGCCCATTGGGCTGTGAAATTAGCCCATTGGGCTGTGAGAATAGTTGCTTGGAATATCATCAAAATAACATCGGAAATAGGGGTTTTGCTGTCTTTTGAGGCCTACAAAAGCAGGATTTTTTACATTTTGTGCCTCATTTGTGCTTCAGTACAGCCGAAGCAGTCGGTTCCTCGATGTCGTATATCATTGTTTGATTGCTTTTTAGATGAATGATTGAGTGGCCAGGCGTTCCTGTTCTTTTTGTTCCAATTAGTTTTTCGGGGTATCAATAACCCTCCCTACTATATATTTAATTATATATTAAGTATTTATACAATCCTTTTAAGGATGTTTCATGCTCAAAAAAGTATTTGGAACGGGAACAATTGGAACGCCTGTGCCACACGACTAGCTTACTCCTCTACGAGGCCATGAACCTCTGGCGTAATTTGAAGCCCCGCCACTCGTCGCGAGCAGCGGGACTACAAGGGAAGTATCGTATCGAAAAAGTAAGTTATAAATCGGCTTGTTTTTTCCATCGGAAGAAAAAAGAAAAATAAATTTGAAAAATAATTTGGTTTATAAAATAAATCAATTTACCTTTGCGCCGTGATTCGAACACAAAACTGCCGAACCGACCCTTTCTGCAGGAGGGGAGGGGAGGCAAAGAGAGCTAAAAACAAAGTAGTTAACATCAAAAAATGGAAAGAATTATGGAAGAAAATGAAAACATGACTGCAGAGCGCAGTCTGGAGATTATTCGCGAATCGATTGAGCAAAGTCGTCGTGCAATGACCAAATACTCTGGGATGCCCATGATATGGTGGGGCGGTTTGGTCGTTGTGTTTGCCGTGTTGATTGCCTACTTGTGGAAGAACCATGGCGGTCCGGTGTGGAACGTCCTTTGGTTTGTCATGGCGCTGATAGGGATGGTGGGTGATAAGCTTATGGAGAAGCGGCGCGAGTCTGTGCCAAAGAACATCATCGGAAGTGTCATTTCGAAGGTGTGGGCAACGTTCGGCATCTTTTGTTGCGGTCTCGGATTTATTACTTGCCTTGCAGGCTTTGGTGTCTTGTCGTTCAAGTCGTTGACATCGGTCTCTGGTTGCTTCATTCCTATTACCAGCATCATCACTTTTGCTTTGGGTATGGCAAGCACCACCACGGGTCTTATTCTGAAAAACCGTGTCGTCTCCATCTGTAGTATCATCGCCGGCATTGGCGGTTTTTTCCTCGCATTGTGCTATCCTGGCGGGGAACAGCTATTGGTTATGGCCGCTGTGGCCATTATTGGGCTTGTCATTCCTGGCATCATCGTGAACATCCAAACGCGCAAATAGGAGGAGGGGCTTATGTTTCAACCATTAAACCCTTTGCTGCACTCGGAACTGCGTCTGGCTGTGATGTCGCTGCTTGTAAGTGCTGAGGAAGCGGAATTTCCGTACATCAAGGAACAGACGGGTGCTACAGCCGGCAACCTAAGTGTGCAGCTTGACAAACTATCTGAAGCGGGTTATATTTCGGTGGAAAAGACGTTCAAGGGCAAGCGCCCCTGCACTATTTGCCGCATCACTCCGGCAGGACTGAAGGCTTTTGAGGAATATATCGAAGCCTTGAAAAGCTATCTGAACATCGGCAAATAGCTTCGTAATGCGACATCCATGATACGGAAAACTCCGCATCATGGATGTCTTTAGTACAGAGAAAACTATAGACTTACAGCTTTACGCTCAGTTCTTGACCGTTGTAGGTAACGGTCTTAGTCTGGGCTGCCGCGTTGGGGCTGACAAAGACAAGGCGGAACTGGCGCGTAGTGAGCATGCCCTCGTAAGAGCCTTGGCGCGGAGCGATGGTAAGGCGACGGGCAGAGTCGTCCCATGTGAAGCGGATTTCGGTGAACTGGCCACGCTCGTAGTTGTACGTGTCGCCTTCGTCCTCATAGAGGGTGAAGGTGCCGTCGGCACCGGGGTAGATGCGGATTTCGAGGTCATCCCAGGACTTCTCGCCGACGTACTGCATCTCCGGTCCTAAAGGCAGGATGCTGCCGGCGCGCACGAACATGGGCACGCGGTCCAGCGTAGTCTCGAGGGTGACGGTCTGTCCGCCTTTGTAGCGCTTTCCCGTCCAGAAGTCGTACCACGATGCGCCTTTCGGCAGATACTTCGTGGCGGTCTTCGGGGCGCTCCAGTCGATATCACCTCCGCCGTTCCTCTGCTCTCTTGCCTCTTGGCGGTTCCAGCCGGTCATGGCATCGGTGCGAATGATGCGCTCTTCGGTGTATTGCGGCTCGACAATGGGGGCGGCGAGGATGCTGTGACCAAAGAGGAATTCATCGGTCATGTCCCACACTTTTTTGTCTGCGCTGAAGTCGGCAAACAGCGGACGCATGTAACTGTCGTTGTGGCTGGTGACCTGCCAGGCTGTGCTATAGAGATAAGGAATCAGGCGGTAGCGCAGACGAATCTGCTTTTCGATGGCATCGTAGACGGGCTCGCCCTTCTTGCCGAACTGCCAAATCTCGCGAGGGGCGTCGGCACCATGGCTGCGGAAGACGGGGCAGAAGAGGCCGTACTGCATCCAGCGCACATAGAGCTCCTGGAACTGCGGATTCCTGGGGGCTGAGCCACCGCCACGCGTGTTGTACGACCCGCAGAAGAAACCGCCGATGTCGGTGTTGAAATTGGGATTGCCTGTAAGCGAATAGCTCAGTCCTGCAGGTATCTGCTTTCGCAGCATGTCCCACGAGGAGTTCACATCGCCGCTCCACATATTCGAGCCGTAGTGCTGCTGACCGGCAAACGAGCTGCGTGTCATGATGAAGACGCGCTTTCCCGAATCACCGATTTCCTTGCGCTGTGCCTGATAGATTCCCCTGACGGTCTCGAGCGGGAAGGCGTTGCGCTGGGAGCGCCATGTGCCACCATAGACGGGGTGCGCATAGTCGCTCTCCTTCGGGTTGAAGAAATCGGGGTCGGTGGAGTCCATCCACCACGCATCGGTGCCGTAGTCGAAGAGCCGCTTCAGGTACTTCCAGTAGATGGCGCGGGCCTCGGGATGGAAGGCGTCATAGACTTTCACTCCCGAGGGATAGTCCATCATGGGGGGCCAGACGTGCGAGATGCCGCTCTGTGGCCAGGTCTCGATGGGCAGCAGCAGCCCCTTCTCGTTGAGTTCGCGGAACTGCTGCGTCATCGGCCCGAAGCTGGCCCAGATGCTAATCATGAAGTGGGCGTGCTTCTTGTGTACGTTTTCAATCATCTGCCGGCCATTGCTGAAGTCCTCGGCCAGGAAATCCATGGCATTCCAGAGGTAGTTCGACCCCCAGTACTGCCAGTCCTGGATGATGCCGTCAAGCGGCACTTCCAAGGCACGGTATTGGTCCACGATGCCTTCGGTCTCGCGGGCTGTCTTGTAGCGTTCCTTCGACTGCCAGTACCCGAAGGTCCAGAGCGGGAACATGGGCACGTCGCCCGAGAGGTGGCGCATCTGGGCGATGACGCCATCGGCCGAACCTCCGTACATGAAGTAGTAGTCGATGCCCTCGCCGACCTCGGCGTCGAAGGTCATGCCGTCCGCATTGTCCTCGAAGAGAGTGGGGGAGTAGTTCTCCCAATAGAGGCCCCAGCCCTTGATGCTCTGCAAGACGTTTTGGAAGTCCTCGAGGTTCGACTGCTCCATGCGTTTCCGCTCGCCTCGGCGGTTCATCTTGCCGTTCTGGATGGTGCCCAGTCCGTAGATGGCCTCGTCCTTGTCCAGGGTGAATGTCTGTCGGGCTTCGCTGACGTCGCACGCTTTTTCGCGCAACAGGACTTTCCCCTTGGCTGTCAGGAACGTCAGGTTGCCCTTGGCATCCTGACGCACGGTAAGTTGGTCGCTCTGCCACACGTTGCCGCGATGTTTCACCTCCACCGGCTCAGGCGTTGCCGTCACGACAAGTGTTTTCGTGGGCTGCCCCTTCACGATGTGGACAATAGTTGGTGTGAAGAATTCAACCTTCACGTCCTGTGCTGCGCTGGTTGTCGACAGAAACAAGGCCGGCAAAGCGGCCAGCAAAAGAGATCTTCTTTTCATACTTTTCAGTTTTTGATGGTTTTATTGACGGCAAAGGTATAAACAAGCGAGCGAAAAACCAAATATAATTGACTTTTTCCAAACAAAAAAAGCACCTTCGGCGAAACCGAAGGTGTGAGGCTTTCTTGATGAGTCCGGATTTGTAGTGCCTTAGTCGGCGAAGGGGGCGAACATGGTGGTGCTGAGGTACTTCTCGGCACGGTCGGGGAAGACGACGACGATGTTGCCTCGGTCGATGCGGGCTGCGGTACGGATGGCGGCAAGCATGGCAGCGCCGCTGCTCATGCCGGCAAAGATGCCCTCCTCGCGGATGATACGGCGGGCCATATCAATGGCCTCCTCGCTCTCCACCATCTCTTGGGCGTCAATGAGCGAGGGGTCGTAGATTTCGGGCACGATGGCCTCCTCCATGTTCTTCAGTCCCTGGATATAGTGTCCGCGGACGGGGTGGGCGCAAACGACGCGGATGTCGGGGTTCATGTTGCGCAGGAAGCGGGTGAGCCCCATGAGGGTGCCGGAGGTGCCGATGGCGCCGACGAGGTAGTCGATGCGGCCCTCGGTCTGCTGCCAGATTTCGATGGCGGTGTTCTTGAAGTGGGCCATGTAGTTGCCCGCGTTGGAGAACTGGTCGGGCATGTAGTACTTGTCGGGATTCTCCTCCACCAGACGGCGGGCAAGACGGATGGCCCCATCGGTACCCTGCTCGGCGGGGGTGAGGATGACCTTGGCGCCGTAGGAGCGGATAATCTTGCGCCGCTCGACGGAGACGGCTTCGCTCATGACGATTTCCACGGGGTAGCCCTTGACGATGCCCACGATGGCAAGGCCGATGCCCGTGTTGCCCGAGGTGGGCTCGATGATGGTTTTGCCCGGGGTGAGCAGGCCGTCTCGTTCGGCCTGCTCCACCATGGCACAAGCAATTCTGTCCTTGATGCTGCCCGTCGGGTTAAAGCCTTCGAGCTTGGCGTAGATGTTGACATTAGGGTTCGGGCATAGCCGGTTGATGCGCACCATCGGGGTGTTGCCAATCGTATCGAGAATAGAATTGCTAATCATTTTGCTGTCTTAGAACTTAATCTGTTGGTGAATCTCTTCAAGGTTGCGGGCAATGACATCGTCGTTGATGGCGGCATCGACGAGGTTGCCAGCGAGGTACTGGTCGTAGGCCGACATGTCAATAAGGCCGTGGCCTGAGAGGTTGAAGAGGATGGTCTTCTTCTCGCCCGTCTCCTTGCACTTGAGTGCTTCGCGGATGGTAGCGGCAATGGCGTGGTTGCTTTCGGGGGCGGGGATAATGCCCTCGGCACGAGCAAACAGAACGCCTGCATCGAAGCTCTCAATCTGGTCGATGTCAACGGCTTCCATCAGCTTGTCCTTGATGAGTTGGCTGACGATGGTGCCTGCACCGTGATAGCGGAGACCTCCAGCGTGGATGTTGGCGGGACGGAAGTTGTGACCCAGCGTGTACATGGGGATGAGGGGCGTGAGGCCGCTCTCGTCGCCGAAGTCGTAGTGGAACTCGCCGCGTGTCAGCTTGGGGCAGTTAGCGGGCTCAGCAGCGATGAAACGGGTGTGGCGCTCGCCGCTGAAGTTATGGCGCATGAAGGGGTAGGCGATACCGCTGAAGTTGCTGCCGCCGCCGAAGCAGGCGATGACGACATCGGGATATTCGCCGGCCATGGCCATCTGCTTTTCAGCTTCAAGGCCGATGACGGTCTGGTGTAGGGAGACGTGGTTGAGCACCGAGCCTAAGGAGTAACGGCAGTTGGGCGTGGTGACGGCCAGCTCGACGGCTTCGCTGATGGCGGTGCCAAGAGAGCCCTGATGGTTAGGATCCTTTGTGAGGATGTCCTTACCGGCACGGGTGGACATGGAGGGGCTGGGGGTTACCAGCGCGCCGAAGGTCTGCATGATGCTGCGGCGGTAGGGCTTCTGCTCGTAGCTGATCTTCACCTGATAGACAGCAGCTTCGATGCCGAACAGCTTGGCGGCATAGCTGAGGGCAGCACCCCACTGACCTGCACCCGTCTCGGTGGTGACGTTGGTGACGCCTTCCTTCTTGAAGAAGTACATCTGCGGCAGGGCAGAGTTGATTTTGTGTGAGCCAAGCGGGTTGACGCTCTCGTTCTTGAAGTAGATGTGGGCGGGAGTTCCCAGCGCCTCCTCTAAGCCGTAAGCACGGACGAGAGGCGTACAACGGTAGTAGGCGTAGAATTCGCGCACCTCCTCAGGGATGTCAATCCATGCATCGGTGGTGTTAAGCTCTTGCTCGGAAGCTCCGCGGGTGAAGATGTGACTAAGGTCATCAACGGTTACAGGCTGCCCGTTCGGTGCCAGCATGGGCAGGGGCTTGTTGGGCATCTCGGCCTGAATGTTGTACCACTGCTTTGGAATCTCGGATTCCTGAAGGATGAATCTCTTCTGTTTCATTGTTGTTGTTATTAATTGGTTTTTGAATTATATTTTCCGTCTCACGCATTACCACTTCAGTCACGAAAGAATAAAAGAAGTCCGCTGCATGAGCAACGGACGTTATCTTGTTTTCTTTTTTATGTAATCTTTTAGAATAAGAAGTTCCGTGCTCAATTCGTCATCGAACACCACCACCAGAACTTGTTATTCAGATAAGACTTCATTGGTTTCTCTTTTGAAATTCGCTGCAAAGATAAGGCTGTTTTTTATACTGACCAAACAAATTGTCACTTTTTTTACCCAAAAAGCGAAAATTTTTTATTTTTCCCGCCGAAAAGTATTTGATTCGGGATTTCCGGTCGTGGAGAGGAGCGTTCTCGGCGTGCCGATGAAGAGCAAAAGCAACGCGGCGTAATAGGTGCTCATGATGAGGTCGCGGCTATGAGGGACGGATTCCACGAACATGTTCCAGGCAAGAATGAAGTCGGAAGCGAAAAACAGCGTTGCTCCGACTGCCGCCAACAAGGCTCCTTTCCGTGGTTGCGGACGGGGGGAAGGTGAGGCGAATCGTGCCCAGGCTGTCCACAATGTGCCCGTAAGCAGCAAGGAGTAGATGGCGCAACCGATGCGGATAATCGTGTCGTGGATTTCGGGAATGATCCTCACAGCTGCGATGACGAGTGGCACTACGCAGAGGGGCGACATTATTAATAAGGAGAAACCTCTTTTCTTTCCTTCCTTTGCCTTGGCTAATTGTTGAGCAAACCAGCCGATGAAGCAGAAGTGGGCAACGGCAAAGCCGCCCATCTGTCCCTCAAAGCTGCCCAGCACCCCCATTGCGTCACCGATTGTGCAGAAGACAAAGCCGATTGTCATAAGCCAGGGTGAAAAGCCCATGCCTCCGAGTGCCAGTAAAGCTGCGGGCAGCGCCAGACGCAGGGAAAACAGCAGGCTCTTCTCTTGCGGCGCTCCGATGGGGAAGAAAAACCAAACGGCAGCCAGCAGATAAAGGATGATGACGATGATGGTCCGTTTAGAAGCTTTCATTGACAATGCGATTTGTTGTACTTGAAAAGGAAAAGATGACCTCGCTTTTGCGAAGCCACCTTTCATACCTTTCTCGGGCACGATGGAGTGCCCATGTTCGCCTTTTTATGCTTCGGCGGGAGCCTCGGCAGGAGCAGCCTCTGCGTTAGCAGCAGCCTCTTCGGCAGCCTTAGCAGCAGCTTCTTCAGCAGCCTTCAGGGCAGCAGCAGCCTTCTTCTCAGCCACCTTGGCGGCGATGTTCTCGTTCACCTTCTTTTCTGCCTCGATAGCAGCCTTGAAAGCATCGCGCTTGGCCTGCTCACCCTTCACGGCGATAGCCTTGAGAGCGCTTTCCTTGCTCTGCTTCCAAGCATCGAACTTAGCTTTGGCGGCAGCCTCGTCAAAAGCACCCTTCTTGATGCCACCCTGCAGGTGCTTCATCAGATAGACACCTTCGCGGGAAAGGAGGTTACGCACTGTGTCGGTCGGCTGAGCGCCAACGTTCACCCAATACAATGCTCTGTCGAAATTCAAATCTACTGTGGCGGGATTGGTGTTGGGGTTGTAGGTACCAATCTTTTCAATAAATCGTCCATCTCGTGGAGCTCTCGAGTCAGCAATTACGATGGAATAGAAAGCATAATCCTTCTTTCCTCTTCTCTGTAATCTGATTCTTGTTGCCATTTACTTTGTTGTTTTTTAAGTTAATAATGATTTGAACATGCCAATATCCCGTATTGGCGCGGCAAAGGTACGCCAAAATCCTTTCATAACCAAATATTTTTGCAAAAAAGATTTTTGATGTTGTTCTGCTTACACCCGCAGGAAAATCTTCTTTTTGTACATGAAGAGGAGGATGATGAAGAGGATAGTGGCGTTCGAGAGATGGATAAGGACGGAGTAGTAGTCGCCGATGTATTGCTCCAGACCGTGGAAGAGTGAACGGCTGATGCTGGAGAAGCTGATGATATGCGACACGGCGTAAGCCGTAATGCTGTTCATGCCATAGACTTTCAGAAGTGTCAGGTGGCGGTGATGTCCGCTGACGTCTATCCAGCCATATAAAAGTCCCATCAGCAACATGCTGTATCCGCTGCTGACGAGTACCATGGACCCTGTCCATATATGTTTGATGACGGGATGCACCAAGCCCCACGTCCAGCCAAGCACGACCAAGGAAGCTCCCATGCCTAGCAGCAACCACACTTTCTTCCGCTCCTTCAATGTGCTTTTCAGCAGTTCTCCGGTAAGGACACCCGTCAACACAGTTACCACGAAGTTGAGGCTGCTGAGAATCCACGTGTAAGTGTACCATCCGGCAAAGACGACCTCTCCTCCCTCCACTCGTGCGGCATCGCGGAAACGTCCCAGCACTAAGCGGTCAATCCCCTCAGCGAGGTTCCCTTGCGGGGTATAGTCTCCCCCTCCAAAGTTTCCGATGGTGATGAACTCCATCGCTGCCCAGAACGTCAGAAGCAGGGCAACGGCAATGCCTATCTGCGTTTTCCAACGGGTGTGAAGGAAGATGACGGCGCTGAATAGATAGCCGACGGCAATCGCCTGAAGGGTGTTCGAGAACAGGTAGATGCGGTTCGGGTCAAGGCCAAGCAAATTGCCCTGACAGGCCATGCCAAGCACCCACAGCAGTATGAAGCGCCTTGTCAACCGTTTCCAGAGCGCTTTCTGTGGAAGATTGGCCGACGGGGCATCTGCTGTTGCCGATTTCCGGTATTTTTCCATCGAGAACGGTATCGTCACGCCCGCCATGAACATAAACAGAGGCATCACCAAATCCCAGGGCGAAAACCCCTCCCACGATTTGTGGGTGAAGACGTCCATCACCGGTTGATACCAGGGCGCATCGATGGCATCACCCAGTTTGTGGACAAAATCCTCAAGAACAACGAGGCAGAACAGGTCAAATCCCCGCAGGGCGTCAAGTGATTCCAGTCTTTTTTGCATGGCGTGGGAGCGATTGGTTTTCGTGGCAAAGATACTTAATTTCCGCGATTATCCCCTACTCGAAAGTCATTTTTCCTTGAAATCGTTATTTGTTTCGCTTTTTTCCATGAATAAATGCAAATTTATTCGTACCTTTGTCCCCTCCTATAGAAAATCAGTATTAACCATTAAAAAACAATCAATGAGAAAAGCTTTACTTTCAATTGTCTGCCTGCTGACGGCGCTTGTCGCATCGGCACAGACGTGGACGGCTCCTGCCGCTCCTGAACAAACTGACCTGAAGACAGGCGAAGAACTGTACCTCTACAACGTGGGCTCCAAGGCCTTCATGCTGGGTGCCAATGAATGGGGCACCCGTGCCAGTGTCAGCCCCACGCACGGCTACAAGGTTATCCTCGAAGCCGTCGAAGGTGCTGCCGACACCTACTACCTGAAGGATTTTGTCGAAAACAAGGACAATGCCCTCATGTACTTCTATGCCTACGTCAACGACGGCTTCCAGAGCATCTGGGTTGACTACGACAAACCCGTCGATGAAGGCGGCGAACGCAGCATGGTGTGGACGCTTACGAAGCAGACCGACGGTTACTATGAAATTGAGAATGCCGACGGCAGGGCCGATGAGATGTCGGACCTCTATGGTAAGCTGGGCGTGGTGCCTTCGAAGAACGACATGAAGCTCTACCTCTGCACCGACGTGATGTTCCCCGACGACGCAGGCAACTTCTGGACAAGCTGGTACTTTGTAGCCCCTGCGGTATATGCAGACTACGTTGGCAAGCTCATGCAGTTTAATGCCGCCGTGGCCCTTGCTGCTGTCATTGAGGAGGCTACAACCGTCAACGGGACGGACGAGACCGTTTATGATGAGGCCGTGAAGGTCTATGAGAACACCGCCAGCACGGAGGACGAACTGAACTATGCTCGCGAGGAGCTGGAGCACGCCATCTATGCGGCCCGTGTGCTGAATGCTACCGTGACTAATTCGCTGGAGATGCTGCAGTATCAGGATATCGAGCAGACGTTTACCGACGGCACGGCTACGGGTTGGACCTCCACCACGGGTGCCCAGAACAAGCAGGCCAGCAACGGCAACAACGCCAAGGACTATGAGGTCACGGGCAACCACTATGAGAACTGGAGCCCGTCGAATTTTACGGCTGGTAAGGTGTATGCCACGGCCAAAAACCTCCCCGCAGGTGTCTATGCACTGAACGCCCTGGCCTACACCGTGGCTGGCAGCGACCTCTACCTCTATGCCGGCAACCGCAGCGAAGCTGTCACGGCTACGCAGATTGACATTGACCAACCCATCGAGGTGCTCAGCTACCTCACCGACGGCGGCGATATGGAAATCGGCCTTCGCCTGGAGGACAAGACCACCAACTGGATTGGCATCGATAACGTCAACCTCTACTACATGGGCGCCAACGACGAAGCCTTCACTTGGCTGGCAAAGAACATCCTCGATGCCGATGAGGACTACACCGCCCTGAAGGGCACCGACGGCTACGAGTACTACCAGCATAGTGCCTACGAGGTTTACGAGGCTGCCCGTACCGAGCTGCAGAATGCCACTACTGCCGATGCTGTCAAGGCTGTTCTCGACACTTACAGCAACGCCTACACCGCCATCGACAAGAGCTTCAAGGCCTATGCCGCCTACTTTGTCCTCTTCGAGGAGGCTGCCGACTGGATGGGCGGAACGACGTCGGAGAGCGATGCCGTGCTTGAGCTCAGCGACTACCTCTTCATCGAGGATGGCGAGGGCTTCAACGGCAATGGCACGGCTCCCTATATCCTCGAAGCTGCCGAGCTTGACACCGACCAGATAAAGGCCGAGGCCGCCTACCTGAGCAAGCTGCTTGCCGATGCCATGGCCAGCAGCATGGGCGATGGCGATGACTGCACCGCCCTCATCGTCAATCCTCACTTCACTACTGCTGACGGCTGGACGAAGGTGGGCTTCGCCGACTTCCCCGTTGGTCCCGAGAACTATCGCGTCGCCAGCTCCTACACCGTGCTGTTCGATGTTTATCAGGAGATAACGGGCTTGCAGAACGGCTTGTACGAGCTCAACCTCTACGACCTCTTCCGTCCTGCCGACTACGGCAGCGCCGACTACGACAAGACGCCGCGTGCCTATGTCTATATGAACAAGTTCCAGAAGAACCTCAACACCATCGAGAGCGGCGCTGTGCCCGAGCTCGTCCATTCCGGCGAGACCAGCATTCCCGATGTGGGCTTCGTGCCTAACGACGAGGAGTCGGCAGCCCTGGCCTTCCAGGACGGCCGCTATGCGCAGACGCTCTATGCCCTTGTCACCGACGGCACGCTCAAGCTGGGCGTCCGCAACGACCTGCGCTACGAGGGCTGCTGGGCTGTGTGGAGCGACATGCGTCTGACGTTCCGTGCAAAGAATGCCACGGCGCTGGCCGGTGCCCTTGAGCTCATGCTTCCCGAAGCTGAGGCTCTGCTGGGGAACAAGTGTGGACAGGCCGAGCTGACAGCTCTCTCCGATGCTGTCGTCAAGGCAAAGAGCGAGACCGATGGCTATGCCCTCTACGATGCCTTTGTGGAGATGAAGCAGGCCATGGAGGCTGTTGAGGCTTCCACGCAGGCCTATGCTGACCTTCGTCTGGCCCTTGACCAATTGAAGGAGGCCATCGAAGGCAATCCCACTCATGCTGACATCGCTAAGGCCAATGCGCTCTACAACGAGGCACTCGGCTCGTACGAGGCTGGCTCCTACGATGGCCCGACGGCTGCCGACAAGACCGTCGAGGTCAGTTCGATGGTCGTCGCCATCAAGTTTGGCGGCGGCAATGGCGAGCAGGATGTCACCGACCTCATCGTCAACCCGACCTTCGACCCCGAGCGCGGCAGCAAGGACACCGGCACCATCGAGGGCTGGATCACCAGCGCCATGAACGGCTACAAGCAGTACACCGTCAGCTACAACCGCGCCGGCATCGAGCTCCACCAGACCATCAACGGCCTGAAGCGCGGCAAGTACAAAGTCACCGTCCACACCTACTACCGTGCCGGTTACTACAACGAAGAGTATGACCTCTACCAGAGCAGCGGCGCTGAGGCCACGCACCTCACCACGCTCTATGCCAAGACCGCCACGCAGACCTACGAGACGAAGGTCATGAACCTCTTCGAAGGTGCCAGCCCCACGAAGGTGGCCGACGAGAACTGCTATCAGTACTCCAACGGCGACATCAACGGCTGGTATGCCCCCGACGGCACCACGCCCACGGCAGCCTGGTTCGCCGACGGACGCTACCTCAACGAGCTTGAGTTCGTCATCGACGAGGAGGGCGGCAGCGTCACCATCGGCCTCGAGAAGACCGAAATCCTGCCCAACGACTACGAGGTCGTGGGTGCCTGGAACCTCTACTACTATGGTGCCGACGACGAGCCCGTGCGTACCGACGTCACCGACCTCATCGTCAACCCGACCTTCGACCCCGAGCGCGGCAGCAAGGACACCGGCACCATCGAGGGCTGGGTCACCAGCGCCATGAACGGCTACAAGCAGTACACCGTCAGCTACAACCGCGCCGGCATCGAGCTCCACCAGACCATCAACGGCCTGCCGAAGGGCGACTACGAGGTCACCGTCCACACCTACTACCGTGCCGGTTACTACAACGAAGAGTATGACCTCTACCAGAGCAGCGGTGCTGAGGCCACGCACCTCACCACGCTCTACGCCAAGACCGCCAGCCAGACCTACGAGACGAAGGTCATGAACCTCTTCGAGGGCGCTAGCCCCACGAAGGTGGCCGACGAGAACTGCTATCAGTACTCCAGCGGTGACATCAACGGCTGGTATGCCCCCGACGGCACCACGCCCACGGCAGCCTGGTTTGCCGACGGCCGCTACCTCAACACCCTCGCCTTCCGTATTGACGAGGAGGGCGGCAGCGTCACCATCGGCCTTGAGAAGACAGAAATCCTTCCCAACGACTACGAGGTCGTGGGCGCCTGGAACCTCTTCTACCTGGGCGATGTCACCGGCATAGCCTCTCCTAAATCCTCCCCTGAAGGGAAGGAATTTGAGTCACCCCTCCTTCAGGAGGGGACGGGGGAGGCTCTCTACAACCTCGCCGGTCAGCGCCTCTCCGCTCCCCAGCGCGGCATCAACATCATCGGCGGCAAGAAGGTCGTGATTAAGTGAGAGAAGTGAGCGTGTTGGAGAAGTAAGCTCACCCGCATCAGGCCACCAAGCCTAAACAGCGAGGGCGCAACCCCAAAGGTTGCGCCCTCGCTTTGAGATGTAGCAAGGGGGCGTCGTGCGCTACGCCCCCCTTGTTATTTTGTATGCCCCCCTTGTTATCATGTACGTCTCCCTTGTTATTAAGTACGCTCTTTTGAATAACAGGGCAATGGGAGATTTTGCTCTGGGTTATATAGCCTTTAGGACTTCGAGCGCTTCGCGGACGGAGTGGACGTCGGCGATGAGGAGGTTTTGGCGGCCGCCCGACTCGCGGAACTGGCACTCGTGGGAGCTGAGGGCGGGGTAGCGCAGGACACGGCCGAAGGTGTCGCTCTGATAGTAGGGGCTCTCGGTGTCGCTGACGAAATAGAGCACCATGCGTCCGGCCTTGAGGACAATCTTCTCGATGCCGAGGCTCTTGGCGATGCGGCGCAGGGGCACGACGTGCAGCAGCTCCTGTCCCTCCTCGGGGATGGGGCCGAAACGGTCCTCGAGGCGGCTCTGGAAGGCGGCAAGCTGGTCGTCGGTCTCGAGGCTGTCGAGCTCGCGGTAGATGAGGATGCGCTCGCTGCTGCCGGTGATGTACTCGTCGGGGAAGAGCAGCTCGAGGTCGCTGTCGAAGGTACACTCGCTGACGTAGCTCCAATCGTCGGAGGCGGCGTCGGGCTCGGCGTTCTTCTCGGCCATGAGGTCGGCAAACTCCTCGGTGCGCAGCTCGTGGACGGCTTCGTTAAGTATCCGCTGGTAGGTCTCGTAGCCGAGGTCGGCAATGAATCCGCTCTGCTCGGCGCCGAGCAGGTTGCCCGCTCCGCGGATGTCGAGGTCCTGCATGGCGATGTGTATGCCGCTGCCGAGGTCGGTGAAGTTCTCGATGGCTGTGAGGCGGCGGCGTGCCTCGTCGGAGATGGTGCTGAGCGGGGGCGCCAGCAGGTAGCAGAAGGCACGGCGGTTGGTGCGTCCCACGCGGCCCCGCATCTGGTGGAGGTCGCTGAGGCCGAACATGTGAGCCTGGTTGATGAGGATGGTGTTGGCGTTGGGGATGTCGATGCCGTTCTCCATGATGCTGGTGCAGATGAGCACGTCGTAGTCGTAGTTGATGAAGCCGAGGATGACGCGCTCGAGGCTCTCGGGGTCCATCTGTCCGTGTCCGATGGCGACGCGGGCGTCGGGGACGAGGCGTGTGACCAGCGAGGCAAGCTCGGGCAGGTTCTGCACGCGGTTGTTGATGAAGAACGTCTGTCCGCCACGGGCCATCTCGAAGTTGATGGCGTCGCGGATGATGTCTTCGTTAAAGGGGTGTACCTCCGTCTGGATGGGATAGCGGTTGGGGGGCGGTGTCTGGATGATGGAGAGGTCGCGGGCGCCCATCAGCGAGAACTGCAGGGTGCGCGGGATGGGCGTGGCGGTGAGCGTCAGCGTATCGACGTTGACTTTCAGCTGCTTCAGCCGCTCCTTGACGCTGACGCCGAACTTCTGCTCCTCGTCGATGATGAGCAGGCCGAGGTCTTTGAAGCGGACGTTCTTGCCGATGAGCTTGTGGGTGCCGATGAGGATGTTCACTTTGCCGTCGGCCAGCTCGGCGAGGATGCGCTTCTCGTCAGCCGGCGTGCGGGCACGGGAGAGGTATTCGACCCTGACGGGGTAGTCGCGGAGACGCTCGGTGAAGGTCTGATAGTGCTGGTAGGCCAGCACGGTGGTAGGCACGAGCACGGCCACCTGCTTGTTGTCGGCACAGGCCTTGAAGGCGGCGCGGATGGCCACCTCGGTCTTGCCAAAGCCCACATCGCCGCAGATGAGGCGATCCATGGGGCGGGGGCGCTCCATGTCGGCCTTGACGTCCTGCGTGGCCTTCAGCTGGTCGGGGGTGTCCTCGTAGATGAACGAAGCCTCCAGCTCGTGCTGCATGAACGAGTCGGGGCTGTAGGCGAAGCCCTGTTCTTTCAGACGCTTGGAATAGAGGATGATGAGGTCGCGGGCGATGTCCTTGATCTTGGTCTTCGTGCGTTGCTTCATCTTCTCCCAGGCACCTGTGCCGAGGTGGCTGACACGCGGCGCCTCGCCGTCCTTGCCCTTGTACTTGGATATCTTGTGGAGGGCGTGGATGCTGACGAGCAGGACGTCCTGGCTGCCGTTCTTCCCCTCGTAGAGGAGCTTGATGGCCTCCTGTGTGGTGTCGCCGTTGGGCACGCGCACCAGGCCGGCAAAGCGTCCGATGCCGTGGTCGATGTGGACGACGTAGTCGCCCAGCTCGAATTGTGCCAGCTCCTTGAGGGCCACGGACACCTTTCCCTGGCGGGCTTTGTCGCTGCGCAGGCTGTACTTGTGGAAACGGCCGAATATCTGGTGGTCGGTAAAGAAGCAGGCGTGCAGCGTGTGGTCGGCGAAGCCCTCGTGGAGCGTGTGGTCGATGGGGGTGAAGGGTATGTCGTCGCCGCGCTCCTCGAAGATGGTGCGCAGGCGGTCGGTCTGCTTGCTGCTGTCGGAGAGGATATAGAGCTTGTAGCCCCGTCCGATGTAGTCTGTCAGCGTGGAGGCTACGAAGTCGAAATTCTTGTGGAACATCGGCTGGGGGGAGATGTCGAAGCGGATGACGGCCTCGGGCGTACCCGTGGGGTGCGAGCCGAACTCGATGCGCCTGAACCCCATGCTCTGCCTGACAAAGGCCTCCTTGGTGATGAGGGTGGGAGTGTCAGCCGGAGAATCCGGATTGTCCGGAATATACTGAGTAATCGGGCTCACCGGATGAGCGAGGCTGTCAAACCTTTCGCAGGTCCACAGGAAATCGTGGAACATCAAGGCGCTTCCCTCGGGCAGATAGTCCAGGAGCGAAGCCTGCCCTGCGCTACTCTGCTCGGGGGTGATGAACACCTCATCGACCTTCTCGCGGCTCAGCTGGCTCTCTACCTCAAAGGTGCGGATGCTGTCGATGTCGTCGCCGAAGAAATCGATGCGGTAGGGGTATTCCGACGAGAAGGAGAAGACGTCGATGATGCTGCCGCGCACGGCGTATTGGCCGGGCTCATAGACGTAGTCCGTGCGGTGGAAGCCTGCCTCGCCCAGTTGTTCTGCCAGCACGCTGATGTCGATGTGCTGCCCCACGCGGAGCGTGAGCGTGTTGCGTGCCAGGCTGTCATGCGATGCCACCCCTTCGGCCAAGGCGTCAGGATAGGTGACCACGACGATTCTCTCCCCATCCCTCCGTAAGGAGGAGAGCCCTGTCAGCACTTCCGTCCGAAGCACCTCGGCAGCATCGTCGCGCTGGCCGTACTTGATGGCACGCTTGTAGGACGAGGGGAAGAAAAGCACCTGGCTGGCAGTCCGTTTGTTGTCCTGTCCACCCAGCAGCCCAGTTAGGTCGTGGTAGAAATACCCGGCTTCTTCTGCATCGTTCAACACCGCGATGACCACCCCCGTACGGGGCGCCAGGCTCGTACGACGGCAGGCAGCGACTAAGACCGGCACAGCCGACGACACCAAACCTTGCAGGAAAACGGTCTTTGCTCCGCTTTCCCACACTTTCTGAAAAGCCTCTACGCCTTTGTGCCTGGCATAGAGCTGAGTTAGTTCTTCTATTCGCACGTTACTTTTTTACAAGGTTGTTTAGGGTTGATTCCAGGGTGCGAAGGGAGAGGAGCCCTTGGTGATTGGGGTCGAGGGCACAGGCCTCGTCGAGGTAGTGGTGGCACTGTGGCAAATCGCCAAGTCCGTAGTAGCCGAGAGCAAGCATGTAACGGCAGTGAACCTGATGGAGGGTGCCGCGTGGGTCTTCCCAGATGAGAAGGTCGGGCAGCGAGACGGCGAAGTAGTCGGCCACGGGCTGGTCGGAGAGGTGCTGCTGCCCGTAGCTGACAAGGCAACGGAAACGGCCGTCGGCTTCGTCCTTTCGTCCCAGCTTCAGCAGTGCCAACCCTTGATAGAAGATTTTGTCGGGCTGGGCATCGTTGTAGTACATGGCAGCGGTGGGCTCCAGCGAGCCTTGGGCGGCTTGCTCCCAATGGATACGAGCCGTCTCTGCATCGCCACACAGGGCATAGGCAAGGCCGAGGAGGTAGTGGAAATCGTTGTCCTGAGCGCCGTAGAGTTTACCCTCGCCGAGGTGGGGCGGATAGACGAGGCATTCGTTCAGCAGGCGGATGGCCTTGTCGAGATTCGCTTGTTTCGCAAGGTGTTGCTTTGCCAGTTCCATGCGGCAAAGCTGGTATTGGGCAGGTACCTTGCCTTCGCCACCTTCCCAGGGATGGAAGTGGTGGGCGTCGAGTTTCTGCATGGCCTCTTCGTGACGGCCCAGTTGGTTGAGGAGGGTAATCTCCTCCAGCACGAGGTCGTCGCGCTGGCTGGTCAGCTTGGGGTACTTCTGCAAGAAGGCAAGGCGTTCGGCATGGGAGTGATGCAGGCGTTTGCGTAGCTGATCAAGTTCCATGAGCACGCGGGCGTCCGTCTTGTCGAGTTGGAAGGCGCGCTCCATGTATTCAAGGGCGGCCTCCCGCTGCCCCTGCTTGTTGAAGCGGGCAAGGGCGAGATTGCGCCAGACGGTGGGGAAGGTGGGGTTGAGGCGGGCAGCGAGTTCCCAGTTTTCGATGGCAAGGTCATACTGGCGCTTGTCGTAATAAAGACAACCGAGGTGGTACGGTGCACGGGCTCCCTCGGGGTTCATGGTTTTGGCCATCGTCAGTGCCACGACGTCCTCCAGGCGGTTGGGGAAGCAGCAGTAACTGTCTGCCTGCTCGGCTTCGGCGAAGCTCTCCTTCGCCTTCTCCGTCTCGCCTCGCATCAGGTGGAGATAGGCGAGGTAGTACGACGTCAGCGGGGAGGCTTTCTTCAGTTTCTTGGCAACGGCCGGAATCGTCAGCACCTCTTCGGCTTCGTCCCAGAGCCCTGCCTGTGCATAGTCAAGCGCCAGCTCGTGGTAGTTATAGACATTGCCGTGCATCAGTTCCGTCAGCTCTTTCAGTACGTCCTTGTCCTTCGTCAGCAGGTATTGTTCGTAGAGGATGCCGTAGTTGAAATGGTCGATGGACAGCGACTCCTTGATCAGGGAGAGGCGGTCGTTCAGTTCCTTCGACGAGCCCATCTGCAGCCCTCCTTTCTGCTTGCTGGCCTGCAGCAGGCGTAGCACGGCGGCTTTCAGTGCACGGGCCTTGTGGTGGTGGCTGTTGAAGATGAGGCAGCGGTCCAGCTCGTCGCGAGCATCATTAAGCCGTCGCTCTACCACGCTGATGCAAGCCGCTTCGAAGTAGCCGGCATCAGCCCACGCCTTGTCCCATGTGGATTTCCAGAAGAGCTCGTAGGATTCCTTTAATTGAAGATTGAAAATTGAAGATTGAGGATTATTCTCCAACGCCTGGAACTTCAGGCAGAGGGCGAGATTGAAGATGGACTCGCCGTCGTAGGGATTGGGATTGCGCTTCTGCCAGACCTTGACGGCGCGGCGCAGATAGTGTTCCGCCTTGTCGAAACGGCCACGACGCAAGTACCAGAGCCCCGTCTGGTTTAGGCAGCGCACATCGTTGGGGTCGCGTCGCAACGCCTCCTCGTAGTAGTCGAGGGCGCTCCAGGTGGCGTGGCGGTATTGCTCCAGGTGAAGCCCCGTCAGGTAAAGCTGGTCGTTGGTTTCTGTCTCGGCAGGAGGCAGGGGTGCCTCGGCTGCGTCGGGGATGGGGCGGATTCCGTCGGGCTCGGCCATCCAAGTGAGCTTTCCGACAGCCAGTATCAAGTCGTCAAGCGTTGCCCCCTTCACGTCCACCGTCTGCTCAAAAACATTTTCAGGTGAGAGCGTCACGGTCTGACGATAATACGTCTCACCCTGCTTGTTCGTCAGTGCCACCTCTACTGTCTGCCTCGATGTGGCCAGCACCTTGAAGTGCACTTCTCCTCCGTCGGGCAGGCTTTCGATGTTGAGGATAAAGTCCTTCGATGCCTGCTTCACGATGCCTATCTCGCGGTAGGGCATGAAGTACTGCGTGAAGAGTTTTTCCTCGTAGGGCATGAGCCAGGTAAAGTCAGGCTGGTTCTCAGTATAAACCCCCGCCATCAGTTCGATATAAGGGCGATAGCCCTTATTTTCGTATTCGTCTGTCAGGTTGCGGTCCCACGCGCGTCCGAAGTCACCATTGCCCCACGTCCACTGCTTCTTGCCGGGCGAGAGGTGGTGCGAGGCCACGTGGAGCATGCCGCCATGGGTGTCGTTCTCGTAGCCGCCCACGAAATCGTATTTCGAGTTCACGGCCATGTAACTGGTGGGCACCTTGATGTTCTTGTAGTTAGAGATGTCCACCCCTGCCGAGTAATCCATCTTATAGTAGATGCCCGTGGCGATGGGGAACGACGAGACAGCCCGCTTGCCGTGGTCGAAGACGGCATTGACGTCGGGCGGGAAGACGCTTTGGTAGTCGTCATTCACCTCTACGGCAGGGTTTGCCCACCAGAGGAACGTCTGGGGCAGGGGAGTGCGGTTGCTGACGCGCCCTTGTATCTCCAAATAGGCACAGCCCGGGCGCAGCGTGAAGCCTGCCATGCCTTTCTGGTGGAACATGCGTTCCATTTCGTTCACCCATACCGTTACGGAGCCGTCCGTGTTCTCCACGATGGTGCAATCGACGGGCAGGAAGGTGGAGGGACGGTGGTGTTGCGGCCAATTGAACTCAATGCCTCCGCTAATCCACGGTCCTGCCAGCCCCACGAGGGCGGGCTTGATGACGTGATTGTAATAGACGAAGTGGCGCTCCTTCACCTTGTCGTAAGCCATCTGGATGCGGCCGCCCAGCTCGGGCAGCACCATCACCTTCAGGTATTCATTCTCCAGCCACACGGCGTTGTAGGTGACGTCCGTTTTCTCGTCGGCCACCTGCTCAATGACGGGGTAGGGATACACCACGCCGCTGGAGCCTTGATAGACGCGTTTCTCCAGGAACATCGGGTTCTTATCTGCCTTCCCGATTGCATACGTCGGGATGGTCACTTTCTCTCTCCAGACTTTTACCATTATATATTATAGTTTTGTTTGGTCATTTCGTCAGCTGTTGCTCCAGTTCCTCCAGGCTCTTGCCCTTGGTCTCGGGCAGTTTGCGCAGGAAGAAGAGAAAACCGCAGAGGCAGATGGTGCTGTAGATCCAGAATGTGCCGCTACTACCCAACGCGGCATTGAGCGAGGGGAACGAGAACGTCAGCGTGCAGCAGCCTGTCCATAGGGCGAAGGCACAGACGGCCATGGCAGCGCCACGCACACGGTCGGGGAAGATTTCGGAAAGTAGCACCCAGGTGATGGGGCCCAGTGTCATGGCATAGCAGGCGATGGCGGCCACCACCAGCACCACCATGAAGAAGCCCGTGACGTGGAAATGATAGCATGTGCCGAGTATTAGGTAGATGAGGCATAGCCCACCCGCACCGAGCAGCATCAGGCTGCGGCGCCCGAGACGATCGACGGTGAAGAGTGCCACGACGGTGAACACCACGTTGGCGATGCCCGTGATGACGATGTTGAATAGCACATCGCCTACAGCATAGCCCGCAGCGGAGAAGATTTCTTGGGCATAGTTGAAGATGACGTTCGTGCCACACCATTGTTGGAACACGGCAATCACGATGCCCAGCACCAGTACACCCGCATACTTGCGTGAGAAAGGTGAAGATTGTTTTTTAGTTTTCAGACTGGCAGAAAACGCAGTTGCTTTCATGCTCTTCCACCGCGGACTTTCGGGAATGAAGAACGCCAGCAACAGGAAGGAGGCCGCAGGCACCGTCTCGGCCCAGAACATCCAGCGCCAGCCCATCTGCCCATTCCACGAGGCAAGGATGTCGGCATTCGTAGAGCCGTCGGGCACAGGGCGCGCCAACAACCAGTTGACAATCTGTGCCGCCAGGATGCCCAGCACGATGGTCATCTGGTTGAGCGACACCAGCCGTCCACGAATCTCTGCCGGCGCCACCTCGGCAATGTACATGGGCGACAACGTCGAAGCCACGCCGATGCCGATGCCGCCTACGAAACGGGCGATGTTGAACAGCGCGAAGTTGTTGAAAGCCCCCGTGGCGATGGCAGAGACGGTGAACAGCACGGCGGCCGTAATCAGCAGTGGCTTCCGCCCGTACCTGTCAGCCAGCGCCCCAGCCACCATGGCACCTATCAGGCAGCCCACTAGCGCCGTGGACATGGCCACACCCTGCAGGACGGGCGACGACGATATGCCGAAATAGAGCTCATAGAATGGTTTGGCACCGCCGATGACCACCCAGTCGTAACCGAAGAGCAGTCCGCCCATCGCTGCCACCAGGCAGATGAAGTAAAGGAAGGGTTTGCTATAATGTTTCATTTGTCCATGTTTCTATTGTTTCCTTTTTTCATAGACCTTTATCCAATCCACACGCAGTTCACTGGGGAGCAGCTCCGGCTTGGAGACGGGGCCCACCCACTGTCCTTCGAGCTGGTTCGAGAGGATGATGTAGAAGGGATAGTCGGGCCAGGGGAACTTCAGGACGCTGTCCTCCGTCCGGGGGTAGGTGAAGGTTTTTACATCGTTGACGAAGAAGCAGATGCTGTCTGTGTGGATTTCCGTGGCATACGTGTTCCAGTCGCCCACATGGATGGGGCACGGCGAGGAGTGGGGCGGTTGCTGGTCCTGGGGCGTGTCCAGCGTGTAGCGCGAGTGGACGGTGTGGTAGGCAATGGAGTCGTCGTTGACGTGTTCCATGATGTCAATCTCTGCATACGCGGGGCTGGGGAGAGGGGCATCGGGCATAAGCCACAGAGCCGGCCAGAAGCCCGGCACATGGTTGTACTTGGCTCTGATTTCAATCCTTGCCTGTTGGAACGACTTCTTTCCTGCGCTCCAGATGCCGCCTGTCACGAAGGGTGTCGTGTCGTCCGACGAATGGTCGTTCACCTTGCCAAGGAGGACCAGTTCGCCATTCTCGACATACGCCAGGTCGGGGCGGAGCGACATCATGTTGTCCCAGTCGGAGAGTCCCCTCCCGATGCGCGTCCATGAACTCTCGTCAATCGTCTTTCCGTTGAAATCCTCCGTCCATACCAGTTTCCACTCCGACGTCTGTGTGGCGCACGACGTGAGCACGACTGCGGTCACGTGCAGGACGGCAATCAATAATGCGGTGTTTTTTTTCATCTTTTTGAGCAAATTAATGGTGATAAACAAATTCAAAGGCAAAGATACGGAATCATACAAGCTGCATGCTGACTTATAAAAAAAACTACATGATACTCCCTATGGTGGAAAGGACAAAAATCGTGTAGCTGTAGCCGCTGACAGACAGCTCCTTCGTGGGCTTAAGCTTTGTCTCCACAGGGGCATAACGCAAAGGGTCGTCGGGCAGGTTGCGGCCGTCAGGGGAACCGTTGAGTGAGAGGGACGTCATACTCCTCACCTTGCCGAATCCGCTGAGCGCAAGACGGATGTTTTGGCTGATGGTGGCGTAGTTGACAACGTGGACGATGAGGGTGTCGTTCGCTTCGTTCCGGGTGACGGAAATGTCAAGGCTGTCGCCTGTCACGTCCGAGTGCACCAGCAGGGGCTGGTGGTGGGTGGCAGCCATTTGCTGAGCATAGTAGGGCGGCTGCATCCATGTTCGTGAGGCGTCGAAGAAAATCTGCCCCTGATCCCATCCGTTGTCGTTCTGGAGCCAGGGCTGCAGGGCGTTGGCGGGGCTGTCGAGCGGCACAAAGCCTGCCGATCGGCGCACGACGTTGAGCATGACGGCGTGAGCCAGCGCGCGGGCCATGTCGTGGGTGTTGCCGTTCTCCTCAAAGATGGCACAGCGCATGGTTGTCAGGGGATTCCACGTGGTGAAGAGCTGCTGCATCTGCTTGATGGCTGCCGTTGTCGCTAAAGCCTGCTCGGGGGTTTCCGTCCAGGGATGGTAGTCCCAGTAGGCCGCCTTGCCGTCAAGGGCGCGAAAGACATATTCCATCGTGGCTAGCTCGTCGGGACGCCACCAAGCGGCGTTGATGAACACCATGTCGGGATAGACGGGGTGGATGGCGTTGTACAGCGTGAGGAACCGCTCCACATAGTGCTCGTAGGCCGAGCGGGCTCTTGTCCCGATGTTTTCCTCGTTGCCAATCTCAAGCAGGCGGGGCTGATAGACGGCTATCTCGTCCAACATACGCAGCACATCTGTCGGGTCGTCCTCGATGTTGATGGCAAACGAGGGCTCGGCGCCGATGAGGCGGGCGAAAGCGACAAACTCGGGGATGGCAAAGCCATTGGTAGCGTTGAGGTACCAGAAGCCGTCGTAGGGCTCGCGCTCCAGCTGACTCCCAACCATGTTATGCGTCAGATAGTCAGCCGCATTCACCATCGAGCCTCCATAGCGTAGGAAGGTGAGCCCCTCGGCACGGAAGGCTTCGGTGAGATCCTCACGGAAAGGATAGGCGTCGGTAGCCAGCAGCACTTGGTCCGCCCAGAGCGTGCCCTCTTCTGCCAGGCTGAGCACGTATCGGGCATTTGCATCGGTGGCTGTGGGAATGAGTTCTGCGTCAAAGCGTTGCCACTCGTTTGTGATGCCTGTGATTTCGGCGTAGGCATACTCCCTAGTGCCGTCGGCGCTCTGCAAGGCAACGCTGGCTTTCATCCCTTTCTGCGGGTTGTTCGCCTCGCCCCGCAGGTAGAGGGCGTTGTGCAGGGGCTTGTCCTTGCTGACGGCGATGCCCCAGCGGTTGAGTCCTCGGTTGGCTATGCCGTCGCCGGCACGTCCGGCAATGCGCTGAGCATAGCGCCCTGTGAAGGGGTTGTCGCCGTCGTGTCGGTAGTTGCCGTTGCCGACAACATCCCACATCCTCGAGAGCTCCGGCGTCTTATCGCCCTCCAGGGGAATCTCCCTGCCATCAATCTTCAGGTGGCGGAAGCTGGCTGAGCCGTTCACGCTGCGCAGCCCCACACGATCGCCGCTCAGGGGGTCGTGGGTGTCGGTGTAGGCAAAGACCTTTGTGTCGTTGACATAGCAAGTGAACGTGGCTTCCTCCACTTCGACGCGTAGCGTGTTCCATTCGCCACGCCCTCCGAAGTCGGCGTTAAACCGGGCGATGGGCTGCCAGTCCTGCTTGTGCTTGCCGAAGACGAACGCCCTCTTCTGGGCATCGAGGCTGATTTCGTAGCCGTCAAAGGTGTCCATCCCTGTGCCGGCGCGGCTCACCTCGACGATGAGGCCGCCGATGGACGAAGCCCCCTCCAACCGCATCTCCACCTCGATTGTTCCCTGACGGACGCGGGCGATGTCGCTGATGAGCTTACCATGCGTCGAGCCGAGCTGCACCCATCCGCCCGACACAGCCCAAGGGCTGTCGTAGGCGGTAAAGTCGCAGATGTCCATCACAGCCAGTTCCTCGAAGCCTTCGCCGAAAATCCGTTGGTCGTAAAGCCCACCATATATCTCGTGATTAACATCCTCCGTCCCAGCTCCGTAGATGAGCGGGCTGACGTCAGCCACAACCGCAGAAGCATCTACCGTTAGTGACTGTGCCGACGTCCTTGCCGAGAGGCAAACGAGCAGAAGGAGGAAAACCGATATTTCGCGCTGCAACAGCGGACGGGACATATTGTGGTGCTATTTTGAGGTTCAACGATGCAAAGATAGCGACTTTTTTTGTTATTTCGTTGAAATTACCTAAAAACGTTGCATGGTGATTATAGTGGATTGTACCCCCATGTTCCTTAGTTCAAAGTTCAGCGCAGTCAAAAGTTATTGTACCAAACCCGTTGGGACACGTGTCCTAACCCGTTGGGACACCTTACCTAACCCGTTAGGACACGTGTCCTAACGGCTTTGGGAGATAAGAAACGCTCGGACGTCCCTTCATTAGTGTTGCCCGATGCGGACAACGGTGAAGGAGTAGGGAGGTAGGGCTATTTGTGCGTGCTCGTCGGATGTCACAACGCTAGTGGTGGTAGGCTCGGCTTTTGTGTCGGTAGGTGTGCCGCTGAGTGTGGTGACAACGGCAGTGGAGTACGTCTGACCGAAAGGCGTAAGGTCTATGTCTGTGTCTACGGCCACAGGCAGCAGGCTGGCTATCTTGACGATGATGTCGCCCGACTGATTGTCGGTGACACAGCTGTAGCTGATGCGTCGGCGGACAGCCTCGGATTTCCAATTCCCTTTCAGCGTACCGCTGACGTAGTGGTCCCCGCTGTGTTGCCCAAAGAGCTGCTGCACGTAGTAGCCTGGGGTGAGGCGGACGCTCGTGCCGTTGAAGTATATCATGTCGGGGTCCCAGTTGGAGTGCCCCTCGCGACTGAGTAGGGGGGCGTAGCTAGTCATACGAACGACATCGGCGTTGCGCTCGACGTTCGTCAGATAGAGGGCTTCGCAGAGGGCGCTCTCAATGCAGTTCCTCCGTCCGCGGGCATGGGCGGCGTATTCACCTAGATAGACGTGCGGACGGCTGCGGTCGTAATGGTCGTAGAAGTCCTGATTATGAATCATCCAGCCTGGGCTGACGTAATAGTGCTCATCGACCATGGGGAGGCCCAACTCGGTAGCCAGACGCCAGCCCCAGTCGTAGTCGCTGCCTTCGTAGAAGGGACCGACGGTGCCACAGACTTCGATGTCGGGGTAGCGCGCGTGTACCTTATTATATATGTAGGTGAAGCGCTCGGTGAAGACGTTGGAGATGAGGTCTTCGTTGCCGATGCCGATGTGCTTCAGGTTGAAGGGACGGGGATGGCCGCTCTGAGCGCGGATGCGTCCCCAATAGGTGGTGCGGGCATCGCCGTTGGCCCACTCGATGAGGTCGAGGATGTCTTGCGTGAAGGCTTCCATCTCGTCCATAGGTACGCCTCCCTGCTGCCCTGGACCGCCGTCGCTGCTGTTTTGGCAGGGTACGCCGGCAGGGATAACGGGGAGCGGCTCGGCGCCGATATCCTCGCAGAACTGGAAGTACTCGTAGTAGCCGAGGCCGAGCGTCTGGTGATAGTTCCAGATGTTGCGCATGGGCTTGCGCTCCTCGAGGGCGCCGATGGAGTTCTTCCAAAGATACATGTTGCCGAGGCCGTCGCCGTGTGCCACGCAGCCGCCCGGGAAACGGACGAACTTGGGATGGATGTCGGCAATGGCTTGGGCAAGGTCGGCGCGGAGACCGTTCTGGCGGTTCTTGAAGGTGTGACGGGGAAAGAGCGACACCATGTCGAGGTGAAGGGCTCCTTCGTCAAGCGGCTCGATGACGAGGATGGCGGCCTCGTCGGAACGGCTGCAGCGGAGGGTTGTCATCTGCTTTTTCCATGTTGTTTGTCCTACCTTGACAATCGTTTCGCCCAAGGTTTGGCCTTCGCCCCCTTGCAGCTGGATGCGCAGCCGGATGGAGCCTTTCTGCGTAGGTGCTTTACGGGTGAAAAGGGAGAGGTCGTATGTCTCGCCCGCCTTGACACTAATGCCGTCGTAGCCGCAGTTGACAAACTGGGCCGAGGGGCCTGCCACCTTTGTCAGGATGGCGTAGTGCGGATTGTTTGGATGGATAGGGTCGTCGGTGCCGATGCTGACGGAGAGTGTTGCACGGTCGCCTCGTGTCTCCCAAGCCGTGAGAGGCCCCCAGTTGTGATCGTGGCGATTCTCGCCAGGGGTGTATTCGAAATCGCGATTCTGGACAAGCTCGGCATAGAGTCCTCCGTCGGCTCCGTAGCTGATGTCCTCGAAGAAGACGCCGATGAGCTCATTGGAGATAGCCTTCGTGTCGTTGGCATCAAAGGTTAGCTGGATGTTGAAAGGCTGCAGCCCGGCAAACCGCTCGTCGTCTTGCAGGAGGCTTTCGGAGAAACGGCTGTCGCGGGCATCGAGGTAGTCGCAACGCTGGCGGAGCTGTTCGATAAGGTTCCACGGCACGCGAATGGCTGGGCGTCGACGTACCTTCATCGTTTGCTCAATGTCGGATGTCAGGGTGGGGTAGTCCTGCGGCTTCCAATGGATAAGGTCAGGGCTAGTGCAGATGGCGTATTGGTTGTAGCGTTTGTTGGGTATCCACATCAGCGTCCAAAGTCCGTCGTCGTCTTTGTAGAGGCAAGGGTCAGCCATCTTCTTCTCGGCGCCCCATGTGCCGAAGTCGCTATCAACAAAGGTGCGCCCGTGCCCCAGCGTCTGCCAATGAAGGCTGTCGCTGCTGTATTCAAAGGCTAATCCGCGACCATTGACATAGGGCTTGAGCCAACCCTCGGCAACGTTGTCGGCCAAGCAGAGCGAAGGGAAGAGGAATAGGAAGAATGAAAAATGTAAAATGAAGAATGAAGAATGAACTGCCCTCCCATCGGGACATTGCTTTCGGGACTCTTTATTTTTCATTTTTCATCGTTATTTGAATGCGCTAGTGATGATACGTATTTCGATGGGATCGATGCCTCCTTTCAGGCGTGCGCTGCTGAGGCTGAAGTCGTGACGTAGGGTGACGATGCTGCCGCTGTTGTCGGTAGTGACGGTAACGGGGATGAGCAATACCTTGTTCCAATCGGGGTTAGCTTCCTCGAAAGAGCCTTCACCCTTCCAATGGTTGCGTTCCGAAGCGCAGGTGACGATAAGGCGGGCTATGTTGTCGAATACATACTGGTTGAATTTCGACAAGTTGATATCCGAGGAGGAGCTATCTTTCTTCTGCGAGTTGAGGAAGGCGGTGTAGCCGTCAGGGGTTTGGTTGGTCTCGAAGAATTCGTGTGCTTTGCTTTTTCGGATAAGCAGCAGACGAGTGGGGGCACTAAAGGGGTCGCCATCGGGGCTGACGTTGTTGTAGCGGTTGAAGATTATCTTAGCAGAGTTGATGGTGTCCTTCTCGTTTTGTGTGATTTCGTCGATGGGCAGGGTAACCTCAGTGAAGATGCCTGCAGGAGTTTTAAGCCAGGTGCAGGTGTTGTCGGCTACCAGTGGTTCGAGCCCCTGGTTTTCGAAGCTATTTACCTGAAGCACCTCTTGAGAACCCATGAATTGGGTGGTAAAAGTGCTGTCGGTGCGAGCCATGTTGAAGCAAACGTGAAGGCTCACGTGGTCGATGCAAAGAACTGTGCCGTCACCTGAGGTACATTTGATGTAGAAGCCTTTGCAGACATTCTCGATGAAACTGGTGGCGCCGGAGAAGTGCTCGGGGTGCTGACGGTAGTGGCGGATGATGTCCGTGCCCATTTGGGTGGGGAGGGGGATGCAGACGTTGTGGTAATGGTCTTCGTCGGAAAGGACATCATCTGCGAGGGTATAGTCAAGGGCCGTGTAGGTCTTTCGGGCGATGGGCTGGGCATCGTCGGCTAAGTAATCCGCAGGATTGAGGTTGGTGTAGTAGGACGTTCCCTCGGTGAGCGTGCGCTCCAACGGCCAGACTTCCAACTGCATGGTGTTGTCGCCTGCTCCGTAATAGGAAGTGAAGAAAAGGCGCAGCTCAAGCCGTTGTGCCGAGTCGCCTTTAATGCTGTCTGCAGGAGGAAAGGCATCGCCCCCTTCGACGCAGTTGAACTGGGTGATGAAGTCGGAGGTGAAAAGGCTCTTGGTCTCGGGGTCGGTGTAGCGGCCGAAATAGACGGTACTTGTTTTTCCCAACACAGAGTCAACGAGCACGGAACGCGACGTGGCTTCGTAGATGGCTGTGCGGATAGTCAGTGAGTCGCCCGTAGGGGTTGTGCTGATGCCAAGCGTGCCAGTATCGCTGTCGCACGAGGCAATCAGAACCATTAGCAGCACAAGGCTGCAGAGCAAAGATTTTTTCATTTGTTTTTCGGAATGATGAAACTTTCTTCTTCCTCTTCCTCTTCATCCCCGCCGCAGATATGCTCATAGAATTCGTGGCAAGCGTTGTAGTAATTCTCCTCACCGGGGTAGTCGAGGACGGGCTTCCCGATTTCGTGGGCATAGGCAACCACTTTTTCGTCGATGCCTGAGGGAGCATTGACGATGACACCGTCGGAATACTTGACGGCGAGTTTGAACAGCTCGGTACTGTTGACAGGGGTGCTGATGCCTTCGGTGTCGAACTCAGGCATTGCCTTGGTGCGCAGCCGTTCGAAGAAATCGTCACAGAAGAGAGCGTCGAAGTCGTCGTTGTCGTAGAGCGACACCACAATGCGTGAGTTACGGTAAGCGGGCTCGTCCTTGTACAACACTTTGACGTAGAGTCCGACAAGCATACCCACCCATCCGTGCAGGTGGATGACGTCAGGATACCAGCGGAGTTTTTTCACCGTCTCCAGTACACCACGAGCAAAGAAGATGGTACGCTCGTCGTTATCCTTGAAGGAAGCGCTGCGGAGGTCAGGGTCGTCAAGCCTGGTGCGGCTGAAGTAATCGTCGTTATCAATGAAATAGACCTGCATTCGGGCCATTTGCAACGACGCCACCTTGATGATAAGGGGGTGGTCGGTGTCATCGATAATCAGGTTCATGCCCGATAGTCGGATGACTTCGTGCAGTTGGTTGCGCCGTTCGTTAATACTTCCCCATTTGGGCATGAATGTGCGGATTTCATGGCCCATTTCTTGGATGGCCTGAGGCAAGTGACGACATATCTCACTCATCTCGGTGCTGGAGGTAAAGGGTACGACTTCCTTTGCAACGTACAGAATTCTGTTTGCCTTCATTGCGTTCTATTTTAGGTTAGCGAAGGAGGGGGATAAACACCCATCTTCGCAAATTTGATGCAAAGATATAAAAAAATCACGTCAAAAAAGCAAACTTCCCGACGTTTTTTTCTCACAAAAAAACTTAAAACGCTGTTATATAGTAAAATAAAATTTCACCTTTTTTGCTGATTACTTACAAAGAGACGTCTTTTAGCTCCACAAGGCCGTTAATGATGGCGTAGATGGTAAGGCCGGCAGGAGAGTGAATCTCGAGCTTTCGGGCGATGTTCCGCCGGTGGGTGAGCACCGTGTTTAGGCTAATGCAGAGCTTGTCGGCAATCTCCTTGTTGGTGAGCCCTTTGACGACACCGATGATGACGTCTTTTTCGCGTGGGCTAAGGGTGGATGACTGCTCATCGTCGTCTCCTTCCTTTTCTGTTTTTTCCTTATGGACAGCGGATTCTCTTTCCAGCAATTTGACGGCAGGCACAAGTAGGTGTTCCTCAACAAGCCCGTGAGCCTTCAGTTCCTCTTCGCAGCCGAAGATGTCGAATAGTACGTCGTGCAAAGCATAGCTGCCAGCCGGTGCTTCGTAGTAGCGGATGATGATGTTCTTCAGCTCGGTGAGTTTCTTGGCTGCAGGGTCGTGCTGGGCGGAGAAAGTATCGATGTTGAAGGATGTGTGGCTTTGGTTGATGAGGGAGTCGATGTAGGGAAAGACGATGGCGTTCTCGTATTCGAAATGTTCGCGCACCTCGCTGACATACGTGTCGTAGTACTGCAATATGAGCAGGGCGCTCTCGTTGTCACTTCCGTTTCCGACGGCATTGATGAGTTTACGGCGTATGGCGGGGAAGCTGAAGTCGAGGAAATAGCTGTGTGCTTGGCGCAGATAGTTCATCAGGGAGGGGAGCGAAAGAGTTTCGGGCTCAGCAATATACTTGTGGTTGCAGCCGTTGCCTATGAAGTTGAGCACGGCAAGGAAGGTTTCCGTATCGACGTTGTTTGCTCGGCAAACTTCATCGATACTCTTTTCCTTTACGCCAAGGGGAATATTGAAACGGCTCATCACCTGCAGGAGGCTGTAGTCTTGGCTGATGAGCTCTGCCACTTTGTCGGTTGAAAGGTAGTTATGCATGGGTGGTTATTAAAGAAAGGAGAGGATGTCAGCGGGAATGTCGGCAAGATGGTTGGCGCCGTTCTCAGTCAGTTCATTGACAGGGCGGAAACCCCACGTTACGCCTACGGATTCTACACTTGCGTTGGTTGCCGTTTGCATGTCGATGCCCGAGTCGCCCACATAGAGCACATCGTCAGGCTGTGTGCTTGTTCGCTCTCGGATGAGGTTCACGATTGCAGGGTCGGGCTTCATGGGGAATCCTTCTCGCTGTCCAAGGATAACGGCAAAGGGTACATCGGGGAAGAAATGACGGATGAGCTTCTCCGTGGCTTGCTGGTATTTGTTGGAGGCAACGGCAATGGCAATGCCTCTCTCCGTCAGCGTATTCAGCAGTTTGGGGATGCCTGTGTAAGGGTGGCTTCTGTCGGTGTTATGAACATTATAATAAGGAATAAAGAACGAGCGCATCTTTCCGATGTTTTCCTCCGTGCGTTCCTGCTCGGGCAGCGCGGCTCTAAACAGGTTATTGATACCTCGCCCGACGAAGTTGTAGTAGGCCTCAGAGGGATGCGTCGGCCATCCGCAGCTTTCCAGCGCATGGTTGGTGGCATCGGCGAGATCCAGCACGGTGTCCAGCAGCGTGCCGTCGAGGTCGAAGATAACGAGTCTTTTTGTAGGCATCACGGCTTCATTATTTCCCTTTTCCATTGCTTCACCCAGCGGAACCATTCATCGGCGCTGTGGAAGGAGCCTGCCCATTCCTCGGCAGCCGAGCAGAAAGCCAGATAGTAGGTAAGGCTGTAATTCTCCACGGAAGGCGCTACGGCATAGGCTTTCTTGGTTCTCGAATTCTTTTCTGAGACTTGGGGAGCGGGTGAGATAAGGTAGAGAAGATTCTCTTCGTTGTATGGCTCGCTTACTACGTATTGAGGTGGTATGCAGACGGCTACGCCCACGGTGGCTTTCTTGTGGACATCAAGGGTGTCCTTCGGCCCGTAAGCCCAGTTTGTGCCCCACGTGGCGCAAAGGCCGCCATGGTCTGAGAATTCCATTCCGCCGGGGAATTTCAGCACACCTGTGCAAAACGGTGCAGGAACTTCGTTGATGCCGTCGAAGGTGACATCCACTCGCACGTCGCGATGCTCGGCATAGAGCGTGAATCGCTGTGTCATGTTGATGCGTTTTCCCTGATATTGCCAGCCCTCCACTTTTACTTCGATGACGGCCTTGTCGGGGCCGTAATTGAGGATGCTTTCCGTGCGCCGTTCGACGGGTTCAATAAAGGTTGGCATTCCATCAATGAAACCGCGCAGCGAGCCGACAGAGACGGTCGTCCCTGCCCACAACACATCATCGCCATAGCCGCCGCGGATGTCGTCTGCTGTGGGGTAGAATTGCGTATGAGCCAACTCCAATCCTTTATAGCGCTTGCCATAGATGTCTACTGTCTGCCGCTTGTCGAAATAGACGCGGTAGCCAACCAGTTCGCTTTCAAAAGCAGGGCCGTGATGGTGCAGCTGATTATAAACGTCTACATTTCCAGGCACGGTGAGCGACTGAATCTCCTTCCGCTCGTCTCTGTCTTTGCCTGCCAGCAGCATTTCGGCATACACCTGGGCATCGGCAGCAACAGCTGCACAGAGCGCCAAAGTCGTTACGATTATTCTGAAATTTCTCATTTTTCTTTACGAAGCTATCATTTCAACGTACAAAAGTAGTAAAACTCTCTGGTTTCTCAAAGAAAAATGCTACTTTTGCGCATTGATTCGCTAAAAAAACTAATCCCCAAGTTCTAATCATTAGCATGTCCTCCCTCTATCTTATCCCTGTTCCGCTGGGCGACACCCCTGTTGAAAACGTTCTTCCGCCCTATAATCGCGAAGTTATTCTCACCCTGCGCCACTTCATTGTGGAGAATGTGCGCAGCGCCCGGCGTTTCCTGAAAAAGGTTGAGTCTTCGATTGACATTGACTCCCTCACCTTCTACGAGCTGAATGAGCACACCCCCGTTGCTGCCGTCGAAGGGTTTCTGAAACCCTTGTCGCAGGGGGAGGATATGGGCGTTATCTCTGAGGCCGGCTGCCCCGCTGTGGCAGACCCTGGGGCCGATGTGGTTGCCTTGGCGCAGCGTCGAGGCATGAAGGTGGTGCCCCTCGTAGGCCCTTGCAGCATGGTGCTGGCTATCATGGCGAGCGGCTTTAACGGGCAGAGTTTTGCCTTTCACGGCTATCTGCCAACCGATGCTGCTGAGCGTCGCTCGCGACTAAAGGCGTTGGAGAGCAGGGCTTATGCCGAGAGCCAGACGCAGCTTTTTATCGAAACTCCCTACCGCAATCTCCGCATGTTTTCCGACATTCTTGCGACATGCCGCCCCTCCACGCGCCTTTGTGTGGCAGCCGGCTTAACTTGTTCCGACGAATATGCCGTCACCTGCAGCATAGCCGACTGGCGCCGAAAGACTCCCCCTCCCATCGACAAAATCCCCTGTATCTTCCTTCTCTATAAAGGATAGAGATTGTTTCTTGCCTCAATTATTCCCTTGGGCTGCATTTTTTTCCCTTGGGCTGTGAATTTATTCCAAGGGGCTACGGATTTATTCCCTTGGGCTGTAGGTTTAGTTGCCTGCGTTTTTTGAGGCTTTTTTGCGGAAAAACTTAAAAATATCAGAAAAAAACTGATTTTTATTTAAACCTTTATTTTTACCCATAGTCACATTATCGACTAAAATATTTTTTTAGTTGACAGGTTAAAAAGGTTAGTTAATTTTTAAGACGCGGTGCGATGTGAATCGTGCCGCGTTTGCTTATTGCCCTCTGCGGGGCTGTGTGCCTTATTTCATAAACTCCTCCAGCAGCGTGCGCCGGTGCCCAGGGAGGATGATGTGGTGATTGCCGATGGGATCGGTGAGGAAATAGGAGGCAGCGGCTGCGTCGGAGAGACGGATGAGCTGCTGGGTGCGGCAAAGGTCTGCCTTGGAGAGGTTTTGCACCAGCTCGCCTTCGCAAACGAAATAGCGGCTCATGTCGCCCGAGACCTTGAAGAGTGTCACAGGGCCGGGCTTCATGTATCCGCGTATGCCGATGCCTATGCCGGACTCGAAGTGGGTGTCCAGCTCGTAGCGTTCTACCATGTTGAGCGGGATGGTGCAGTGGGCAAACAGCACTTCGCCCGTCTCGGTGCGGATGGAGGCGGGGTTGGCCTGGAAGCCCGAGACGCCTGTCAGCGCCTGGACTATCAGCATGGTGAGCGCAGCGGGCACATCGCCCTCGCAGCCGGCAACGATGCCCTCGGCGTTGAGGCGCGCAAGTGCCAGACAGCCTGTGTTGCGGACTGCCTTCAGCAGGTCGAAGCAGCGGAGCGTGAAGCCGTTGAGCTGGTGGCTGGCGACCATCGTCCGGAGGGCGTCGTAGATGTTGAGCGCCCCCTCTTGTGTGGTGGTTGACCGGGTGAGGAGCAGGTCGGTCAGCTCTTGCATGGGGATATCGACAATCTCTACGCCCAGTCTCTGCCGCGCGGCGGTGTAGTCGGCGTGGCTCGCTATCAGCCAGTCGGAGGGCTGCCCGATGACACCAAGGCGCGAGCCGCGCATCTTGCGCTTGGCCTCGTTCACGGCGGTCAGCAGACGGATGCGCTGGGTGATGTAGGCGGCATCGCCATGCAGAATCTCACCGCTCAGCGAATGTTGACGGAGGTATGCGAGTATCTCCATGGATGCTGCCAGCGAATTGCTCTTGCCCGACGTCAGCAGGTAGAAGGGCTGCGGGGATGCTGCCTGCAGCGCAGGGAGCAGGCGCTTGAAGATGCCTTCGGTGCCGCCCGTGCGTATGTATATCAAATCGAGCGTGTGGCTGCCATAGTCGGCGAAGTCGTTTCCCTTGAAGTCAAAGGTGATGTCGAGGCTATCCAGAAACTCTTTTGTGGCCTGACGGACAGCTTCCTCGTCGTGAAGTTCTGAGGTGATGGTGTAAAGTGCAATCGCTGCCATGATGCGTGGGGGGTTATCGGATGAGTACTTTCTTGCCGCCGGAGATGTAAATGCCCTTTGCGGGGCGGCCTTCGACGGGGCGGCCGAGGAGGTCGATGTATGTGCTCTCGGCCGGCGCGAGGCTCTGGGCCGTCGGCACGTCGATGGCGGTGCGGATGATGCCTGCCATGTCGCCCTCGGAGAGGATAACCCAGCGCTGGGTGGTGGCGGAGTTAGCCAGGCTGAAGGAGGCCGTGCTCACGGTGCCTCCGGTGCCAGCGGTCATGCAGGGCGGGGTGGCGGTGCCCTCGGGGTGAATGATCCAATAGCCGCGGACGGCGAGGGTGGTGGCGTCGTCTATCTCCATCTTTGCATCCACTCTTCCGCGCATCAGGTGGATGTTCTCGGTGCTGGCGGGCTTATCCTTCTGCACCAGCTTGAAGGAGCCGCTGCCGGAGGTGGTGGTGTAGGTGAGGTAGTGCCCTGTGGCGACGTTGCGGAACTGGTAGTAGCCCGTGGCGGGGTTGAAGGTGATGTGCCAGGCGCAGCTGTCGTTGGCTGCGGCCTCGGCGGGCGTCATGTCGACGGAGCGGAGGTTGCGCAGCCGGTTCTCCACCAGGAACGAGGTGCTGAGGCCATGGTTGGGCGACTCGCTGCGGAGGTAGTAGCGGATGGTGTCCTCCTGGTCGAACACGTAGGCGGGTGTGCAGAAGCCGCCGGTGGGGGGCAGGCCGTCCTCGCCCAGGGCTTGCATGATGAGGCTCTGGGCGGTGTAGAGCAGCTCGGTGCCGTTGTCCTCGTGGGCGCCGTTGATGCCGTAGGGCCACATGTGGGTGTCGTCGCCGGTGAGGCGCTCGGTGGCGTCGTTGTCCCAGAAGCGCAGGAGGTCGGTGGTGCGGTCGCCCAGCCAGTCGCCGCGGCTGGTGTTCTGACGCAGCGCAGCGCAGTTGTACCACACCCAGTGTGTGCCGACACCGGCGGCGTGGGCCATCTCGTGGAGCACGGTGCCAATCTGCTGGTAGGACGACGAGGGGCCGATGCGCATGCTGCCGCCATAGCTGCAGTCGGCCGTGGGGGTGCCGGAGCCGTAGGTGCACGAGATGCGCAGGCCGCGGATGGAGGTGAAGCGGTTCCAGTAGTCCACACCTCCCTTGAGGGCGGCATTGATGCGCTCGTTGGCGTCGGCAGGGCCGCCGTTGTTGTATGTCCATGTGACGGTGCCTGCGGGGATGGTATAGACCTTGATGACATCGCCGTAGCCGACGGCATAGGTGTCGCTGATGGCATAGGCGCGGACGTAGTAGCGGGTGGCGGGCTTCAGCCCTTCCATCTTATAGAGATTGCCGTTGTTGGAGAGGTAGGCCGACGAGCGGTTGTCGGTGACGGTGGGGTTGGGCGACTCGCTCCAGCAGAAGCCACGCTCGAGGATGCGTGTGCCCGTGGCGGCAGTGACAGTGCTGCGTCCGAAGACGACCGTCGAGCCGCGGGCATAGCGTGTGTCGGTGACGACGGTGGGCGGCGTGCCGCTGCCGCCAGCCAGACGGTAGGTGAAGGTGGCCCGCTGCAGCGCCTCCACGGCTTCGGCAAGGGCGTCGTTGGCGGCATCGGTGCTGTCGTAGAGGGCTTGTGCCGCAGCAATGGCGGCCACGAAGGCCTCGCGCCCTGCCTCCTGCCCGGCGTCGCACACACCCTGTGCGGTGGCAATGGCCGAGGAGAGGTTTTCGTAGGCAGCGGAGGAAGCGGTGACGGCATCAGCGGCGGTGATCAGCGCGGTGGCGGCGGTGGCATAGAGGGCCACGTCGGCGGCAGCCACGGCTTCGTCAGCCTTCGCGATGGCTTCAGCGAGTGCCGCGAGGGTTGTCGCGGAGGCTTTGGCTGTCAGCAGCACCTCGGCGGAGGCTTTCAGAGCGTTGAGTTCGGCGGTGAAGTCGGCCATCTCGCCGCCCATGTAGTAGAGTCGGAAGTTGTCGCAGGCAATCCAGTTGCCGGTGGGCTTGGTGGCGCGCAGCCCCACGTCGAACGGCTGCCCCAGGTGGGTGAACGTGATGGCATAGTCGGCAGCCACGGTGACCGTCTGGCTGTGTGTGCCGGCAAACACCACCACCCCCTTCTGCGCGGCGGCGTTGTTCTGGGTGATGTGCTGGGCGGCGGCTTGCAGCTGGTAGATGCCGCAGGGAAGGCCGCTGATGGTCTGCGAGACGGCGACGTCGGGCAGCCGTCCGGCGGTAGACACCCATTTCTCCACGTACGTGCCGCCGTGCTTCTGGGTGAACGAGTCGTTGCCCTGTGCCGCCATGCCGACATTTGTCCATTCGCTGAGCCCTCCCTCGAAGTCGGCGTTGGCGATGGCGTGGGTGACGTCGTAGGGGAAGTCGGGCGAGGCGGCGGTGTAGCGGTAGGCCTCAACAGCCTCGCGCAGTTCGTCACGCTGGGCGATGAGCGCCGCCATGCCGGCATCGGAGGCGGCATGGAGTGTCTTGGCACGGTCGATGACGGCCTGCAGCACGTCGGCACCCTTGCCGCTGCCCTTGCCGACGACGGCCTCCGCCTCGGCGATAGCCTCCCACAGCGATTCACGCAGCGCGCTGTCGTCGCTGCCCTTCCAGATGATTTCCACCCCCTGCCAGTTGAACCACTGCGACGAGCTCTTGACGCTGGCGGTGATGGTGAGCGTGCCGTCATCGACGACGACGTTCTCGGCGCGGGCCACAGCGTCGGTGTGGGTGAGTGCCTGGCCGCAGGCGCGCATGTTGTTGGGGATGAGCCCTCCCGTGCCCGATGTCCAGCCGTTGTCGCCGTTGGTGTTGCCCACGGCAAAGTTGATGTCGTTCATCAGCGGTATGGCCACGGAGGTGCTGCCCGCCGTCAGCCGGGGGGCGGCGTCCGAGCCGTCGTTGCGGTAGAGGGTGTGCATCACCACGTCGTAGATGCCCACGGGCACCGTCTGTGTCTGGCTGAGGGTGATGGGGCTGTGGTACTTCTCAAACTCGGCATCATTGAACGCCGCCGAGGTCGTCGTCCAGTCGGCAGCCGTGCCCGCCCCCAGCATGTCGGCGTTGGTGAAGAGGAACGACACGTCCAGCGGCCCTGCCAGCACCGTGGCGCAAGCCCTGAAGAGTTCGGCAGCGGCAGTCCGCAGCTCGGCCACGGAGGCCGACGGATTGTCAAACACCCCCTTGGCCGCCGTCAGCGCCCCGTCGTAGGCCGCCGCTTTCCCCGAAGCCTCCAGCGCCGCCTGCACGTCGTAGAGGGCGCGGCGCGCCTTGTAGCGTGCCCAGGCGCCGGAGGTGATGCTGTCGGCAGGGATGAACGCCCAGCGTGTGTGGCCGCCGCCCTCCACCAGGGTGAGGTGGCCGCCGTAGTCCCACGTCACGTCGAGGTCGTGGCCGTAGGTGGTGTTGGTGAGCGTATAGACGTGCGGCATCGTGGCATCCTCGGTGTAGGTGAACTGGTTGCCGCTGTTCTGGTCCACGTAGATGTTGTTCGCCGCCTCGGAGAGGCACGAGATGAAGTACGACGCATAGTTCGCCAGCCGCATCCGCACCTTGCCTGCCGAGACGAGGGCGTTGCAGGCATAGCCGGTGGCGGTTTTCGTGTCGCCCGATGGCAGGCGGACGGCACAGGCGTTGGTGTTCCACGTCATGCCGCTGGTGACGAAGGCCTCCGTCTCCACGTTGCAGACATACACCGTCTTGTTCGACGGCAGCGTGGCAAGGTCGGCGCCGGGCACGACGGGCGCCGTCCATGGCTGGGCGTGGAGGGTGACGACAAGTGCTAGAAAGCAGCCAAAGGCGAAAAATCGGTGGCAGGTAATAAGGCGGAAAGTGGGGCTGATGTTTTTCATGTCATGGAATGATTTTTCGGCAAAAGTAATACAAAAAATCCAAAATCGATGAATAGTTCCCACTTTTTCCCTATCTTCGCACCCAAAAACAGTTTAATACCGAATGATTATGATTTTACCTATCTTTTTGGACAACTTTGGAATGCCGGAATTGGTTCTTCTGCTTGCCTTGCCGCTATTGGGCTTGTACGTAATCTTGTGTATCATCAGGTCAGTGTTCCGCAAAGGTGAACCCAAAAAACGCTCCGGCGGTTGTCTGATAGCCCTTCTTCTGATTGCCGCCATCTTGTTCGGATACTATTATCTGGGCAACGAACCCGCTGAGGGTGAAACGGACACCACGGGCGAAGTGGTCGAGGGCACACCGGCCGATGACGGCCCCGATGCCGACATCAAGTACGAGGAAATCGAGATGGCAGTAAAGATAACCAAAACCATCGATACCCACGAGGGCATCGCCCTGAAGCAGACCGAGGAAGGCCTCTACCTGGGCGACGAAGTGATTGTCCGGCTGCCGGGCGAGGTCGTCTTTGACGGCAAGGAGATAGCCGCTCAGCCGTATGTGCTGGTGGGCGCCCGCAAGGAGCAGGGCAAAACCCTGCCCATCTATCTGGAAAAGTCAGCTTATCTCAAAAAGAAAAACAACAAATAATATGAAACGGTCCATTATCCTCCTCCTTTCCCTCCTCATCGGCATAAGCCTTTTTGCCGAGAACCTCACGGTCGGCAACCTCGTAAACGGCACCTACAGCCCCCGCTCGCTGGGGCGTGTCACCCCCCTGGCCGACGGCGAGCACTATGCCCAGACGAGCCCCGACGCCGACGCCATCCTCCGCTACTCCTTCCGTACCGGCGAGGTCGTTGACACCCTCTTCAGCGTCACCACATGCCGCGGCTGCACCTTCAAGCGCTTCGACGGCTACATTCTCAGCCCCGCCGAGGACCGCATCCTCATCCAGACGGAGACCACCCCCATCTACCGCCGCTCGTTCACCGCGCAGTACTATATCTACAACGTCGCCAACCGCCGCATGACGCCCCTCTCCGACGGCGGCCCCCAGCAGATACCCTCCTTCTCGCCTGACGGAAAGATGATTGCCTACGTCCGCGAGGGCAACCTCTACCTCGTCAAGCTCATGTTCAACAACGCCGAGGTGCAGGTCACCACCGACGGCGTGCGTAACGAGGTCATCAACGGCCATGCCGACTGGGTGTACGAGGAGGAGTTCGGCGAGACGAAGTACTACGACTTCAGTGCCGACAGCCGCATGCTGGCCTACATGAAGAGCGTGGAGCGCGACGTCCCCCAGTACTCCTTCCCCCTCTTTGCCGGCGCAGCCCCCCGGCACGACCAGTACGCCCTCTATCCCGGTGCCTACACCTATAAATACCCCGTCCCGGGTGTAGCGAACAGCACCGTCACCGTCCACTCGTTCGACATCAAGTCCAGCGTCACCCGTCAGATCGCCCTCCCCCTCGATGCCGACGGCTACATCCCCCGCATCCGCTTCACCGAGCAGACCGATGCCGACGGCAATCAGAACCAACTCGCCATCGTCACCCTCAACCGCCATCAAAGCCGCATGGACCTCTACATGGCTAACGCGCGCAGCACCGTCTGCCGCCTTGCCCTGCGCGAGGAGTGCGACACGTGGCTTGCCGAGCCCACCTACGAGGCCATCCGCTTCTATCCCACCTGCTTCGTCCTCCAGAGCGAGCGCACCGGCTACAACCACCTCTACCTCTATAACCTCAACGGCACCCTGCAGCGCCCGCTCACCAGCGGCAGCTACGAGGTCACCGCCTTCTACGGCTACGATGAGAAGACGGGCGACGTCTTCTACCAGAGCAACCAGCCCTCGCCGCTGCGCCGCGCCGTCTATCGTGCTGACAAGAAGGGCAAGGTCACCGCGCTGACGGCCGAGACGGGTACCCACAGCGCCACCTTCTCGCGCAACTTCAAATATTTCATCCACACCGCCTCGTCGCTCACCCAGGCGCCCGTCACCACCCTCGAGGCCGTGGGCGGCAAGACCCTCGCCACCCTCATCGACAACAGCGCCCTCTCCGAGCGCCTCTGCGCCCCCGGCATGCCCACGCGTGAGTTCTTCACCCTCACCACCGCCGACGGCGTCACCCTCAACGGCTGGATGGTGAAGCCCGTCACCCCTCCTTCAGGAGGGGCTGGGGGAGGCTTCCCCGTCGTCATGTATCAGTACAGCGGCCCGGGATCGCAGGAAGTCAAGGACGAGTGGGGCTCAGGCTTCTATCCCGGCATGACGTGGGAGTGCCTCCTCGCCCAGCAGGGCATCATCAGCGTCTGCGTCGATGGACGCGGCACCGGCGGACGGGGCGTCGACTTCAAGAAATGCACCTACCGCCATATCGGCACCCTCGAGGCGCGCGATCAGGCCGAGACCGCCCGCTGGCTCGCCCGTCAGCCCTATGTCGATGGCAGTCACATCGCCATCTGGGGGTGGAGCTATGGCGGCTACATGACACTCATGGCACTCTCCGAGACCCCCGTGCCCTTCTGTGCCGGCATCGCCGTCGCGCCCCCCACCGACTGGCGTTTCTACGACAGCGTCTATACCGAGCGCTTCATGCAGACGCCCCAGGAGAACGGTGCCGGCTACGATGCCGCCTCCGCCCTGCTCCGTGCCCCGCAGCTCGAGGGACGGCTGCTGCTTGTCCACGGCATGGCCGACGATAATGTCCACTTCCGCAACACCGCCGAGTACAGCGAAGCCCTCGTCCAGGCAGGCAAGCAGTTCGACATGCAGATCTACACCAACCGCAATCACTCCATCTACGGCGGCAACACCCGCCGCCACCTCTTCAACCGAATGCTCTCCTTCTGGCAGCAGCAATTGGGGAAATGATGAGAGTGTATGATGAAAAAGGTTACAAAGGTTACAGGTTACAAGGTTACACACAAAAAAAAGGCCCCCCGCCGTCACGGCGCGGAGCCTCTACATAGTTAGTTTTACAATCCTATCAAAACCCTTTTTTTCAAACCGTTTCTGCTTCGTGGAGGTCTATCTCCTTGCAGATTTCGATGAAGCGTAGTTGCTGTTCCTCGCTCCATGCCTCGTATTCATCGCCCATGATGGCGCGTTGCATCTTTTCCAGAGCCTTGCTCATGATGGAGACTTGCCGCTCGAGTTTGAGCCACAGGTTCGTGCCGTAGTCATCCATGACGAAGAAGAATGCAAGTGCCTTTGCAAGCGCGACGGCTGTGTTGCCGTCGAGTTTGAAGTCGAGGCTGTAACTGGGCTTGCGGGTGGCAAATGCCTCCCACGCCGTGAAGACCATGGTTAGGGGCTTGAAGGCTGTGCCTGCAAGACTGTCCCATTGGTTTTTGGGCACATACAAGTGCCGTTTGCTGTACTTGTTTGCCATTTTACACGATTGCTGAAAGGTTTAGAACACGGGCGGACTGATAGCGGCGGTCGTTGTGGGTGCGCGTGGAGAAGGCTATGGTGAAGTTCAGCTTCGTGCGGTTGTTCACCATGTAGATCAGTTCTTCATCGGTGGCTTCGCCGAAGTAGTCGGCCACGATGTTGTCGTACTTCTCCTCGCCCCGTTCGGTGTAGTAGGGCACGAGAAATGAGAGGGCGCGGCAAGTCCATTCCTTGCCGGTTGCTTGATTGATGCCAGACGTATGCTGGCCAACTTCTGAAAGATAACCTTGTAGTTTCATTGTTTTGTTTTTGTAAAAGTTAAACCATCGTTTTTCTTGATGAGGCCAGCACGTTTCCACTTGTAGATGACAACCCTCGGTGGCGTGGTATGGCATCGTTTTTGTAGTTGGGCGATGAGTTCGCCCAATGAGAAGGTATCGGGCAGCGACTGGAGAAGTCCTTCGCGCTGGGGCTGCTTGCTTTGCTGCGGGATTTCATTAAGCATCTGGCCGAAGGTGCTAACACTTTGCGCGGCATCCTGCTCGGCAAACCATTCGCAGAAGGCGGCAATCTTGGCCAACGTTTTCGGCGTGAGCGACTTGGGGGCGTACATGCCCACGCACACCATGCCCAGGCGGAACGCCTTGACGGCCGAGCGGCGACGGAAGACGTCGAACGCTACGTCGTTGTTCTTCAACGCCTCGATTCTTGTCTTCTCCAGCCAGTGGTCAATGATGTCGCGGATGGGCTGCATCTTCGTGTCGATGTTCACCTCGGGCTGTACGGTGTACTCGTCGCTCTGGGCGTTCTTGCGGCGGTAGGTCATGGCCTCAAAGCGGTTCAGCACCTTCGTTATTTCCTCCATCTGCTTGTCCGTGAGCGGCTGGAAGTGAGGGATGGGGGCGAACTCCTGATTCCTCAACTCCGCAAAGGCGCAGCGGCTGACAAGGCCGTTCTCGGCATCGTTGAAGAAGCGGTAAAGTTGCTTGGGAGTTCCGAGCATGAGAATGTTGTAGTACAACTTCACACTTCCCGTAAAGGTGTCCACGCTGAGATAGTCTTGGCCATACTCGGCGTTATCAAACGCCTGGCGGTAGAGGTCGGACTTCTGGGCATACGAGCCGCCAGCGTTGGACTTCGTGAGCGTGTCGATTTCCTCCACGAACGAGAGCTGATGCAGCCCGCCGGCATCCTCCTGACGCTGCAGCAGGCGGGGTACGCTGATGACGGCCTGCACGAGGCGGTAGGGCGCGTGGGGGTCTTCGGGGAGCGTCTCGCTGTTTTTCTTCAGGCGCAGCTCAATTTTATACTGCTTTTCCTTGAGGATGCTGATCTCGTCGTGGCGGCGCAGGTCGGTGGTGAGGGTGGCCACGATGTCGCGTGCGAATGATTTGCCGGCACTCTGCGGGGCGAAGATTACCGAGAGAAACGAGGTGGTGTGTTCGCGGCCGTCGAGGTAATGGGCGCGGAGGCGGGTGGCGAGTGTGCCCAGCACAGGCAGCAGCGCCACGATGGTGGGATAGACGAAGTCTGGCGGGCAGTTCTTGCAGAACTCGCGGAACACCGGGGGCAGCCAAGGGAGTTTCGCAGGCATTTCCTCGTCCTCCATGTCGGCAAAGTCCAATTCAGGTGCAGGCTCGGCCTTCTTCTCCACCACGATGACGCTCGTGTCCACAAGGAATCTGTAGAAAGTGTAGGGTATTTGTGTACCCATAGCGCGGCGCGCGGCATGCTCTGCCTCCTTCTCACGTTCGGCGATGCCGAGGCCGAAGTCGGGCAGTTGTGCAAGCAGCACCCCGATGTCGCCGTCGGTGATGTAGCGGAACATGTTGCACAGTTTGTAGTAGTAGGTGTGGCGCTCACCCTGCTGCGGCTCGCCATGCTTCTCCACCCATTTGGCAGCGATGTCGCTGATGAGATGATCGCGATACTTGAAGGAGCGTTGTTCCTCGGTGAACGTGCGTTGCTGTGTAACTTGTTGTCCTGTTGACTTGTTGGCTTGTTGACCTCCATCAAAGGTCGGCAGGATGTTAATGGGTTCTTCCTCCCACAGCCCTACGGGGTCGAGGTAGTCGTATGCCGCAAGGGGCACGGCAAACGAGCCTCGGGCGAAGTCCTTGCACGTCTCGTCGTAGGTCATGATGCCCAGCTGCGCCGTCAGCCAGCGCTGGCAGCCCTCGAGCGTCGTCACCCCCTGCGGGCACTTGGCAATGAAGTGGAAACCATGTTGGCTGGGGGTGAGGTGGATGGCCACGATGCCCAGCTGTTTGGCGTTTTGGATGGCGGGGGCGATGACGTTCTGGCGGAAGTCGTCCATATTCTCCACCTTGTCCACATCCAGCATGAACAAGCCCGAGGGGATGGCGTTGGCGTTGCTGCGGCGATGGTCCTTGAACGATGCCTGCCACGTGATGAAGGGCAGTTGGCGTTTCAGCTGGCCGAGGCGCTCCTTGTCGCCCTGCCCCGCAGCCTCCTGGCACCCGCGCCAGATACGGGCCACCTTGTCGCCGTCCGTGGTGTTGTAGAACACGTCGCGGGTGCACGGGTAGCCCGTGGTTTCGGTCAGTCGGTCGAAGATGTCAAAGTTCATACTCTCTGAGTTTGTAAAGGGTTAGTATAAACAGTTCGCGAAGCCGCGTCTCAATCTCACGGGCATCCCCACGCGGCACGAGGATAGCGACCTTTACTTTCTCGTCGGAACGGTAGGCGGCGAAACGGAAGCTCTCGCCATCCACCTCAAAGACTTTTCGCATGGCGTTCTCTGACTCTCCCTGTCGCTGGTAGGCGCGGAAGTCAAACTCGCCATACTCGTTCAGGACTGCGCTACCCTTGTAGCGGCGGCCCACTTCAAGCTGTTGTTTCTTACGGATAACTTTTGCCATATCTCTGTTGCTTTACGATTGTCGCTGCAAAGATAGGTACATAAAAAAAGCGCCTGAAATAGCTTCAGACGCCTATGAAGGTATTTATGAAGGTTATGAAGGTTTTTATGAAGGTTTCTATGTTTCGGGGGTGTCCGTCATAGTTTCTTCCATGCTTTTCCTGAACTCTTTTATCAGAATCAGCGCCCTCTCTTTCGCCCCGTTGTCCTTCCATCTTTCGATGGGGAGTTTCATGTAGGGGTTGTTTTGCATGGCGGCAGCCAACGTCCCCGTGGGGCAGTTTACGCCCTGCTCCTGCAGTTGCCTTTCAAACTGGCTCATGTTGCTGCCCATGTCGAAACAGTCGCGGCAGACACAGAACACGACGGCCAGCGCTGCATTGCCCCACATGAATGCCTGGCACTTGCCCACGGCCTTTGCCACCATGGCCATGTCCACCGCTTCCTCGCCGTCGTCCTCCTCGTCCGCGGGCTGTGCCGGCATGCCGTAGTAGTAATTATTCTGGGTGGCGCCGGCCTCCACCTCGTTCATTACGCCGTAGTTGTAGAAATTCGTTACGTCCATCGTTGTCAGTCGTTTTAGTAGTTGTTGATAATTGTGCCGCCTGCCTCGGCGGCGTTGTATGTGCCGTAGTTGTTGAACGTCTTGGCGGTGTCGTCGGTGTGCTGCTGCTGCACTTTGAGGCGTATGTCCTCGCGGAAGCGGCGCGCCATGTCGCGCTTCAGCATGGGCTCGATAAGCTTGCGGGCATCGTCGCGCTCGCGGGCGTCCTCGCAGGCGGCAATCTGCTCCACCATGGCGTCGTAGGTCACGCGCCCCGTCCAGCCGTCGTCCAGCCGTGTGCGGAGGGTGTTGTTCTCCATTTCCAGTGTCTTCACGCGGCGGCGCAGCTCACTGAGGCGGTCGCAGTTCTCCGCCACGTCGTTGCAGTAGGTGGTCACAAACCAGCGGCGCAGGTCGGCGAGCAGCAGCATGGCTTGGCGTTTCGTCAGGTTCAGGACGTTCGGCCCCAGTGCGCGCACCCCGCTGCGTGCCAGCTCGTCCATCATGTCGTCCATCAGTCCCAGCAGCGTGTAGCGGTCTGCCAGGTCCATCATCGACAGCACCCTCAGGCGCATGTCGTTCATCTGTAGCCCGTTCGTCTTGTGCGCAAAACGGGGCAGCTGCATCTCTGCAGCAATTTTCTCAACTGCTTGTTTCATAACTTATTACCTTAAAAGATAGTTTGTATGTTCTCGTGCTTTTCCGCGTGCAAAGGTAGTTCTAATCCCCCACATCTCCAAACATTTTCCCGCAAAGTTTTCCACAAATTTTCTCTCCGCAGCAGGGCCTTCGTGCGCGATAACAAGACGGGCGTGCGCGATAACAAGGCGGGCGTGGCGGGGCGATGCCCTGTCGGAAAATGTAACCTTGTAACCTGTAACCTTTGTAACCTTTCCTTTCGCGTGTGTACGCACGCGTGGTTATTATATATTGGAAAGTTTTAAGTATTATTTATAATATAATATATAATTAATATATTTCCATATATCTTGATATAATAATAACGCGCACACGTGCGAAAGGCGAAAGGTTACAGGTTACAAGGTTACAAGGTTACACACCAAAAATCGGGATTTTCAAAAAAAATACGATTTTTTGAAAAAAAAGTGCATAAAAATTTGGTGGATTCAAAAAATATGCGTAATTTTGCATCGTGAACGTTCAACGAGAGTTGTTAACCCGATTGTCTAACTATCTAAATCTTGTGTGCTATGCCTGTTACTTATCAGATTGTGGGTTGTTCCAACCCCCGCGGCGCCGAGGGCGTTGACTACGCCACTAACCGCGCCGTGAAGACCGGTGACTACGACTTCAAGTCGCTGTGCGAGGACATTCAGTTTGCCACCACGGCCACCAAGGCCGACATCGTGGCTGTGCTGACCGCCGCCAAGGAGTTCATCAAGACGCACCTGCTCCAGGGCCAGCGTATCGTGCTGGAGGAGATCGGCGCGCTGCAGGTGAACCTCAACAGCAAGTGCTTCGCGCAGAGTGTCATCCCGTTGGAGGCTTTCGAGCCTGCGTCGTACATCAAGGGCTGCGGCATCCGCTTCCGTGCCGATGCTGACCTTCTCAAGTACGTCCGCACCAACCGTCAGTTGAAGCGCGTGCCCAGCGAGCTTCTCGCCTAAACGGCGGCAGGGAGGGGGCGCTACCATAGCCCCCGCTCCCTGCTTTTCTATTGTCTAACTATCTAAAAACGATTTTTTATGTATACCGTAACCGCTAAAATCCCATGGAAAAAGATTATCGAAATAATCATCGCCGTGCTGACTGCCATCATCGGCACGCTGAGCGTACAAAGCTGCATTGGCTGATTGCCGTAGTACTAACGTCTTTAATACTCATCGCATGAATGCCAAGTACTTTTCCCTTCTCGAGTTCACGCGGAGTGTCACCGCCAACATTCGCGGCCTCGATAACACTCCCCCTGCTGATGCTGTGTACAACCTTGAATGGCTGTGCCGCCGTTTCCTTGACCCCCTGCGTGAGGCCATCGGAGGGCCTGTCATCATCAGCAGTGGCTACCGTTGCCGCGACCTCAATACCGCCGTGGGGGGCAGCCCCACCTCGTACCACCTCCTCGGCCTTGCCGCCGACTTTCATCCCCTCGACCCCGAGCGGCGCGATGCCGTCATTGCCCTCGTCAAGGAGGCGAAGGCAGCGGGCGAGGCGTGGAAAGCCCATCCCGACACGTCGGCAGCGCCCGACATGATGTTCAACCAGTTCATCATCTACCCCACGTTCTTCCACGTCGCCGTCAGCCCCGAGGGCAGCGCCCAGAAGCTGCAAATCCTCCGCTACAACGGCTTCGGACAAGGCTACCAGAAAGACTGAATATCTTCATCTGCGTTTTCATAATAGTTTTAGTTGATTCTCATGTCATGAACACTCTGCGCTGTGAAGCGCGGGGTGTTTCCAATGGTGTAACATCGAGAGATTTGGTTGATATATCTTTTCTGTTTTTCAAAATAGAGAATTATTTAACTCTTCTAATTTGCTGGAGAAGAGATGATTAGCTATTTTTGCGGCAAAAAACTGAAAAATGGCAAGACGTATTTCTATTAATAGAACTGGAATCAGTAGATTACAAGACGTAAAAAGTAACGACATTTGGGTGAGTTACACTTGTGTTAATTGTGGAAGAATCAATCAAATCAATTTGGGCCAGGAATTGCTAAATGGCAAAATGCTTTCGGAAACAGCTGAATGGGAATGCCCACATTGCGGATATATTCATGCTATTACGTCAGACTTACCTGATACCTGGGAAAACTGGGATGAAGAATTACGCTCAGCAGATTCATTAGCTTGCTATAGATTTTGGACAAACTTCTTTAATATAGCTGTAGAAAACAAAGAAGCATATTGGAAGCAGTGTAAAACTTGCGGAAGAATACTTCCTGCTAGTCATTTTAGCTTTCATGCCAAATGGAGTCGGCTAGAAAAGCAGTTAGAATGTAGGTGCTGTAAAGCTTCCATTAATGCTGTGGGAAATCCCAAGCGCACAACAGAACAACATAGAGAAGCGACAGCAAAAAGAAGACTTGGTGACTTACTGGCAAAATTAGCTGATGGTGTCGATGAAAAGCTTGATATAGATGATATTTTCGAACGCTTTGACAGTAAATGTTTTAAGACAGGAATCCCCCTTGATAAAGCCGACACTAGCAGTTGGCATATTGATCATATACTTCCTTCAAAATATTTTTATCCATTAACTAAAGAAAATGCGTGTTTATTATCAAAATCGGCTAATGAAAATAAGAAAGCAAGGTGGGCAAGCGACTTTTATAGTCCGCAAGAGTTAGTTAGATTATCTGAGATAACGGGAGCAAATCTCGCACTTCTTTCAAGCCCCGTCCCCATTTACAATACTAATATTGATGTAAATGCAGCTGTGGAAAAATACCTAAATGTTCGAAATAATACAGACCTTGCAAAACGTATATCTGAAGTAAAGAGGTTTATTGAGGATAATGACTTAATAGATAAGTTATCCGATGGAAATAAAAGCCGGTTGGGCTTTTAGCTACAGCTATTTAATAAACTTAATGCATAACTAAATACTGATGGTCTGTTACAGAACCCAAATCGTGAATTCCAAATTTCGCGCAATTTTCCACATTTTCAGTGAATAATTCTGAGTGAGAAAACCATCGTTTGCTTTTCTCTTGTAAAATTTGCCCCATATTGCATTTGTCGCTTTTACCCAAATGCATAACAAAAAAGCCACTGCGCTTTAGCCTTTCTTTAGCTTGTTCGAAGATAGAATCATAAACGTCAAAATCTTTTTTTTGCCTTTCGTCTATGTATTTTGCAGGCTCGCTAGAAAAATTATCAGCATTCCATCCAGTAAACCAAAGTCTGATCCAGTTTGCAGAATAAAACCTTGTACTGTCGTAGAATGGCGGTGAAGTAATAATGGCATCTACTTCATTTATTTCATCATCCCATTTTTGGGTAGAATCACCTAGAAAAATTTTACCATCTTTAAAGCCCCTATTAGGTAACACATCAAGAGATTTCTCAAGTTTTATTGTTACCTTAGCAATTAGATTTTTATAGACAAATTCACCAGTGGGCGCGTAGGGTATAATTGGATGTGATTTGCGGCTTAGAGCATAAGGCCTATTTCCATGAAGAATGTGAAGCAAAGAAGCGACAACTAACATCTGCTCTGCTGTAACAGGGGGAGTGTTAATTATAAACATTCTGGCTAAAAGTATTTCTAAAAAAGTTTCTGGATTATAGTAATCTGCAAGTTTCTTGTTTAAACCAAACTGGCTATGTACTTTTTTGTATTCTTCTGAAACAGTATGGGTTCTAATATACTCTGACATCTGGTAAAGATACTCATAGCAAGCCATTCTGTCGCATCTGTGAACTTTTGCCGACGATACAATATAGGCTAATGGACTGATATCTATTCCATATGAAATCTTATTGCCTAATGCAGCTTCAAATGGAATAGTACCCACTCCACAGAATGGATCTAATAATCTTCCATTTTGAGGAACGAATGTCTCTACTAAAAAATGCGCTATAGATGGTTTTAATTTACCCTGATAAGAGCAAAGAGAATGATTTGAATTACCCCAGTTCTTCTTAGAATATGGAAGCTGATGGTGTGGTAATTCATTAATAAAGAAGCTCCACTTCTGTTTTTTAGATAAAGCCATTATTTCTGTAGTATTTCATTACTAATAGAACCTGGGAAATAAACGTTCCATTTCTCGACCGTCTTTGTCTTAATATAATACGTTCTTCCAATTTGTATCCAATATCATTCAATACTTCAGCTAGTATTAAATCAGTTTTTATATGTACATTAGAAAAGATGGAATCCCCCAAATCAATTAGTAAGTATGCACCATTCTCTAGTTTATTTGATAAACCACTGAAAATCTGTAACATTTCATTAAAATAACATCTTGCCATTAGAGGAATCCTTTTATCATAAGCGTTACAATCGAGTTCCGCTAATGTCAATTTTAAAGTCGTGCTATTTAACTGTTCACATTTTCTTATGTATGATGCTTTGACATCATTAATGCCGCTAGTTAAAGCTTCATCCCTGAAAAACCTTAAATCTGCATCCGTTTTTAGATGTCTCAAAAACCAAAGCTCTAGCTTTGTGTTTCTGAAATAGTTCGTGCCATTCAAATATGGCGGACTAGTTATTACAGATGATATTTTATCATTCAAAATAGCATTTCCTATGTTTTTAGCGTTTTCGCATATCATAGTATGCTTCATTGAAATAGAGTAGGAAAAATTCTCGATATCTTCTACCATTTGTTCAAGTTTGTTTGGTAGGAGATCTTCCATATACTCCTGATGTACTCTTTCATCCTCTGTCTTAAATCTAACATCACCTTGCTTTTTTAAATATGATACAGGCAATAATAAGGAAAAAACAGCCACAGTTAATAAATCCGCAATCAAAGATTGATTGTTTTTTCGTTTATGATCGATATAAGAACGAAGTTTGAGAATCAATAAGTATTGTTCCGCCTCAAAGTACAAACTTTTACCAAATGTGTTTACGTATGATAGATTTAGTTCCTCTGAAGGCTCATAGCCTTCTACTTCAGTTAGAATTATTGGAATTAATGCTTTTAAGTCAGAAGCTAGTTTCCTCCTTTCACTTTCAGATAAAGACATCACCATTACTTTAGTGTCGATTAAAAATCGAAGCAACGGATTAACCTCTGAAAAAATCGTATTAACTCCCTTTTTATCAGAAGCAAAAAGTGTAGTGCCAGTTCCTGCAAAGGGATCATAAATGAGTGTCGCATCTTTACAGTACTTATCGATAAGGTTAAACACGAAATTTGGTGAATACCCTTCTATATATGGATACCACCTTTGAAACGGTACTTTTTTACTATTTTTAAAAGTAACGTCGAATGTACTTATTCGATTTTTGTTTGGCATCAAAGCAAATAATCTATCATTTTGCAAAGATACGACATTTTCAGCAAATGGAAAGAAAAAGGGAAAAAAACTGAAAAATGTAGGCAAAAAGGCTAACGGGGAGAAAGCCCTGCACTAAGAAAAGCGCAGGGCTTTTTAGGAAATGTAAAGCGTAACCTTGTAACCTGTAACCTTTGTAACCTTTTTCGTTTTTTTGGTTACACACCCATGCTTAGAAGCAGACGGAGAGGCCGATGTTGGCGAAGGAGTAGCCGTCGTAGCCCAACTCGACAACGGCGCCTGCATTGGGCGTGAACCAGTAGCGACCACCCACAACTAAACCGGGCAGCAGGCTGCGGCGCCATCCGGGGACGGAGGTGAGGGAGCCGTCTTTATTGACGACATCGGTGCCCGAGGCGGAGGAGATGAAGCGGTGATAGCTGTGGTCCATGCCGAGGGAGACGGCGGCGTAGGTGTCGACGTGGGGGGAGTGCATGTCGAAGAACTGCCCCAGCACGTCGTAGTGGAACGTGGCACGCAGCGACCAGAGGATGTCGCGGTAGGTGTGGTGGAGCTCATTCGCAAGAGGGGAGTCTTTCTCAGTGTAACGGTAGCCTACCGTGGCACCGGCACCGAGGCAGAGGCTCTCGATGTCGAAGGCGTCCTCAAGGAACTCGTATTCATAGACAAGGCGGAAATGGGGCGTGCCGCGGTCGGGGTGATAGAAGGCATTGTCGCCCACCTGGAGGGTGACGACGCTGAGCCCTTCGCAGACTTGCGCCGTGGCGCCGGTGGCAATGAGCAGGAGGAGGGGGAGGAGGAGACGTTTCATAGTAATTGGCAATTGATAATGGATAATTGGTAGTAGATTATTCTGTCAGGCGGGCAACGGCCTCGCGGATGCGGGCGAGGGCGCGGCGGATGTTATCGTCGGAAGTGGCGTAGCTGAGGCGGATGCAGTCGGGGGCTCCGAAGCTGTCGCCGCCGACACAGGCGACATGGGCGACGTCGAGGAGGTAGAGGGCGAGGTCGTCGGCGGTGCGGATGACGCGGTCGCCATCGCGCCGACCGAACAGGGCGCTGCACTTGGGGAAGAGGTAGAAGGCGCCCTCGGGGTGGTTGACCTCGAAGCCGGGGATCTCCTTGGCGAGGCTGACGATGAGGTCGCGGCGGCGCTGGAACGCCTGGCGCATCTCCTCGACGGGCTGCTGGGTGCCGGTGTAGGCGGCTTCGGCGGCTTTCTGCGACACGGAGCACGGGCCGCTGGTGTACTGGCCCTGCAGCTTGCTGACGGCCTTGATGACGACCTCGGGGCCGGCAGCGAAGCCGATGCGCCAGCCGGTCATGGCATAGGCCTTGGAAACGCCGTTGATGATGACGGTGCGCTCGCGGACAGCGGCGAACTGGGCGATGCTCTCGTGACGGCCGAGGTAGTTGATGTGCTCGTAGATTTCGTCGGCAATGATCCACACCTGCTCGTGGCGGGCAAGGACGTCGGCCAGACCCTTCAGCTCGTCTTTCGTATAGACGGAGCCGGTGGGGTTGCTGGGCGAGCAGAGGATGATGGCCTTGGTGCGGGGGGTGATGGCGGCCTCGAGCTGGGCGGCGCTGATCTTGAAGTCGTGCTCGATGTCGGTGGGGATGGTGACGGGGGTGCCGTCGGCCATGAGCACCATCTCGGGGTAGCTGACCCAGTAGGGGGCGGGGACGATGACTTCGTCGCCCTGACCGACGAGGGCCATCAGCACGCCGGCGACGCTCTGCTTGGCGCCGTTGGAGACGACAATCTGCGTGGGGCGGTAGTCGAGGCCGTTCTCGTTCTTCAGCTTGGCGCAGATGGCCTCGCGCAGGGCGGGGTAGCCGGGCACGGGGCTGTAGCGGCTCCAGTTGTCCTCGACGGCACGGACGGCGGCGGCCTTGATGTGGTCGGGGGTGTTGAAGTCGGGTTCGCCGACGCTCATGTTAATGACATCGACGCCCTGTGCCTTGAGTTCGGCACTGCGGGCTGACATGGCCAGGGTGGCGGAGGGGTGGAGTCGGTTGACTCGGTCGGATAGGGGATTCATGTTCTTATTTTTTTTATTATGATTAATTCTCAATCTTCAATCTTCAATTTTCAATCTTCACGAGTTTTCTTTCGAGAAAAATCTGCTGCAGTTCGGCGTTGGTCTTGACGATGGTGGCAAGATTGGATGCCCGGCGACGGACAAAGAACGTGGCGCGCAGCCACAGCAGCACACCGAGGGGGAGCAGGACGGCCGCCGCCACGGAGAGCCACCCCTGGGGCAGCGGGCAGACGTGGTCGCGCGTGCTGAAGAGGGGATAGCTGTTGACCTTGGTGATGACGAAGGCGTCGCGGCTGTTGCCGAGCGTCTCCACCAGGGCATCCATCTGCGTGGCGATGGCGGTGAGCGCCTCGTCGCGGTGGTCGCCGAGGAAGAAGCGCAGGTAGTGGGGCGGGCGGCGCCAGTCGTGGCCGGCACGCCATGCCTGGCAGGAGGCGGTGAGGGCATCCATCTGCGCGGAGCAGAGGGCATAGTCGGGGTCGTGGATGATGACCTCCTTGCCGCTGACGTGGCGCTCCTCGGGCTTGGCAATGAGCCAGCGGACGGCGGCCTTGTAGGCATCGGGGTTGAAGACGGTGCTGTCGCGGTTGGCCTTGATGGTGAAGAACGCGCCCATCGGCGCCAGCACAAAGGTGCTCATCCAGCGGCCGAACCACACCGTCATCTCGCCCTCGCGCGCCATCTTGCCGCCGTTGGAGTCGAGGATATAGTAGATGATGAAGATGAGCACCGACACGAGGATGGAGACGCCCAGCCCGCCCTTGCGGATGATGGCGCCCAGCGGCGCACCGATGAAGAAGAACACCATGCACGCCAGCGAGAGGACAATCTTGTTCCACCACTCGATGCGGTGCTTGCGGATGTTCTTGTCCGCCAGATAGACGGAGCGCTTCTTCAGCGTGGTCTCGGAGCGCATGTTCTCGATTCTCGTCTTCTCGGTGGTGCGCCAGCGCATCTGTTGGTCGCGGGTGGCGGAGTAGTAGACGCTGTCCATGTTGAGGTGGGTGATGCGCTGCTCCTTCATGCGGACGCTGTCGTCGGCGCTGTAGGAATAGACGTTGTAGGTGCCGTTCTTGAGTGTCTTGAAGTAGGCACGGCCGATGCTGTCCTGCTCCTGCAGCAGCGAGTCGCGGTCGATGACCAACTGGCGCATGTTCTTGCTGCTGGCGCTGGCGCTGAGGAAGCCTGCCTCCTGGACGCTGAACTCGTCGTTGAAGGCGATGAGGATGGTCTTGCGGCCGAACACCTCGCGGCGGTAGGGGATATTCTTCTTGTTGATGTTATCGTCCTTGAAGTTCTCGAACTGCTCGCCGTTGTAGAGCGTCATCTTCAGGTAGTTCTTGTCGGCGGTGGTCTCAAGCCGCCCCGAGTCGGCCTTGATGATGTGGGCATTGTCGAAGCCGTCGGTGAAGTTGTAGATGATGACGCCGTAGAGCATGCCCGTGTTGCGGTCCTTGTGGTCGACGAAGAGGTTGTAGCCTTCGATGCCGTCGTAGAACGCCCCCTCGGGAATCTCCAGTTCGGGCGACTTCTGCTTCATGGAGACGAGCAGCGTGTTGAGCTTCAGCTGCGAGTCGGGGATGATGACATTCTGGAAATAGAACGACGCGAAGCAGAGCGGGATGCAGAAGATGATGAGCGGCCGCATGACACGCAGCAGGGGGATACCGCTCGCCTTCATGGCCGTCAGCTCCACACGCTCGCCGAAGTTGCCGAACGTCATCAGCGCCGCCAGCAGGATGGCAAGCGGCAGCGAGCGCGGCACCAGCGTCAGCGTGGCGTAATAAAAAAACTTGCCCAGCACGTCCAGCGACAGCCCCTTGCCCACCATCTCATCGACATACAGCCACAGAAACTGCATGACGAAGATGAAGAGGCAGATGAAGAAGGTCCCGATAAACATGATACCGAAACTCTTCAGCACAAACAGATCAAGTCTTTTCAAACGCACGCAGGGATGAGTTACTTCGTTTCAAGTTGCAAAAGTAACACAAAAAGAAAAGGAGAAAAAGGAAACGACGCTATTTTTATAATAATTTACCATCTTTCAGATGCCGCCGCGGCGCGAGAGCTTTTCGACGAAGCTCTCCCAGAGCTGAGTGAGCCCCTCGATGTCCTCGTCGTCCGTCTGCTCCGTCACCTCCAGAACGTAGGTGTTCGTCAGCTCGCTGAACGTGATGCGCAGTTCCCAGAACGTCTTCGGACCCTCGTCCATCCAATGAAAACGGACGTATGTGCCGATGCGCTTGGCAACGAGCTCGGCGTGGCGTGTCTCGCTTCCGCCCCAGCTGAAGGTATAGATTCCGTCTGCGTCCTCCGTAATGCGGTCTGCCATCCAGGCCTCCAGACCGCCCGTTGTGCCCACCCTATCCCAGATCATGGAACGGGAGTTGCTGTTCAACGGAAATTCTAAGTGAATTTTCTCCATGGTCTTGTGGTTTTTGTCGTTCTCACCGCAAAAATAAAGATTTCCGTTAAAGAAAACAAATTTTTTTTCGAATATCTTTCAATCAAATGAAAAATCGTTGCCCGGCCGCAAAAAAAGGACGAAAAAGTTGCACGGATGAAAAAATCCCTGTACCTTTGCGCCGCTTTTTCCGAAAAACGGAAGCGATGGCGGGATAGCTCAGCTGGTTAGAGCGCATGATTCATAATCATGAGGTCCTCAGTTCAATCCTGAGTCCCGCTACAAAAAGAAATCAGCAGTTTGAAACGACAAACTGCTGATTATCTTTTTATGATACTACGCAAAGGCGAGGCGTCAGGGCTTTGACTATTTAGCCATCGTCTTCTTGCCCTCCTGGATGCGGATGCCCTTGGCATCCTTGGTGGTCTTCTGGCCCTGGAGGTTGTAGTAGTCGCCGCTGACCTCGTCCTGGCTGATGCCGGTGATGGCAGTCACGTCGCCCAGACTGGCGGCATGGCGGATTTTCAGCTCGCTGGCTGTCGGGGTTTGCTCGTCCCAGGTGAAGCCGCAGCGTGTGGGCAGGAAAATCTTGTCGGCTTCGGTCCTCAGAAGCACGCTTTCCAGCGGGGTGACATCCTGCTTTGCGGGGATGCCGTAGCGCCCCACCTTCTCGATGCTCTCCCAGCTGCTGCTGAACGAGACGACGTTGCCCTTGCCGTCGGCCATGGTGACGACCTTGATTTCAGCGTCGAAGTCCAGCACGTCGGTGTTCTTCACCCGCATATACTGCGATGTGGGCGAGTAAACCAGGTAGGGCACACCCGCCTGGATGCCGTCGGCCGTGCAATCCACGAAGTAGAGGTTCAACACCCCTCCCTCTTGCTGGATGCCAGCCAGGCGCTCCAACTTCAGCTCTTTGGCGGCAGCGGCCACCTGCTCGGCCGTCAGGGAGAACGGCAGACAGAGGGAGTTGTAACCGGCTAAGAAATAGCGATTCAGCTGAACAGTCTGCTCGCTGCTCTGCAACAGCTCAATGTCCAGCGTTGGCTCGCTGGCATAGATGTACTTCACTCTGTTTTGGGCAAAGGTGGCGGTGCTCAGGGCCAAAGCCACCATCATGACAAATGCAAAACGTTTCATGTGCAAAAAGTTTTAAAGTTTAACTTGGGCGCAAAGTTACATAATTGTTTTTTAAATTGCCAAACTTTTGCCGGCAAAAAAAACAAAAATGAGAAATAATTTGGTAGATAGAAAGTAGGTGCGTACATTTGCAGAAAATAATGGTATGAAAAGATTTTGTCTGACAACCCTCCTGTTGGCTATCGTACTGGTTTCTTGCGATCCGGGCTACAGTCAGGACTATGTCTTTCAGAATGATTCCTCGCACTCCGTCACCATTGTGGCTCTCATGGATACGGCGGATATGTACTTCGTTTCCCCCATGGACAGCATCCGATGCCGGTATTTCCAGAACCCTGACGGCATCACCATTGCCGCAGGCGAGAAAACCCTGCTATATGCAGACGGCGGCTTGGGGCGTGCCGGAAACGAAAACACGGGCCAGCTGCTTCAGCACATCATCTACGGCGACAGTGTTCGCTTTGAGTTCGACGACGGGCGCTATCTCTATTACCATCACGCCATCTCCGCCCCTCATAGCCCTTACGATGATGACAGCTACACCTTCAAGGGTGAGTACCATCGCTATAGCTCCGAGGGGACATCGACGTATGTTCTCACCGATGAAGACTATTCTTGTGCATTGAAAACCAACTAATACCTGATGATATGAAAGTAAAATTCCCTTACAAGCGGTTGGAGTCGCTGGATGCGCTCCGAGGTTTTGACATGTTCTTCATCATGGGCGGCGCGGGCTTGTTGGCTGCGCTTGCCAAGTGGTTCCCCGGCTCGTTCACCGAGGGCCTGGCGCAGCAGATGGAGCACGTGGAGTGGAACGGCCTTGTGCACCACGACACCATTTTCCCGCTCTTCCTGTTCATTGCGGGCATCTCGTTCCCCTTCTCGCTGGCCAAGCAGCGCGGGCAGCATAAGCCCGAAAGCGCCATCCATTGGAAAGTTATCCTGCGCGGATTGACGCTGTTTGTCCTCGGCCTGCTCTACAACGGCCTTCTCACGCACCTCGACTTTGCCCACATCCGCATCCCCAGCGTGCTGGCACGCATCGGCTTCGCCTGGATGTTTGCCGCCCTTATCTTCATGCACAGCCGTTGGCAGTGGCGCGTCGTCATCACCTCCGTGCTTCTTGTGGGCTATTGGCTGGTGGCTCGCTTCATCCCTGCCCCTGATGCTGCCGGGGCGGATATCCTCACGGCTGAGGGCTCCATCATCGGCTATGTGGACCGTGTGCTGCTGCCCGGGCATATCTACACCCCGGCCTATGACCCCGAGGGTATCCTCAGCACCATTCCTGCCATCTGCACCGCCTTGCTCGGCATGTTCACCGGCGAATGGGTGAAGAGCGAGCGAGCCGGGCTCACGCCCAAGAAGAAGGTACTCGGCATGGCGGTGGCCGGCATCGTCATGCTGGGGCTCGGCCTCCTCTGGAACCTCGACTTTCCCATCAACAAAAAGCTGTGGACAAGCAGTTTCGTCCTCGTCGTCGGGGCCTACTCCGTGCTGATGTTCGCCCTTTTCTACTGGATTATCGATGTGCGTGGCCATCGCCGCTGGGCGAAGTTTTTCACCGTCATCGGCCTTAACTCCATCACCATCTACCTGGGGCAGCGCTTCATCAACTTCGGCTACACCTCCAGCCGCATCTTCGGCGGCCTTGTGGAGCACTTGCCCGAGAATGCTCAGCCCTTCTTTACCGAGGCCGCCTACATCCTTGTCTGCTGGCTGTTCCTCTACGTCCTTTACCGCAAGAAGATTTTCCTGAAGGTGTAAGGGCTTTCGAAAACGAAAGACGGCAAAAGAATAGGGGCGCGATGTCGCGCCCCTATTGCTTTCGTGAGTGGTAAGCGGATTAGCAGTACATGGCGACGATGGCCTCGTAGAGCTCCTGCTTGCCGGAAGTCTGCTTGGGCTCGCCAACCTTCTTGCCGTAGTCGTAGGCTTCCTCGAGAGTCATCTTTCCCTCCTCGAACTTCTTGCCGAGGCCGCCGTCGAAGCTGGCGTAGCGCTCCTTCAGCATGGCGGGGATGGGGCTCTCCTCGAGGATGGCAGCTGCGCTGAGGAGGGCGCGAGCCATGACGTCCATGCCGGCGATGTGGGCGATGAAGATGTCCTCAAGGTCGGTGCTGTTACGACGCGTCTTGGCATCGAAGTTGGTGCCGCCGTTGCCGAAGCCGCCGTTGCGGATAATCTGCATCATGGCCTGGGTGAGCTCGAAGTTGTCGATGGGGAACTGGTCGGTGTCCCAGCCGTTCTGATAGTCGCCGCGGTTGGCGTCGATGGAGCCGAGCATGCCGGCATCGACGGCGCAGGCGAGCTCATGCTCGAAGGTGTGACCAGCCAGCGTAGCGTGGTTGACTTCGATGTTGACCTTGAAGTCCTTGTCCAGTCCGTGAGCACGCAGGAAGCCGATGACGGTCTCCGTGTCGACGTCGTACTGGTGCTTGCTGGGCTCCATGGGCTTGGGCTCAATGAGGAAGGTGCCCTTGAATCCCTTGCTGCGGGCATAGTCGCGGGCCATGCGTAGCATGGTGGCCATGTGTTCCTTCTCGCGCTTCTGGTCGGTGTTGAGGAGGCTCATGTAGCCTTCACGTCCGCCCCAGAAGACGTAGTTGGTGCCGCCGAGCTCGATGGTGGCGTCGATGGCATTCTTGA
>JAEEZS010000004.1 GCA_016291905.1 Bacteroidaceae bacterium
TTTTTAGCTCCGCAAAGGTATAAGTAAAAATTTGGGACATGTGCAAGAAAAATCGACTTTTTGTGTTTTTGACTGAAAATTGTCAAGATTCTTGACACTTTTTTTCCCGTTCCTTTCGAAAAACAGAAAAAACGGGAAAAACAAGGAAAGATGACAACTCCGAAACTAGTCAGGGAGTAGACATTCCTTACAGAAGAAAAAAAGGGGTGAAAAACGCGTTGATCCACGCTGCCCAACCGTTGGGCAGCGTGGATCAATATGTTTGGCTAACAACAGGACGTCGCGTCCTATCACTCGCTTTTGGGGAGACCGAATGACTGGATGACGTCGTCGAACTTCTGTCGTATCTGCTCGGTGCAGAGGTTGCCGATGGAGCCTTCGTGCGTGTGGTGGACGGTGCGCGTGGGGTGGTAGGTGCCCTGCTGCACCTGCATGCCCACCTCGCGGTAGGCCTCGCGGAAGGGGGTGCCGCTGAGGACAAGGCGGTTGACGTCCTCGACGGTGAAGAGGTAGTCGTAGCGCGGGTCGTCGAGGATATCGCGGTTGATGCGGATGTGCTGCAGCATGACGTCGCAGAGCTGCAGGCAGGCGGCCATCTCGCTGAAAGCGGGGAAGAGAACGTCCTTCAGCAGTTGGAAGTCGCGCTGATAGCCGAGGGGCAGGTTGGTGGTCATGAGGGCAATCTCATTAGGGAGGCTCTGCAGGTGGTTGCACTTGGCGCGCATGATTTCGAAGACGTCGGGGTTTTTCTTGTGGGGCATGATGCTGCTGCCCGTGGTGAACTCGTCGGGGAAGGAGATGAAGGCGAAGTTCTGGCACATGAAGAGACAGACGTCCATGGCGAAGCGTCCAAGGGTGGCTGCAATGGCGCTGAGGGCGGCGGCAATGGCGCGCTCGGTCTTCCCGCGGCTCATCTGCGCGGCTACGACGTTGTAGTGGAGGGTGGAGAAGCCCAGCAACTGGGTGGTCATGGTGCGGTTGAGGGGGAACGACGAGCCGTAGCCGGCAGCGCTGCCCAGCGGGTTCTGGTCGGCAACGGCATAGGCGGCAGCAAGCAGGCGCAGGTCGTCGACGAGCGTTTCGGCATAGGCGCCGAACCAGAGGCCGAACGACGAGGGCATGGCCACCTGCAGATGGGTGTAGCCAGGCATGAGGACGTCCTTGTGCTGCTCACTGAGCGATTGCAGGCGGTGGAAGAGGGTGGCGACGCCCTGGGCGGTTTCGCGCAGCTTGTCGCGGAAGAATAGCTTGAGGTCGACGAGCACCTGGTCATTACGACTGCGGCCTGAGTGGATTTTCTTGCCAATGTCGCCCAGACGCTGGGTGAGCAGCAACTCCACCTCGCTGTGGATATCCTCAATACCCTCCTCGATGGTGAAGCGCCCTGCGTCAATGTCGTTGAGGATAGCCTGCAAGCCGTCGAGCAGCAGGGGCAGCTCGTCAGCGCCGAGCAGCCCGATGGACGCCAGCATGCGGATGTGGGCCATGGAGCCGAGCACGTCGTAGCGTGCCAGCTGGAGGTCCAGTTCACGGTCGTTACCTACGGTGAAATTCTCTATTAGTTTGTCGGGCTCGTAGCCCTTGTCCCAAAGCTTCATGAAAATTATAAAATTAGGAATGAGGAATCAGGAATTATGCTATTATGGATTTTTCATTCTATTTCAAGCTGATTCAGCAGCTTGAAATAGATTTCTTTGCCTTGTCGGATTTCGCTGAGGCGGATGTATTCGTCGGCGGTGTGGGAGCGGGCTGAGTCGCCTGGGCCTATCTTGAGGGTGGTGTAGCCAGGAAGCACCGTCTGGTTGCTGGTGGTGGGGGAGCCAAAGGCGGTGAGGCCGAGGCTAAGACCACGCTGCACGACGGGGTGGGTGAGGGGGATATGGGAGCTGCTGTGACGCAGCGAGCGGGGCACGACGTCGCAGTGGACGTGCGCCTGTATTTCAGCAAGGATTTCGGGATTGGTGTACATGCCGTTGGGGCGGACATCGACGACAAACGTGCAGGTGTCGGGCACCACGTTGTGCTGCGTGCCACACTGTATCATCGTTGCCGTCATCTTCACCTCGCCCAAGTAGTCTGACTCCTTCTCAAAGTGATAGGTGCGGAACCACTCGATGTCCTTCATTGCCTCGTAGAGCGCGTTGATGCCCTCGCCCCGTGCAGCATGGCCGCTACGTCCGTGGGCGGTGCAGTCAAGCACCATCAGTCCGCGCTCAGCCACAGCCATCTGCATCTGTGTGGGCTCGCCGATGATGCCAAGGTCAAAGGGGCCGATGTCATCAAGAATGCTCTCGATGCCGTTGGCGCCGCACACCTCCTCCTCGGCTGTGGCGCTAAAGACAAAGCGGCAGGGCTGTGGATACTTGGAGAGTTCCATGAAAGTGGCCAGCAGGGCGATGAGGGAGCCTCCGTCGTCGTTGCTTCCCAGTCCAAAGAGCTTGTCGTCTTCGACAACGGGCGTGAACGGGTCGCGCGTATAGCCGGCAGCAGGGCGCACGGTGTCAATGTGGGCATTGAGGAGGATGACAGGTCGTCCATCACCCCGCCCAGGCTGCTCCACCCAAACGTTGTTGCCTTTGCGCTGAACGTCAAGTCCCTGCGCTCGCATCCATTCTTCGAGGTAATCGCATGCCGCACTTTCCTCGCGACTGAAGGAGGGAATGGCAATAAGGGATTTGAGCAACTCTATCATTCTCGATTTCTTTTCATTCTTGATTTATTACCGTTCCTCCGGAAAGGTTGTTGGCGCTGGTGATGACAACGCGGACAACACCGGCATCGAGGGCGGAGAAGGCGTTGTGGAACTTGGGAAGCATGCCATCTGAGAGTGTGCCGTCGGCAACAAGGGCGTCGTACTTGGCGCGGTTGATGCGGGGGATGACGCTGTCCTCGTCCGTGGGGTCTGCTAAGACGCCCTTCTTCTCGAAGCAGAAGGTGAGCGTGACATCGTAAAAGGGCACTAAGCCCTTGGCTACTTCAGCCGCAATGGTGTCGGCATTGGTGTTGAGCAACTGGCCCTTGCCATCGTGGGTGAGAGGCGCCATGACAGGCACGAAACCTGCACCAATCAATGTGTGCAATGCCTTGCCGTCAACATGCCGCACATCGCCGGCAAAACCGTAGTCAATGGGCTCGGAGGGACGCTTGTCGCTGCGGATGCAATCCATGTCGGTACCTGTCAATCCGATGGCGTTGAGTCCTGCGGCCTGCATGCGAGCTACTATTGTCTTGTTCACCAGTCCTCCATAGACCATGGTGACGACCTCCAGCATGGCCTCGTCGGTGATCCGCCGCCCGTTCAGCATCTTCGTTTCAATGCCGAGGCGCGCTGCCATGGCCGTGGCCGAGCGTCCTCCGCCATGTACCAGCACCTTACAGCCTTCCACCGCAGCAAACTGCGTCAGAAACGCCTCCAGTGCCTGCGGGTCTTCCACTACGGCACCGCCTACCTTGATGACATTCAATGCCTCCATCTTATAGGACCTCTATCATTCGCTTGATGACGACTTGCGCGGAGATTTCGCGGTTAGCGGCTTCGGGGATGACAAGGCTTGTGGGAGCCTCGATGACGTCGTCCGTGACAATCATTCCGCGACGTACAGGCAGACAGTGCATGAAGTGGGCGTTGTTCGTCACAGCCATGTGGGCAGCATCGATAGTCCAGCTCATATCTTTCGAAAGGACTTTGCCATAGTCGTCGGGACGTGTCACGCCTGGGCAACTCCAGTTCTTGGCATACACAAAGTCTGCCCCTTCAAGAGCCTTCAGTTGGTTGTATTCCACACGGGCATCGCCCACGAACAGCGGGTCGAGTTCGTAGCCTTCGGGATGTGTGATGACGAAATCGACGTCGGCAGCGTTCATCCATTCAGCAAACGAATTGGGTACGGCCTGCGGCAATGCCTTGGGGTGCGGTGCCCATGTTAGCACCACCTTGGGGCGTTTCACTGCCTTGTGCTCCTCAATGGTGATGAGGTCGGCAAAGGCCTGCAGAGGATGCACGGTGGCTGTCTCCATAGCAAATACGGGACGTCCGCTATAGCGCACGAACTGCTGCACGATGGTCTCGGCATAGTCGTAGTCGCGGTCTGTCAATCCAGCGAAGGAGCGCACGCCGATGAGGTCACAATACGACCCCATGACGGGGATGGCCTCTAACAGGTGCTCACTCTTGTCGCCGTCCATGATGACGCCGCGCTCCGTCTCCAACTTCCAGGCTCCGGCGTTCACGTCCAGCACAATGACGTTCATTCCCAGATTCATGGCTGCCTTCTGCGTGCTGAGACGGGTGCGCAGGGAGTTGTTGAAGAATATCATCAGCAAGGTTTTGTTCTTGCCCAGCGTGTCAAAACTGAAACGGTTTTTCTTGATGGCTTGAGCCTCTGCAAGTGCAGCCTGCAAGTCACCTATGTCTGAAACGTGAAAAAAAGTATTCATTGGCTGATTATGAATTAATAAGCGTGTTGAAGGCGGTGAGGAATTGCTTGGCTTCTTCCATGCTGAGGCATAGAGGAGCGAGCAGGCGAATCATGTTTTTTCCTGCTACGCCAGTGAAGATGTGATTCTCAAAGAGCAGCTTCTGGCGCAGCGGTGCGACATCCTCGTTCATTTCGATGCCAATCATCAGTCCTCGTCCGCGTACCTTCTTGATGCGGGGCGAAACGGGGATGTGAGTCTTAATGTATTCACCCACGCTAAAAGCATTTTCTATAAGTCCTTCATCTTGAATGATGTCCAACACGGCCAATGCCGCTGCCATAGCCAAGTAGTTGCCACCGAACGTGGTGCCGAGCATGCCTTTGCGGGCCTTGAACTGCGGCGCGATGAGTATGCCTCCGCAGGGGAAACCGTTGGCAATGCCTTTGCCCATGGTGATAATGTCGGGATGGATGTCGTTCCACTGATGAGCGAAAAAACGCCCTGTGCGTCCGTAGCCGCTCTGCACCTCGTCGAGGATGAGAGCCGCACCGTATGTGTGGCACAATGTTTCCAACTCCTGCATGAAAGATGTCGTCGGCACGTGGATGCCTCCACAGCCTTGAATACCTTCGATGATAACGCCAGCCACGTTGCCTTTTCGCAGTTCGGCTTCTACACCCTCTGCGTCATTTAAATCACAAAACGTTACTTTGTGATTAGCATTGAAGGGAGAGACGATGGCAGGGTTGTCCGTGACGGCAACTGCGCCGCTGGTACGGCCATGGAAACTACGGTGGAAGGCAATGATACGGTCTTTACCCGTATGGAATGAAGCCAACTTGAGGGCGTTCTCGTTCGATTCGGCACCCGAGTTGACGAGGAATAGGGCGTAGTCCTCATAGCCGCAGGCCTTGCCGAGTTTCTGCGCCAGCTCTGCTTGCAGGGGGTTGACGACGCTGTTGGAGTAAAAGCCAATCTTGTTCAATTGCTCTGTAAGGGCAGCAATGTAACGCGGATGCGAATGCCCGATGGAGATAACGGCATGTCCTCCGTAGAGGTCGAGGTACTCGGTGCCTTTATCGTCCCACACACGACATCCCCGTGCCTTGACGGGCGTGACATCAAAAAGGGAATATACGTCAAATAGATCCATTTTCAATTGTAATTAAAAAGCACTTGCTTTCAGACGCAAGCCGGTATGCTCGTCCAAGCCGAAGAGGAGATTCATGTTCTGCACAGCCTGTCCGCTGGCTCCTTTAAGAAGGTTGTCGATAACAGAGCAAACAACCAGTTTCTCTCCGTGCTTCTCCAAAGAAATCAAGCACTTGTTGGTGTTGACAACTTGTTTGAGGTCCACGCTCCGGGGACTGACAAAGGTGAAAGCGGCATCCTTGTAGTAATCGTCGTAGAGTTGCAGGGCTTCCTCTTCACTCAAAGGACAATCCGTGTGGATGCTGGCGAAAATGCCGCGGGCGAAGTCGCCCCGCATAGGAACAAAGTTCAGGGTGGGCAATGGGGACTCGCCTTGCAATAAAGTGAGGTTGCGCGTTACCTCTTTCAGATGTTGGTGCTCGAATACCTTGTAGGCCGAGATGTTGTCCGAGCGCCAGCTGAAATGCGTTGTCGTACTGGGTTTGACACCTGCGCCCGTAGAGCCTGTGATAGCGTTGATGCTCACCTCGCTTTTCAGCAGTTTGGCATTTGCCAAAGGCAAAAGAGCTAACTGAATAGCTGTGGCAAAGCAGCCTGGGTTAGCAATCAATGTAGCAGAGGCAATCTTTTCCCGTTGCCATTCAGGCAAGCCGTACACATAACCCTCCGATTCATCGCGGAAATCCTGTGCCAAATCGATGACCTTCAACCCTGCGGAACGTTCATTTGCCTGCCAGAATGCCGTGCTGGCGCCATGTCCGGAACAGAGAAAAAGCACGTCAATGGCGTGAAGGTCATAGTCTGACGAAAACGTCAGATCCGTCTCGCCGAACAACCCGCTGTGAACATCTGTTATGGGGACTCCAGCCTGACTGCTGCTATGCACAAAGACGATTTCTGCTGCAGGATGGTTGATGAGTATGCGCAGCAGTTCGCCTGCGGTATAACCCGCTCCGCCAATAATACCAATTCGCATGGCTACAGCTCTTTTTCCAGTTTCTCGCCTTCTTCTTTATGGTTCGCGTAATAGACGCGCAGGGGGGTGGAGGTGACTTTGATGAATCCCTTTGCGTCATCGGAGGTCCAGCCTTTCTGCATCTCGCCGTATTCACCGAACTTCGTCTTTACGAGGTCGTTGTCCGACTCTACGCCGACGGTGAAGAAGGAGTAGGGGCGCAACTCCATCGTGACGGTGCCTGTGACGTTGCGCTGGCTGCTCTCGAGCATGGCTTCGATGTCGCGCATGACGGGCTCCAGGTACTGGCTTTCATGCAGGAACATGCCATACCAGTTCGCAACCTGGTCTTTCCAGTACTGCTGCCATTTGCTCAGCGTGAACTTTTCCAGGAACTTGTGTGCGGCAATGATGAGCATAGGTGCGGCAGCCTCAAAGCCTACGCGCCCCTTAATGCCGATAATCGTGTCGCCCACGTGCATGTCGCGTCCGATGCCGTAGGGAGCGGCAATGCTTTCCACCTTCTGAATAGCCTTTACGCCGTCCGTGAATGTTTCGCCGTTCACCCCCGTCAGTTCACCGTTCGTGAATTGGAGGCGGATCTCTTCGCTACCCTGTTTCTCAATCTGTTTCAGGTAGGCCGTTTCGGGCAGCCCTTTTGCAGAGTCGAGGATTTCGCCTCCACAGATAGAAGTGCCCCACAAGCCGACGTTGTAGGAGTATTTCAGTTTCTTGAAATCAGCCGGGAAGCCGTGTTGGTTCAGGTAGTCGGTCTCAAACTGGCGCGTAAGAGCCATGTCGCGTGTCAGCGTGATAATCTCTACACCCGGAGCCATGACGAGGAAGGTCATGTCGAAGCGCACCTGATCATTTCCGGCACCCGTTGAACCATGAGCAATGGCATCGGCACCTATCTCCTTGGCATAGCGTGCAATAGCCATTGCCTGGAAGATACGTTCTGACGAAACACTGATGGGGTAGGTGCCGTTACGGAGCACGTTGCCGTAAATCATATAGCGCAGGCTTTTCTGATAGTATTCGCGGGTAACATCGAGTGTCACGTAAGCCTTGGCACCCAGCTTGTAAGCATTCTCCTCGTTGGCTTTCAGTTGTTCAGCCGAGAATCCACCCGTGTCGGCACAAGCGGCATACACTTCATAGCCCTTTTCTTTCGTCAGGTACATCACAGTGAACGATGTGTCCAGGCCACCGCTGAACGCCACAACCACTTTCTTCTTCTTCTTTGTTTCTTCCATATCGTTGATAATTCCTTATTGTTTCTTGAATATTTTTCCGAAGAGCGATTTCTTTTCCTCTTTCTTCTTCATCTCCGTGCGCGGGTCGTACATCATGCCTGTGCAGAGACAGATGCGTCGGTCGTTGCGGCACAGCACATCGTAGTTGCAGCATCCCTCACAGCCCTTCCAGAACTCATCGTCCTTTGTCAGGTCGCCCAGCGTGACAGGGATGTAACCCAGCCTGAGGTTCATCTTCATTACAGCAGGGGAGGTGGTGATACTGAAGATTTTGGCATAAGGGAATCGTTCACGCGCCAGCTGGAATGTTTTTTCCTTGATGCGCGAAGCCAGTCCTAACAGCCGGTATTCAGGGTCGACGATAAGGCCCGATGTGGCAACGTAGTCCCCATGTCCCCAGCACTCAATATAACTGAAACCCACCAGACGTTCTCCGTCGAGGGCAACAACGGCCTTGCCTCCCTTCATCTTGTCGATGATGTATTCCGGTGTTCGTTTGGCGATACCCGTCCCGCGTTGTTGGGCCGATTCATAAATTAGTCTGCAGATGAGTTCTGCATACTTGGCATGCGATTCATCCGCATAATCCACAGTAATACTCTTTGCGTCCATGAATAAAAAACGTATATTTTTAGTAAATGACGCGGCAAAATTACATAAAAAATGGGAATATACACACGGAATTCGGATTTTTTTTCAGAAAAAGCGCAAAAAACAAAGAAAACGCGCCAAAGAAAGCAGAGAAGATGTCATTCTGGAAACTTTAATGGATTTTCATTAATTTTAGAAAATGACACGAAAGTTTGTTTTTTTCTGTAAAAAAGCCTAACTTTGCACCGATTATTCGTATATATTTGTCCTGTTTCTTTCGAAAGAGATGAATAAAGTGTTGGAAGTACTCAAGTCTAAAAAGTTTTGGACGGAGGGATTGGTGATGACGGTTGGTATGTTTATTGCTGCAGCCTCCGTCTATTATTTTTTGGTTCCCAGTAAGTTGGTCGTAGGCTCCATCAGTGGTTTATCTATCGTTATTGCTGGTGTAATGGAGGCAGCGGGCATCCCCGTGAAGGTGTCTATCATCGTCCTTATTATCAACGCTGTGTTGCTGTTGTTGGCGTGGTTGCTGATAGGGAAGGAGTTTGGAGCGAAGACGTTTTACACGGCACTCATCCTCGGTCCGATGATGGATTTGTGGGAGGTAATCTATCCTTACACGAATTTCCTTACCGAGCCAGGGCAGACAAGCGTGATGAATGATCCGTGGTTTGATTTAATTTGTTTCGTGTTGGTGCTCAGCGCATCGCAGGCCATCATGTTTCGCATCAATGCCTCGACGGGCGGGCTGGACATCCTGGCAAAAATCGTCAATAAATACTTTCATTTCGAGATTGGAACGTCAGTGACAATTGCAGGGGCCATCATCTGCTTGACAGCCTTTGCCATCAACTCGTTTCAGATGGTTGTCATTGGCCTTATCGGCACATGGATAAACGGCATCGCCGTTGATTATTTCACCGCGAGCCTCAATAAACGTAAACGCGTTTGCATCATCACCTCCGAGTACGAGCGCGTGCGCAAATTCATTATTGAAGATATCTATCGTGGCTGCAGTCTCTACGAGGTTACGGGCGGTTACAGCGGCGAACAGGGCGTGGAGATTCAAACCTTGCTGACGCAGAATGAGTTCTCGGATTTGATGAAGTTCATGCGCGACAACAAAATCTCAGCGTTCATTACAGCTGGCAACGTCAGCGAGGTGTATGGCACGTGGCATCCACACCAGAGAAAAAAAGTGAAAATAAAAGATTAACAAATAACAATATGGATTTATTAAGCGAAATTGTCCTGCGTGCAAAAGCACACAAGCAGCGCATCGTCCTGCCGGAAGGTACGGAGGAGCGCACCCTGAAAGCCGCCGACCGCATTTTGGCCGACGAAGTGGCAGACCTTATCCTTATTGGCAAGCCGGAGGAAATCTTAGCGCTTGCCGAGAAAAATGGTCTGAAGAACATCGGCAAAGCCATTATTATCGACCCTGAGAACCATCCTAAACGCGAGCAATATGCCCAGCTGCTGTTTGAGTTACGGCAGAAAAAAGGCATGACGCTGGAGCAGGCGCAGCAGCTTGTGCTTGATCCGCTCTATCTAGGTTGCCTGATTATCAAGTCGGGCGATGCAGACGGACAACTTGCTGGTGCCCGCAACACGACGGGTAATGTGCTTCGTCCCGCCCTGCAGATTATCAAGACGGCTCCGGGTATCTCATGCGTGAGCGGCGCGTTCATTATGCTGACACAGACACCGCAGTATGGCGAGAATGGCGTGCTGGTATTTGCCGATTGTGCTGTGACGCCCGTGCCCGATGCCACTCAGTTGAGTGAGATTGCTATCAGCACGGCTTCGACTGCCCGCGCCGTGGCAGGCTTCGACGACCCACGTGTGGCAATGTTGAGCTTCTCAACGAAGGGCTCGGCCAAACACGAGGTGGTGGATAAGGTGACTACGGCGCTGGCACTGGCCCGTGAGAAATGTCCCGAGCTGAAGATTGACGGAGAGTTGCAGGCTGATGCAGCTCTTGTCCCCTCCGTAGGAGCCAGCAAGGCTCCGGGCAGCGACATTGCTGGAAAGGCTAACGTGCTGGTGTTCCCGTCGCTTGAAGTGGGAAATATTGCTTACAAACTTGTGCAGCGTCTCGGCAATGCCGAGGCCATCGGTCCTATCCTTCAGGGCATTGCCCGTCCCGTCAACGACCTCAGTCGTGGCTGCTCAGTAGATGATGTCTATAAAATGATTGCCGTTACCAGTTGCCAAGCCTACGCAGCAAAGATTTAATTAAACTATTAACAATATATATGAAAATTTTGGTTCTTAACTGCGGAAGCAGTTCCATCAAATACAAGTTGTTTGACATGAGCGACAAGTCCGTCTTGGCACAGGGCGGCATTGAGAAAATTGGACAGAAAAACTCGTTCCTCAAGTTGAAACTTCCTAATGGCGAGAAGGTAACACTGGAGAAGGAAATTCCTGAGCATACCTCTGGTGTACAGTTCGTCTTTGACGTGCTGACGGGTGCCGACTACGGTGTACTGAAGTCGCTGAATGAGTTGGATGCCGTAGGTCACCGCATGGTGCACGGCGGCGAGCGTTTCAGCCAGTCCGTGCTTCTCAACAAAGAGGTGCTCGATGTCTTTGAAGCACTCTCCGACCTCGCCCCGCTCCACAACCCTGCCAACCTGAAGGGCGTCAACGCCGTCACGCGTCTCTTGCCCAACATCCCGCAGGTGGGTGTTTTTGATACAGCTTTCCATCAGACCATGCCCGACTATGCCTACATGTACGCCATTCCCTACGCCATGTACGAGAAGTACGGCATTCGTCGTTACGGCTTCCACGGCACCAGTCATCGCTATGTCTCACAACGCGTTTGCGAGTTTCTTGGCATCCCTGCCGAAGGTACGCGCATCGTCACCTGCCACATCGGCAACGGCGGCAGCGTGGCAGCCATCAAGGACGGGCACTGCATCGACACCAGCATGGGCCTCACGCCCCTTGAAGGGTTGATGATGGGTACTCGCTCGGGCGACATCGACGGCGGTGCTGTCACCTTCCTGATGGAGAAGGAGGGGCTGGCTCCCGAGGGTATTTCCACGTTCCTCAACAAGCAATGCGGTCTGCTGGGTATCTCTGGCAAGACGGACATGCGCGAGGTGAAGCACGCCAAACTCGTTGAGGGCGACCAACGTGCGCGTTTGGCTATTGATATGTACACTTATCGCCTCCGCAAGTACATCGGCGCCTATGCCGCAGCTCTGGGCGGGGTTGATATCATCGTCTTCACGGGTGGAGTAGGTGAGAATCAGGACGACATCCGTCAGATGACCGTCACGGGACTAGAGTACCTCGGTCTGAAACTCGACGAGAAGGTTAATGCAGCCAACCACGGCGACGAAGAAGTCATCTCTGCTCCCGACTCAAAGGTGAAGGTCTGTGTCATCCCCACCGACGAGGAACTGATGATAGCTACTGATACACTCAGCATCGTTAAGAAATGAATTCCATCTATCAGCAGCTGGCGAGCCTCGATGACGTCAGTATCAACTACAGCGCTGGCGGCATTATCAACATCATTCTGGCCGTCATCATGTATGGCGTCTCGCTCGGCATCCAACCTCGGATGTTCCGCAAGGTCTTCGCGCAGCCTAAGTCCATTCTGCTCGGGTTGCTCGGGCAGTGGATTGCCTTGCCCGCCTTGACGTTTCTTGTCATTGTCATCTTCAACAAGTACATCCCGCCTATGGTGGCAATGGGTATGATACTTGTTGCGTCGTGCCCGGGTGGCAACATCTCCAACTTCATGACATCGTTTGCCAAAGGTAATACGGAACTTTCCGTTTCTATGACGGCAGTCTCTACCTGTTTGGCGCCCATCATCACCCCCGGCAACTACGCCATCTGGGGTTCGCTCTACAAGAATTTCCTCTGCCGTCACGAGATTGTCGATGCCAACACGTGGCTCACCATCCCCTTCTGGAATGTCTTTGAGACGGTGTTCATCTTGCTGGGCATTCCTCTTGTGCTTGGTCTGCTGACGACGCGCTTCCTGCCCCGTGTCGCTAGGGCGCTCTCCACTCCGCTGCGCTACATCAGCATCGTGGTGTTCATTGCTATGGTGCTGGTGATGTTCATGAGCAACAAGGAGAAGTTTGTGGAGTTCATCAAGTACATTTTCATTATCGTCTTTTTCCACAACGCTCTTGCGCTGCTCACGGGGAATACCATAGCGCGTGTGGGGCGGGTTCCGTTGCGCGACCGTCGTGCCCTCACCATCGAAGTGGGTATCCAGAACTCGGGCCTTGGCCTGCTGCTGCTCTTCAATCCCGCCATCTTCCCCCAAACGGGCATTGGCGGTATGCTTTTCGTCACGGCATGGTGGGGCGTCTGGCACATCGTTTCCGGCCTCACTGTCGCCTCCATTTTCCGAGCCAAAGAGATAAAAGAATAGATGCGCCAACACATCCAGGATGACGACCGAACCTACACCTTCTTGCTGCCTGCGGTGAAGCGGGCTATACGGCGTTGCTTTCGGCAGTTCCATGTGAGCGGATGGGAAAAGGTGCCTCAAGATGGCAGCGTCATCTTCGTCACCAATCACACCTGCGCCCTCATGGACCCGCTGGTGATGTTGTTGGCCGAAGGGCATAAGGTGGTCTTCATGGCGCGTGCCGATATGTTCCGTCGTCCTGCTGTGGCGCGCATCCTGCGCTGGCTCCGTATCCTCCCCATCTATCGCATCCGCGACGGTGTCAGCGCCGTCAAGTCCAACGACAAAGCCATTGCTGAGGCTGTCGGCGTGCTGCGCGATCGTTGTCCCCTTTGCCTTTATCCTGAGGGCACGCACCGCCCCAAGCACTCATTGCTCCCGCTCGGCAAGGGTGTCTTTCATATAGCCCTCGAGGCGGTGCGTGAGCTAGGCGACGCATGGCCTGTCTATATCGTCCCTGCGGGCATCGAGTACAGCGACTATTTTCGTTTCCGTCCTGATGTGGAGTTGCAGATTGGCGAGCCCATCAATGTTACGGAGTTTATGAAGGGGGTAGATCAAGAGAACTCTGCCCGTGCGATGAACACGCTGCGTGAGCGTCTTACCCTTGCCATGCGCCCGCTCTTTACATGGATACCCGACGATGATAACTACGAGTCTATCCTGGAACTGACCAAGCTTTGTGCCGCAGTACAGAAGGACACTTCCGTTCTTAATAATCGCAGGGACTACAATCAAGTCTTCATAGGCAAACTGATGGCATGGCGCGAGAATGAACCCGAGGCTGCAAAACAGGTTTTCGCTGATGCCCTTCAATTTAAGAATGAACGTACGCGCGCCCGCGTGTCCGTCTTTTCCACCTGCTACTCGAAAGGATCGTCTCTTTGGCTTTCTCCCTTGCTCAAGACGTTGCTTGCTCTCTTTATCTTACCCATCTGGCTGCCCTGTGTTCTCCTTGCATTACCCGTCTGGCTTCCTGCCGAGTTGTTGGCTGCCCGTGCAAAGGATGCCGCTTGGCGTAACACCCGCAGGTTTGGTGTATTCTTTGTGGGAAAACCCTTGCTGACGGTATTGGTGGCAATCCTGTCCTTCCTTTTCTTGTCCCGACAACTTGCTTTGGGGTTGACGATGATCACCCTTTTTGGTATTCCTGTTGATGTCACCTATGACGGCGCTGAGTTCCTGCGCCGCCTCATTTCCGACTGGCGCTGGCTGTTCCATCCCCAACTTCGCCGTCTATACGCCCGCCTTCGTATCTGAGTAGTCTTTAATAAAGTCTGCTAGTCTATTTTTCCCGTTTTTTCTGTTTTTCGAAAGGAACGGGAAAAAAAGTGTCAAGAATCTTGACAATTTTCAGTCAAAAACACAAAAAGTCGATTTTTCTTGCACATGTCCCAAATTTTTACTTATACCTTTGCGGAGCTAAAAA
>JAEEZS010000024.1 GCA_016291905.1 Bacteroidaceae bacterium
ATGCTCTTATGGGTCAGGGCCACCTTGTAATGCTCAATATTGTGGGGATAGAAGCCAATGATAGTGTGCAAGGCAGAAAAAAGCTCCTTCTCCTTGCGGAAAGGGAGCTTTATACGGTCAATGATATCGCTAAGCCTCATACTTCTTGAATACCACGCAGGCATTATGGCCGCCAAAGCCGAAGGTGTTGCTCAGTCCGGCACGCACCAGGCGCTTCTGGGCTTTGTTGAACGTGAAATTCAAACGGTAGTCAATCTCCGGGTCTTCATCGCCTTCCTCATGATTGATGGTGGGCGGAATGATATCGTTCTGGACGGCAAGTACCGTGGCCATAGCCTCTACGGCACCGGCAGCACCCAACAGATGCCCCGTCATCGACTTGGTCGACGAGATATTCAGCTTGTAGGCTGCATTACCAAACACCTCCTTGATGGCTTTCACCTCAGAGATATCGCCCACATGCGTCGACGTACCGTGCACATTGATATAATCGATGTCCTCGGGCTTCAGTCCGGCATCCTCCAGCGCATTCTCCATCACGAGCTTGGCTCCCAGTCCCTCGGGATGAGAGGCGGTGATGTGATGAGCGTCGGCACTCATGCCTGCACCCGCGAACTCGGCATAGATCTTGGCACCACGAGCCTTAGCGTGCTCCAGCTCTTCGAGGATGAGGCAGCCGGAACCCTCGGCCATGATGAATCCGTCGCGACTGGCGCTGAAGGGACGACTGGCCTTTTCGGGCTCGTCGTTGCGGGTGCTCAAGGCATGCATTGCATTGAAGCCTCCCACACCACTGGCGCAGATAGCTGCCTCAGCACCTCCTGCCACGATGACGTTAGCCTTGCCCAGTCGAATCAGGTTGAAGGCATCTGCCAATGCGTTCGAAGAAGAGGCACATGCGCTCGACGTGATATAATTAGGTCCGTGGAAGCCAAACATGATGGAGATCTGACCGGCAGAGATGTCGGCGATCATCTTCGGGATGAAGAAGGGGTTGAACTTAGGCCCTTGGTCCAGATGTGCACCATAATAGCACACTTCCTCCTCAAAGGTCTTGATACCACCGATACCTACGCCATAGACCACTCCGATACGATTCTTGTCCTCCTTCTCCAGATCCATTCCGCTGTCCTCGACAGCCTGCATGGCACTGATGAGAGCAAGCTGAGTGTAGCGATCCATCTTGCGGGCCTCTTTACGGTCCAGATAGTCGTTCACGTTGAGGTTCTTCACCTCACAGGCGAACTTGGTCTTAAACAAGGTGGTGTCGAAACTTGTAATAGGTGCTGCACCGCTCACGCCGTCAAGCAGGTTCTTCCACATTTCTTCGGGATTATTTCCCACTGGCGTGACCGCGCCCAGACCTGTTACTACTACTCTTTTTAGTTCCATAAACTTTTAGATTTTGCTCCCCTGACAAAGGGGGATTGGGGGGTATGAACAAAGGTAAATGCCCAAAAACTAATATCCTATAGTATATAGTTGAGGGTCTGAATAGAACTTTCGCCTGTTCAGACCCCCAACCCCCTAACTTAGGGGGCTCTTATTACTTCTGGTTCTCCTCAATATAGGCAATAGCGTCGGCAACGGTGCCAATCTTCTCAGCCTTATCATCGGGGATAGCGACGTCGAACTCCTTCTCGAACTCCATGATGAGCTCTACGGTGTCCAGTGAATCTGCGCCCAGATCGTTAGTGAAACTAGCTTCGGGCTTCACTTCTGACTCGTCAACACCCAGTTTGTCTACAATAATTGCCTTTACTCTGCTTTCAATTTCTGACATGATTTTTCTTTTTTAAATGAGTTAATAATTACGTTCTTACTCTGGTGATTTTTTCAAATCGGGTGCAAAGTAACACAAATTATTTCACTTATGCAAGTTTTTTTGCAAAAAACTGCCCTCTGTGTGCACACACAGCCGCGATTGTGCAACTTTTTGACGTATATCACCCGCCATTTTTACATATTTTTGCAACCTTATACGTTTTATTTCACAATGCCGCGCAACTGTCCCACAGCCCGCTCTATCATGTCCTTCGTTCCACTTCCGTCGCTGACGTATCGGATAACCATATTGGCATAATTGATGACCCGCTCCACCTCGCGGTCGCCCTCAGGCAACTGACGTGCCTTCTCCAGCAGAGCACTCAGCTCGACGAGATCTTCTAGCTCAGGCAGGTTGCCCGGACGCATCGCGTTGACGATGGCATTTAGGGCCGAGGTGGCTTTGTCGACGTCCTCCTGCGTGTATCTACCTTCGGCAGCATCCAGCAGCTGCTGGCCCTGAGCCATCTGCTCAGTCATACGGGCAAAGGCATGAGGAGCCCAGGGAGCGTACTCAGGCACCTTGACAGCAAGCGCCTGCCAGGCTTTCTGCTCATCGCTACGGGCCTTAGCCACAAGCAGGAGCTCGCGCAGAGCCGACTTGTCAACACCCTCGTTGGGCTGCTGGCGCGCCAACTCGCTGACGGCCTTCGGGTCGGCAGGAATATTCATGCGGAG
>JAEEZS010000025.1 GCA_016291905.1 Bacteroidaceae bacterium
CCTCTGAGTCCAGGTTGATGACCTTGCGTCCGTGCAGGAATGTAGTGCTGAGGTTCGATGCGCCTGACATGCCGTCCTCCTCGTTGGTCGTGGTGATGACCTCCATCGGACCGTGCGTGATGCTGTCGTCCTCCAGCACAGCCAGCGCCATCGACAGTCCGATGCCGTTGTCAGCACCCAGCGATGTGCCACGCGCCTTCATCCAGCCGTCTTCCACGTAGGCCTGGATGGGGTCGGAGAGGGGAGCCTTCATGCCCACGCACACCATGTCCATGTGGTTCAGCAGCACGATGGGCTCTGCCGCCTCATGCCCCGGTGTGGCCGCTTTGCGTATCACCACACAGTTATGTTCGTCACGCTCATAGTCCAGCTTCAGCCTTTCGGCAAACTGGCAGAGATAGTCAGCCACGCGCTCCTCGTGGTGCGAGGGCCGTGGTATCTGGTTCAGCTCCTTGAAGATGCTGAACACCCGCTGGGTTGTTGCTCTTTGTTTCATCGTTCAATGGGTTTTGTTTGCAAAAGTACCAAATAATTCTGAATTTGCTTGGCAAATATGGGAAAAGTTGTTATCTTTGTCGCAACTTTTTTAATTATGGACGATTCGACAGTACATATCAACAGCCAGTCGATGCTTCCCGTAGGCACTTTGCTACAAGGCGGGAAGTACCGCATAGAGCGTCACCTCGCGTCGGGAGGCTTCGGCAATACCTACGTTGTCACCAACACCTATTTTGATGAGACCTGCGCCATGAAGGAGTTCTTCATGAAGGACCTCAACCTGCGCGCTCAGAATGAGGTGACCATCAGCATGCCTGACAAACGGCCCTTCTTCGAGGCCCATCTTCACAAGTTTATCAAAGAGGCTTACCGTTTGCGCAAACTGCATAATGAACATCTTGTCAGCGTGCTCGACTTGTTTGAGGAAAACGGTACCGCCTATTATCTGATGGACTTCATTGTGGGCGAGTCGCTGAAGGCACGGCTAAACCGCCAGGGGTATCCGATGACAGAGGCAGAGGTCATGCCGATACTGCGTCAGGCGCTTGACGTGCTGGAGGTGGTGCATCGTGAGCAAATCTGGCATCTTGATATTAAGCCAGACAACATGATGGTGGACCGGAGCGGGCGGCTGTACCTGATAGATTTTGGCGCATCCAAACAGCTTCATACTATTGATGGGCGCACGCTGCCCACGTCGTCGGCCTTTGCCCTGACGCCCGGCTATGCTCCCTTGGAGCAGATGGAGCAGAACCTCCGCTTCTGTGGCCCATGGACCGACCTGTATGCATTAGGCGCAACCCTCTACAAACTGTTGACGTTGCAGGCAATCCCAACCCCGCAAGAACTCTTATACGGCACCCAACTGACCTTCCCGCCAACGGTCAGCTCTAAAATGCAGCAGCTTATTACTTGGATGATGAAACCCCTCTACAATCAGCGTCCTCAGTCAGCTGCTGAAGTGCGTGCCTTCTTGGGTGGCAATACGACAAATGATGAGACCATAGTGGGTATTCCTGCAGATGATCCAAAGGAAGAAACGCGTCCGATGCTTGACATGGCAGAAGACGGAAAGGAAACAGTTTATGTTCCTTTTGACCAATATCTGCGAAAACATAGTTCTACATTGGAACATCAGTCTGAAACAATCATGGTCAAAGGTGTCAGCTTTAAGATGATTCGCGTGGAAGGCGGCACGTTCTGGATGGGAAGTGATGAGGAGGATGCATACGATAATGAAAAACCTGTCCACCAAGTGACGTTGGACACGTTCTCAATAGGTGAGACAGAAGTGACTCAAGAATTGTGGCAGGCGGTAATGGGCAGTAATCCGTCGTATTTCAAGGCCCCCCGTTGCCCTGTTGAGATGGTAAGCTGGGAGAACTGCCAGACCTTCATTCGTAAGTTGAATTCACTCACTGGCAGAAGTTTCCGCCTGCCGACGGAGGCGGAGTGGGAGTACGCAGCGCGTGGAGGTAATAAGTCGAAAGGTTACAAATACTCAGGTAGCAACGACATTGATGATGTGGCTTGGTACTATCACGGTTCGACTCATGACGTAGCAACGATGAGTGCTAATGAATTAGGTATTTATGATATGTCGGGCAACGTTTGGGAATGGGTGCAGGATCGTGCAGGTTCATGGAAAGGACCAAAGAAATATGATTCCGTTCTTCAGGTTAATCCCCAAGGTCCTTCTTCGGGCTCCCATCGAGTGTTCCGTGGGGGCAGCTGGCACAGCAGCGCCGGGAGCTGCCGCGTCTCGATTCGGTACAACGACACGCCGTCGAGCCGCTTCAACTACCTCGGGCTGCGCCTCGTTTTTTGAGTTCCCCAAAAAGAAAAACAAAAAGAGCATAAATTCTGACAATCGGCAAAAGGGGCTGAGCCACAAAAGGCCAGCCCAAAAGCCGATTGTCAGAATTTATGCGTTCAGCGGGATTTGTAATCCCGCTGCGTTGAGTATAAGCATTTGCAATGCGCGAAAAATGTAGGCATGAGTTTCGGATTATAAATCCTGATACTCGCCGCGGGTGGATTCGGAAATCCACCCGAACCCAGCAGCCTCCGAACTCAGCAACCTCCGAACCCAGCATGGGTGGGGTCAGCATAGAAAAAAACTTCGCATATTATTTGGTATTGTGCTAAATTTTTAGTAATTTTGCAACGTAAAGGAGATGAACGCATTACATACCTTCACGATAAGGGGAAGGGTCTTACACGACCGTGTATTTATTTTACCACGCCCGCGGTAACGTTTTTCCACGGGCGTGGTAATGTTTTTCCCCGGCCGCTCAATTCTCGCTACCCTGCCAGAAACTCCCTGTTTGGTACGGAGAAACTCCCCGTTTGGTACGGAGTTTCTCCCTGTCCTCCCGGCACTGTCTTTTGCTTTTTTCCATAATAATTATCAAATATCAGTTGTTAATTGTCAATTATTTCTTATCTTTGCACCAAAATACGAAACGATATGGCATACGGAAGTTGGATAGGAGGATTTATCGGTTATATGTTTGGCGGCTCACTTGGGGCGCTGGCCGGCCTGATTCTGGGTGGGCTGTTCGACCTGGTGACAGGCGGCAGCAGCGGTCAGGCACGGCTGGGTTCGGCGTTCTCAACTAACGAGGACGTCAGCGACAACTACGGTCGCAGACGGCCTAACGTGAACCAGCGTGGCTCGTTCCTCTTCTCGTTGCTGGTGCTGACGGCCTATATCATCAAGGCTGACGGCCGCGTGATGCATTCTGAGATGGAGATGGTTCGTCAGATGCTGCGTCAGAAC
>JAEEZS010000026.1 GCA_016291905.1 Bacteroidaceae bacterium
GCGCGACATCTGTCCGTGCGACACGGCCAAGGTGTTCCAGCCCGCTCACGTGGCAGCCATCCTCCACTTCCTCGGCCCGGCTCCGGACGAAGAAGATTACGCTGCTATGGCTGCGTAATCTTCAGTTCATAGTTCATAATGCATAGTTCATAGTTGGGCGTAATCGGCGCGAGAAGGGGTTGTAGGGCAAAAGTCTGAATGGCAAAAATAGATGTATTATCTTTGCAGCGTGAATAGTCTTGTATGCGCATAACCAAAACTTTTTTTCTTAACTCTTAACTCTTAATTCTTAACTCTTAACTCATAATTCTTAACTCTTAATTCTTAATTCTTAACTATTTAAAACTATGCCTATTACTTATCAGATTGTGGGTTGCACCAACCCTAATGGTGCCGAGGGCGTCGACTACGCCACCAACCGTCAACTGAAGCGCGTGCCGAGCGAACTGCTCGCGTAAAAGTCTGTCCCCCCTTCGGAGGGACAGAGGTCAACGAGTCAACAGGTCGACAAGACAACAAGTCTGTACCCAACGTGTTGACCCGTTGACCTAAAAAAACTTCAATCTTAAATTTACAATCTTCAATCTTATGAAAACTCTTCCATGAAAAAAGATTCTCGAAGTCCTTGTAGCCATACTGACGGCCATCATCGGAGCCCTGACTTTCCACAGCTGCCGCTGAGCCGTACCGCGCCCCCTTTAAGGACGCTCGTCCTTGCCCTCATCGCCCTCACCCTCCTGGGTTGAAGGCTTTTTTTCGAAACACAGTTAAAAACTCAAATAAATTTGACTATCGTCGAATTTTCGCTCGGCTTGCACTACTTTTAATCCCCCTTCGGGGGTTTTTAAGTAGGCTGCGCCTCGGAAAAACTCAAATAAATTTGGTTTTTCGCTCGGCTTGCACTACCTTTGTCACGTGAACGTTTACAACCATTCTTAACCCCCATTCCCTACGTGAGTTACCTGATTCTCCCCCCGAACTACCGCCCGCTGCTCGACGCAAAGCAGACCGAGCAGGGCATCAAACAGATTAAGGATTTCTTCCAGCAGAACCTGAGCACCGAACTGCGTCTGCGCCGCGTGACGGCCCCGCTGTTCGTGCTGAAAGGGCTGGGCATCAACGATGACCTCAACGGCGTGGAGCGCGCCGTCAACTTCCCCATCAAGGACATGGGCGACGCCCGTGCCGAGGTGGTGCACTCGCTGGCAAAATGGAAACGCCTGACGCTGGCTGAATATGCCGTGCAGCCCGGCTACGGCATCTACACGGACATGAACGCCATCCGCGCCGACGAGGAGCTGGGCAACCTGCACAGCCTCTACGTGGACCAGTGGGACTGGGAGCGCGTCATTCGCCCTGCCGACCGCACGCTGGACTACCTGCGCCGCATCGTCCGCCGCATCTACGCCGCCATGCTGCGCACGGAGTACATGATCAGCGAGGTCTATCCGCAACTCACCCCGTCGCTGCCCGATGAAATCCACTTCATCCACAGCGAGGAGCTGTTGCAGCGCTACCCCGACCTCTCGGCCAAGGAGCGCGAGCACGCCATCGCCCGCGAATACGGCGCGGTGTTCATCATCGGCATCGGCGGACAGCTCTCCGACGGGCAGCCGCACGACCTGCGCGCCCCCGACTACGACGACTGGAGCACGCCCAACAGCGACGGCTTCAAGGGGTTGAACGGCGACATCATCGTCTGGAACGAGACGCTGGGCCGCTCGTTTGAACTCTCGTCGATGGGCATCCGCGTGGACAAGGAGTCCATGCTGCGGCAGCTGCGCCTGTGCGGACAGGAGGCTCGCGAGGCACTCTACTTCCACCAGCGTCTGCTGCGCGACGAGCTACCCCTGAGCGTGGGCGGCGGCATCGGGCAGAGCCGCCTGTGTATGCTGCTGCTGAAGAAAGCCCACATCGGCGAGATTCAGGCCTCCATCTGGCCCGAGGATATGGTGAGCCAGTGCGCCGCTGCAGGAATACCGCTGATTTGATTTACGATTTGATAGCGTACGTCCCATGAATGTTCGCATTGACGAGAGTTGGAAGGCAGTGCTCCAGCCGGAGTTCGACAAGCCGGAGTTCGAACGGCTGACGGCCTTCGTGCGACAGGAATACACCCGCGGCACGTGCTATCCCCCTGCGGGACTCATCTTCAATGCCTTCGACCACTGCCCCTTCGACAAGGTAAAGGTGGTCATCATCGGCCAGGATCCTTACCATGAGCCCGGGCAGGCCAACGGCATGTGCTTTTCCGTCAGCCCGACGACACCCATGCCCCCCTCGCTGGTGAACATCTTCAAAGAGATTCAGAACGATCTCGGCACGCCGCCTCCCGCCAACGGTGACCTCACCCGCTGGGCCGACCAGGGCGTGCTGCTGCTCAACGCCACGCTCACCGTCCGCGCCCATGCGGCAGCCTCGCACCAGCGGCAGGGCTGGGAGGAGTTTACCGATGCCGTCATCCGCGTGCTGAACGAGCAGCGCGACAACCTCGTGTTCATCCTCTGGGGCTCGTCAGCCCAGCGCAAGGGCGCCATCATCGACCGTGCACGCCATCTGGTGCTCACCAGCGTACACCCCTCGCCCCTCAGCGCCCATGCCGGCTTCTTCGGCAACCACCACTTCAGCCGCGCCAACGACTACCTCGTGCAGCATGGCCAAACGCCGATAGATTGGTAGTCAATCTATAATCGATAAATGACGATTGATAATTGATAATTCACATATAATATGCAGTTTCACAGAATCCTCCTCAAGCTCAGCGGCGAAAGCCTGATGGGCGAACAACGTTACGGCATCGACGAGAAACGTCTGGCCGAGTATGCCCAGCAAATCAAGGAAATCCACGACCTCGGCGTGCAGATTGGCATCGTCATCGGCGGTGGCAACATCTTCCGCGGGCTCACCGGAGCCGGCAAGGGCTTCGACCGCGTGAAGGGCGACCAGATGGGCATGCTGGCTACCGTCATCAACAGCCTCGCCCTCAGCAGCGCCCTCACCGCAGCGGGCGTCCCCACACGTGTGCTCACCGCCATCCGCATGGAGCCCATCGGCGAGTTCTACACGAAGTGGAAGGCTATCGATGCCCTCGAGCGGGGCGAAGTGGCCATTTTCAGCGCCGGCACAGGCAACCCCTACTTCACCACCGACACTGGCTCGTCGCTGCGTGCTATCGAAATTGAAGCCGACGTCATGCTCAAGGGCACGCGCGTCGATGGCATCTACACCGCCGACCCCGAGAAAGACCCCACAGCCACCAAGTTCACGGACATCACCTACAAGGAGGTGCTGTCGCGCGGACTGAAGGTGATGGACCTCACGGCCATCTGCATGTGCCAGGACAACAACCAGCCCATCTACGTCTTCAACATGGACGTCGTGGGCAACCTACGCAAGGTTATCGACGGCCAGCCCATCGGCACACTGGTGCATAACTAGTGAAGCTACGCAGGGATTGACTGCGTTGTGATTACGTTAGGATTGACTGCGTCGATCCCATTGGCTGGCGCCAGCCATCCTACAAAAATCTTAAAGGCTCCGAAGAATTGAAAGTAAACTTTCCTCTTCAAAGCCTTTTTTCTTTTGTGATCCCGTTGGGATTCAAACCCAAGACCTTCAGAACCGGAATCTGACGCTCTATTCAGCTAAGCTACGGGACCGACATACGTCCTTACGAGGGACTTTTGCGGGTGCGAAGATACGGCTTTTTCGGAAATTGGCCAAAAATAGGGGGAGTTTTTGCAGGGGATTAAACAAAAATGGGTATATTTGCGCCATGAAAAGACAGATTCCTTTTATTCTTTTGGTGCTTCTTGTGCTGGCAGGATGCGGCACGGGAACGGGTAATATGCCTCGTATCATCTTGGATACGGACATGGGTAACGACATTGACGATGCGCTGGCGCTGGCTGCCATGAACCGCTATATCGACGAGGGACAGGCACGTGTGCTCGCCATCGGCATGAGCAAGGAGGGCGCAGCAGCGGCTGACTTTACGGACATCGTGCAGACGTGGTATGGTCATGGGGATATTCCCATAGGGCGTGTGTCGGCAAACACAGGGCCGAAGACAACGGACATCCACTACACCGACCGCGTGTGTGCACTGAAGGACGAGGCTGGGGCGCCGTTGTTTGCCCAGACATTCGAGAGCAAAGATGGAGCCCTGCGGCCAACCACAGACGAACTATATCGGCGTGTGCTGGCAAAGCAGAAAGACCACTCCGTCACCTTCGTCACGGTGGGCTTTTCGACGAACATGGCTTCGCTATTGGCGACTCCGGCAGACGACATCTCCCCGCTCACGGGGGCTGAGCTAGTGGCGCGCAAAGTGAAAGAGCTGGTGATGATGGCAGGCAATATGGCGGAAGCCTCGGGCGAATTCAATGTGGTGCAGGACATCGTGGCTGCCCGCAAGGTATTTGCCGAGTGGCCTACACCGATTGTCGTTTCGCCCTTTGAGCTAGGCTCAAGAGTAAAATTCCCCCACACAAGAGTGAAGGACCTCGCCGGAGGAGAGCAGCCAAATCCCGTTGCAGAAGCCTACCGATTCTATTTAGGACCGGACTACGATGCGTGCAGCTGGGATCCGACGGCGCTCATCTATGCGGTGGAGGGCGAAAGTATGTTTACGCTTTCTCCTGCGGGCAAAATAGAGGTTGACAATAAGGGCATCACCCGCTTCACACCGGCACCTGAAGGAAAGCACCGCTACCTTATCGCCGACATCAAACAGGTCATGGCGCTAACGCTGCATCTGGTGGAGCTGACGACTACAGCCCGCGAATAACCTGCCGCAGATTGGTAGCAAGGGAGGTATTATAACCCTGCGAGAAATAAACGACACGGCCGAAGGAGTCGGCAATAACGATGACGGGAAGTCGGTCGAAATCGGTGCTGCAGCCTGTGCTGAGCTCGTGAGCCAACGCCTCAGGAACGACACGCCCGGTGAGTGCCATGCGCTGCATCGTGCCACTCGTGGTGACAAGAGCTTCGCGCGAGAGGGGATGGAGTTCCACGAAGGGACGTCCCCAGGCAGCGAAGTCGTCTTTCATTCCGTCAAGCAGTCCACGCGCATGAACGGAGGGCTCGTCCTTTTCGCCCATGATAGCCAAGGCGTAGTAGCCACGCCCCGTGTAGGGAAGCAGTGGGTCAGCATCGAAATGGCCTATAACGGCAATATTTTCCAATGCCTCACGCATAACAAGGGGAACAACAACTGGTTTATCAGGCAAAAAACCAGAATCCTCCGACCCGGTGGCAACCCCCGCAAACTCCATGTGTGCCAGCACGGCACCCGAAGCCAAACGGGTGCCAGAGGTAATCAGGTAATACCCCTTGTCCACCTCGTAGGGACGGCGTAGCAGGGTCTCCCACGATGCCAGTGTGCCCGCCTCTGTGGCCTCACCCTCCTCGAAGTTATAGAGGTGAGCCACACCGTCGTTGAGCGACGACAGGGTGAAATGGGTGTAGTAGATGGGATTGGGGAGGAAGGGCTGTGGAGTGTATTGGGCTGCTATCCAACCTTTCTCAGCGGTCGTTAGCGAACTATTCGTGCTCGGAGATGCGGTGACTGCCTGCCATTCTCCTTGCCAGCGGTACTGCGTCTGGGCAGTCACCTCGTTGATGCGGGCTTCGAAACCGAGGGCGCGGCAGAGAGCAACGAAGAAGATATTGCGGTTCAACTCGTCGCAGACACGATAGTTCCACACCGCGATGGGGGCCATGCGGAGGCTCTGGGGGTTCTGGTCCTCCACCACGCGGATATTCTTGCACGTCCAAGCCCACACCTCAGCAGGAGATTGGAACTTAGGCAGCGCAGCGACGTCAATCTTTGAACGGAAGGGACGCAGCTGCTCCCGTTCCACACGCGGACACTCGCGGAAAACCGACCACGCATCTTCCTGTCCCAGCCCCGTATGGCTGCGGGCGTGGGTGTCAAGGGCATCCTCCAACGCCTCGAGGGTGACATCACGACGGTCTTTCTCCGAGAGCGAAGCTATCAGTGTTTCGACATTCGGGTTATCGGCATGGCGGCTGCGGAAAGCCTCCAATACTGCTTTTCCCGCCGGAACGGCGTGAGCTGCAAGGCGCAGCGAGTCCTCGTAGGTAAAGCGCACAGCACAGGCAGCACGCTCCTCAGCTGTAGCATCGGAGGGGATGGGGTTCTCTGGAGGGGGCACGATGTCAACATCCACCGAGAAGCGCTTCCCTACAGGATATTGAAGAATGACATCGGTCTTATCCGACTGTGCTTTGGCAAAGCCGAACATGCCGTCTTTGCTGGCCCAGACGAGCAAATCGCCCTTTCCCGTCATGAGGCTCGCCTGCCCTTTAGCATCGGAGCAATAAGTGGCGACGGTGTAGAACTCAGCGTAGTTGTATATTTTGAATTCCACCGTAGCCCCTTCGACGGGCTTGCCCTCCTTGTCAAGCACCGTAACAACATTCCGGCGTGTGGGCACATAGCCTGCAATGACGTTGATTTCGGTGTGAAGGGGGCTGGAGTCGATGATGTCCTCGTTCTCGTCAATCTGATAGTTGCCAAAGACACGGGTATGCAATAGCATGGCACGGCTGACGGGGGCATTGAACCACGCCATGTTGAGGCGCGGCTCGGGCTCGCAGGCACCCAGAAAGTACCACCTTCCATCCACCCAGGCTTCCACCCACGCGTGGTTGTCGTCGGTGTGAGCCCAGCGGGGCGTATAGACTTGTCGCGCAGGGATGCCGACAGCACGCAAGGCAGCCACGCCCAGCACGCTCTCCTCACCACAGCGGCCTGTGCCCGTAGCGATGGTAGCCAGCGGGCTGGAGGTGCGTGCATCAGAGGGCTTATACGTAGCTTGCTCGTGGCACCAGTGGTTGATTTCCAACACGGCGTCGTACATGCTCATTCCCTTCACACGTCGGCAGAGCGAATCAGCCCACACCGTACGGAAGTCATCAAGGTCCTCGTTGTTGACTCGCGGAGGGAGCACGAAATGGCGAAACTCCTTTTCAGGAACATTCCACCCCATCTCATGCCGAACCTTCAAGGCAGATTCTACCTGCTTTGCCCAATAGTTAAAAGGCTTCATGGCCATATCGGGCAGCGGTAGGTAGGAGTAGAGGAACTCCAGATAGCGGTGTACGTCGTACGTAAACGTAGGTGTTTCGAGTGGCTGCCAGACGCTCTCCTCAAACTCGGGCAAAGCCGCACGGCGCTCAGCAAGAGGGAGATTGTCCGATGGCTGTCCGCAGGAAGAAAGGAGCAGCAGGGGCAAGGTGAGAAGGAGAAAAGGGGACTTCATGGTGTACTATAGTTCTTTGGCAAAAGTGAGCTCGAGAATGATGTCAGGAGAAACGGCAGCAAGCTGGGGTAGCGCGAGGGTGATGCCCTGTGACGTCTGCTTGAAAGGAACCTTTGCTTCGCCGTCAAACAGCTTTGCCGCCTTGAGTTTGTTCTTTGCCTTAGGGATATCGAGTTGAAGAACTTCGGGGAGGGCCTTGTCGGCTTGCGGCAGCAGATGGACGTAGAGCGTCTTGCCGCGCTGTGTGGTAACGCCCCACTCCTGCGCATCGATGCAGCCACCATCCGTGCCATAGACAGTCACGCCATAGGTGCCGAGCCATTCGCCGATATACTTCAGCCTTTCCAAAGCCTCTTCTGGCAGGGTGCCATCGGGACGCGGGCCGACATTCAGCAGCAGGTTTGCTCCCTTTCCTGCGGTGCGGACAAGGTACTGGACGACACCTTCGGGCGACATATAGTTCTTGTCCCTCATGTTATAGCCCCAACTGTTGTTCATTGTCTTGCAGGTTTCGAGAGGTAGGCGAGAGATTTCTTGCCCGGAGAGTCCGGCTTCGTTCTGCCCCGGGATATCTTGCTCGAATATCTGAATGTCCTCACCTTCGAAGGGAAGCAAGTGATGGTTGTTGCCAATGAGGCAGGCAGGCTGCAAGCGATGGATAAGTGCATACTGCTCGTAGAGATTCCAAATGTTGGGCTGTTCCTCACGCGGAAAAGCATCCTGATCCCAAACACCATCGAACCAGATTGCCCCAATCGGGCCATACTTCGTGAGCAACTCCGTTAGCTGCGTGTTCATGAAGTCAAGGTAGCTGCGTTTGAGCTGTGTGGCCGGATGTTCCTTCTTTCCTTCGGCGGCAATCTGGCGCCCCGTACCCCAACCCGTACGACCAAGGGGATAGTAGTCCTCACGTCCCCAGTCGAGGTGGCTGTAGTAGAAGTGGAGCTTGATGCCCTGTCGCTGGCACTCCTTCGAGAGTTCGGCGATGACGTCCCGCTTGAAAGGCGTGGCATCCACAATGTTATAGGGACTGGCTTTAGTGCCGAACATCGAGAAGCCGTCGTGATGGCGACTGGTGATGGTGATGTACTTGGCACCGCTGGCCTTGAAAGCGCTCACCCACTCGGCAGCATTGAACTTCGAGGGATAGAAGCCCGCAGCGATGCGACTATACTCGGCATAGGGCAGATTCTGCACCTGCATGGCCCATTCGCCGTCGCCCAGCATGGAGTATATACCCCAGTGAATGAAGATGCCGAAACGGGCATTCTCGAACTCAGCACGGGCAGCCTTGTTGGCTTCCGAAGGAACATAGCCCACCTGAGCAATGGCAGGCATGGTAACAAACAGGGCGATGAGGAAGATTTTGAGGAATTTCATGATTATAGTTTTTTACATTCGACATAAAGACAAGCAGAAAAGACGGCTTCCACTACTACCATCAGGGCGGCTAACAAATGTGGAGGACATGTCAGTCCGATGATGAGCGACAGGATGGGAATGACGATAGAGAAGATTAAGTAGCTTCTTGACTGATAGAGCCAGGAGAATGGCATCAGGTGAGCGCCAAAAATCATGGCATAAACCATCAGCATTTTGTCGGGCACAGCCGCAAACACCCACATGGCTATCAAAATATAGAGCAACTGGTTTATGCTGAACAGGATGCCCGCCTTCGTGAGTGGGTTGCCCTTGCCCTGAAAGTCTATTTTCAAGGCTTTTGACAGCATCCACGCCAACGGAAACAATACGGCAGAACAGCAGAAAGTGAATAAGTTCTTCTGTTCTATCGTTAGATTGGAGAGAAAGACAACAAGAATGATGCTCCAAATCACTATGGATGCAACGATGAAGTGCATTCCTTTTTTCTGTCTCCGTGCGCAGTCTTTTTGCAGTTCGTTGAGTTCCATCATCTGAGATAATCTTTATTTTGTTTTTACTTCTGTCCATGCGGGAGGGGTGACACCGAGCAGATGACGCACGAAGAAGTCGTAGCGCTTGTGTTCGCCGAAGGCTTCGCCCACGGTATGGTGTGCGCCGGGGATGACAACGAGTTCAAAGTCCTTGTTTGCCTTGATGAGGGCATTCGCCACCTGCATCGTGGAGGCAGGGTCAACATTGTCGTCCAATTCACCCACGACGAGCATCAGCGGACGTTGCAGCAGATGGGCATTCTCCACATTTGACCCCTCCTTATACTGTTCCCCGATAGGATAGCCCAGCCAGAGCTCGTTCCACCAGATTTTGTCCATACGGTTGTCGTGACAACCACAAGCGCTGTAGCAGCATTTATAGAATTCGGGGTAGAACAATGTGGCCGTGAGCGACTCCTGTCCTCCTGCCGAACAGCCGTAGATGCCCACACGGTCGATGTCCATGTAGGGATATTTCTCTGCTGCCGCCTTTATCCACGCGATATGGTCGGGGATGCCGGCATCCTTGAGGTTGCGACAGCAGATGTTCTCAAATTCGCGGCTGCGGAACGATGTTCCCATGCCGTCCACCATCACAACGATGAAGCCCAGTTCCGTTAGGGGAGTCATGTAGTAGTTAAAGGCTTGGAACGATTTGGGCACATATTGGTCGCCCGGACCCTGATAAATATACTCCACAATGGGATATTTCTTCGAGGGGTCGAAGTTTGTAGGACGTGCAATGAGTCCCCACATGTTCGTTTTTCCATCGCGTCCGGGAGCGACAAACACCTCGGGAGCCTTCCACCCTGCTTCCACGAGGCGGCTGATGTCGGCCTTCTCCAGTTCCTTCACCACGCTGCCGTCAGCCGTTCGGCGCAACACTATCTGAGGAGCCTCAGCCACGGTGGACCAAGTATCAATCAGATAGGCATAGTCATCAGAGAATACAGCTCGATGGTGTCCTTCCACGGGCGTCAAGTCTTTCATGTCCGAGCCATCGAAGCGGATGCTGTAGTAGTGGATGAAATAGGGGTCTTCGCCGGAGGCTGCGCCGTAAGGAGCAGCATGAACACCATTGGCGGTGAAATAGATAACCTCGTTCTCCTCATCCACATGGAGCACTTGGCGCACATACCATTTACCTTTCGTAATCTGGTTGATGGGCTTCCCCGTAGCACGGTCGTAGAGGTAGAGGTGTTGCCAGCCATCGCGCTCGCTGCTCCAGATGAAGCGCTTGCCATCCTTCAGGAAGCGGTTCCAGAGGCGGGGATAGTTGACGTATTTATCGCTCGTCTCCTCGGCCAACGTGCGCACCTCGCCCGTCTCGGCCGAAAGCTCCAGCAGACGATACACCTGATGTCCGCGGGCATTGAACTCAAAGCGGATAGCGCGGCTATCGTCGTTCCACGTGGGGCCACCCAGGTCGTATTGGTTGGTGAACAGATCCGTGGAGGGAATGATGTTTCGCCCCGTCTCCACTTCAAAGATGCAAGGCGTCTTCTGCATCAGTTCGTCGCCGGGTTTGGCATACTCCTGCTTGTGCAGCTTGGGCTGGCTTTGGTCGGTGGGCGACGACTCGACGTAGTAGACGTAGCGCTTCTCGGCTACAGGGAGGATTTTGTTGGCAGCAACGTATCGGCTGTCGGGCGACCAGCGAAGCCAGGAGGAATAGTAGTGCCCCAGCGTGCCGTCGATGCTGAGGGCACGAGGCCTGCCGCCATGTGCGGGACGCACCCAGACGTTCGCATCGCGGATGAACGCCACCCACTTGCCGTCAGGAGAGGGTACTTCCATTCCGCCCTTCTCGTCATCAACTTCCATCCAATGGCGCTGCTGGGTTGGTGCCCGAAAGCCACGTCCTCCCGGCATCTGCATGGACATTTCCTCGCTCTTTAGCGAATTCTTCTTGACGAGATAAATCCAGTTCTTTCCTGCGGAGGAGAAATGGAGGGTGTCGCCTGCCGTATTGACGCGGAGACGTTGAAGGTCCAGTCTGTCAGCCTTCACCGCCTGCCCTGATTCCTTGGTGAGCAGCTTGGCAAGTTTCGCAGCATCAAAAAGGGGTTTTGATGTACCCTTGTCGGCATTGACGAGAAGGTACGATGTGGCATCAGGGGTGTGGCGCATGTACCAAAACGAGTGCGTGCCAGCCAGCCAGTGGGGTTCTACGCTGGCATTGATGATTTTGTCGTTGCTGTAGCGGTTACGCATACCGTAGGCACGGTTGTAGTCGTCAAGAGTGCCCTGGGCGCTGATGATGAACGGCAGCCCAGCAAGGAGAAGAAGAAGGAGCTTTTTCATTGGGAGAGTTTATTGGGGGTTAATGACTTTATTTTTTAACGTCTTTAAGGACCTTAAGGACCTAAAGAACCTTAATTGCCAACGGGGAAGGTGTAAGCACGAGAGACGGAGAAACTGCGCTCAGAGGTAGCGGCCATGATGCCGATGCCGCCATCGATGTTGCAGGTGATCTGCACAGGCTCGGAGAAGGGCGACCACGTGGAATTGTCGTATTTCTCAACGGACTTCAGATAGTAGTAGTATTCGGGCGTCAGCGTCTCCAACGTAGCATTGACGGTATAGACGATGTCGGGGTCGAGGATATCCCAGGGATTGCCGTAATCCACGTCTTCCATGGGGTCCTCCACCTCGTCGTAATAGACATCGCTGAGATAATAGGCTTTCTCATAATAGTGCCAGTCAGGATGGTAGAAATAGTCCTTTCCACCACTCCAGAAAGGAGTATGCATATAGATGTCGAAGGTAATGGCCGTGCTGCCCTCGGTGTTGAAGTAGTCTCCTGTAAAAAGATAGGAAGAGGGGTAACTGTAATAGCCATCGCCGCTGTCATCCAGTCCGGGGATGATGCCGAGGAGATCATCGATAGGATCGGTGCTGTTAGCGTCAAGCACATATTTCGTGGAGGAAGGTAGCGTGTAGGAGACACCCGCCTGAATGGTTGCCGTGCCGTTTTCACCATCAATATAGTCCACGTAGCCATTGTAGGTTAGGAAGAAAAGTCCCGGGCTCTCCTTGACACGGAACGTATAGGAAGGGTTGATGGTGAGGCGGTAAAAGCCCGTGGAGCCCTTAATGTCGTCGATGACAAGGCTTGCATGCCACACAGAGTCGGTGCGGGCGTGGGTGTCAACCGACGTGTAGACTTGGGCGGTCGTGACCGAGTCCTTCGGAATGTATGCGGTGAAGCGGCTGTCGAAGTGAGCACGGGCAGCCACGGGAACCGTCATAGATGCCGTAGCCTTACCATAGGTGGGATGGGTGACGACGACGGAAACATCGTCGCCCTCACGGAGGAGACGCGAGTCGAGATAGGCGCTATATTCGGGGTCGTAGGCAAGGGTGGCAGAGGTTCCGTTGATGGAAAGGCTCACGGCGGCGTCCCTGAGGTTGAGGTCGGCAGTATTCTCCTCACTGACTTTGAGGAAGAAGACGCTGCGGGAGACCTCCACCGCGACGGGGCTACCCGCTTCGGCAAGGATGTTCACTACCAGCATAGGCTGCTCGTCGGGGCCGTGGTAGGTAATCTCCTTCTCGCAGGCGGTGAAGAAGAGCAGCAGTAATGAAAAATGAAAAATGAAAAAGAAATAGAACGCTGCGCTGTAGAACGGCCTGCGGCCTGTAGAACGCTGCGCTATAGATTGATGGGAGATGTAATGATGCATTTTTTCTTAACTCTTAATTCTTAACTCTTAACTATATACATCAGAATTCCAGCCCGTAGCTGATGGTGGGGATGATGGGGAAGAGAGATACCTGCTTGAGGGTGGTGCGCCAGGTATCGTTCTGCTGGTTGTACTCCTCGTCGGTGTAGATGAGGAAGGGGTTGTTGTTGTTATAGGCGTTATAGACGCTGATGTTCAGCGTACGCCGCACGCGCTTGGCAAGGATGCGGTGGAAGTTGAAGCCGAGGTCGAGGCGGTGATAGGGGTTGAGGCGGAAGTTGTTCCGCTCAGGGGCATAGCCCAGGGTGGAGTACCAGCCATCGCCATCGCTTGGCGCGACGAAATACTGTGTATAGACGGTGCCGCAGTTGCCCGTGGCATAGACCCACGTGGCACTGAGGTCGAAGCGGTCGGAGAACGTGTAGTTGCCCGTGATGTCCACCTCGTGCCGGCGGTCGTACTTGGCGTTGAAAGGGCGTCCGTTGTTGAGCACCATGCCCTCGCGGTCGAAGAGGCGGCGTGTGTGGCTCCATGTGTAGGCCACCCAGCCATTGAGTTTGCCCACCGAGCGCTGTGCCATCAGCTCCACGCCGTAGCTCCAGCCGCGTCCCATGGCCACCTTATCCTGCCAATCGACGCTGCCCGTCATGAAGCTGACACCCTCGCGGTACTCCAGCAGGTTGTCCGAGCGCTTGTAGTAGCCCTCGAGGCTAAGGTCGCAGTAGTCCTTGAGGTTATAGAATAGGCCGACGGCCCACTGGTGTGATTTCTCGGGCAGGATGCGCTCGGTGACGGGCACCCAGAGGTCGGTGGGCAGCGAGAGGCTGTTGTTGCTGAGCAGGTGGACATACTGGCTCATGTAGGCATAGCCTGCCTTCAGCGAGAGGTCGTCTGCCAACAGCACACGTCCGCTCAGACGGGGCTCGGGCGAGAAGTAGCTGCGTCCGCCCACGTGGAAGAACGAGGTGCTCAGGCCAGCGTTCACCTTCACCACGTCCCACAGCGTCATGTTGTCCTCGAAATACGCCTGTGCCTCATGGGCATCGATGTCCTGCTGTCCGCTGCGGGTTTTCGTCTCCTCGTTATAGGCATCGGTGTCGGCCGTCTGCTCCTGTTTGACGTTGAAGGCCACGGTGGCCACGTCGGGACGGAACAGATGATGGGTGTAGAAGGTGCCGAAGCGCACCTCGTGCTGCGGTGTGGGGCTCCAGTGGAAATCGGCGCGGGCGGTCTCGTCGAAGATGCCCGAGCGCATGTCGATGGCCATGTGCTGCGTCAGCTTACTGCGCTTGTCCTGTTCGTCCAGCTTGATGCCCATGTGGTGGCGATACTGGGTGTAGTTGGCGCTGACGTCCATGAAGAGTTTCGAGTTGATGACGTGGTTCCAGCGGGCGACGCCCACCATGTTGCCCCACTTCCAGCTGAAGCGGGTCTTGAGGGAGTAGTCCTTTCCTTCGCGCTCGCGCATACGAAAGTAGATGTCATCGTCGCCGTTGTACCAGCTGACGTAGAGGCGGTCGCGGTCGCTCAGCTTGTGGTTGAGCTTCACGTTCAGGTCGTCGAAGTAGTAGCCCACCATGGCGCCGTGCAGCTCTATCTCCTTGTCAAAGAGGTCGGCTCCCCAGAGGGCGGTGTTCAGGAAAATGTCGCTGTAGGTGCGGCGTGCGCTGATGTTGACGGACGTCTTGCCCTTCACGATGGGGCCCTCGATGTTGAGCTTCGACGACACGAAACCCACGCTGACGTTTCCGTGCCATTTATACATGTCGCCGTCCTTCATGCGGATGTCCACCACGCTGCTCAGGCGTCCGCAGTAGTGGGCGGGAAAGCTGCCCTTGTAGAGGGTGACGTTTTTGATGGCATCGGGGTTGAAGACGCTGAAGAGGCCGAACATGTGGTTGACGTTATACACCGGCACGCCATCGAGCAGCAGCAGGTTCTCGTCGGGAGCTCCGCCACGCACATAAAGCCCTGCTGAGCCCTCGGAGCCGTTCTGCACACCCGGCAGCAGCTGCAGGGCCTTCAGCACGTCCGCCTCGCCAAACAGGGCGGGCACGGCCTTTATCTGCTCCACGGGGATGTCGATGGCGCTCATCTGCGAGCCCGCCACGCCCAGATCGAGCCGGTTGCCGATGATTTCCACCTCGTCAAGCTCGGCCATCGGCAGCAGGGGCAGCGCCAGCACCGTGTCGGCTGTCAGGCGGAAGGCGTCCACCCGCGCCCGGTAGCCCAGATAGCGCGTCACCAGCTCCACATCGCCCTCGGGCAGCGTCAGCGAGTAGAAACCATAGGCGTTCGTCACGGCTCCCAGCCCGCTCAGGCGGTCGAGCACCGTAGCGCTGATGAGCGTCTCGCTGCTCTCGGCATCGGTCACATAGCCGCTCACCGTAAAGGACTTCTGTCCCCACACTGCTGCCGTCCCCACGAGGGCCGACAGCATCATCAAAAGGATACTCTTTTTCATATTGGCCGCGAAGGTAGGGAAAAAATGTGATTGAGCAAAGGCATAAGGGAAAAAAACCCTTTTTCGCTGCCTATGGAGCATACAGATCGTTAAGTTAAGGGTTAAGAATTAAGGTGCTCATGGCAATTTGAAGAGGAGCATCGTCGCATAATTTCTGCCTCCAATGGATTGTGTTTTTTGTGTCAAAAACGCGGTAAGCAGAGCTACAAGTGTTAAATCTATCCCAATTCGATGAAGTTTTGTCTTGTTTTTTGCGTCAAAAACATGACTTTTGTTATCCGAACGGATGAGAAAAAAACGGCTGTATGCTTGCATTTTTCCGCAGTACGCCGTACCTTCGCACGGAAAAAGTCAGGATATGAAAAGAAGTAAGCGCAGTTTCCTTGTGAAAATGGCCCTGCTGGTGATGGTGACAGTCGGTCTTTCGTCGTGCCGTCGTACCGACGTCCACGACGCCCTTGTCCGTGCCGAAGCCCTCATGGAGTCCGACCCCCACGCCGCCCGCGCCGTGCTGGACAGCCTCAATCTTCAATCTTCAATTTTCAATTTTCAATCTAGAGATGCTGCCCTCTACGCCCTCCTTCGCACGCAGGCCGACTATAAGTGCCGTGTCCGTCTCACCTCCGATTCCCTCCCCCTTATTGCCACGAGCTACTATGGCACCCGTCGCAAGACGCAGCGTGCCGCCCTCGCGCAATACTATCTCGGGTGCACCTACTCCGATATGAGCCGTGACCTGGATGCTATCGACGCCTTTCTTCGCGCTACCACACTCTTCCCCGATACGACAAACAAGTATTATGCTTATAGCCAAAGAGATTTAGGAAAAATGTCTCTCCAACATGAGCGAGACATAGAAGCCCTAGAGGCTTTTCGGCATTATCGCTTTTCAGATATCTGCCGTTCCGATTCCGTCAACGTGGGTTGGGCTGACTGGTATATGGGAAAGGCCTATCTTTATTTGGAGCAGTCCGAACAGGCTGAAGCGTACCTCCTGCGTGTGATTGTCAATCCGTATCTGAGTAAGGAACTTCATGCCAATGCCCGTTTTCAGTTAGCTAAACTGAATGCCTATTTAAAGGAAAACTATGCAAAAGCAGGGGAATACATTAACAGCTATATAGCAGGGTATAAACAAAAGGAGAATATCGGCGCAGCCTATCATATTAAAGCTGACATTCTTTTGCATGAGAACAAACTGGATTCGGCCTTTTATTATAATAAAAAGGTATTGGCATATAAGCAAGACGCCCGCGCCTATTGTGAAACCTACAAAAGCCTTACAGAACTCTCAGTAACCCTTAACCAGACAGATTCGTTAGATGTTTATTTTCAGCAATACATGGCTTTTGCTGATTCCGTTAACCAAATCCGCAGGGACAAGGAGATTAGCGACATTGAAAACAACCATGTGGTGGAACTCCACGACCGCGAACTGGCCGTGCAACGCTCTCGTCTTTACTGGACATGGGGTATTCTGTTTTTCTTCTTGGTGTTCATTGCCTCTATTATCATTCTTCTTAACGACCGCCGACGCAAAACCGAAAAACTGAAATACGAAGAAGCCCTGAATGCCATCAAGCAACGATACATTGCTCAAACAGTTCTCACTTCGCCGGGTGGTAGTTTGCCCGCTTCGCCTCCAATAGCTGTTCAGAAAGAACGCATAGCTATCTACCAGAAACGGTATGAGTCCAGTGAATGGAAACGCTATTTCAATAAACACCTGTCAGAAATTAAAAGTGGAATGTTTATGCCCGCTGCTGAAGCCACCCAGTTCGAACAATATCTAAGCGATCTCTTTGTAGATATGTTGTTAGATATGTTCAGGGACAACGAAGGTCTCACTGACCAAGAGGCGCAACTATGTGCCATGATGTTACTAGGTTTTAAGGCAAATCAGATAGCTTACGTTTGCCGTATTTCTGCCGATGCTGTCTATATGCGTCGCAGCCGGTTAAAGAAACGCTTGGCCAGTATTTGGAGTGATTTCGTGTTTCCCGTCTCTTCCCCCAAGCCTTAATCATCCCCGTCCTCTGCTCCAGAATACCCTCATTTTGCCTCCTTTGGCAAAATGTTGGATTTTTGTTAGATTTTTTTCATGGATTTTTGTTCTTCTCCTTCTATTTTTGTGCCCAAATTATAAACCTTAAACAATCAAATCATGAAAAAAGTATTTTTTATCTGCGTCCTTTTTCTATCTGTTTGGGGAAATGCTTTTGCACAAACAGGTAATAGTAACATTCGGCTTGAGCCATTAGACTCTCTTAGTTATGGAGATCCACGTTCCATTATCGAAATGCCAACCGCCATTCTTAATGGTTCAGTCCTGACCATTGATTTTTCAGAACCCACCGCTTCGCAAGTCATTATCAGTGACCAAAGCACCAATGCCGTTGTCTATTCTGATAGTTTTTCGTCCACACTTCAGATTATAATTGATTTGGAAGACGAGAACATTGGCGAAGGAAACTACGTGCTCCGCATCTATGCCTTTGGCAAATGGTGGTGGGGAGAATATGTTCTTGATGAGGAAAACTAATCAGCGATTCAATAAACACTAAAAAAAAGTAAGCTATGAAAAAGAGATTTAACTTATTTGTTGTTGCAGCACTCTTTTTTTCCATTGCAAACGCTCAGTTAATCGTTGATGAATCGGGCAATGTTGCTGTTGGCTACAACGGGACATCAACTTTGGTTTCTGATCTTTCGGTTAATTCTGTAGGATTAAGTTCTGCAACCACCCATATCAAATCAATAGATAAAACGTATGGTATGTATGTGGATGAGTCCATCCCAGCCTATGCACCTCCTACTCCAGCAAAAGGATTGGAAAGTCCTCCCATATATTACCAATATGGCGTATATTCTAAAACTAGTCCTATTGAATATAGTTATGCTTATGGCGTTTATGGGAAAAGCACTGTTTCATCAGCACTTTCATTAGGCCGGAACTATGGTCTGTATGGTATAGCTGGGAATGCTCAGCAAGGCTGTAACTATGGTGTCTTTGGCTTATTGTCGGGCAGCCGTAATGGTGCAGGTGTTTATGGTTCTTCTTCTTCAAATGACGAAGGAGCAGTTGTTCCTGGACGATATGCTGGCTATTTCAATGGAAATGTACTTGTCAATGGTTCAATTACAGGTACGATGTCAATGAGTTCGGACTATCGTTTGAAGGAAAACATCAAAAGTCTGTCCGAAACCCAACCCTATTCACTTCTAACGATTATGCAGATGAACCCCATTGAGTATAACTACAAACAGCGTATTTTAGGATATGATTGGGATGGTAATCCTCAATACATGTACACAGATGATAATCCCACTTATAATCACAAACATTTTGGCCTGATTGCTCAAGAAGTACAGGAATTATTCCCTAACCTTATTTATGAAGGTGCGGCAGGCGACGGCTACCTTTCTGTGGCATACGTTGAGCTTGTCCCCGTGCTAATCCGTGCCATTCAGGAGCTGAATGCCAAGTTGGATGAGACTCGCAAAGTGGCAGGCATGGGTGACGAGAACGCCACCCCTGTGGAGGCGGTTTCCATGCGCGGCGTGACGACCGAGCTGTTCCAAAACACTCCCAATCCCTTTACGGAGAATACGGTTATTCCGTGTACGGTGGCCGAAAGCGTCGGGGTAGCCATGCTCTACATTTACGACCTCAATGGCAAGCAGATTAACCAATTCCTCGTCGAGGGTCGTGGAAAAACTTCAGTCACCATCGCAGGCAGCAGCCTTGAAGCAGGAATGTACCTCTACTCCCTCATTGCCGATGGGAAAGTGATTGATACGAAGCGCATGATTTTGACAAAGTAGCCCTCTTTATCATATCCCATAATAACCAAATAAACAATTGTGTGACACATGAAAAAAAGAATATTTCTTCTCTTTTTTCTTCTGTTTGTCTTCTTAGACTTCTCTTCTGCTCAAAATGTTGAAAAAGAGATAACTCTTGATTCTTCTATTTTTGATATTGATATCAGATTATTTGACGAATACCTTGCTGAGCATCCCGAATATTTGTTGAAAAGGAATGCTGAAAGCACAAGAGATTTTAGGCATTCAAACGTCTTGCGTTATACCCCCCAAAATGACACATTACCCTATTTTATGGTAATAGCTGATCATTTGGTATACGACTCATTGCGCAACGAACTGCAAAAGTATTCAGAAGACATTCATACCATTTATGGATACGGCATTCTTGTTGACACGGTGGCCAACGGATCACCAATACAAATCAAAGATTTGATAAAAACTTATTATGACAGCCTATCTATAAATGGGGTCTTATTTGTAGGAGATATAGCAGAAGCCTATTTCGAGACACAAAATGACCATAATAGTATTGGCAATTATCAGGTATGGCCATGTGATTTATATTATATGGACATGGATGGTGTATGGGCAGATACACTTCAAAATGGCATTTTTGATTCCCATTCGGGTAATTGTGTTCCAGAGATTAATTTTGGACGTATAAGTACAAAAGGAATGACAGAATTAGAAGAAAATGATTCACAAAAATTCAAGGCATTAAAAAAATGGTTTGAGAATGTTCATTCTTACTGGTGGAACGCCTCATTTCAAAGCGAAACCAAATCATTAAGGTATACAGATCAGGATTGGGTTAACAGCATCAACATAAATACTCCCGAATTCCTAAAAATATCGGGAAGGGTAAATACAGATTCTATCAGCTACGGAGGTAGTGATTTCTCAAAAGATGACTATCTGCAAAGAATTATGTCCAATAACTACCGCTTTACTCAATTAGCATCTCATTCCACTTCTGTAATTCATCGGTTTTCCAATAATGAGGATATTTATGCATGGGAGATTCTGGATGCTAGTTCCAGTAATTTAGGCTATAATTTATTTTGCTGTTCCGCCTGCAATTGGGAAGCTCCAAGCATAAGTGGTTACATGGGAGGTTCCTATTTATTTAATAATAAGAAAACAATTGTAGTTGTCGGAACGACAAAAATCGGGTCTATGGAGCAAATGGACAAGTTCTACAAATCTTTTGGAAACAAAATAAGCATAGGACTGTCAATGAAGAAATGGTGGGAGAGTATTTTTAATACCAATTATTCAACAAACACGCGTATATGGTGGTTTTATGGAATGACGCTTTTAGGAGATCCAAACTTCTATTTGCGACATGAGGTAACTGACTATTGTTGTGAAAATTTAGTTGTAAACTCATTCCCGCAAAATGATTTTTCCAATCTGGTCATGAAAAAGGCTGTTAATTCCATAACAATTTCCGGAAACTATGTTATTCCTCATGGCGTTCATGTAATAGAAGATGCTCCTAAAATCAAGATACAAGGTCGTTTTGTCTGTCCTCAAGGTGCTTCATTTGAAACCAGAAGTGAGGGTTGCGAGATTTTTAGCCGTTCCAAATAGGTTAGAGTAGCCGTATAATGATAAATATAAAGAGAATAAGCGTAAATCTGATTGCTTTGGTTTTCTGTCTTTCAGCATGTTCTGCCAGAGTCGAGAGGTCTTTTCCAACGGGCACGATGTGGCAAGAAGAAATCTAAACAGATGTGGGTAGAGTATATGAGCACAACATTCTACCAACAATTATCTATGTTGGAGAGGACACACTTATAAACCGTTATATCTATAAACGTATATGGGCGGATGGAAAGCGTAGGGGAATGAAGATTCCCGAAGAAGGAAAGAAGGTGATGGTAAAATAACGCGGCATACCAATAAACTCACCCTATGAGAGACCGCGGTTCGCTTGCAGTTTCTCATAGAGCATAGAGTGAATCGTTTCCCTCTCTGTTTATAGCGACATCAGAAAGAAGTATAAAAAACGGAAAAACCATCTAAAGTAATTACAATTATGAAAAAATGTGTTATCTTTGCAGCAACTCTTTTGCTGTTAGTTATGGTTTCCTGCAATCAGGAAATACAGAATCCAGCTGAGCTGTTTTCAGTAGTAAATGAAAATACTCGGGCAGAGAAAGATCCATTAGATGAGATTGATTTTTCGGCTTTGGATACGGTGTTTTTTGTCACTGATAAAGATGTTGAAGCCTACCTTTATTTCAAAGAATTGTTGGCGAAGGGACGTGGGCAGGAGTTCGTCATTCGTGATATTATTCCGATGGGTCTAAATAATGAGGTGACACTCGCTTATCTGTTGGTCTATGGCCAGGGGTGGGAAATAATCGCTGCCGACAAACGTGCTCCTGTCGTACTCGGAGGAGATCCGATATTGACACTTCCCTCTAAAGAACTTCCTTCGGAAATAACAGCTTGGATTGAAACTTTGGAATATGATGTCCTTTATCTCCGGTCTTTTAACGGTCGACCTGATGTGGCCAATGATGAAACATGGGGCAAAATGTTGGGAAGCATTGACTTTTGGAAATCTGTGAATGCAGAAACAGAATATGTGGAGAAAAAAACTAACACGACAAGGGTTGCTCCAGATGATAATCCCAAATACATCCCACCAGGACATTGGGAATTGGAATCTACGGATGAATATACGGAGGTGCTTGAAAGCGTAGGACCTTTGGTTACTGTTAATTTTCATCAAAACGCACCTTTTAACAATTGCTGTCCTTATGCTTATCCCTATACTACGGGAAGAGCTGTGGCTGGATGTACTGCTGTTGCAGGTGCCCAGATGGCACATTATTTACACTTTTATATTGGGCGCCCTCTTCTTGCTCCGACTAATGGTTATTGTAACACAAACGCATACAAGTTGGAGAATGGCATCTATGTTAAAGACCATGAAGCTTATTTAGGTATAAATGTTTCCTATTCTGATCAATCTTCAACAATATGGAGTAGTATGGCCAACTATAGTCCGTTGGCCTCATACTTGATAGCAGATATTGGAAAACGCATTTTTACGGATTATGGGTACGATGGATCTGGTGCAAATTTAGGCAATTTAGTTGCATGGTATTTTATTGACAATGGAGTTATGTGCAGGGATTCAACGTATGACTCTGGAATCGTTACCGCCAGTATTTGTGATGATATGCCTGTTATTCTGGGCGCATCAGCAAATTTCAATGGTCAATCTGTAGGACATGCTTTTATCGCAGACGGGTGGCGAAAGTGCCGTATCAGAACGGAAAACACCTATGTATGGGTATGGGACGAACCAAGCAATATTATGCCTCCAGCATCCATCAATACCGTAATTACTTATGGTCCGATATTCCAGCAGCTTCATATGAACTGGGGTTGGGGAGCGCAGTATAACGGTGATACTTCTTGGTATGCACCGACAGGCAACTGGATACCCGATGGTAGAAATTTTAACTTGTCCCGAAGTATGGTTTGGGGCTTTGAATTGTTCGATGAATAATGAAAAACAATGAACCTATAAAACAATAAGACGATGAAAAAGACATTTCAACTATGCTTAGCAGTTCTCTGTATGGGGCTTCTGTTAACGTCTTGCGGCAAGAACGAAAAAGAACAAGAGTTCTTCGAGGACGAGTTTGGCCTCACACATGGGCGTAGCGCCTTTTCCGAGAACGACGATTGGGAGCTGACATGCGAGAACCTTGCGCAGCTGAGGCCGCTCCTTATTTCCAGAAAAGAGATTGCCAAACGAGCCGAAAACGTTTACTATGTGGGAGAACTCCTTTACCAATGCTCTGATTCGTTGGGAAAGGTCTGCTTCTGGAACTGCCTAAACGAGCCCTCCTTCGACTTTATCAAAGGTGAATACCACTCTCCATTGGTTGGACACGAATGTACGGAAATGTTCAGACTTGAGGAGGAATACGGCTATCATTATACCCTCAAACGCTATCTCAGCGGGATAGAGAGTAAACCAGAGGAGTCGCGTCCGCTCAAAATATTCTGGAGCTATAACGAGAATAGCGGTGAGTTCTTTCTCCATTCCAGGGATCTGATAACAGAGCTTGGGACGCTGGTGCAGCTGAATAAAGACTACCTTATTCTGAGGAGGGACGAGCCCATTTATCCCATCTCCCGCCCTGTATATCCCAATAAGGAAGGTGTTCCCACGAACGCCACATATACCCTCATGATTTATCATGCTGTGGAGAAAACCGAGGCCGACAATTGGTGGTTTACTGAGGCGAACTACACGGATTAAGCGCCCCCCCTTCCGACGGAATGCAGAAGAGCCTCTTCATCCGCAACGGAAAAAAGGTATTGGTGAAATAAAGAGTAAAACCTAGATTTTTCATAGGCTCTTCCATAACGGAGGAGCCCATAAAAAAATAGGTAAAGCTCAAGGACCGTGGACTTACACGCATTTTCACTACTTCAATTCATCTTCAGAACAGTTGGATTTTTATAAATATATTACACTATGTTATATATAAACAAGAAAATAGAAGAAAATCTGTCTGATTCCATCATAATGCAACTATCCCCTAACGCAGAGTGCTTCAACGATGGAACTACAGTTCTCTATTATGATGACCTCTACAACTACTTGTTTGTGTATAAAGACTATTTAAAGCCCATCGACTTGGGTTTTGAAGTTATGTTATCACATCCGATTAATCATCCTCAACTAATTCAACTTTTAAAATGCCGTCAGACCATTCTATTCATGGAAGATGATGATGAAAATGATCAGGGTTTTCATGTGTTTATGGGTATATACTCAATCCCGAAAGGCTTAAACAGCCTGCCTGCTAACAACAGCATTGTTTACCTAAAACTGGAATCGGAAACAGCAAATCTTACGATACATGTACAAAAACCGAACTATGTATTAGATGTTATTGATCCAGTAGAGGGTTATACTGTATATCATCATAATTTTTTTTCAAATATTGAGCATGATGCAAAGAAACTTGCATATGAAGAAGTTTTGAAATGTGCGTTGGAGGATGGTGAATACTGTACAAAATTATATCGCATTTGGCCAGATAATTCAAAACACGATGTTCCTGGTATGCCAAGTATTGAGTTGATTGTCTTTAATGGGAAAGTTAAAATCACAACACTAAACCCTTTTCAATAGATCGAAAATAATACTAAATTATTAAATATGAAGAAATTTAAAACTTTGACAATAAGGGCTCCTCACAGAGAACTTGTAGCGCTTCTGGATACATTGAAAAAACAAGATAAGAGTATCTTTACTTACAAGCGCACCAAAAGTAACGAGTATGCAAGAAATATCTTCCATGAGGAAAATACTGTCGGTTGCTTTTCTACTAATAGAAAGACTCTCTCAAAAGCATCTGTGTGGGTCGTTATAACAAACGAGGAACTTACTATAACCAACATAACTCCCAATGAGATTGGATCGTTAGGTGTTGTTATGTATAACACCATACTACAAACCTTCTATGAGGATTTTCTTGCTAAGTTTCTTGATGAAGACATGAGAAACAAAGTGTTCATAACAGGCGAAGAATCATCTCTTTCAGATGTACTGTCGGAGGAAACATTCAAAGCTCTTCAGAAATGGGAGCGTTGTTGTGATCACACCTCTCCTATAACATATAACTTAGATCGCTTGATGTGGTTTGAATTCATTATATTATTACATAAAGATGATACGAAATTGGATATGGATGATTTTGAACAATGGCTCCAAGAGGACTGCAAGTGGTCGAGCGTCTTGAATGACATCATTACTGATCTGCGAAATAATTTGGAATACTCACTTGATTTATTAACGCACTACGATGGCAGAAAATATTAGACCTTTCAAAAAATTATTCCTTTCGCAGGTACCTAAAGAAATTCCAGCAGGGAAACCGATAGTATTTTGGGACACGTGTTCGTTGATTTATATTATTTCCATTGCAGTGAGAGACTCTTTCGCAGATTATTCTCATTACAAGGATCTGCTCTCGTGGATTGAAAACGATGAAATAGTATCTGTGACATCTTCGATTGTGTTGGACGAGTTCAATGACCACTACACAGAAGAGCATAACAAGGCAAATCAAGATATAGAAAAGTTGCGAGAGTTGATAAGGAATTATGCAGACATTCATCCAGAGCCTGTAAGAGGGCAATTGATGAATCTTGCACGTGATATAAATCTGATTAACATACTTGAAGATATAGAATCAAGAGTTTGGGGTAAGACTTATGTTATAAATGAAGAGCAGAAACTTGCTGAACTTGCTCATTATCGTGTATTGCATAAGTTGTCGCCTTCTATGGTGAAGGATCAATATAAAGACTCCTATATTTGGTGTACGTTCATGTCTGTTGCGCAACAATTTGCAGGAGTGAGAAAAGTCTTCATGACAGATAACAGGGAGGACTATTGTTCTCCGAAGAAAAGTACCAACCCACAACCTCAGATACAGCTTGATTGTACTACCGTAAGTGCTGAAATTTTATTTAATGTCGGAACATTAAGAGGAGAAGTTTATTGCGCGTTACATCCGGACTAAGTTGAGACTAAGCTGGAATGAAGTGGAATTATTATTCTTGGCTCTTCAAGAACCAAAGGGCAGAAGAAAAAGAACGAACATTATGGCCATCACCCAAGAGGCCATCCACATTCCCGACCTACGTTCACCCACCCGTAGCTTTTACATGGTACGGAATTCAATAGAATAGGAAGAAGTAAGTACTCTAATGAAAAAAATATGAACCATTAATCTCTCATAAAGAACCCTCAGCAAACATCGAAACATAATTACCTAAAGTATAGGTTTGGAATTTGTTTTAGAGTTAAAAAGTCGAAAGATTATTATCTATACGAGTATAATAGTACTACAAAGAGACAAATCCAGATTAAATTATCATAAAAATAATAGTCTTTTGATGCAAATCTACCAAAATATAACTATCTTTGTAATTCTAAAAAAGAAACTAAGCAAACAATATTGTTATTATGTTGAACGAACAGATAAATCGTCGGGCTACGGTATTCATTAACGAAAATCGTATGATGAATAATCAGGATTTGGCAATTCTTAATCCTATTATGCAAGAATTCGCGCTATTGCCATCTACGAATAAGCAAATGAATCTCCAAATCACTCCCAATGGCCTTCAGCCCATTGAGGGATTATCTATTGAATTAAGGTCCAATAACGACTCTTTCATAATATCATTTGGGCAAGGTCGCATTGATATATTGAGAAATAAGATATCAATGGGAGACAATCTGGAACCAATTAACGATTTTATAGTAAGAGTACAACGTATTATTTCAATGCTTACGCAAGCATATCCAACGTGGACTATTAACAGACTAGCATTATGTTTGAATGTTTGCTTTGACTTAGACGTAGAACATCTTGTTTCATCATATCATAAGTTTGTTGTAAAAGACTCTCCAAATACTGTCGAGTGGAGATTACGCAATGTGATAAGGAAACCATTATCTGAAGAGATCCCTATTCTAGTCAACCAAGTTTCTACGGTATCTCGTTCTTTTTTTCAGACATCATTTGAACAGTTACCGTTGGAAAGAATACTTGTAGAAACGGACTTCAATACGGTAATGGGACAAGAAATAAACTTTAATCCTGAATTGATAGCCGCTGTATGGGAGGCTACTAAAACGGACACCTTATTACTTATAGAAGAATATAACAGACTTCTTACGGAATAAAAATGATAATTTCTGATAAAGTTGCTAAGGACATTACCTCTGGTTCGGATTTTTGGACACAAGTAAGGGAGTTAATCTCGTGGGATGAGCTCGATAATCAGTTTTCAACAACACAGAAGAAAAGGAGAGAACTCAGACTATCAGGGCGCTCATATTATGATGCTTATTTTAGGAATTCAATAAAACTGTCCAATCCAAATCGCTCTGGTGCTGGTTTTTTTTCGCTCATTACAAAGTCAGAAAGCGCAACCGATATACCCGAAAAAGAAGGAGATTTGGAAAGAAAAAATTCGCTTAAGCTTACTTTTTTTAATAAGCTATTAGCAAAAGCGAATGATGATAATGACGAAGAGGCTCATAAATTCCTTGAAAATCTTTTCTTGGCGTATAAAAAAGGAGATGTCTTGTTATGGGTTCAACAGATCTTTAATGATAATTGTACCAATGAAAAAATAATAGTTGGTTTACTTAGGCTCTTTTTGGAATTTAGTTTTGAAGAGGTTAGCCCAGTTGCAATGACAATAGCTGCGTGCTGTATAAATCACAAATCATATGTTGTCAAAACAGCAACATTCAGCTTGTTAGGACATTGGTGCAACAAAGAAGCTTTGGAAATAATAACTTCATTTGAGGAACCGCGAGAAATGATGCTCCGTGTGAAGTACAAAAAATTAAAAGAAATCATATCGGCGAAATGTACTATTTAAGACGCATCGTACCAGAGAAATGGGATAATAAAGTAAGTCTTGACGCTGTATCTGTGTCCGATTTATCTACAGGAGATAATGATATCTCCGTATGGCAGATTAACGACATGAACGAATTAGAAGAGGCTGGTTTAACAATAGCCATGACAAAAAACATTCTAAAAGATGTTAATGTCGTAATAATGGAGGATAAAAGGTTAATAGAACTTGGATTAAAAATATTAGACCAACCAGGAAAATCTCATTATGCTGAAAAAAATGATTCTCACAAGAATATCTCTGTTCCAACCTTTTGGGAAATAGGTTATCTTACTGAATATATACACAATCAGCTACAAGATGAAAAAAATTTTCACTATTTCGCTGAAGATGAATTAAAGGAAACTCTGTATAAAGTGGCTAAAGACGGAAGTATGAATTATCAGTTTATGGCAGATAAAGATTCGAGTAGACTTCGAGGTACTTTAATAGCTATATGCTGTGAGAAAAAAGATAGTGAACTCCGAATGGAATTAGAAAAAATGGCTCTTAAGAAATAAGATGCAAAGGGGGATTTCTGTGTCCTAATACCTTTTTTGCTAGAAAGAAATGATGCGTTTCAACTCGCATGAGCTTTTCCACACAGGAAGAGCCCATGTAAAATTCAACGTGATGCTCTAGGTAATTAAATCGAAAAAGATTATTGTCTCGTTTTTATTGAACCATATTTCATTGTGTCACAAACACTCTCCAGCTGTCATCCTTCTCTCCACGCTCTACATATTTCTTCTGAATCAGCTGATCAAGGAGCTTCTGGATGGCTGCAATACTAATGCCTGTCACTTCTCTCATTTATCGGATAATCGTGGCGCGTCAAGATATAATTTACCATCAATCGGGCTATGCGTCCGTTTCCGTCTTCAAACGGGTGAATACGGATATATCGGTAGTGGAACAGCACAGCCAATTCCAAAGGAGAGAGCTTCCCCTTATGTTCAGCCTTGAAATGGTTGCAAAGATACAACCTTTTCATCAACATTTAACCATTCTTTGCGGGGTTGAAAAATGCCCTCAGCCTAGGAGGGCGAGGGCGATGAGGGCAAGGACGAATGTCCTTAGAGGGGAGGCGGCACGGCTCAGCGGCAGCTGTGGAACGTCAAGGCTCCGATGATGGCCGTCAATATGGCCACAAGGACTTCGAGAATCTTTTTCCATGGGAGAGCTTTCATAAGATTGAAAATTGAAAATTGAAGATTGAAAATTGGTTTAGTTCCGGCTTTGCCGAAAGACTGCCCCTTTTCCCCGCTCCCCTCCCTCACGGGAGGGGTTCGGGGGTGGGTCTTACGCCAAGAGTTCGCTGGGCACGCGCTTCAGGTGGCGGTTCATGCGGACGTACTTGAGGAGGTCGGCCTCGGGACGGAAGCGGATGTTCACCTTCTTGATGTACGAGCTGGGGTCGAACGCATCCAACGAGATGACGCTCTGGGCGAAACACTTGCTGGAGATGTTGGCCTGGAGGGCGCCGATCTCAGAGAGCACGATGCGCTGGCCCTGCAACAGGTGCGTCTTGATGAACTCCTTGGCGGCTGTCAGCACGGCCACGATGTCGGCCTTGGTGGCAGTGGTGGCGAACTGGATGTCCTCGGTGAGGCTCTTGAAGTCGTAGTCGCCGGTCTTGACGGCATGATTGGTGGCGTAGTCGACGCCCTCGGCACCCTTGGGATTGGTGCACTTGATGACTTGATAAGTAATAGGCATGGCTTTTTAGTTAAGAGTTAATAATTAAGAGTTAAGAATTTAGAACGGCCTTCGGCCTGTAGAACGCTTTGCTGTAGAACGGAGGCTTTGCCTCCTGTAGATCCACCCTTCGCCCTGTCGGGCCCTACAGCGCGAAGCGCGTTCTACGAATGAGCGAAGCGAATGTTCAACGAGCGAACGACGTGAGCGCTCTACAAGTGAAACGTTCTATTCACGCTGCAAAGGTACGACGACTTTCTGACGCCAGATTGACAGTTACACGGTGGGAAGAGTTTTTTTGCAAAAAAAGCAAAAACTAAACCTTTTCGCATCGCGAAAAACTAAACTCTAGGCGCGAAGCGCTTTCAAGCCCCTGGACTGCCGTACAGGAGGAAGATCTGGCGTACCTGGGCGCAGGTGAAACGATGGGACCGCTTCGGATGATGCAGGCGTTCCAGTGCTTCTGTGAGACCATGGCAGCAGCGTAGCTCATAAGATAGCTGGGCAACGGCACAGTGGCTATTGACGGCATCTGGGAAGTACATCGCTGCCAGCGTGCGGATGTGGATGCCGCGGTGTCCGCTGGCCTCCCACAGCTGCGCAATCAGCGCTGCATCCTCAGGGTGCAAACCCATGATTCTTTCGTACGAGTCTCTTTTAGGCTCTTGTTGAGCTACGCTCGACCTCTGTCGCGACTCGGGATAATTGGAGAAAACTCCATTCTCCGCTCGCTGCTCCATCGGTTGACCTGTGGACTCGTTGACTTGTTGACCTTCATTTGCAGTCTTCCAGTCTATAAAAGTGGGCCATTGGTTCTGGCGGTGCCATTCGGCGAGCGTCATGCCCCGCCGTGCGGCACGGGTTGAAAGGGGATTCTTTTTCTTTTTCGTTGAACTTGTTTTCATTGTGATTGGTGTTACGTGAATTGTTTTTGTATCAAGTCGGCGAGGTCGCCTTTGGGTGGGCCTTCGCGGATGCGTGTGAGGTAGGCAGCGGGGAACTGAAAACGGATGCCAAGCGCTGGGCCGAGGGTGGCTGCTGTCTCCATCCATTCGCCGATGGCGTCGGCGTCCGGCCAGACGAAGATAGTCCGTCCCGCCAGCACGCGGCAACGGTCTGCGGTGAAGGTGCTCTTGCCGCCGGTGGCGAGCCATGTGCAGTCAGGCCGCCACAGCTTGGCCACGAGAGCCGTCTTCTCGCTCTCCACGAGGCAGATGGGTGCGAAGGGTAGCGTCCCCAGCAAATCCTCGCCGAACAACGGCAGGGGCAGCGGCCGCTCCAGGCGGTCAATGGCATGAAGCCAGGTGACGGGAGGAGATTGAAGATTGAAAACTGAAGATTGAAGATTATTTCCAGTCCTTTGGGCGCATTGGGTAACATCCCCTGAATCTTGAATCTTCAATCTTGAATCTTCAATCTTCAATCTATGTCCGTCCGTCCCGTACGCCATCACCTTGCCGTCGATGACACGACCGGCGCGGTCAGTATATGGGAAGACGGTGCGGCCGTCGGGTAGCGCACCCGCGCCATACTGCGCACGCACGAACCGTACCTGCGCGGGCGGGAAAAGGCCCTCCATCCATCGCGAAAGCGTGTCAGGCTCACCCACGAGCCGCACCATTCGCCGCTCCATGTGACACAGATACGACACTTCCCCTGCACTTAGTGTGCACTTAGCGTGCACTTCCATGACATCTTTTTGAGGTGTTCTATGCTGATACATAGCTGTTTCTGCCTTCTTAAATGATTGTTTTTTGCAACGTGTCGTTTTTCCTGCGCCCGCACGCGCGACCCTTTGCCGTCTTCTCGTACTCGCCGTCGGTCGTCTCACGGACGAATCCCTGGCCGATCCACTTCACTATCCGCCGTCCCGTGGAACGGGCCTGCACGCCGCAGAGCTTTCCGGTGACATTGGCGTCGTTGCGGTTGAAGACGTCGGGCAGGAGGCGCAGGTGCTCCAGCGGGTTGCGGCGCAGGGCCGGCTCGTTGGCCTTGACATCCTCGGCCTGTGCGGTGCCCGCCACGAGGCGGTGCATGAAGACGCTCTGGCAGACGAGGTAGTCGGCATAGTCGAGCACGGCGCGGAGGTCGTCGTCGGTGGGGTGGACGAGGCCGTCGGCGGGCAGGGAGATGCGTCCCGCGCTGTCGCGGTACAGTTCCTCGGTGCGTCGGCAAAGGCTCCAGATCATCAGGATGCGACGGGCATCGACGGCGCGGCGGCGGATGATGGGCACCGCCTCCTCGCCCAGGTCGTCGAGGGCGACGTAGAACTCCATCAGCGCCCTGAAGTGGCGGGTGAAGCGTGCCTGTTGGTCTGCCGACAGGCAGAGAAAAAGAGCCTCCCCCGTCCCCTCCTGAAGGAGGGGTGACTTAAGGTCCTTCCCTTTAGGGGAGGGGTGGGGAGAGGCTTCCCTGAGGCTTCGCCACAGCTCCTCCACCCGTTCCACCAGCCTCTCCATGCGGGTGTTGAAATCGGCCATGGCCTCTGGCGTCGGATCGGGGTCGAAGCGTGGCTCCGAGGCTGTGAAGTGTCCGATGATGCGGCTCGCCAGACCATCCTCGTACGACCCGATGAAATCCTTCAACACCCCTGGCGTGGTGCTGAACACCGTGGCCAGTCCCACGCGGCGGATGTAATACCCCTCGTCGGCCGTGCGCAGCTGCTTCTCGTGCTTGCCGTTGTCGAAAGCCTTCTTCAGCACATCGCCGAACCCTCCACAGCGGTCTTCGAGCGAGTTCTTCAGCGTGGAGAGCTCGTCGTGGCGCATCAGCGACAGGTGGCCGTCGTTGCCTGCCAGCCAGCGCACCAGTGCCGCCTGCGTGGTGGCATCGGCGAGCAGGAGGCTGCGCGGCAGCGGCTCGTCTGGCGGCAGGGGAGGGTCGCTGCGCCCGCCGTTCTTCTTCCACTCCTGAAGGGCGGCGGCATGACGCAGCAGGTCGCGGTGGTAGTCGTCCATGCGCCGGCGGTAGCCGAGGCGCAGCTCGCGGTCGATGGGCTCCACCAGGCGGTCCAGCAGTGCCACGCGGCTCTTGCCCGAACCCGCGCCGCCTACAATCATCATCTGCAGGTTCAGCATGTAGAGATTCTCCTGCTGGCGCACGAAGCAGCCGTCCAGCACGGCCCCGATGACGGCATGGGCGGCGGTGAACTGCTGTGCCACTACGTTCATCCCCTGTGCGCGCCACAGCTCCGCCACGTCGCGCAGCAGCACGGGTGCCCGCTGGATGATGCCGTAGCTCAGCGGCAACGGCACCTCGTTGCCCAGTGCATCGGTGTAGGTCTTGAGGCCCATGCCATAGTAAGCTTTCACGTGGGGCTTGCCTCGGCCACCTCTCATGCGCGCGCCCCTGCGCGGGAGGTCATCCCCCAGCTCCTGTAAAATGTCAGTGTTTTTCTTCATAGTTCAGCGTCTATCAATGAGTTAAACAATAAATCGGTGTCATGCAAGTGCACGCTAAGTGCATGCCAGGTGCAGGGTAAGTGCCTGCCGGACGACCATTTTAGGCCAATTCGCACTGCGTTTTCCTGCGCGCGCACTGCGTCCGTGCGTGGACGCAGTGCGTTCGCGCGCGGATGCACTGCGTTCTGACCAAAAACGGACTGCGTTTTTCCTTTTCATGTCCTTTGATTTTCTCCGACAAAGATAACAGTTGTTTTTCTCGACAGGCTTCCACCATGGAAGGACGTCCAGCAAAATACACGCTTTTTTTGCATCCGTAAAATCAAGTGCAAACCCCATGGCAGTCAGTCCCTTCCCCCGTCTGGAGACGGTTGCTCCCTCGCGTTCGGCGCTGCGCGAGCTGGTACGTCAACTGAAGCAGCGCTATCCCAGTCTTCGTGGCAACAGCATCACCCTGGGTTACGGCATCCACCCGCGCGACATGGCGCTGCTCAGCGACGGCTACCGACCGTCCGACGGCGCTGCGTGTCGTTTCATCATGGCCATCGTCGATGCCGTTCCCGACCCTCCGTCCGATGGCTCCGACCCTGTGGCCCTCTTCGCCCGTACCCTACGCGAAGCTCCAAAGCGGATTGGTGAAAACCACAAAAAAACATGACCTATTACGAAATTTGGGTTGAAATCTTTTGGCAAATTCAAGAGAACGCAGTTTTTTTGCACTCGAAAGTTCGGAAAAGTGTGATTTCAATACACAAAACCGAACTATTCATCCGTTTTTGGGGAATGGTCATCCTCAAAAACAATTTTGCCTTTTTTCTTGCATTTTTGCCTGCTGTGTTGTATCTTCGCAGCAGAAATTTTTTTGATATGAAACGCCTGCGTCGATATCTCCCCCTTCTTGCCCTGCTGCTGTTTTTGGGCAGTGTCATGTCATGTCGCGATGCAGGCGTCCGCGACGCCCTTGTCCGTGCCGAGGCCCTCATGGAGACCGACCCCCACGCCACCCGAGCCATGCTGGACAGCCTTAATCTTCAATCTTCAATTTTCAATCTTCAATCTAAAGACGCCGCCCTCTACGCCCTCCTCCGCACGCAGGCCGACTACAAATGTGACCTCCCCCTCACGTCCGACTCCCTCGCCCGTATCGCTACAGACTACTACGGCACGCCGCGCCGCAAGAACTATCATGCTGCGATGGCGTGGTACACATTGGGTTGTGCTTATGGAGATATGAAGGATGACGTCAATGCTACCGATGCCTTCCTGAAAGCCAAAAGCCTTTTCCCTGACACCCTCATCCGCTACTATGCCCTCACGGAACAGAAACTTGGCACACACCACCTGAATCGTCACATGATACGCGAGGCGGCACACGAGTTCCAGTCCGCCAAGCAAAACCTTATCCGTTTAGAAGATAGTACGGCAGTTGCTTTCCTTGACCTCAGCTTGGCACGTTGCTGTTTGTACAGGGAGGATTATGCCTCAGCAAAAGAATGTCTCGAACGTGTTCTCCAAAATCCCCATGCCAGCCAATATGTATTTACCGTTGCCCATTTCGAAATGGCAAAGGTGGAAATCTACTATAATCACGACTATCCCAAGGCACACGAATACCTTGACTACGACATTCGGCACACTCTAAACAAGAATGAACTTGTGGGTAATTATTGCTTAAAAGCTATAGTCTTTCAAGAACAAGAGAAGCTTGATTCTGCCTGGCATTACTACCAACGTTCTTTGGAATGCCAATCAAGTCCAGCCACTTTTTCGAATGTTTATCGCCAGATGGCTATCTTTGCACCTCGGCTCGGCAAGGTTGACTCCATCGCCTATTACGTCCGTGGCTATCACACTTACATTGATTCGCTCTACATCATTAGTAACCAGCAGGCCATCCGTCAGGTGGAGAATGACCATCGTGTAGAATTGGAAAAGCGGCGGATAGAGGAGCAGCATCGCCGCTTACTGGTCGGTGGAATAGCTGTCTTTGTCGTACTATGCCTAAGCCTGCTCACGCTCTATCTCCTTCATCGCAACCGTAACAACCAGAAGACCATTGCCCTTCAGCAGGCCATCCGCGACAGCAATGCCGTGTTGATAAATCTTTCCGCTCCGGCCGAGGATGGCAAGGAAACAACAGCCATCAAAGGCGAAGCTCTCGTCAATCCTGAAACCTACATCAGCCTCTTCCGTCTCGGCCGGCAGACGCTCGACCCTAAAGTGCTGACGCGGCTGAAGAGGCTGGACATCATTACAAACGGTGCCGAGGCGGATGACATCCGAAGAGACTACGAGCAAGCGCTCGACCATGCATTCGTTGAGCTAATGATGATACTCCAGCTTGCTGGTCCCTCGCTCAACAAGCAGGATATGGTTTATCTCATCAGTCGCATGTTGGGGATGGATGACAAACGCATACAAGTCATTCAGGATACCTACGAATCTACCTTCCGTATGCGCAGAAAACGGCTCTACGACAAACTCCCTCACAATTTGGTGGAAGAACTGCTTTCTTTTGGAAATGCGCTAACGGACTGAATCCCATTGCGTTCAGTAAATCGTCACAATCTGAGTGACGATTTTTTGAGGGCGTCGCATAAATGTGACGCCATTTCTTTGTGTTTTCCGTTTTTTTTCGTATATCTTTGCAACGTTGAACTATAAATTTATTGCGTTATGAGAAAAAGTATTCTAACTTTGTTTGTATTAAGCCTTGTTTGCATGTATGGTTTTGGACAGGAAATAGTTTTGGATCCTTTGCCAGATCATGGTGGGAATGGACAAGGCCAGCCGAAAAGCCCAACCGAGCAAGTCTTGGCAATGTTAGAGGGGAATCTCCTATATCTTTCCTTTGCCCCTTCGGCCTCTTCGGAGGTAATCATTACCGATAGCCAGACCGACACCGTCGTCTATTCAAATACTTTCGGTGTGGCTGCGGGACAGGTCATCCCTCTCACGACGTTCCCTGCGGGCGAGTACGAACTTTCCATCTTTGCCTTTGGCCAATGGTGGGAAGGAGAATTTGAAATTGAGTAAAAAAACAAATAATGTATTATTATGAGAAAGAGTGTCGTTTTCGCAGCAACTTTGCTGCTTTTTGTGATGGTTTCTTGCAATCAAGATTATTTGAACCCTACAGAGGCACCTACAATATGGAACGTAGATACCCGTGCCGACAAAAATCCGCTGGATGAGATTGACTTTTCGGCGTTAGATACGGCGTATTTCGTCAGCAACAAGGATATAGAAGCTTATATCCATTTCAAACAACTGCTTGCAGAAGGACAAGGGAAGGATTTCGAGGTGCTTGAAATTGTTCCGATGGGTCTTAACGACGAAGCCACGCTTGCCTACCTACTGAACTACAATGAGGGCTGGGAAATAATTGCCGCCGATAAACGTGCGCCAATGGTGTTAGCTTCTGGCGAGGAGGGAAGTTTCTCTGAATATGATGCGCAAGAAAACGTAATGGCATGGATAGAGTGCTTGGAATCAGATGTGCTTGGTTTACGTGTCTGCAAAGAACGACCTGAATGGGCGGACGAAGAGGCGTGGGAAAACATGCTTTCCTCTGTTGACTTCTGGCTGGCTATAAATGCAGACGAGGAATACATCGCACGCGCTTTAGAAGGGACAAGAAATCCCAAACCCGTCACGGGGTATTGGGAACTTGTTGGAAGCTATGTAATTAATTCTGTTATCAGTTCTACACCAGATCGCCTGATTTCAGATACTGCTTATTATAAATTATTTCATCAAGGTAGTCCATATAATCAATACTGTCCAGCAGAGAGTGCTGGGTCGGGTAATCATGCTAAAGCTGGTTGCTTGGCTGTTGCCGGTGGAACAATGATGTGTTATTTGCATGATAAACTTGGAGTTCCTGTTGAAGGGGTTGAATTTGCAAGATATTTTGGAACTATTTCGAATTATCAGCCTTACTATGCTTATGTTACAGACGATTATGACGTCTGGAATCGCTTAAAAACCGATGACTCCGACAAGACTTACGCTGCAAGTTTGTTGACGTTTATCGGAGATCAGGTAAGTATGACATACGGAATGACAGGTTCTGGGGCTTATACCTCAAGTTTGGTGAATAATGTGTTTAACTATTTTGGCATTTCTTGTTCGTTTGGCACTTTCTCTTCCTCAACTGTAAACAGTAATCTTCAGAATGAATTACCTGCAATTGTAGATGCATATGGGACTCGCACTCCAAACGGAGACGGAAGCTATACGTATTCAAATTCCCATGTCTTTATCATCGACGGCTATCGCACGACCCAGTACACCTATCAAAATGTTTATCGATGGGTATATGTGGTTGGCGGTCCATATCCAATAATAGATGACAGAATAGAGATTGTCGTTGGGTCACCTGTGGCATCAGATTATTTGATGAGATGGGGGTGGGATGATAAAAATCCCGATGGTTCTTATTATGCTATAAACGGAGATTGGAACAGCAAGGTTAATAGGAATTATATATATGAAAGAAACATGATAACTGGATTTGCCGTTGCAAATTAAAAAAGTACATTTTTCCATGCAGTATTTTCACTAACCCTGCGTTTATAGAATAGAACAGGATTATTAGCCAATTTTTATCCAGCGATGAATAGAAGAACATATCTATTGTTTTTTGCAGCCGCAGTCAGCCTGTGTGGCACAGGCTGTCAGGAGAAAGAATACGAGGACATCGATAATAAAGAGCCAGCAGAAGAAATGCCTTATTTTGCCGGTGGTAATATCTTCGGTGCTGACATATTAATGAACGAATTGAATGTCAGCATTCAGAATATTACGCCGTATGCCTCTTCCAAAGACATTCCCAATAAGATTCAAAAGAAGAACTTTCGTGGCCTGCGATTCTATTCTAAAGCAAACGGCCGTTTTGCCATCTATCCGGAAAACCATGACCCGAACTACACTTTTTGGCGAGAGCTGGGAAGTGAGATAGATGCGTTTCTTGAAGAGAATCCGCAAATAGAGAATCCCGACATAGATTGTTTCTTCTACGCGGGCGTAAGGGAAGGGGCGCGCATTTATGCGGACAAGATGCTTTTCGGGCGCGAACCGGGGAGCGACCTTGGAGATCTGATGGTAATGCAGCCTCTTGGGGAAGGCCTCAGAATCGCCGCTACATATCCTGACTTCCACGTTGTCACGTACTATAGGGCGGAGGTGAACCCCGTCACGTTTTCAGAGTTCTACAGCGAGGGTCGAGCCTTGGTTGCAAAACTCAGGTGGGGCGATGCGCTCTATGTCTCTTTTATCAATTTGCCACCTGAGAATTATGACGAGGTAACGTTCACCATAGAAATTCCGATAGTGTGCGAGTATTTGCAGCAAATTATCAATGGCGAGGACTATCCTGAAAGTTACTACGAACAGGGACTTGTAGAGCGGAACGAGAACCGCGTGCTACGTGGTTCGGTGAAGGTAAGGTTTGACAATCCCTTGTAGTAAAATATCGCAGGCGACTACGAGCTATCCATCTTTGCCTTCGGTGAATGGTGGGAAGCAGTATTTGAAATTGAGAGTATTAATGAAATGATTAAAACAAGAAAAATAGTTTGATAATGAAAAAAGATTTAACTACATTTGCGGCGAAAATACTGTTTCTGATGACGATAATTTCAATTGCATCATGCAGCAGAAAGGAAATGGATACTACGGACATCCTGAATGAAAAGACGGCAAAGGAGGATATCCGCGCAGCCAAATTCACGCGGGCTATGCAGACAGCCCGGGACGCTGCCCGATTGCTGGATGGTGAGTCCATCACCCGCGCAGAATATGATAGGCAGATAGACGAAAACGAGATAAAGTTTATTGTAGCAGACAATGCCACGCGTTCAGATGCTGAGCCCGACACACTGATGTATGTGTTCAACTACGTGGACGATGCTGGTTTTGCCGTGGTCTCAGCCGTTGGGGAGTCGGGCGAGATGCTAGCCGTCACCGAGCAGGGACACTTCAACTCAATGGAGGAAATAGAGAACGAAGGTTTCCGCATCTTCATGGAAGCGGCAACCGTTTATACAGACAGCCTGCGATGGGCAGAAAAGGAAGCCACAAGAGGTGGTGGACAAACAGGGCCGGAATATCTTGAAGATTATATGGTTATTATTGATACTGTGGCGGCATACTATCCTCCACTTATTTCCACTTGCTGGGAACAAGGTCGTCCTTATAATGAGTTTTGTCCTTATGATGATGGTATACAATGTCCTACTGGTTGTGTGGCCATCGCTGTTGGTCAGATACTTGGTTATCATGAGTACCCCACTTGTTGGATGTTAGGATATTTAAATGGGAATCCCGAAATCAATGTAGATTGGAGTTCCTTGAAGAGTCAATCAACCTGTTCATTATGTACTTCTTATTATTTTTGCACAGATCATATTCCTCTAGCAATAATTCTCAGACAAATTGGATTTCTAGCAAATATGAATTATGATGCAAACGGAAGTTGTACGACTGATGACTGGGCAAAAACGGCTTTAAGTCACCTAGGGTATAATACTAGTAATGTGATTAATTATTCGTTTGATTACGTGAAATATAGTATTGAAATGGGACGTCCTCTTTATATGGGTGCATCTAGATGCGTCAATGATATTATAGATGGACACGCTTGGGTTATAGATGGGTATTCTGAAACCATATACACGTATTATTGTTACTCGAAACCACATAATTTCCTAACGTGGACTCTTGAAAACACTCTTGTATATACATATCGTTATAATCATATTAATTGGGGATGGGGAGGAGATTGCAACGGCTTTTTCTCCAGTAATTGTTTCAACACCCAATCAGGATCGTATGACACAGGGTGCAGCCATTTACACGACGTAAACTTTACCTTTAATTTCAAAATTATATACAACATTTATAAACAATAAATATTAATTCATTATGAAAAAAATTGTCTTTTTACTAGTAATGAGTGCTCTGTCGTTTTCTTCTTGTGTTAAAAATGACGTTGACCCGAACAACCCGATTACATCGGGGTCGAAAGACTCAGAAGAAAAAAAGGTATCTAGAACAAATTCTGAATACGTGATGGGGACAAGTATTCCAGCATCAGCACTTAAAAAAAATGTGAAAATATCAGATGAAGTATTTCGAAAGCAAACAGAAGGAAAATACTTTTTTGTGGTAGAAAGATACTGTTGTTGGAAAGGAGATACTCTCCAGTATCTCCAAACAGGAGATGATTTCTATGGTCTTGAAGGAATTCATAATATGAGAAACTATAGCGGAACAAACTATATTCAGTTTGAAGATTCTATTATGCATTTCTACAATGATCTTTTCATGTGGGATGATAGATATATCTTTACTTATAACGAAAAGGAGCGGGTTATGACCATTCCCATCAAAAAAACTAATGAATTACATTGTTGTAGGGTTGACTATATAGACGAGAACTATATTGTTGGTGAAACAGATGTTTATCAGCACCGTTATTATACAACATGGGAGTCTTCTAGGGCAGCTTCAAACGCTGATTTTGTACAATTACTTTTTATCGCGGTAGAACCTCCCGAGTTTTTTGCTGATTATACTGACTGGGAAGTACGTTACCCGGAAGGTAATTAGTATAGTGACGTTACACACGATAAAGAAGAAAGCCGCTAAGCGGAATAATAAGATTACTATTTTTCTTTGAGACGCGGCAAATGCCGCGCCTCTGCTTCTTGGGGCAATAGGTCCTGAGGTCATTTGATTTGTAGGTGCAAAAAAGGCCTTTTATCAACGACAAAACGCACTCCTCTTCAAATGCAGTTACCTCCTGCTCCATGAACATCCAATTGCACAAAGGAGTCACATAGGGTGTTGTATCGCCATTTATTAAATCAAGGATAACCTCTTCACATTTACCCTTTCTTTTTTCATTTAACTTACCGTGTATA
>JAEEZS010000027.1 GCA_016291905.1 Bacteroidaceae bacterium
CTGAACACCGGCTGGAACGGCACCGGCAACCGCACCCCCCTCCGCGACACCCGCGGCATCAGCGACGCCACCCTCAACCACAGCATCGACGAGGCACCCACGAAGCAGATTCCTTACTTCAACTTCACCGTGCCCACCCAGCTTGAGGGCGTCGACCCCGGTATCCTCGACCCGCGCGACACCTATGCCGACGCCGCACAGTGGGAGGAGAAGGCAAAGGACCTCGCCGGACGCTTCATCAAGAACTTCAAGAAGTACGAAAGCAACGAAGCCGGCAAGGCCCTCGTAGCCGCCGGTCCCCAGCTGTAAACCGCACGGACGGAAGAAAAACGAATAACTTAGAAAGCATTTTTTCTAGTTAAGAGTTAAGAATTAAGAGTTAAGAAAAATAGTTCTGCTATTGAAGAAACACAACATACAGGACTTTTTTCTTAACTCTTTCTTTTTTTTCAACCGTTCAAGCATTTAATCCGCAACCTGAGGACGGGCGGCATAAAAAACCATTGTCTACACTCCTACACTCCTATACTCCTTAGTTTTTTTCTTAACTCTTAATTCTTAACTCTTAACTAAATCTCTCTCCATGAAATCTCTCCTGAAAAATATGGCTGCGGCAGTGGTTGCCGCATGGCTGGTCGCAGGCTGCCAGAGCCCGAAACCTGCCAACCGTTGTGAGGCGCTCGACGACAGCGCATGGAACCAGTCCACATGGATATCGGCCGCCGACGCCCCGGTGGTGCAAGGACGCATCGAGGACGGCAGCCGCGCCGCCGACGGCGCCAGCTGGTTCGTGGCCACCGTGAAAAACGACAAGAAGGTCACCGCCGCCCGCTGGATGACATGCGGACTGGGCGTCTACGACCTCTACGTCAACGGCCGCCTGGTGGGCGACGAGGTGCTGAAGCCCGGCTTCACCCACTCCGCCAAGACAAAGCGCTCGTTCACCTACGACATCACACCCCTCCTGGCCACCCGCAGCGGTGCCGAGAACGTCCTCGCCGCCCAGGTGACCCCCGGCTGGTGGGGCGACAAGATTGTCACCCCCGGCGGACACGAGGGGATGATAGGCCGCAAGTGCGCCTTCCGCGGCGTGCTGGAGCTCACCTTCGCCGACGGCAGCAAGCAACTGTTCGGCACCGACACCGAGCATTGGCTCGCCGGCATCGCAGGACCCGTGAAGCACGCCGCCATCTTCGACGGCGAGGAATACGACGCCCGCGAGCTGCCCGGCTACGCCTGCATCGACAAACTCGCCAAGCCCGAGGTGAACACCGAGTTCAAGGGCGACATACTGCCCTCGAACGGTGCTGAAGTCTATATGCGCCCCGACCTCGCCCTCGCACCCCAGAAAGCCTACGTCTGGCAGGGCGTCACCGGCAACACCGACGATGCCTACGGCACCATCACCATCCTGCGCGACTACGCCCCCGGCGCCGTCATCACCCTCCGCCCCGACGAGACACTCGTCATCGACTTCGGACAAAACTGCTCCGCCGTGCCCTCGTTCGTCTTCAAGGCCAAGGAAGGCACGAAGCTCAACTGTCTGCCTGCCGAGCTGCTCAACGACGGCAACGGCGCCAAGAGCCGCGGCATGGACGGCCCCGAGGGCAGCATACACCGCACCAACCTCCGCATCCCCAAGACGGGCATGATACTCGACTACACCTTCGCCGCCGACAAGGGCTTCGTCAGCTTCACCCCTCGCTGCACCTTCTTCGGCTACCGCTTCGTCTCCATCACGGCCACCGACGAAGTCGTCATCCGCTCCATCACCTCCGTGCCCGTCACCTCCATCGCCCAGAGCCTCGAGACCGGCACCATCACCACCGGCAGCGACGACATCAACCGCCTCATCGCCAACACCGTGTGGGGACAGCGCTCGAACTACCTCTCCGTGCCCACCGACTGCCCGCAGCGCAACGAGCGCCTCGGCTGGACGGCCGACACGCAGGTGTTCACCGAGACGGGCACCTTCTTCGCCAACACCTCGGGCTTCTTCCACAAGTGGATGCGCGACATGATGGACTCGCAAAGCGAGCTGGGCGGCTTCCCCGGCGTAGCCCCCACATCGCAGTACGGAGGGGAAATGATGCGCCTCGGCTGGGCTGACGCCGGCATCATCGTGCCCTGGACCATCTGGAAACAGTTTGGCGACAAGGAGATTGTCAACGAGTCGTGGGCCTCGATGGAGCGCTTCATGACGTGGGTGAACGACACCAAGTACAGCCACGAGGCACACCTCGCCGAGAATGGCAACTACCAGTGGGCCGACTGGCTGAGCTACGAGCCGCTGGAGAGCTGCAGCGGACGCAGCCACGGACACGACAAGGACGGACACTGGAACCCACTGCCCGAGACCATCGACTACTGGAACTACCTCAGCGCCTCCTACTGGGCCCTCGACGCCAGCATGATGCGCGACATGGCTGCTGCCACAGGACGCAACGCCAAGAAGTATGCCGACATGGTGGCCGAGGCCAAGGCATACATCCGCGACACCTTCCTCAACCCCGACGGCACCTTCAAGACCGACATCCTCAACACCATGCAGACGCCCGCCCTCTTTGCACTGAAGAACGGCGTGGTGGAAGGCGAGGCAAAAGCCGCCATGACGGCACGGCTGCGCGAGAACTTCGCCCAGCACGACGGCTGCCTGCAGACGGGATTCCTCGGCACCTCCATCCTCATGGGCACCCTCACCGACAACGGCATGGCCGACATCGCCTGGGACCTCCTCTTCCAGCACAAAAACCCCAGCTGGCTCTACTCCGTCGATAACGGCGCCACCACCATCTGGGAGCGCTGGAACAGCTACACCATCGAGAACGGCATGGGCCCCGCCGGCATGAACAGCTTCAACCACTACGCCTACGGCAGCGTGTGCGCATGGATTTGGGAAACCGTCGCCGGCATCGCCGCCGACACCGCCACCCCGGGCTTCAAGCACATCATCATGCGCCCCGTCCCCGACAAGCGCCTCGGCTTCGTGAAGGCTGAATACCAGTCGGCTGCCGGCCCCATCAAGAGCGAATGGAAGTACGAAGGCGACAAGTGGCTCTGGACCTTCACCATCCCCGAAGGCACCACAGCCTCCGTCACCCTCCCCAGTGAAACCACCGCCAAGGAGTATCAGCCCGGCACCTACAGCGTGGAGAAATAACGCATACAACGCAGAAAGAAAAGCGCAATAAAGGCATGATAATATAGAAAGCGCAATAGAGAGTCAGCGCAATAATAAAGAGAGTCAGCGCAGGGAAACCCTACGCTGACTTTTTTATGTTTCCTGAGAAGGGCGTTTAACCGATAGCCTTGTAGCGGCTGCCGCCAAGGGCGCGCACGAGGCCTTTCATCTCGAGGCCGAAGAGGATGGTGCCCAGACGCCCCGCCGAGATATCGGTGTCTAGCGAGAGCATGTCTGTGGGCATACCGTCGTCTGCCCGGCGGAGGTACGTCATCACACGCTCCTCGTCGGGCGTGAGCTCCACGAAGAGCTGACGCTGCAAAGGCATGTCGGCTTCCGCTGCAGAGGCCCAGTTCATCGCCTTCAGGAAATCGGCAGCCGAAGTGATGAGCCCCGCGGCATTGTCGCGGATGAGGTTGTTGCAGCCGACGGAGCAGGCATCGCCCACCCTGCCGGGGAAGGCATAGCAGTCGCGCCCATAGCCCTGCGCATAGTCAGCAGTAATCAGCGCTCCGCCTTTCGCCGCCGACTCCACGACCACCACGGCGTCCGCCATACCGGCAATGATGCGGTTGCGTTGCACGAAGTTCTGCCGCTCGGGCTCCGTGCGGCTCATGTATTCCGTCACCAGCCCTCCCCCGCTCTGTGCCGTCATCTGCGCCGCCACAGTACGATGGGCAGAGGGATAGATGCGGTCGAACCCATGCGCCAGCACACCCACCGTCGAGGCTCCCTGAACCAGCGAGGCACGGTGAGCCGCCACGTCGATGCCGTAGGCAAGGCCACTGACGACAAGCACATCGGGCACAGCCGCTACCAAGTCGCTCACAAAAGCCGTGCAGACGTCGCGTCCGTAGTCGGTAGCCTTGCGTGTGCCCACAATGCCCACCACGTGGGCGGCATTGAAATTGACGGAGCCCAGCGTAAAGAGCACCAGCGGGGCATCGTCGCACTCCCGAAGGCGCGAGGGATATGCCGCGTCGTGGATGGTGAGGCAGCGGATGTGATGTTGCGCGGCATACTCCGCCTCAGCCTTTGCCTGCTGCCACGCAGCGGGGCAATCGAGGGCTTGAATAAGAGAGGGCCGAACCCCCGGAAGATAATCCGAGAGCTCGGTCCTGTGTTCATAGACAGCCGTTGCTGTCCCTAAGGTCTCCACCAGCTGGCGGGCGATGATAACGCCGACATGCGGGGTGCACGTCAAGGCAAGCAGGGCTTGCAGCTCGTCAGCAGGCGAAGGAGTCATCTATCAAAGACCAGCCAGCGAAGCAGCGTACTTCACAAACTCGATGTCGTTCTTTGCGCGTTCGAGCAGCGAGCGGTCGAGCTTCACAGCCTTGGCAAGGTTGGTAGCGACGTCGGTAGCCTGGTTGGTGCGGGCAGCGAGGATGGCTGCGAGGTAGTAGGTGTAGGCGTCGGGGTCAGCAATCTTGCTGAGAGTGTTCTTGGCAGAAGTGTAGTCCTTCGACATGATCTGAGCCAGGGCGGCAGCGTTGCTCTTCGTGTCAGCGAAGGCAGCGGCAGCGCGGGCATACTGGCCCTGAGCGATGTAGAGGTTACCGAGAGCAGCAGCGTTGGCAGCCGTGTTGGTACCCTTGGCGAGGTAAGCCTCAGCCTCAGCCTTGTGGCCAGCCAGGAGCTCCAGCATACCGAGGTTGGTGTTCACCTCAGCAGCGGTGGGGTTCAGGCGAGCAGCCTTCTGGAGGTACGACTTAGCGGTGTCGTAATCGCCAGCGGCATAAGCAAGCTCAGCCACGTTGTTGAATGCGCGGTAGTCGTTGGGGAAGAGCTCGGTGGCCTTCTTGTAGATGGCGCTCTTCTCGGCGTCGGTCTTCACAAGCGTAGCAGCATAGAGCAGCTCCTCGACGCTCAGCACGTTGGGCTCAGACTTGAAGGCTGCGAGAATCTCGTCGTCCGTACGGCCGATGAGCTGGTAGTGGAGGCTCAGGCGAGCACGACGCAGCTGGGGCAGAATCTCGTTGGCAAGGTCGGAATAGACGGAAGAGATGTTCTTGATTTCACGCTCACGAGCTTCGGGCTCCTTGTACATGGAGAGCACGCGCAGGATGAGGTCCTTGTCGGCGATGTTCGAAGCTTCGACAAGCTGCTTGAAGCCTTCCCAGTCCTCAGCGGTGTACTCAGCATCGACGTTGGTGTCGATCTTGGCCTTCTTCAGCTGCTGGTTCACATAGTTGCGGGTGTTCTTCTGACGCTCCTGAGCCAGGCGGTCGTTCAGCGAAACGGCACCGTCGGGAGAAGCATAAGCCGATACCTCGATGTTCTCAAGCTGCTTGCGGTCGTCAGCGTTCACGTCCTTCAGCGTGCTGAACACCTCGGCAAGGTCCTTCGAGCTCAGCTCGCTGGAACGGAGGTTAGCCTGCTGGATAAGGAACATGATGTTAGCCTGCTTCACCTGCTCGATGATGCGCTGGAAAGCGTCCTCGGCAATGGCAGGAGTGGTGGAGGCAGCGGTAGCGGCATAGAGCTCAGCGGTAGCCAGCACACCGTCGGCAACCTTCACTTCGGGAAGGGCGGTCTGCTTCTTGCCCACCGAAACGACGGGGCGGAGGTACAGCTCACTCTTGGCCATGGCGGGAATGTAGTCAAACAGGCTCTTCAGCGTCACGTTGGCACCCGTCTTGTAGGGGACAGTCTGACCGTTACCCTCGACCTTCTCACCCTGATAGGTGTAAGTCTCACCGGTAGCCTCGCCACCGTTGTATTTCAGCACGGGGGTGACGTTGAGGACAGCCTTCTTGGGGAAGAACTTAGCGGGGAAAGTACCGTTAATCGTCACAGGCACTTCGCCGTTCACGGCCTCCAGCACCTGGGGAGACACGGTGAAGTAGTCGGAGGACAGTTCACTCAGTTTTTTACTGCAGGAGCACAGGGCAAGCACGGCTACTGCCATCAGGAAAAATCTCTGTTTTTTCATTGTTTTGTAGATAAATATAAAATAAAACGAATTCTTTCTCTCCATTTCGGGCTGCAAAATTACTGCTTTCGCTCCTATTTTCCAAAGGAAAATCATTAAAAAAATATAAGATTCGCACGCGCGTAGAAGCTTCCGCCATCTCTGCAGATGCTGCTTCTGCGCCGTCAGATGCTCCTTCTAATTTTGTAGAATGGCCTTCTATTTTTGCAGAAGGCCCCTCTGATTTTGCGGGATTACTTCTGAGGAGGATAAAGGTCGTCCCACCAGCGGGAGTCGTCCTGAAGGAAGCGCGCGAACCACGCCATGATGGTGTTGTGCCAGAGGATGCGCTTGGGGTAGTCTTGAATGAAGTGGTTTTCGCCTTCAACCTCGATGAATTCGACGGTTTTACCGAGAATCTTCAAGGCGTTGAAGAGCTGGATGCTCTCGCCGATGGGGACGTTGGTGTCGGCAGTGCCATGCAGGAGCAGCAGGGGGGTGTTGATTTTGTCGGCATTGAAGAGAGAGCCCTGCGCAAAGAGGTCGGGGTTCTGCCAAGGCCAGCTGCCGGCAGCAGCAACGGCGTTGTAGCTGTAGCCCCAGTAGCCCTCGCCCCAGTAGCTGGTGACGTTACTGATGCCGGCATGTGAGACGGCGGCAGCAAAGATGTCGGTCTGCGTCTGGAGGTACTGCGTCATGAAGCCGCCATATGAAGCGCCCATACAGCCCACGTGGGCGGCATCGACGAAGGGATGGGCGGCGCAGAACTTCTGCACACCCTCAATGATGTCGCTGGCCGTCCACTTACCCCAGGCGTTGACGTGGCGAGCAGAGAACTCCTGCCCGAAGCCGATGGTGCCGCTGGGCTGGACGACATAGACCACATAGCCGCGCGAGGCGAGCAGCTGGGCACAATAGGGACTGGAGATGCCCTGCGTAGTGGGGGTGGTGCCGCCGTAGTAATAGACTATGAGGGGGTATTTCTTCGTGGCATCGAAGGCGGGGGGCAGGCAGCACTTGCCAGTGATGAGGGTGCCGTCGGAAGCGGTAAAGTTCCACGGCTCCGTCTGTCCGAGCTCAAGCTGGTCGAGCTGCTCTTTCATCGGGTCAGCAATGAGGCGCGAGGTACCCTTCTTCAGCTGATAGAGATAGGCACGTCCGGCGCTGTGGTCGTCGGTGCCGAAGTAGGCGGCCACAGAGGCATCCTCGGTAGGAAGCACAAACGACGAGACGACGGGGGTCTCAAGCGGCAGCAGCTTCATGGTGCGGGTCTTGGGCGAATAGACATAGACGTGCACCTCATCGGCCTCGGTGACGCGGAGGTAGATGTTGCCGTCGGCCTTGTTCCAGATGACATTCTCGATGGAGGGGTCGAAGTCACGCGTGATAGCCTCCACCTGGCGTGTGGCAAGGTCCATGATGTATGCCTGCTTGTCGTAGCTGTTAGCGATGGGGAGGTCGCCGCAGTTCTTGCCGATGCCGTCGAAGGCCTCGGGGCCACCGGTGAAGAGCAGCTTCGTGCCGTCAGGCGAGTACTCCACGCCGTCCACGTAAGGCTTGTTGGCAAAGATGGTGTCAATGGAGCGCGTCGTTAGGTCGAACTCGCTGAGCGTGGAGACATAGTAATATGGATGACGCGAGACGTCCTCGTCGGACGACTGCAGCAGCACTTTCTTACCGTCGGGTGAGATGTCGGCCACGCGGGTGGACTGCTTGCCGAAGGTGAGGCGCTCGGTGGTGCCGCTCTCGGGGTAGTAGATGCAGGGGTAGGCGCTATTGCGGTTGCCGGGGATACGGTCGCGGGGGGAGAGGATATGCTTCAGCGGGCCGTTGTCGCGCGCGCCCTCATCGTTCTTCATGACTATCATCTTCGTCTCGTCGGGGAACCACTGGAAGCGCTCGTCGGGCAGGGAGCGGAAGAGCACTTCCTCCTGCTGCGTGAGGGGATCGACGGTGACGAGGTCGCTGCCCACAGCGGCACGACGCGTGTACCAGAGTTTATCGGTACGAGGCATCCAGCGCAGGTTGCCTGCAACGTAGGCAATGTGCTTGCCGGTCTTCACCTCGGTGAGTTCGGCGCGGGAGTCGTTACGGTCGGCGCTGTAGTTGTAGGAATAGCGGGTGACCAGATACTTGCCGCTGGGCGAGAGCAGCACGCCGGTGACGCGGTTGTTGTAGACGGTATTGTCGAGCATGAAGCGCCCCTTCGGGCTCACGCCCGTCACGCAGGCCACATCCTTGAACTCCTTCTTCGCCTCTACCTCGCACTTGATGCAAAAATCGCCCTTTCCATCGGAGGGAACGAGCACTTTAAGGGTGACAGGATAGGTCTTCTCGGGCTCCATGCGCAGGGAGATGGTGCGGGAGCTCTGAGGACTAATGCTGTCCTGCGACTCGGGCTTCGTAGCCTTTCCCAAGCCCTCGACTGAGGCATCGAAGGGGAGGGTGCTAGTGATTTTCAGGTCGGCCTTCATGAAGCGTTCGGCGCGCAGACGGGTGGTGACGATGTAGAGGATGTTTTCGCCCTCACGCCCCGGTAGGGTGAGCATGCCGGTGGTGTCGGTAGTGACAATGTCGGAGGGGAAGGCATCGGGGCTGACGACGACGTCCGTCTTCAGCAGGTCGGCTTTGTAGCGGTTGCCCTTGATGTCTGCTGAATCGCAGACGAGCGGTTCTCTCACGGTTGCTGCCTCGCGGACAGCATACTCAGTTACAGTCTGTGCCTGCGCCGTCAGCAACGACAGCAGGGCGGATGCAAGGAAAAACAATCTTTTCATAACTTTAAAAGGTATTTTGGAAATTAAAAATGTTCGGTTTCGAAGTTTCGGATATTGCGCGGATGATGCTGAACGATTTCTTTCCGGAGCCGTGTGGAGTCTATATGGGTGTAAATTTCGGTTGTCCCGATATCCTCGTGCCCCAACATGGCTTGGATGACGCGCAGGTTGGCACCGTTCTCCAGCAGGTGAGTGGCGAAGGAGTGACGGAACGTGTGGGGGCTGATAACCTTTTTGATGCCCGCCTTTTCCGCCAGTTCCTTCACGAGGTGGAACACCATGATACGGGAAAGGTTTTTCTTGCGCAGGGCGCTGAGGAAGAGGTAGTCCTCGAAGCCTGGCTTGATGTCAATCTGGTTGCGGTCTATCATGTAGTACTCTATCTCCTGAATGGCCGAGGGCGCAATGGGGACGAGCCGCTGCTTGCTACCCTTGCCCTCCACGCGGATAAAGCCCTCCTTCAGGTAGAGGTCGCTCAGCTTGAGGTTACACAGTTCGGACACGCGCAATCCGCAACTATAAAGGGTTTCGATAATAGCACGGTTTCTCTGCCCTTCTTTCGAAGATAGGTCGATGGAATCGATGATTTTGTCGATTTCCTCGACACTCAACACCTCGGGCAGACGGGCGGGAATCTTGGGTGACTCAAGCAGCAGCGTGGGGTCGGCTTCGATGTACCGCTCCAGCACCAGGAAGCGGTAGAACGAGCGGATGCCCGACTGAATGCGGGCGATGGAGCGGGGCGTGATACCGACGTCCATCAGTTCGGCGGTGAAGTGTTCCAATACATCCAGCGTTACTTCCTCGGGGCGCATGCCCTCGTCGGACAGGTACACGAGGAGCTTTTCCACGTCTTCCATGTAGGCATCGAGCGTGTTCGCAGAAAGCGCTTTTTCGAAGACAAGATACTGTTTATATCTTGTCAACATCTTTTTATTCTCATCTTTTGATGATTTATTGGCCATTTTTTTCTACCTTCGCGCCGAAATTCCGAGAATCGCAGGCAAAAGTACAAAAATCATTCAATAATAGCACAAAATGAACGAAGAAAATAACAAAAAGAAAATCCTTGTCGTCAACGGCCCGAACCTGAACCTGCTGGGACTGCGCGAGCCGGGCATCTACGGCTCGTCGTCGCTGAGCGAAGGCATGAGGGCACTGGAGGAGCGTTTCCCGCAGGCCGAGTTCACCTTCTTCCAGTCGAACATCGAAGGGGAACTGGTGGATGTCATTCAGCAGTACGGCTTTACGTCTGACGGCATCGTGCTGAACGCCGGAGCCTATACCCACACCTCCGTGGCCATACACGATGCCATCAAGGCCATCCGCACCCCCGTCGTGGAGGTACACATCAGCAACATCTACAGCCGCGAGACCTTCCGCCACACTTCCCTCATCACCTCTGCCTGTGTGGGCATTATCGGAGGCTTCGGCATGGACAGCTACCGCCTCGCCGTCGAATACTTACTGAACAAATAAACAACGATGACGCTGGACGACTACATCCTCACCCACATGGAGCCTGAGAGCGACTACCTAAAAGCGCTCTGGCGTACCGCGCATGTCCACCTGATGAACCCGCGCATGTCGTCGGGCCATCTGCAGGGGCGGCTGCTGAAGATGCTGGTGGAGATGGTTCGTCCGCATCGGATACTCGAGATAGGCACCTATGTGGGTTACTCAGCACTCTGTATGGCTGAGGGACTTCGTAGCGATGAGGATCGTGTGGTGACATACGAAATCGACGATGAACTGGAGGATTTTACCCGCACATGGATAGCCGGCTCCCCTTTCGGGAGGCGGGTGGAATTCATCATCGGTGATGCACTCAAACAGGTGCCTGAGCGAGGCGAGACCTACGATTTCGTCTATATCGACGGAGATAAACGTCAGTACCTCGAGTGCTACGAACTCGCCCTCCAACACACCACCCCCGAGGCGTTCATCCTCGCCGACAATACGCTGTGGGACGGACACGTCGTTGACGAAGAGTATGCGCACGAACACCGTACCGAAGGCATCAATGCCTTCAATGCCTACGTCTGTGCCGACCCGCGCGTGGAAAAGGTTATCCTCCCCATCCGCGACGGCCTGACAATCATGAAGAAAAAGAATTAAGTATATGGAAACAACAAGACAAAACAAAATTGCACGGCTCATTCAGAAGGAGTTAAGCGACATCTTCCTCCTTCAGGCCAAATCGATGAACGGCGTTATCGTCTCTGTGACGAACGTCCGTGTCACCCCCGACCTCAGCATTGCCCACGCCTACATCAGCGTGTTTCCCTCCGGCAGGTCGGAAGAAATAGTGAACAACCTGAACGCCAATATGAAAAGCATCCGTTACGACCTTGGCACCCGTGTGCGCTTCCAGCTGCGCGTCATCCCCGAGCTGAAGTTCCACGTTGATGACTCGCTTGACTATCTGGAGCATATCGATGAGCTGCTGAAAAAATGAAGCTGCCCTTCTACATAGCACGGCGATACCTTTTCTCCCGCAAGAGCCACAATGCCATCAATATCATCTCGGCAGTAAGTGTCTGCGGAGTGACGTTGGCGACACTGGCGCTCATCTGTACACTCTCTGTCTTCAACGGCTTTCACAATTTGGTGGAGAGCATGTTCACCCACTTCGACCCGGAACTGAAGATTGAGCCGGCAAAGGGCAAGAGCTTCGTCCCTTCGGACAGCCTGATGGAGGTGTTGCACAGTAATCCCGCTATCAGCGTCATCAACGAGACGCTTGAGGACCAGGCTATGGCGCAATACAAAGATCGTCAGACGATGGTGACGGTGAAAGGCGTGGGCGACGAATTTCTCGCTCTCACCTCTTTCAGCGACATTCTCATCGGCGAGGGCACGTTCCGGCTGGCTGACGAGGTTGTCGACTACGGCATCCTTGGCGTGCAAATTCCTCACATTCTGGGCAGCGGATTGCACTTCATCGACCCCCTCACCCTCTATGCCCCACGTCGGGGGACACGCATCAACCTTGCTAACCCCATGCAGAACGTCACTTCACGCTCACTCTACAATCCCGGGCTTGTTTTCTGTGTTAATCAGGAGAAGTACGACGGCTCGTACATCGTTACCTCGATGGACTTTGCGCGGGAATTGTTCGGCGTGCCCGAGGCTGTCAGCGCCCTTGAACTGCGTACGGTTCCAGGCAATTCTATTCCCAGAGTTAAACGTCAGCTGCGCCGCGCACTGGGTCCCGACTACACCGTTAAGGACCGCTATGAGCAGCAGGCCGACGTCTTCCAGATTGTGAGGATTGAGAAATTCATTTCGTACCTCTTCCTCAGCTTCATCCTGCTCATTGCCTGCTTCAACATCATCGGCAGCGTCTCAATGCTCATCCTCGACAAGCAGGACAACCTCTCCACCCTGCGCAGCCTCGGTGCTTCGGACAGTCTCCTTGCCCGCATCTTCATCCATGAGGGCAACCTTATCGCCCTTGCCGGAGCCCTACTCGGGCTTGTGCTGGGCGTCATCCTCTGCCTGCTGCAACAGCGGTTCGGATTCATCTCGCTGGGGCAGTCGGGTGCTTTTGTCGTCGACGCCTATCCTGTCAGCGTCCATGCAACCGACGTCCTCATCGTCTTTATTACCGTTGTCGTCGTCAGCACCCTCGCCGTGCGCCTGCCTGTCCGCCTCCTTGCCCGTCGGGCAATAAATCATGAGAAAGAGAAGTAATCCTCTTTTTTTGCTTCAGCAAGTGATTTTTTCGAGAAAAGTACGGTTTATTTAAATAAAATTATGTACTTTTGACACTCGTTTCAAAAGCTTAACGAAGAGTATTAATTGAAAGAGATTTTAATTTTTTAATAGTTAATCAATTATGTGGTTATTTAATTCTTCTATCGGAAAGAAGGTTGTGATGAGTGTCACGGGGTTGGCCTTAATCTTATTCCTTACTTTCCACATGGCCATGAACTGCGTGGCCTTGTTCTCGGCCGAAGGGTACGAGTGGATTTGCAACTTCCTCGGCGCTAACTGGTATGCCATGGTGGGCACCATCGGGTTGGCTCTGTTGATGGTGATTCACTTCGTGTATGCCTTCTGGCTGACGCTGACTAACAAGAAAGCGCGTGGAGCAGAGCGCTACGCCGTTACGGCTCGTCCGAAGGGCGTTGAGTTTGCCTCACGCAACATGTTTGTGCTTGGCCTCTGCGTTTGCGGCGGTCTAGTACTGCATCTGGTGAACTTCTGGAGCAAGATGCAGCTGGTGGAACTGATGGGCGGTGAACCTGCAGGAGGCGTTGAGCTCATCCGCCACACCTTCTCGAAGTGGTACTTCGTATTGCTTTACCTCATTTGGCTGTGTGCCCTATGGTTCCACCTCACGCATGGTTTCTGGAGCGCTATCCAAACCATCGGCTGGAGCAACCGCAAGTGGTTCGTACGCTGGAAATGGATTGGTTACATCTGCGTGACGCTGCTCATCCTAGGCTTTGTGTCTGTCCTAATGCTATACTTCTTTGCTGAAGGACTGGGCTGGGTCATCTTCCCTGGTTTGTTCCAAGGCTTGGTTGCCTGATGACTTATGAAAAATGAATAACGAAAAAACGTATCATAAAAATGGAAAACAAGATTATAACCAAAACCGATGCCAAGATTCCCGAGGGACCGTTGGCAGAGAAATGGACGAACTATAAGGCTCACCAAAAACTTGTCAATCCTGCCAATAAGCGCAAGCTGGACGTCATCATCGTCGGCTCGGGTCTGGCAGGTGCCAGTGCTGCTGCTTCGCTGGGTGCCCTTGGTTTCAAGGTGAAGTGTTTCTGCATTCAGGATAGCCCGCGCCGCGCACACTCCATTGCCGCTCAGGGCGGTATCAATGCAGCCAAGAACTATCAGAACGATGGCGACTCGGTCTATCGTCTCTTCTACGATACCATCAAAGGTGGTGACTACCGTGCCCGCGAAGCCAATGTCTATCGTCTGGCTGAGGTCAGCAACGCCATCATCGACCAGTGTGTGGCGCAAGGTGTTCCTTTTGCCCGCGAGTACGGCGGTCTGCTGGACAACCGCTCCTTCGGCGGCGCGCAGGTAAGCCGCACGTTCTATGCCCGTGGCCAAACCGGACAGCAGCTGTTGTTGGGTGCTTACAGCGCCCTGATGCGTCAGGTACACCTTGGCAACGTGGAGATGTTCACCCGTTGTGAAATGTTAGATGTCGTCATCATCGACGGACGTGCCCGCGGTATTATCTACCGTGACCTCGTTACGGGCGAAATCAAGCGCTGCTCGGCACACGCTGTCGCCATCGGCACAGGCGGCTACGGCAACACCTTCTTCCTCAGCACCAACGCTATGGCCAGCAATGGTAGTGCCGCCATGCAATGCTACCGCAAAGGTGCCTGGTTTGCTAACCCTGCCTTCGCTCAGATTCACCCCACCTGCATCCCCGTGCACGGCGACAAGCAGTCGAAGCTGACGCTGATGTCGGAGTCGCTGCGTAACGACGGACGTATCTGGGTGCCAAAGAAACTGGAAGACGCAAAAAAACTGCAACGCGGAGAGCTGAATCCAAACGACATTCCCGACGAGGATCGTGACTTCTATCTGGAGCGCCGCTATCCCGCCTTTGGTAACCTAGTGCCCCGCGATGTGGCCAGCCGCGCAGCCAAGGAACGTTGCGACAAGGGCTTCGGCGTCAATAACACCGGCCTTGCTGTCTTCCTCGACTTTAAGTATGCCATTGAGCGTCTGGGCGAGGACGTCGTCCGCCAGAAGTACGGCAACCTCTTCGACATGTACGAGGAGATTACCGACGTCAACCCCTATCACAATCCCATGATGATCTTCCCCGCTATCCACTACACGATGGGCGGCATCTGGGTTGACTATGAGCTAATGACTTCCATCCCTGGCCTCTTCGCCATTGGTGAAGCTAACTTCAGCGACCACGGCGCCAACCGCCTCGGAGCCTCTGCCCTTATGCAGGGCTTGGCTGACGGATACTTCGTACTGCCCTACACCATCCAGAACTACCTGAGCGACCAGATTCAGGTGCCGCGTTTCAGCACCGACCTGCCCGAATTCGACGAAGCTGAGAAGGGTGTTCAGGCACGCATCGACCGTCTGATGGCTATCAAGGGCAAACGTTCTGTCGATAGCATCCACAAGGAACTTGGCCACATAATGTGGGAGTTTGTCGGAATGGGCCGCACAGAAGAGTCCCTGAAGGAAGCCGTCAAGAAGATTGAGGAACTGGAAAAGGTGTTCTACAGCGACCTGCGTATCCCGGGCGAAGCCAACACCCTGAATGTCGAGCTGGAGAAAGCCTTGCGTCTTGAGGATTTCCTCGAGATTGGCAAGCTGATGGCTTACGACGGCCTCAACCGCGAGGAGAGCTGCGGTGGACACTTCCGCGAGGAGTACCAGACCCCCGAGGGCGAGGCTCTGCGTCGCGACGACCTCTTCTCCTACGTCGCCTGCTGGAAATACGAGGGACAGGGCAAAGCGCCTGAGCTCATCAAGGAGCCTCTCGACTACGAGTACATCAAGGTTCAGACCCGTAACTACAAGAATTGACGTTAAATCGTAAATAGTTATAATTTGTCAAATAGTAAATTGAAACAAGATGGACAAGAATATTAGTTTTACATTGAAGGTGTGGCGTCAGCGTGGTCCGAAAGAGAAAGGCGAGTTCAAGAGCTACTACATGGAAGACATCCCTGGCGACACCTCCTTTCTCGAGATGCTTGACATCCTGAACGAGATGCTCATTAATCGCGGCGAAGAGCCCGTTGTCTTCGACCACGACTGCCGCGAAGGCATCTGCGGCATGTGCTCGCTCTACATCAATGGTCATCCCCATGGTCCCGCCACGGGTGCCACCACGTGCCAGATTTACATGCGCCGTTTCCAGGATGGCGACATCATCACCGTCGAGCCTTGGCGTTCTGCCGGCTTCCCCGTTATTCGCGACTTAATGGTTGACCGCCGTGCCTTCGATAAGATTATGGCTGCGGGTGGCTATGTCAGCGTCAACACCGGCGGCGTTCCCGATGCCAATGCCATTCCCATCCCCAAGGAGAAGGCCGACGAAGCTATGGATGCTGCTGCTTGCATCGGCTGTGGTGCCTGCGTAGCCGCTTGCAAGAATGGCTCGGCCATGTTGTTCGTCAGCGCCAAGGTGAGCCAGTTGGCTCTCCTGCCTCAGGGTAAGGTGGAAGCCAAGCGTCGCGCTAAGGCCATGCTGGCTAAGATGGACGAACTGGGCTTTGGAGCCTGCACCAACACCCGTGCCTGCGAGGCCGAGTGCCCCAAGTGTGTGAGCATCTCCAACATCGCCCGCCTCAACCGCCAGTTCATCGGCGCCAAGCTGAGCGACTAATTAAAGTATAGAGCATCGTCTCTTCAAAAGAAGGGCTGCATCCTCATCCGATGCAGCCCTTCTTATTATGTTATGTAATATGATTTAATTCCGGGTGACGGAGGTACGCTGCATGAGACGACGTATTTGGGTATCCTCTCCCACAACCCACACCACGTCGCCCTCTTGGAACACCAGTTCAGGCACAGGCTTCAGCAGGTCGTCCTCGCCTCGGTCTATGCCCACCACCATACAACGGTCGTCCTTGCGTATGCCGCTGAAGAGCACGCTAGTACCCACAAGGGGGGAGTCCGCTGTTACAGCAATCTGACGCAGCACCATCTCCTTATCCGTAGAAGGAGGTAAGGCATCTATGCGAGCACGCTCAGCGTTAAGGGCGGCAGAGAAGCGGCGTAACTGTTCGTCGGTACCGATAATCTGTACTTTATCGCCTGGGAAGAGAGGCATGTCGGCAGGCGGGATATTGATACGTCGCGTGCCACGCAGGATAGAAGCCACATTAACGTCGTAGTGCTTACGCCATTCAAGCTGCCGCAGGTTCTTTCCACCCCATGCTGAACGGTCAGGGATTACAACCTCAGCCAAGTGGAGGTCGCGGCTCAGAAGCGCTCCGGCATACTTCGGGCGTTCGGAACGGGAATGTTCTTCCTTCGAGTTGAGATTGCCAAGGAACGTCGATTCAAGCGCCATCTGGCTGTTTTTCAGTCTGCGCGAGAACAGCATGAAAATAAGCAACGTGGCAATGATGCCTATGAGCACGGCAATAGAGGCATGATAGTGCTGGTCCACAGCCACTACGATGATGACGATAACAGCAGCCAGACGGAACAGCACAAACGCCAGCAGAGGCGCACGGTTAAACTGCCGGTCGTTCCACAGCTCCCAGAACTGGGGCGTAAAGCAATGCTTCAGCAACAGCGGGCGCATGAAGGGCGAGAGCACAACAAGCGTTATTGCAAGCGTCGTCAGATGGGCCCATTGCTCAGGCAGCAGGCTGGCCATTAACGGATAGAGCACCTTCGATGAGAGGATGAGGATGGCGATACACAGCACGCCATAGACAAGCATTGGCGTGAGCATGCCCGACAGCATTTTCTTCCATTTGTTCTCATCGCGTGCCGTAGTGCTACCCGCATCGTAACGCTCCAGTGCCCGTTTTATTCGCTCGGGCATACGTGGCTCTATCCAGTCAGCCACAGGGTTGGCAAGACGTATCATAGTGGGTGTCATGAACGTAGTGATGACAGACACCGACACGATGATGGGATATATGAAGTCGCTAATTGCGCCCAAACTGATACCCAGCGTGGCAATGATAAACGAAAACTCGCCTACAGGTGCCAAGCTGAAACTACTCTGCAACGACGTGCGAACATCGACGCCACCCAGCATGAACGAGAATACGCCCACGATGCTACGAATGACGAGTACCACCAGCGTGATAACTACGATAGGCAGCCAATACTTGGCAAGCATGGCAGGGTTAATCATCATGCCCACCGACACAAAGAATACCGCCGCAAACAAGTCTTTGATAGGCGAGACAAGATTCTCGATATGCTCTGCCTCTATCGTCTCTGCCAGAATGCTACCCATAACGAATGCCCCAAAAGCAGGCGAGAAGCCTGCCAGCGACGCCAGCACCACCATCAGGAAGCACATGGCCAAAGCCACAATCAGCAACGTCTCGTCGTTCATCAAGGTGCGCGCCTTGCGCAGCAGAAGGGGTATCAGATAGATGCCAAGCACAAACCACAAGATGAGGTAGAACACCATCTTCGCCATGCTCATCAGCAGCTCTCCCCCATCCACCTTGCCGCCACTGCCCAGCGTGCCGAAGAGCAACATCATCACAATGGCAATGATGTCCTCAAGGATGAGCACACTAAACACCAGCGAGGCAAACTTCTGCTGGCGCAGCCCAAGGTCATCAAACGCCTTGACAATGATGCCCGTGGACGACATAGCCAACATGCCGCCCAGATAGAGCCCGTTCATAAACGACCATCCGAACAGCCCGCCCACAAGGATGCCCACAACCGTCATGCACGCCGTGCTGGTGATAACGGCAATCACGGGCGTGCTGCCCGCCTTCAACAGCTTGCGGAAACTGAATTCAAGTCCTAACGAGAAAAGGAGGAAGATGACACCGATTTCGGCCCACGTGCTCACCTCGGCGCTGTCGGCCACAGAGGGAGTGTAGGGCATGTAGGGACTGGCAAGAAAGCCTGCCACGATATAGCCCAGCACCACGGGCTGCTTGAGTTTCTTAAACAGCAATGTCATCACACCTGCGCAGAGCAGGATGAGAGCCAGGTCAGAGATTAGTTGCGGCAGATGTTCCATAGCCTTACTTCGCAATGAGCGCAGCAATGTTGACGATCGTCATCATGGCCTTCTGCATGGTCTGGATGGGGACGTACTCGTAGCGGCTGTGGAAGTTCATACCGCCTGCGAAGATGTTGGGACAGGGCAAGCCCTTAAAGGAGAGCTGCGCGCCGTCCGTACCCCCTCGGATAGCCTTGATGCGGGGCTCCACGCCCGCCAAGCTCATTGCCTCGCAAGCGATGTCAATGACATACATGACAGGCTCGATTACTTCACGCATATTGGCATACTGGTCTGTAATCTCCACGCTCGCAACACGCTCGCCGTAACGCTCATTCAGCCTATCCACCATGCGCTGCACAAAGGCCTTGCGACGCTCGAAGATGTCGTGGTCATGGTCTCGGATGATGAGGTTGACAACTGCGCTATCGACGGTGCCGTTGAAAGATGTGGGGTGATAAAAACCTTCATAGTCCTCCGTCTGCTCGGGCGACTCGATGCGAGGCAGCGAATCGACAAACTCTGAGGCGATGCGCAGGGCGTTGAGCATCTTTTCCTTGGCATAGCCCGGATGGACATTGCGTCCTTGGATGGTGACGCGCGCAGCAGCAGCGTTGAAGTTCTCGTACTCCAGCTCGCCCACCTCGCTGCCGTCCATCGTATAAGCCCAGTCGCAACCGAAGGCCTTGACGTTGAACTTATGTGCGCCCAGCCCAATCTCCTCGTCGGGATTGAAGCCGATGCGGATGCGCCCATGTTCAATCTCCGGATGTTGCTGGAGGTACTCCACAGCCGAGATGATTTCGGCAATACCCGCCTTGTCATCAGCCCCAAGCAGCGTGTGCCCGTCGGTAACAATAAGGTCTTCGCCAATATGGCTGTTCAGTTCTGGAAACTGCAAGGGGCTGAGCACGATGTTGCCGCTGGCACTCAGCACAATGTCGCCCCCCTGGTAGTTTTTCACAATGCGCGGATTGACATCCTTTCCGCTCATGTCGGGGCTGGTGTCAAGGTGCGCAATGAAGCCCACCGTGGGCACCTTTCGTGTCGTATTGGCAGGGAGCGTGGCAAATAGGTAGCCGTTGGCATCGAGACTGACGTCCTCCAGCCCCATGCCGCGCAACTCCTCCTCCAGAGCCCGCGCAAACGTCATCTGCCCAGGTGTGCTGGGCGTCGTACCGGCATCCTCGGCAGAGGTTGTCTCAAAACGGACGTACCGCAAGAATCTATCTATCATCATATTTCTATCTTCTTATACTTCGGGACGAGCGACATCATGATGCACCACGCGATGAGGTAGGCCACGCCGCAGAAGCAGAACACCACGAAGTAGCCCGCAGGCTTGCCCTCGAAGCCGAGGAAGTGGAAGGCGCTGCCTGCATTCTCAGCGAAAGTGAAGAGTTCTCCAGCACTTTGCTGAATGAACATCGACCCGATACCTCCTGCCATAGCCCCAATGCCCGTGATGGTGGCAATAAGGCCCTTGGGGAACATGTCGCCAATAGTGCTGAAGAGGTTGGCGCTCCATGCCTGATGGCCCGCAGCTGCAAGACCAATAAGGATGGCAGGCCACCAGGGCGAGTTAAAGTGCACGCCCAGCGGCTGGGCAAACAACGCAGCAATGGGGAAGAAGGCGAAGATGAGCATCGCCCTCATGCGCCCGGCGTATGGGTTCATCCCCTTTTTATCCACAAAGATGCGTGGCAGATAGCCGCCGAAGATGCTGACGACGGTAACGATGGCATAGAGCGTGAAGATGAGCGCCTGCCCGCGTGCCGAGGTGGCAGGGGTATTGAACTGGTTGCTGAAGTAGCTCGGCGCCCAGAACAGGAAGAACCACCACACGCCATCGGTAAAGAACTTGCCAAAGAAGAACGCCCACGTCTGCTTAAACTTGTAATAAGGAATATAAGGCAGATTGAGCAGCACAAGGCAGACCGCGAGACAGACCCATTTTGCCCAGCTGCCCACGCCAATCTTTTCGGCCCAGCCGTTGAAGGTGAAGTAAAGGACAAAGAACACCGCTCCCACAAGGATGTATGCCCATGCCTTCGGCAGCAGCGAGAGCGTCTTCTCGCCCGCTACGGCAGCCTTCTCGGCAGCTTCAGCCGCGTCGTCCTCGTGGATATACTCCAGCTCAGCCGCGTTGACGTGCTTCGACTTCTCGGGCTTGTCGTACATGAAGGCCCAGAAGAACATCCAGATGAAGCCCAGTCCGCCTATGATGATGAACGCCCACTCCCAGCCCAGCTTCAACGCGAGGGGCGGAATGCAGAGCGGCGCAGCCAACGCGCCCACGCTGGCACCTGCGTTGAAGATACTGGTGGCAAAGGCACGGTCCTTCTTCGGGAAGTACTCTGCCGTCACCTTGATGGCAGCGGGGAAGTTGCCCGCCTCGCCCAGCGCCAGGATGCCGCGACACAGCAGGAACAGATAGACCGACGTCGTGGAGATGGCCAAGGCAATCTTACTGCCCGCCTCTACAGCCTTCAGCGCGGCAGCACTCGTCACACCATCCACCAACAGCGCCGTACCCCATCCGCAGGCAGCATGCAGGCACGCGCCAAGGCTCCAGACGAAGATGGCGATGAGGTAACCCCGCTTCGTCCCCATCCAATCAACAAACTTGCCCGCAAACAGGCAAGCCAGCGCGTAGAAGATGCTGAAGAAGCCGGTGATGGTGCCATAGTTGGCATCCGTCCAGTGGAACTGGGGTTTGATGAACTCCTCGTAGGTGAGGCTCAGCACTTGGCGGTCCAGGTAGTTGACGGTAGTAGCCACAAACAACAGCGAACAGAGCCACCAGCGCCAGTTGGACATCAGTTTTTTCTGTGTACTCATAGGGTTAAGGGATTTCAAGATTGATTCTAGGCCGCGAAGATAACGCTTTTTTTTGACATTTTCCCTTTTTTTCGACTATTTATCCACAAAAATCCCGTTTTTATTGTCGGCATTTTATTTCCACTGGCTGTGTATTATCGTTAAACGATGATATATACGATAAGGAAGAACAGAAACTTGGCAAATCATTTGGATTATTCAAAACGAACAAATACCTTTGCAGCAGAAAAAAGACATGAAAACAACGATTTTTAATCCCATTCAGATTTCGTATAAATTTTAAATAAAAATATTACACATGAGAACAAAAATCCTAACAATTTTAGCACTATGGCTGACAATGGCAGTCACGGGCGCATGGGCTGACGAGGTACAAATTCGACAGAATATCGAAGGCGTCTACGAAATTGCCGATGAAGTGTCGCTATGTGATGGTACGGTGGTGAAGCCCCTGAAGACACCACGACGGGCGCCGACCGATGACTACACGTACACCTACAAGGGTGTGAAGTACACTTACATCACCGAAAACAACTTCTCGCGGTTTTTCAACATCAACGTCCACAAGCCTAGCGACTACGGCTGGTACACCGATGATGAAGGCTGGTACGTCAATGCTGAGAAGGCCTACATCACCGCCGCCAGCATTGATGCCGACAACTTCCCGTCGAGCGGCGAGGTCTATATCATCAACGACTTGGTGGGCTTCTTCACAGGCCATACACACTTAGGCTGCATAGCCGACAATGGCTTCCGCTACATGTCGGGCGTGAGGCGTATCTATTTTCAGGACTGCGCTGCCATGAGCTATACGGCCAACAGCGATTTCTACTTCTTCATCGGCGACTGCGCTTTTGGCGACTGCGAGAACCTGGAGGAGGTGAACCTGATGCAGTGGACCACCAGTGGCTCTAACCATTGGGAGGCACTGCCGCCCACAGCAGTGAAGCGCATCTGGGGCTCTATGCTCAACAACTCGCCTAAAGCGTGGATTCGTGTGGGCACCAGCGTCTATCAGCAGTACTTGGGCAGTCAAACGTGGGTGCAGGTGCGCGACCGCATCACCACCTTCGAGCATGCTTCCGACGACATCACAGTGAACGGTGCCGTCTATAGCTTCCTGAAGTCAGAGGACGGCACAGCCCTCTCCAATGCCGATGAGCAGCACGAGGAAATCATGAAGAACTTGCGCATGTGGAATGCCGACTACCAACAGTTTAACGCTGCCTCGTTGCTCTCAGACAAGAGCCGAACAGAGGACAATGCTAACATTTGGTACACCACTGTGAAGGGTGCCGACACCGACTACCTGAAGAAGAACGACGGCGTGTTACGCATCTACAATGATCCAGGCTCTTACTATAACTATAAGACTATTGCCATACGTAAGGGAGCATTTGAGAACTGCGACGACCTGCAGGCCGTGGAGTTCTGGCAATCCAATGGCCGCAGCAGCAACTCATACAGCGAGCCAAAGCTGGTGATTGAGAACGATGCCTTCAAGAACTGCAAGAACCTGAAGGAGATCCGCTTGTTCTATAAGGTAGAGGAAGGTACAGACCGTTGGCAGGTGCTCGGCCCGAAGGATATCATTCCTGGCAATAACATATTGGGTCTGCCGACTGCCGAAGAAATAGCCGTGATGGATAGTGCCGCGCTGGAAACAGCATGGACTGTCAATCCCGACTTCCGTATTCTTGTCGCCCCCGACCGCTATGCCGAGTTCAAGGACGACCCTAACTGGATCAACTATATCGCTTTTCTCCATCCTGCCGACTTCATGCCCACTGTTAAGCCTGACATCACCAAAGGAGGCCTGACCTACGGTTATATGGCGACGGGCGACGGCACCTTCAACACTGATCAGGTTGTGACGCAAGATTTTTCGTTGTGGAGCATTCCTGTCATCGTCGCTGAAGTGATTATGATTTATTATTCCATCAATAATATAGTGACGGCTGTCAAATCGGTAGCGACAGCGAGGGCTGTACTCAAGACAGCAAAAGAGGGAGTAGAAGAGGCTGCGGAAATGGCAAGTAAGGCTACTTTCTACGAGGAAACTGCCACTAACACTGTCGAGGTCTTAAGCGATATAACAAAGGGGAATGTTGATCCTACGGCTATTGTAAATATGAATATACTTCAACCTGGTGTAGACGTTACCCAAATGGGCGTTTTGAAAACGAGCCCACTGTTTAGCCAAATGAAGCTTTATGGAATGATCAATGAAAATGGCATTTTTCAACAGGTCACTGATCAGATTTTAATGGCAATAAAACTCTCATCGAATCCTATGAGTACGGAGACCATGCAAATCCTAAAAAAATACATGATAGCCAATGCTAACAGCCTCGTATTGCATAGTAGCACCAGCGCTGCCAAGGCCAATGCATCCGCTGCTGTTACTACCGCTGCCGCCAATTTGACGACAAGTGAGACAGCCGTATCTGCTGCACAACAGGCTTTGATCTCCTCGCTGATTGCAAATCCGTCAACTCTCAGCACGTACATCGGCAGCAATATTGCCATCTGCAATCTACTGGGGGCGAGCCTCAATGCCGCCGCGTTGAAACAGGGCATGCAGAATAACATCATCGCCAATATGCACCAGGTGAGCACGCACGCCAGTAACATGATCATCATCACGCCCGACAAGAACCTCATCTACCACACTTATATTAAGAGTGCGCCTGATGACATTAGGAATGCCGTTATCTATACCGGTGTGTCGAAAGAAACCCGCACCACAACGTGGCTGCCCAAGGTGTTCCAGAATAAGAAACAGTTGAAGACCGTCAGTTTCCATGACAATAGTGCCCGCACCAGCCACAATATGTCGTCCAACCTCATTTATATCCCTGACTCGGCCTTCGTAGGCTGCTCCGAACTGGAGCGCCTTGACCTGCGGATGCAGACCGACAAAAATGGACAGCGAGCCATGGGTCCTGAGAACTTTGTGCTCTGCGGCGACAGCATCTTTGCCGGCCTCGATTCGCTAAAATTCAAGATTATCATTCCCGCTGAGCGCTGCGAGGACTTCGAGAACGACTTGTCGTGGGGACAGTACAAGCGTTTTTTCAAATATGAGGATGTGGAAGAGGTGACCAACTTTACCGAGTTTGGCGTGAAGTATGCATTTACCTATCAGAACGGCAACCAGTACGTGGAGAAGCAGGGCGGACACACCATAGAGCACCTGCATGCCATTGGCCCCGATGATGACTATATCAGGGACAACAATGGCGCATTGGGCTTCTTCAACGACATCGGTTCCTACAACAACTATAAACTGGACTATGTCCGCAGGAATGCGTTCCGCAAGAACCAGAACGTGAAGAGTGTCTCCTTCTGGGACGTGGCAGGCTGGCTGTGGACGGGCGATGCCTATACCGACCTGCAGATGGCGCTGCTGGACTCGTGCTTCGCCGAATGTCCCAACCTCGAGTATGTCGATATGCTCTACTTGCGCACCGATGGTTCGAACATCGCCGAGCCGCTCACTCCCGCCATGTTGCAACTGGGCAGCGGCGTGTTCGACAAGTCGCCGAAGGTTCGATTCAAGATGACCGACCGGCAGACGGAGTGGTTCGCCGCCGACTCTGCTTGGGAGAAATATGAAGACCGCTTCCTGCCCTGCCTTTTCCTGCCTGCCGACCCCGTGGTGGTGAGCAAGCTGAGTGACCTGAAATACCGCACCGACGTGGCCCGTGCATGGTACGACAACAACGCCTCGAAGTGGGGCGGCTGGCTAGACATCACGCGGGTGACATCGGACAGCTATCTGAACGGCAAGTTCTCGAACAACACAGACCTGCGCTCGTTTCCCGACTTCAAGCGCTTCGAGCTGGTGGGTCTCACCCAGGTGGGCGGCTCGTGGTTCATCAACTGCTCGAACCTGAACGCCATCGAACTGCCTTCGACCATCAAGCATATCGGCGGCTGGGCCTTCTACGGCTGTTCGAACCTGAAGGAGATTACCATTCCCGCTACCGTGGAAACCATCGATGCTAGTGCTTTTGAGTACAGCGGCTTGAAGACCGTGCGCTGCCAGGGCACCAAACCTGCCCAGTTAGGCAACAATGTGTTCAACCTCAGCAACTATAACGGCTTCGTCATCTACGTGCCTGCCGAGGCTGTGGATGCTTACAAGAAGGCCTGGCCCAGCTATGCCCAATACATCAAGGCCGACAGCGAGGAGCCTGCCCTCATCATGGAGGTCACTCTCGACCAAGCCGGACAGCTGGCCGAGAAGTTAGGACTGACCGCCATTATGGACGGCAGCGCCGTACGCCACCTCGGTGGAGCCTACTGGAAATACAAGAAGTTGAAGGTGAACGGCCCGATGAACGGCATTGACGTGGGCGTGCTGCGCATTATGATGGGGGCCGATGCTTGGGATAGCGACCCGACGGACGGACAGCTTGCCTACGTGGACCTCTCGGGCGCTAACCTCTTGAAGGACAAGGAGCACTCCTATAATAAATTTGGAGTGGACGAATACTTGGAGAAGGCCGATTGGGTAGGCGAATACATGTTCCACAACTGTACGGCACTTGAAACGATCATCCTGCCCAACAGCGTCACCGAGATTGGCGAGAACACCTTTCAGGATGCCAAGAACCTGAAGCGCCTCGCCGTGGGCAAGGGACTGAAGCGCTATACCCGCGACCTGCTGCAGAATCTCATGAGCGGCATTGACGAACTGGTGTTCCTCACTGATGAGTTTGCCACCAGCGAGAGCGACGACCCGTGGGAGGCTCCTATAGCCCGGGTTTATACGAAGCAGTCACTGCTTGGCGACTACATGAGCGATCCTGCCCTGACCAACCGTGCCCGATACATCTCAGCGCCGTTCGAAGATGACGAGGCAATGAAGATACTGGCTGAAAACAAGCAGTACTTCCCATCGGAGTATTTTAAGATGAACAACATCGACGGAGTGTTCACCGGCAACACACGTCTCACAACGCTCGACGAGCTTCCATTCTTTACCGAATTGCACAGCCTGCATGCCCAAGAATTCATGGGTTGCAGCAGTCTGAAGCGCATTACACTGCCCGATTCACTCACGGTGATAGGCAGAGAGGTGTTTGGGGGATGCCAGCAGCTGGAAACCATCAGCATCGCTGCCGATAGCGTGCCCGAACTGGCCACCGACGCCCTGCGCGACCTGCCCGCCGACTTCAAGATCATCGTGCCGAAGACGCACGTCAAGCGTTACCGCGAGAAGTGGGAGCAGTATGCAGATCACATTGTGGTCGAGGACGAGGAGTTGCGCAACGACATCATCGAGGTAACACTCACCGAGCCAAACACGCTGGCAGAGAAATTAGGGTTGAAGACGACGACAGTGCAAAAAGGAACATACTATGATCCAATTAAAGATGAAGAAGAACAATTATATTGTATTACCTCCGTCACTGGCGATTACTCCAACATCCGTGCCCTGAAGGTCAACGGCCCTATAGGATGTGCTGACTTCTGTGTGATGCGTTTCCTGGCTGGCTACGATATCGTGAGGGACATGAATAACACGAGTCCCTTTGGCAGCTGCCGCAACTATCTGGGTCGGTTGGAATACATTGACCTATACGAGGCCGATATCGAGCCTTCCGAATACTTGACAGATGGTGCTGGGTGGCAAATGAGCATCAAGTTCCTTACAAAAAATGAAGATGATGTCCTGCCAGGTTTCGCCTTTGGACGGAGCTATTCGCTGAAGACAGTCATCCTGCCAAAAACCATGAAACGCGTCAAGGAACGAGCCTTCCAGGAGTGCGAATATTTGGAAACATTGGTTCTCGGCGACGAGTGCGAGGAATTCGTTTGGAGTGCTTTGGACGACTGCGCCTCGATGACTCGCATGTACATCCTCTCGAGAAAGAAGATGGAGATGGAGAACGAAAGCTGGGTGTGGCGCAACCTATGCAATAACTATAGTCCGACATTCGATGCCTTCTATGTGCGTCCGTCGCTATATCAAGAATATATAAATGATGATGCCTACACCGGTGCGCGTCAGCGCACGAACAACATCAGTTCAGGTGCCTTCAAGGATGACGAGTCGTTTGCGGCCTTCGCTGCTCACGCCGCTGCCACTGAGGACGACCTGATGCAGATCAGCGACATCACCGGCTGGTTCCGCAACCATACCGGTGTTATCGATTTTAACGCCTTGCAGTACACCAGCATTGACTCCCTGCGCACCGCTGACGTGGCGCCGCTCACGCAACTGCGCAGCGTCACGCTGCCTGCTACCATCCAGGGCGTAGGCCAGGATGCCTTTAAGAACGCCACCGGTTTGCGCTACGTGGATATGAGCCAGTGCGCCGACTATGCCCCCACGCTCGCCGCTGAGGGTGGTGTGCGCTCGCTCGGCATCGGTGAGAACACGCTTGCCTACATGCCTGCACAGTATGGCGAATCTAGTGATGTAAACGTAGCTGTTAGCAACGGTGCAGGATTCAGGACTCAGACTTTCCGTCTGGTGGACGGACTGGACTACTGCGTACCATTTTCCGTAATGGCCGATAACGTAGAGAACACGCGAACATTAGAGAAGAGCGATGTGCCCTACACCATTTGTCTGCCTTATGCCATTGACATACCCAGTGGAGCGAAGGTGTACCGACTCTCAGGTCGTGGCTCGAACGAGCTGATTTTTGCCCAGCACACAGATTGCATGGAGGCCATGCAGCCCTATCTCGTCTGGGCTGAGAACAGCGATGCCCTGCTTTCGACCGTAAGCACGACACTGCCTGCCAGCACCGATGCCGGCAGCGAAGGATGTCAGCTGCAGGCAGTGGGCTATACCCTACGCGGTACATTGGATGCCATCAGCAATCAGGAGGCCGTGGAGTTGGGTGCCTATGTGATGAACGATGATGCGAAGTGGCATCCCGTGCTCTCTGACACTGAGACCCACAAGGCTGTGACTATCCCTGCCTTCCGTTGCTTCCTGCTGCAAAGCCGTCAGGGTGGAACCCGTGGCGCCATCGGAATGACGCTGGAGGATGCTACTGGTATTGAACAGCTGCGTACCATTGACAACGACGGCACCGAGCGCATATATGATCTTAGCGGTCGTCGCATCGATGGAAACACGAAGGGAATTATGATCAAAAACGGACGTAAAATCATCAACAAATAAATAACTATGAAGAATCTTAAGATAATGAGTATGCTGTTCGGGAGCCTAATGCTCCTTGGCAGCCTTTCCTCGTGTGGCAGTGACGAGCCAGAGGAATTGATAGTTACGAGTGCCAAGGCGGAGTATGTGGTGAACCTTAGCCAGAACCTACTCGATGCCGCCACCGTCACCGTCTATTATATCGATGCCAACGGACAACAAGCACAGGAGAACGCTATTTCTACCACATGGACGAAGACCGTCAGCTATTCCACACTGCCCACTAATGCCGGCTTTAGCGTACAGTCCACCTTGAAGGGCGAGCCCACGATGGAGGAATACCTTGTGGAAGCCGACGGTCAGATGACCATCACTGTGTTCGACCAGCACGGCGAACATTTTGGCACTCCCTTCGTGGGCAACAAGCATGAGGCAAAGGGTCAGCTCGGCCCCAACTTCCTAGGCCAATTTATGACGCGTATTAGCATTCGTTTGCTTGAGGCCAAGGCTATCTTGGCCGACGGTACAATCAGCAACACGACTATCACCTGGGGGGACAATGCCGATAACGTCGATCCCAACCGCGATACCGAAATCTCTACCGACGGAGCCACTGGTACGACACGGGGGGATGTTTAACCACTAATTACATTTTCATAGAATAACTCTGACGTCTAACGAATGTCTGTTTCTCTGAGTCATAGGATTTGCGCATGGTGGAGGCGACTCAACGAGCGACAGCAACGCCCTACAGTACACACGGAGATGAGCGATGGGGCGCACACATGTGTCAACTGCGGCACGGCGTTCGTGGGGCGGTTCTGTCCTCAGTGTGGGTTACGGGTTAGACGACGTCGTACGACAACGAAGGACATCGTGCAGGAGTTCCTTGAGATCTGGGACCTGGGTTCGCGGACGGTCTTTCGCACCATCTATGAATTGTTTTGGCGCCCCGGCTACATGATACGCGATTACCTGAATGGTCATCAGCCATTTTACTATTCACCATTCAAGATGGTCGTTTTCGCGACACTCATCTTTGCCCTTATTGCCTCGCTGCGAGGCATCGAACCGAATGCGGGGGATGCTTTCGTCTATGGCGACGTGTTCCAACGCTATAGTGACACACCGTGGGTGATCAGCTTTTTCGCCCGCATCGACAGGCTGCTAGTGTGGCTTTATACTCACCCGGCCTATCAGACCTTTGTGGCAGGCATTTTCTACATTGTAGCCTCATGGATTGTGTTCCTAAGGCGTATGACGTTCTTCGAGGTGTTTTTCTCACAACTCTATATCTCCTGTCAAATGCAAATTGTAGGGGCGCTGTGGGTGTTGGTCACAGGCAGCGAAGCGTACTATAATGTGCCACCTTTCGCCGTGCCAATTCCCATCGGCGTGCCCCTGCTCTGCTATGACTACGCCCAGCTCTACCGGTTGCCCTTATGGCCAGCGCTCTGGCGCACCGTACTAACCTTCGTGCTTACACTTCTGCTGATGCTAACGGTGGGTGCTCTGCCTATCTTACTTGTAAAAATCTTCTAATTTATAAACAAGATGAAAAAGAATCTACGAATGATGACTGGCATTCTCATGTGGGGTGTAATGCTCCTCGCATGCGGTCTTGTAATTACAACACTGACAGCCTGTGGCCGTGACGACGATCCTGCCGCCAATGGTATTGACGACCTGGCCTATTTGAAGCAACGCATTGCTGCCGACGGCTCGCTGGTATATGGAGTGCAGTTGGGCACCGACACGAAGGATATCGTGAACCGCCCCGTGGCCACTGTTGCCGAGGCTCAAGCTGAGTTCTACAAGCTCCTCTCCGGTGGTTCTGCCCATCAGGGGCTGAGCATCGCTGCCGACGGCACCATCACTTGCTGTTTGACAACTGCCAACGGGAAGCCTCAGGGTACCATCACCTACCGTGCGTCACAAAGCGAGACAATCTATTATTGCGCCGAGGTTACCTTCAGTACGGAGGTTAGGGCGGCCACAGGCATCAGCTGCCTGCGCTATATACTCTACGACCGCTGGCCCGAGGAAGGCAACGGATTCTTGAAAGACATTCTGGATGGCATTAAGAAATAGACTATGAAGAATAGTCATTTTGTGTTGTTGGCGACAGTGTTACTGTTGACGGGCTGCACGAAGGAATGCAACACCATCTATAGGCTCGACCCGAACGAGGAGGTAGCGAGCACCACGCCGCTGGTGACAGTCGTCTACGATGCCGATGCACTGGGCGACAATTCATATAATGATTTGATCTACAATGGTGTAGAAAGAATAGCTCAGGAGTTGGGGCTGCGTACAATGCAACAATCGCCACGAACGTACGAGGAGGGCCTGCAGTATCTGGAGCTGATGTTCCGACAGATGGAAACGGCACAGGATTCGGTGCGTCGCCTGCTGGTGGTGGCCTCGCCCGGCTACGATGACTTCATCCGCGGGAACAACAGACGTTTGGAAGCGAATCCATTCGCCGACCTGCTTTACTTGGAGACGCGCACGCCATTGGAGGGCAAGGGCTCGACGCTTTTCCTGACCTATTACGGCGCGATGTACGAGGGTGGCAGGATAGAGGCCGCCGTGGAGCGGACAAACGCCCTGCTGGTAGGTGCCAACCGCCAGACACCGGCCATTACAGATGCCATGTTGGGTTATCACGACGGCTTCCAGGCCGGTCTGAAACTGCTGACGGAAAAGCAGGCCAGCCGGAACCATCTGTCCTCGACCTACCTCGACGAGACGGGCGCAGGTGGCTTTAGCGTGGCCGACACAACGGCCCTGAGACTGCTGCGACAATGGCGTGACGAGGATATCACCACAATAGTACCCGTATGCGGCGGAGCATCGAACACGTTCTCCCGCATGATCAATTCGACGCTGGAGGCAATGACCATCATAGGCATCGATATCTTCTACGACAATTACTTCTCCTCATACTCGATAGTGAAGCACATCGACCGCGCCATTACACAATGCATCCGACAATGGCTCAACGAAGGAGCGATGCCCAAGCACCAGTTGCTTGGACTGGCAGATGGCTATACGGAGGTGATCCTGAACCCAGACAGAGACATCTATATCTGGACACCTTCAGGATATGAGGGAGAGACGGTACCACGCCTGACGATGGAAATGAAACAGGAAATGCACGAAGAAGCCGTGAGAAAGGAGGAAGAGCGTGAGAAGAAGTAAGATGTCTGATGGAAGGTGGAAGATGCTGCTGTGCGCGTCATGCATGATGCTGCTTACAGCCTGCAGGCAGGGGGATGACACCATCGTCTATCAACAGTCGCGGCGATGGGTGGAGAAGACGGTGGCCGTGGTGGCACCGACGAGTGCCGATGTGGCTACAAAGGCACGGTTTGAAAGGACGGCACAGTGGTTCCTCGACAACCTGCACCAGGCACAGCTGCACGACACACTGTGTATTGAGCTGAAGTTGGAATGGCATGACGAGCTGACGGAAGACCTCGCACGGCTCGGCGAGACATTGGCTGACCGGGAGGACGTGCTTGCAGTCATCGGTCCCTTCGGCAACGACGGAGTGGCGCAACTGGCTCCAGCCTGTCAGCAGACCCACAAGCCCGTCATCGCACCGACGGCCACCAGTGAGGACGTAATCCGCCGCTTCGCCGTAGGTACGGCGGGTGTGGCCAATAAGGAGCCGTTCCTCTGGTCGCTGACCGAAACCGACATCACCTTCTGCGAGGTTTTGATGAGCATGTATGCCTCGTATGTCAAAAGCCAAGATTACGACCTTGAGACCAGCACCCCGGCAGCCATGTTCTCACCTGACGACAGTTACGGGCGTACGTTCTTCGACTGGGGACCCTATCAGGCTGAAGAAATGGGCATACCATTCTCGCACAACGACCAATATACCGACGATGCCGACCTACGACGTCGCATGAAAGACTACCTGGATGAGCTGAGCGAGTTGCCCGGTTTCGGCAGTATCAACATCGGAAGCTTTTGTGTCATCGAAAACACGCAGCAGCTCTACGACATTGCCCGTGTGCGCATGGAATGGTGGGACATCGACCCCGACGAACCGATGGAAGAAGAAGGGAAAACGGAGATGCAACAGATCCTTGAATTTTGGGGACGCACCTATTTCGCCTACAACAACCTGACGCAGGAAAGCCTGGATGCCCTTGGTCAGAAGGGAGCCGACATCCTGCAGTATTATCAAGGTTTCTCACCATATGCCGACCCTACAACGGGTTTCGAAAAGAGCTACGAGGTGAAGTTTGGCACCAAGCCCACCCTTGCCGAGTGTAAGTTCTACGATGCTCTGATGCTGGCCGCTTTCGCAATTTCGTATACTGAGCACCAAGGTTCTGTGGTCGGCGATGCTATCAACAACGATCTTAACAAGGCCATCATTGCCATTACCACCCCACAGGCTCAGCAACTCAGCGGTGCCGCATGGAGCGCCACGTCGATGGAACTCTACCTGAATGCCTTAGAGCAGGGACAACTGATGGACTTCAAGGGTGCCTCGGGTGATATCCGTTTTGACAGCGAAACTTTTACCTCGTCGATTCACACCACCTACGTACACTGGCAAATCAAAGACGGCAAACTCACCCACCAGAACTACCTGAGCAGCGACGGTAGCCATAGGACAGGCTCTGCGATGGCAGCCTGGAGTTGGCTAGTAGAGAACGCAGAGGAAGCCTTTGCTAATGAAGCAGAGAACAAGGATGTCGGCATTACATATCCAGCTCTCTCAGCCCAGTATGCCGTATTGGTGCAGGGCAGCAACGGTTGGAACAACTACCGTCATCAAGCCGACGTGCTCAACATTTACCAAATGCTCAAAAAGAACGGCTATGACGATGAGCACATTATTCTTATTATTGACAAGGCTCTAGGCACCGACTCGAAGAACCCCGAACCGAGCGTTATCCGTGCTGAGGATGGCGGTACCAATTTATTAGACGGCAGTGTCACAGACTATGACAATGCAGATATTATGCCTGACGACATCTGCAACATCCTGCTCGGCGTTAAGACGGACAAGACGCCAATCGTGCTGCCAAAGGATGCGGAACAGAACGTGCTACTCTTCTGGAGTGGTCACGGCCATAACCGTGCTGGCAATGGTACCGACGAACTGGCATGGCGTAATGCCGACACAGGCCATGGCATGACGGCCAATCTCCTGCGCCAGACCATCAGCCAGATGCAGCAGCAGGGGCATTATCGTAAGATGCTCGTCCTCACGGAGCCATGTTTCTCTGAGGCCGTTATTACACCTTTGGTAGGTATTCCTGGCGTATTGGCTATGTCAAGTGCCGGCACCTACGAACAGTCGTTTGCCGACAACTGGAGCTCAGAACTTGGTGTGTGGCGCTGCGACCGTTTCAGCCATAACCTTGTCACCCATCTCACGGCCTCGCCCTCAACAACCTACCGAGACCTCTACCTCTATTGTGCCCAGCATACCTTGGGTTCGCATGTCCATATTGTGAACTCCGCCCATTTCGGAAACCTCTACACCACCGGCCCGCAGGAATTCTTTGACATAGTCAAATAGAAAACGCCATTTTTTGTGTAGATGTGTAGATGATTTTAAAGAAAAAACTTGTTTTTTCCACCGAAAGAATACCCTTTTAATCTCACAGAAGACCTTTCTAATCTGACAGAAGGCCTTTTTAATTTGGCAGAAGGGCCTTCTATTTTGTCAGATGCTTTATCTGCGTTGCCAGATGCTTGGGCTGAGCGCACAGCCCATTGGGCTACGCTCGTAGCGTTAAAGATTGCGAAACACCCCCAACACCTACCTTTTCTATTGTAAGGTGTTGAAAATAAATATGTAATAGCAGGTAGGTGTTTGTCGAGCACCTACCTAACACCTACCTGTCACTTACCAGTTTGTAAAAGCACATTCACTTTCATTTCTCAACCTTCTCAAGTTCTTGACTGTTTGATTATTCAACACATTATTTCCACATGGTTGCTCATAGTTTTGCTGCGCCACCCATTCATGGAAAACTCTTGGTAATTCGCGTTTACTTTGTTTATAATTCTCTGATTTCCATTTTTTCGGACATTCAGATAAGTTGACAGGTAAGTGTCAGGTAGGTGTTTTGCGAACACTTACCTGGCTTAACGGCTTATAACATAGTCAGTTCTGGCGAAAAAGGTAGGTGTTGGCACTTTTTCGGGAGTAAACATAAAATAGTTCTAGCGTTTAACCGAGTCAACTTATCTAAGGGTTAAGAAACATAGGTAGTCAACCTTTTTCAGGAAACTACCAGATGTCTTACCCTCACTCTACCTCCTTCGGACGGCGGAGGGGGATGAGGCCTGAGTGGGCGGAAACGGGGATGAGGGTGACGTGGTCGGTGGCGTTGTCAACGAGGAGAAGCGTGGTTTCTTCGGCAAGGCGGGTGTGGGTGAGGGTGTCTCCCGCATGGGCGTGAGAGGCGATGAGGCTGTCGTTCAGCCAGACGGCAAGGTCCTGCCCACGGAAGTCGTCCGTAACGACAAACTGATAGACATCCTGACGGATACGCTCCTCGCGGTTGCCCAAAAGGTTGTAACTCCAGAGGAGGAACATCAGCACGACAGCAAACACGGCTACAAACAGCACGGCTGTGCCCGCAAGAAATGATTTATTGGCATTCTTGGCTTTTCGCATGGCGCAAAGGTAGTTTATGCCGAGCGATAAAACAAGAATAACAGCGCATTTTTTGATTTTTCCGAGGCTCAACCCGGCTAAAACGTCATTAAAGGGAGGGCAAAAACGCTGAAATTGTAATTTTTTTGCAAAAATGTTTTGTCCTTATTATAAAAAGCAGTACTTTTGCCAGCGATTTAGGTGATTAACGCTTAAGTGGCTCCTTTTTCAGGGAGCCATTTCATTTAAATGAGGAAGAAAGAAAAGACCATAAGTCAGACGAAACAGTTTTGCATACATGATTGAAAAGAACAAAATTATCGAGATTGTAAATGAGTGGCTTGAGGGCAAGGACTACTTTCTTGTGGACGTTACCGTAAGCCCTGACGACGAAATTGTTGTGGAGATTGACCATGCCGACGGCGTGTGGATTGAGGATTGCGTGGAACTGAGCCGTTACATTGAGTCGAAGCTCAATCGCGACGAGGAGGACTTCGGACTGGAAGTCGGCTCGGCAGGCATCGGACAGCCCTTCAAGGTACGTCAGCAGTACGTGAACCACGTGGACAAAGAGGTGGAAGTGCTGGCAGGCGACGGACGCAAATATCGCGGCACGCTCAGCGAGGCTACGGACGACACCTTCACCGTCACCGTGCAGGAGAAAGTGCTGGCTGAAGGCGCCAAGCGCCCCAAGATGGAGCCCGTCCCCCACACCTGGCGCTACGATGAGGTGAAGTACACCAAGGCTATCATCACATTCTGATAAGGTTAGAGCAAAAAAACAAACACAATATACAACATGGCAACAACAGCAAAAAAGAACACCATCAGCCTGGCAGACATGTTCCAGGAATTCAAGGAATCGAAAAACATTGACCGTACGACGCTCATCAGCGTGCTCGAGGAGAGCTTCCGCAGCGTCATCGCCAAGACGTATGGCAGCGACAAGAACTACGACGTCATCGTCAACCCCGACAAGGGTGACTTCGAAATCTACCGCAACCGCGAGGTAGTGGAGGACGAGGAATTCACAAACCCCAACACCGAGATTCCCCTCTCCGAGGCACAGAAAATCGACGAAGACTACGAGCCGGGCGAGGAAGTGACGGAGGAGGTACACTTTGCCGATTTCGGTCGACGCGCCATCCTCACCCTGCGCCAGACGCTTGCTGCCAAAATCCTTGAGCTGGAGAAGGACAGCCTCTACAACAAGTACAAAGAGCAGATTGGCTCCATCGTGGCAGCCGAGGTCTACCAGATTTGGAAAAAGGAGCTGCTGCTGCTCGACGACGAGGGCAACGAGCTGCTGCTGCCGAAGAGCGAGCAGATTCCCAGCGACTTCTTCCGCAAGGGCGAAACCGTGCGTGCCGTTGTGCTCCGCGTGGACAACGACAACAACAACCCCAAAATCATCCTCAGCCGCACGTCCAACCTTTTCCTGCAGCGCTTGCTAGAGCAGGAGGTGCCCGAAATCAACGACGGCCTCATCACCGTGCGCCGCATCGCCCGCATCCCCGGTGAGCGTGCCAAGATTGCTGTGGAGAGCTACGATGACCGTATCGACCCCGTCGGCGCCTGCGTCGGCGTGAAGGGCAGCCGCATTCATGGCATCGTGCGTGAGCTGCGCAACGAGAACATCGATGTCGTCAACTACTCCTCCAACATCGAAATCTTCATCAAGCGCGCTCTCCGTCCCGCCGAGGTCTCCAGCCTCGTCATGGACCAGGAGAACCACAAGGTGGAGGTTTACCTGAAGCCCGAGGAAGTCTCCCTCGCCATCGGTAAGGGTGGCTCGAATATCAAGCTGGCGAGCATGCTCACGGAATACACCATCGACGTCTTCCGCGAAATCGACGATAAGCAGGAAGAAGAGGACGTCTATCTGGAGGAATTCGCCAACGAGATAGACCAGTGGATCATCGATCAGTTTATTGGCATCGGCCTCGACACCGCCAAGAGCGTGCTGGCTGTACCCCGCGACGAACTTATCAAGAAAACCGACCTTGAGGAGGAGACCATCGACAACGTGCTCGAGATTCTCCGTGCTGAATTTGAGGAAGACTAATCTTTAATCATCACTTCATGGCAAGATTTAGTAAGGTAATCAAAGATTTGAACATAGGAAGGCAGCGCGCCATCGACTTCCTGGAGAAGAAGGGCTGTCCCGTGGAGGACGACCTGAACGCGAAGCTGACCGACGAGCAGGTAGCCCTGCTCACCACCGAGTTTGCTCCCGACAAGAATCTCAAGAAGGAAACCGAGAAGCGCCAGGCTGAACGTCAGGAGCGCCACGAACGCTTCCAGGCCGAGAAAGAAAAGGAGAAAAAAGCTGCCTCCAAAGAGCCGGAGATGGTGGAAACTGTTGTGCCTGAAGAAGCCAAGCCGCGCTTTACCACAATAGGTAAGATTGACCTGGAAGAACTTTCAGGCAAGAAAAAGGCTGCCAAGGCAACGGAGAAGAAGGAGAAAGTCGCTGAAAAGCCCAAGGCAAAAGCAGCAGAAAAGCCAGAGAAGGCTGCCAAAGAACCCAAGGAGCAGGTGGCAGAGAAGCCCGAAGAGACGGTAGCCGAAACGCCCAAGGAGGAAGTGGCTGAAATGCCCAAGGAGCCTGTAGCCGAAACCGCTCCCGTCAAGGAAGAACCCCAGGAAGAAATCGCCGAGGCTCCCGCTGTTGTTGAAACCGAAGAATCTGAGGAATCCGAGGAATCCGAAGAATCCGAAGAACAGTCAGAAAAGAAGGAAGAGGAAATCTTCGAGTTTGACCATTCAGACTTGCAAATGAAACCGCTTACCGTCCTCGGCAAGGTCGACCTTAGCGCTATTAATCAATCCACTCGTCCGAAGAAAAAATCGAAGGAAGAGAAGAAAAAGGAACGCGAGGAGAAGGAGAAAGCCCGTCAGGAACAGCGCAAACAGATTAAGGAGAACATCCTCAAGGATATCCGCAAGGATAGCGGCGCCAAAGGTACGGGTGAGGCTCAGAAGAAAAAGCGCAACCGCATTGGCGGTAGCGAGCGCGTGGACATCAACAAAGCCGGCGCAGCTGTCGGTGGACCGTCTTCTTCCAACAACAACGGCAAACGCGAAGACCGTCGCGGCAAAAGTGCCGAACGGGATAGAGATCGCGCACGTCGCATCCTGGAGAAGAACGAGCTTAACGAAGGTGATGTTTCAAAGCAAGTGAAGGACACGCTGGCCCGCCTGACCAACAAGCAGAAGTCAGCCTCAGCCAAATACCGCAAGGAAAAGCGCGAGCAAGCCTTCAACCGTCAGTTAGAGCAGTTGGCCGAAGAAGAGGCTGGCAGCAAGGTGCTGAAGCTGACGGAGTTCGTCACCGCCAACGAATTGGCAAGCATGATGAACGTCGGCGTGGCACAAGTCATCGGTACATGCATGAGCGTAGGTATCATGGTTTCTATCAACCAGCGCCTTGATGCTGAAACCATCAACCTTGTGGCCTCAGAATTCGGCTTTACGACCGAGTTTGTCAGTGCCGAGGTAGCCAAGGCTGTCACCGAGGAAGCTGACGATGAAGCCGACCTCCTGCCCCGTGCTCCCATTGTCACCGTCATGGGTCATGTCGACCACGGTAAGACATCGTTGCTTGACTACATCCGCAAGTCGAACGTCATTGCCGGCGAGGCGGGCGGTATCACGCAGCACATCGGTGCTTACAACGTCACTCTTGAGGACGGGCGCCATATCACCTTCCTTGACACCCCTGGACACGAAGCCTTTACCGCCATGCGTGCCCGTGGTGCGCAGGTAACGGATATCGCCATCATCATTGTGGCTGCTGACGACGATGTGATGCCCCAGACCAAGGAGGCTATCAGCCATGCACAGGCTGCTGGCGTGCCTATGGTCTTTGCCATTAACAAGATTGATAAGCCCCATGCCGACCCTGAGAAGATCAAGGGACAACTGGCGCAGATGAACCTCCTCGTGGAGGATTGGGGCGGCAAATACCAGTCTCAGGACATTTCGGCCAAGCAGGGTATCGGCGTAGAGGAGCTGTTGGAAAAGGTGCTTCTTGAAGCCGAAATGCTGGAGCTCAAGGCTAATCCCAACCGCAAGGCTACGGGTTCCGTCATTGAATCCACGCTGGACAAGGGACGCGGCTATGTAGCTACGCTACTTGTCTCCAACGGCACGTTGAAGATGGGCGACATCGTCCTTGCCGGTACGCATTATGGCCGCATCAAGGCTATGTTCAACGAACGCGGACAGCGCGTGAAAAAGGCTGGTCCTTCGGAGCCGGTACTGATTCTCGGCCTCAACGGTGCACCGCAGGCTGGCGACAGCTTCCACGTCTTCGATACTGAACAGGAA
>JAEEZS010000028.1 GCA_016291905.1 Bacteroidaceae bacterium
GCCCTCGGCAGCAGCGGCACGTTCTGGATCTACGCTGCCATCTGCACCTTCGCCTTCGTATTCCTGTGGAGGAACTGTCCCGAGACGAAAGGGAGGGAATTGGAGGATTAAAGGCCCAAGCCCCCAAGACCCACCCCCAAGACCCACCCCCCGAACGAGTCCAGTCGGAACACTTAATAGTTCCGTCTTCCTCGCACCCTGTGAGGGAGGGGGTGGTTACCTTCAAGAATTGAAAACATATTAGATATATATGGAAAAGAACACATTAAGCCAAAAGAATTCTGCTCCCTCACTTACAGGGTGCGAGGAAGACGGAACTATTAAGTGTTCCGACTGGACTCGTTCAGGAGGGGGGTCTGTCCAAGCCTGGCGTGAACTCATCACGATTCCCACCTACGAAGTGGGGAAACCCGAGAAGAATCCGATGTTCTTGGAGAAGCGAGTCTATCAGGGCAGCAGTGGTGTCGTCTATCCCTATCCCGTCATCGAGAAGATCAAGGACGAGAAGGTGGACCGCGAGTATCTGGCGGTATGGCTCGAGAATGAATACATCAAAGTGATGATCCTTCCCGAGCTGGGCGGCCGCGTGCAGATGGCCTACGACAAGATTCGCGAACGCCATTTCGTCTATTACAATCACGTCATCAAACCCGCACTGGTGGGTCTCGCAGGGCCCTGGATCAGTGGCGGCATCGAGTTCAACTGGCCGCAGCACCATCGTCCCTCGACCTACCTGCCCGTCGATCATAAGATTGAGGAGGGCTCGGACGGTTCAGTCACCGTCTGGTGCAACGAAATGGAACGCATGTTTCATCAAAAGGCGCTCGTAGGCTTCACCCTTCGTCCCGGCTGTGCCTATCTGGAAATAAGAGGGCATCTCAGCAACCGCACTCCCCTCCCCCAGACGTTCCTTTGGTGGGCGAACCCGGCCGTTGAGGTCAACGATGCCTATCAGAGCGTCTTTCCGCCCGACGTGAACGCCGTTTTCGACCATGGCAAGCGTGCTGTCTCGAGCTTCCCCATCGCCACGGGAACCTACTATAAAATGGACTACTCGGCAGGCGTTGATATCTCCAACTACAAGAATATCAAGGTGCCGACCTCCTATATGGCCGTCAACTCGAAGTACGACTTCGAAGGCGGCTACGAAAACGATACCCAGGCCGGTATGCTTCATGTCGCCTCCCATCACTTCTCGCCCGGCAAGAAACAGTGGACATGGGGCAACGGCGACTTCGGCAGGGCGTGGGACAGGAACCTGACTGATGAAGTGGAAAATAAAGGTTTCCGCCCCTACATCGAGCTCATGGCAGGCGTCTATACCGAGAACCAACCGGATTTCACATGGCTAATGCCCTACGAGGAGAAGCAGTTTACGCAGTATTTCATGCCTTACCGCGAGATAGGCATCGTGAAGCAGGCCACGAAGGACTTTGTGTTCAATATCCTTGAAGTGAAAAACGATGGAGTGAAAAGTGAAAAACCGGCTTTCTGCGTCAAGGTGCTGGCTACTTCTAAGAAAGAGGTGCGTCTCGTGCTTCGCAATAAGAAGGAGGAAGTGCTCTTCGACGAGACGGCAACCCTCTCGCCTGAGGCTGTCTTCACCAAAGAGATTGACGCAAGAGACTCGAAGCTTTCCGACCTTACCTTTAATATATATAAGGTAGCTACTCCCCTCGCCACTGGTATAGAGGTCGGGGGTGAGGCCTTGCTGTCATGGTCGCCAGAGCCCGACGAGGTACGTCCTATCCCCGAAGCCGCTGAGGCTGCGCTGCCACCCGAGCAGACCAAGACCAACGACCAACTCTTCCTGACGGGCCTGCACTTGGAGCAATACCGCCATGCCACGTGGTCGGCTCTCGACTACTACGAGGAAGCGCTGCGCCGCGACCCCAACGACGTGCGCTGCCTGAACCAAACGGGTCTCTGGTACCTGCGCCGCGGACGTTTCGACAAGGCCGAAACCTACCTGCGCAAGGCCGTTAAGATATGGCAGAAGCGCAATCCCAACCCTTACGACGGCGAGGCTATCTTCAATCTGGCCCTCGCGCTGAAGTTCCAGTTCCGTAAGCAGGAAGCCTACGACCTGTTTTGGAAATCGACGTGGAACAAGGCGTGGGCCGATGCGGGCTACTTCGAAGCCGCCTGCATCAGCGTCAGTCAAGGTCGCTACACCGATGCGCTCGACGAGCTCAACCGCAGCCTCATCTTCAACAATTGCAACCACAAGGCGCGCGCCTTGAAGGCCGTCGTGCTACGTAAGCTACAGGACAGCAAGCAGAAAGGCGGACTGCAGATGGGCAGTTCGCAGGAGCTGAATGAGCGGCTGTCGCTCATCAAGGAGTCGCTAAGGTTGGATCCCTTCAACTACGGTATTCGATACGAACAATACCTGCTAACGAAGGACAAGGACCTGCTGAAGGAGATGAGTGAGCTGATGCACGGAAGCGTGTTCAACTACCATGAGCTGGCGCTGGACTATGCGCAAGCCGGCCTTTGGCAGGAGTGCATCGACATCCTAAAGCTGTGCAAGACGAAGCACCCGCTCACCTATTATTATATAGGATGGGCACAATTGGAGCTGGGCGATGCCGTAGCATCCAATGCCTCCTTCGAACAGGCCGAGAAAGTGGACAGCTACTGCTGCTTCCCCAATCGCATAGAAGATGTCATCGTGCTGAATATGGCCAAGACCGTGAACCCCGACGGTTCCCGTGCGCCCTACTATCTTGGCTGCCTCTACTACGACAAGCGCCAGTACAACGTCGCCATCGAGAACTGGGAGCTATCGGCCAAACTCGACCCGAAGTTCCCCACCGTATGGCGCAACCTGGCCCTCGCCCGTTTCAACAAACTAGGACGGCAGGACGAGGCCGTGGAGTATATGGAGCGTGCCTTCCAGCTCGACAAGAAAGACGAGCGCGTGCTCATGGAACTCGACCAGCTCTACAAACGGCTGCAACGTCCTCATGCCGAGCGCCTTGCCTTCCTACAGCAATACCCCAGTCTCATCCAGCGCCGCGACGACCTTGTGCTCGAGGAAATCACGTTGCTGAACCAAGTTGGGCGCTACGAAGAAGCAATGCAGAAACTCGACAGCCATATCTTCCACCCGTGGGAGGGCGGCGAAGGTAAGGTGTCCGCACAATATCAGATTTGCCGCGTTGAGCAAGCGAAACGTTTGCTCAACGAAGACACAGAGAAGAAAGAGAACATAGCGTTGGCAGTCCACCTGCTCAAGCAGTGCCTTGAATATCCACATCACCTCGGTGAAGGCAAGCTCTATGGCGCTCAGGAAAACGACTTCCACTACCTCCTCGGACTCGCCTACGAAAAGTTAGGCGACAACGATGAAGCGCGGCATCACTATGAGCAGGCCACCGAAGGACCGACCGAACCCGCTGCAGCCATGTACTACAATGACGCCAAGCCCGACAAGATTTTCTACGCCGCACTGGCTTACCGCAAGCTGTCTGATGATGCCAAGGCCAACAGCCTCTGCTACAAGCTGATCAACTACGGCCAGCAACACATCTTCGAGAAGCAAACGATGGACTACTTCGCCGTCTCGCTGCCCGACCTGCTCATCTGGGACGGCGACCTGCAGGAGAAGAACACCATCCACTGCAACCTCATGATGGCGCTCGGACACCTCGGCCTCGGTAATACCGAAAAGGGATTACGCTTCCTCGACGAAGTTGAAAAGACGGATGTAAACCACACCGTTCCACCGGCCATGCGAAGCCTGCTGCCTTTGCTTTAACCCTATCAACGTCATTATTCTTTTGTAACACAAATATAACACCATTATGAGAATCAAGACAGAAGCCTACCTACAGCGCCGTACCCGCCTGAAGAAGGATATGGGCAGCGGTTTGCTGCTGTTCCTCGGCAATGCCGAAGTGGGCATGAACTATGCCGACAACACATATAAGTTTCGTCAGGACAGTACGTTCCTGTATTTCATTGGAATGGACGACCCCGATCTCGCCGCCATCATCGACGTGGACGAGGACCGCGTCATCGTCTTCGGCAACGAGCTGACGATCGATGATATCGTCTGGACAGGCACGATGCCCACGCTGAAGGAGCGTGCCGCGGAGTTCGGCATCACGGACACGCGACCGATGAGCGAGCTGAAAGGCTATCTCGACAAGGCTCGCAGCAAAGGCCAACCCATTCATTTTCTGCCACCCTATCGTGGCGACCATCGCGTCTGGCTATGGGAACTGCTCGGCGTGGAACCAGCAGCACAGCCTTCGAGCGCGAGCGTTCCTTTCATCAAAGCCATCATCAGCCAGCGCAACTACAAGACGCTCGAAGAGATCGCTCTCATCGAAAAGTCCGTGGACCTGAGCACCGAGATGCATCTGGCAGCCTACCGCACCGTCAGACCCGGCATTCATGAGTCTGAGGTGGCCGCTGCCGTGGAAGAAGTCGCCTGCCGTCATGGCAACGCCCTCGCCTTCCCCACCATCGCTACGGTGCAGGGACAAGTGCTGCACAACCACGGTTTCATCCACCGCTGCCAGGAGGGTGATATCTTCCTACTCGATGCGGGCGCTGAGACCAAGTCGCACTATGCCGGCGACCTCTCATCGTCGATGCCCGTGGGCGACCGCTTCACGGAGCGTCAGAAAACGATCTACGAGATTCACCTCGCCTCGTTCTACGCCGCCGTCGATACACTGGCCGTCGGCGTTCCCTTCCGCGAGGCACATATCGCCGCTGCCACGAAGATATGCGAAGGCATGAAAGCACTCGGTCTGATGAAGGGCGACCCAGCCGAAGCAGCACGCATCGGCGCCTACGCCCTCTTCTTCCCCTGCGGACTGGGGCACATGGTAGGATTAGACGTGCATAATATGGAGAATCTCGGCGAACAATATGTGGGTTATCTCGACGGCGACAAGAAGAGTACGCAGTTCGGTTTCAAGAGCTTGCGTCTGGCGCGCCCGTTGGAGCCCGGCTTCGTGTTCACCGTGGAGCCCGGCATCTACTTCATCCCCGAATTGATGGATAAGTGGCAGGCTGAGCACCAGTTCACCGACTTCATCTGCTATGATAAGCTCGCCCCCTGGCGCGACTTCACGGGCCTGCGTAACGAGCTGAACTACGCCGTCATGCCCGATGGTAAGGTCAAACTGCTCGGCACGATCAAGAAGCCCATGAGCATCGAAGAGGTCTATCAGGCAAAGGAGGCTACTTCATACTGATCGTCATCGTCTCTTCCTTGCCCGTCTTGCTGCTGAGGTAGGTGATTTGTGTGCCTTCAGGTTTCAGACCTGCCCATCCTTGCGTGGTGGCCTGAACCATGTCCACGTGGTCGATGCGCTCCGAGCCGATAGCTACGACACGGTCGCCCGAACGAATATCTCCCTTGGCATTATCCCAAACCATACCTGCCACCAACTGGTTGCCCATCACGGTTATCACTACGTCCCATTCGGGTTGATAAACGTTGATGGGCTCCGTTGTGTCTTCAAAAGGCTGGAAGAAGAACATCTTCTCGCGGTAGTCTATGATGACATCGCCGTGGAGCAAAACGTTCGAGCCGATGCGCGAATCGATGGCGTCGGTGGTGATCGTCGTTAAATTGGAAAAATTAATATTCCCGATGTAGCTCTTCGGGATGAGCACGCGGTGCTTCACCGACGCGGCCTCAAGCCCAGCGGCACCCATAGACAGGATGCCCTTGCCCGATGCCAGGCGGCGGAAATGGGTCGTGTCAGCTTGGACACGGGCGTAAAAACGGTTGCTCATCTCGTAGAAATCCAAAGCGCCCGTGTCGAACATCACGGTGTCGATCGTATTGCCTACGCGAATAGGAACCATCGTGGAATAGGGGTCGTCGGCAAGCAAGATACCATAGTTAACATTGATGCCCAAGCCGGTAGTGTCGTTGGTGAGGATGAACTGGCGGTTGCGGCCGTCGAACTTCACAATGCCTTGACGCATAAGATTGTAGCCCACGATTCCGTCCACACCAAACTGCTCCACCATATTACCCTCGGGCAACTGCATGGCCTGCAGGCGGGTAAACGTGAAGCCGCCCAACTTCAGGTCGGGAAGATTCACGATGGTCGTTCTTACGATACTGCCGTTGGAGTCATACACTTGGGTGGTCTGGCCACCTTGTATACCGGCGCGCTGAGCAAAGGTATGTGTGATACTGCACGGCGCTCCTGTGTCTAAGAGGAAACGTCCTTCCACGCCATTCACGCTGGCCCGCACCAACATCTTCCCATTTTCCATTCCGTAGGACGTTACCATTCGCCAGGCATGTGCAGGGAGGGTGACGAAGAGACAGAGGAGGACGAAGAAAAAGCTGTACCTTATATTATTGTTCATTGTCCATTATCCATTATCCATTTCACTCCTCCTCCTTCGCCACCACATCCTTCACCTTGTTCAGGAAAGGCAGGGGAGCGAGGAAGCCCACGATTTTGTCCACCAGCGTGCCGTCCGGTCTCAGGATGAGCATGGTAGGATAAGCCGAGACATTGAAGCGTTTAGCCAGCTCAGGGCCCTCGCCGCGTTCCATATCTATCTGAGCACTTACGAAACGGGGATTCATGTATGCGCCAACTTCTTTTTGCGGGAACGTCTGCTTGGCCAGCATCTTACATGGTCCGCACCACGACGTGTAGCCGTCGATGAACACCAGCTTGTTCTCGGCCTTGGCCTTGGCCAGCAACTCGTCGAATGTGGCGGAGGTGAAGGCTATGCCGCCCTCTGCAGCTACCTGGCCCACAGGCGTACTCAGGTTATCGGTAAGATCGCGGTAGGCACGTGCCAGCGAACTGCCCACGGCAGCATATTTCTTCTCGCGCTCACGGTAGTAGCTGATGAGCTGTTTCTTCTCGTCAGGCGTGGCGTCGGGGTATTTCAGCGTCACATCCATCATGTAGTGCGTCTGCTCATCCTTCAGCTGGTTCAGCGCCTCAATGGTCTGCGCATACTGATGCTTGCCGTACAGTTTCACGATGTTGTAGAGCGCGTAGGCGTTGTTCGTCTGGGGCAGCCCTGCTTTCTGCATCGCCAGGTAAGTGTTGAGCAACGCGTTCTCGTCAAACGCCTTGTCGCCGGTGGCATAGACGTAGATATCCTTGCCGTAGATGGATGCAATCAGGTCATCGACCTTCTCCTTGCCGATGTTCTTGTCGAAGGCGGCACGGTTACCCACCAGATACTGAAACAGCGGGTCGTTGGACTCACGTATGTTTTTGCGTGCAAATAGCCAGTTCTCTTTCTTGGCATAGTCCTTGGGCTGCAGCTGCTGAGTATAGCTTGGTGAGATGCTGTTGTACAAGCTGTCCTCACCCGCAAGATTCAATGCCGTCAAGTAGTTAAGCAACAGTTTCTTCGAGCGGTCGCCGCTCTCGTAGGCCGCACGTGTGCCGGCAAGCGAGGTCTTGGGACTCAAGCTCAATGCCACACGATCTTGGAAATCAGGCAGCGGCGCTCCTCCCACGATGCGGTGAAGCACTTGGCCGTCAGCATCCAGAACCAGATAGTGAGCAAACGTGCTGACGCCGTAACGCTGTGCCAGGTGGCGGTTGTCGGGCTTGGTCACGTCAGCAAAGAAACAAACGAAGTTCTTGTCCATCCAATCGCAGAACGCCTGATCAGAGAACACCATGCCGTTCATGCCGTGGCACGGTCGTGCCCAGTCGGCGAAGCAGTTGAAGAAGATGGGCTTTTTCGTCTGTCGCGCCTTGGCCAACGCCTCTTCGAAGCTATATACATATTTCATCTTGACGAGAGCAGCGAGTGAGTCGCCGTCGTCATAGGTGCTCGGGCCTTGCTGTGCCTGAACGGTGAGGAAAGAGATGGACGTCAGGAGAGCGACGGCCATAAAACGGAGCATTGTTTTCATTGTGTTAGCTTTTTTGCGCAGCAAAAGTACATAATTGACGGCAATTGAGAGGCATAATTTCGGATATTTAACGTTTATTGTACCGTTCGTTTGTGGAACGACCAAGAAAATATAGTACCTTTGCGCCCGAAATAAATTCAGGAATCATGAACTTCAACATCAAATATCCCGAAAACGAAGGCGGAATGAATGAGCGCATCAAGCGTCTCCGCCAAGAGAATTTCGACACACCCACGACGCTCTCCATTGAACGCGCGCTGATCGAAACCGAGTTCTACAAGAAGTACTACGGCACGATGCCGACGCCTGTGCTACGCGCCAAGAACTTCTATGAGATATGCAAGAAGAAGACCATCTATATCGGCAAAGATGAGTTGATTGTTGGCGAACGCGGACCTGTGCCCAAGGCCGTGCCCACCTTCCCCGAGCTGACCTGTCACTCGGTCGAAGACCTGCATACGCTCGACACCCGCGAGCTGCAGTCCTACCATATCTCGCAAGAGGACATAGACACCTACGAGCGAGAGGTCATCCCCTATTGGGCTGGCAAGACACAGCGCGAGCGCATCTTCAACCACGTGTCGAAGGAATGGGAAGAAGCTTACCACGCCGGTGTCTTCACCGAGTTTATGGAGCAGCGCGCAGCAGGCCACACCGCCATGGACGGCAAGATGTACCACGAAGGACTCTTGGACGTCAAGGCCCGCATCGAGAAACGCATCGCCGAGCTCGACTATATTTATGACCCCGAAGCCACCGACAAACAGCAAGAACTCGAAGCCATGGCCATCTCCTGCGACGCCGCCATACTCTTTGCCGAGCGCCACGCCGAGCTGGCAGAACAACTCGCTGCCAAAGAAACCGACGCTCAGCGCAAACAGGAATTGCTGAAAATTGCCTCCGTCTGTCATTGGGTGCCAGCCCATGCGCCTCGCGACCTGTGGGAAGCCATTCAAATGTACTGGTTCGTGCACCTCGGCACAGTGACGGAGCTCAACGGTTGGGACTCGATGAACCCCGGGCATATCGACCAGCACCTGTGGCCCTTCTATCAGAAAGGCATCGAAGACGGTACACTGACACGCGACCAGGCGAAAGAACTCATTTCCTGCCTATGGATCAAGTTCAACAACCAGCCCGCACCGCCAAAAGTGGGCGTCACAGCCCTCGAGAGCGGCACCTACAACGACTTCACCAACATCAATATCGGAGGTGTGGACCGCGATGGCAATAGCGCCGCCAACGAAATCTCCTTCATCATCTTAGAGGTTCAGGAAGAGCTGCACGAGCTGCAACCCGGCCTCAGCATTCATATCGCCTCGAACACACCCGATGACTTCCTCTTGGCGGGGATTAAAGTCATCCGTCAGGGCCACGGCTATCCCTCCGTCTTCAACCCCGACACCTACGTCAAGGAGATGACGCGCGCCGGCAAGACCCTCGAAGATGCCCGCGAAGGTGGCTGCTCCGGATGCATCGAAGTAGGCGCCTTCGGCAAGGAAGCCTACCTGCTCACAGGCTATCTCAATACACCCAAGATTCTCGAGATCACCCTCAACAACGGCATAGACCCCGAGACGGGCAAGAAGTTAGGTCTCGAGACCGGCGACCCGCGCACGTTCCATACCTTCGACGAGCTGTATGAGGCGTGGCACAAGCAGATGATCTATTTCGTGAACCTCAAGCTCAGCGTCAACAACTATATCGAGCGCATGTTCTCGCTCTATGCCCCCGCCACCTTCCTCAGCCTCTACATCGATGACTGCATCGCGAAAGGCAAGGACTACTACAGCGGCGGCGCGCGCTACAACACGACGTATATCCAATGCACCGGCCTCGGCACTATCACCGACTGCTTCACGACGCTTAAGAAGCACGTCTTCGAGGACAAACGTTATACCATGGATGAGATTCTCGAGGCGTGCAAGAACAACTGGAAGCCCCTCTCTAACTCCACCCGTGGGGGGGAGGACTCTTTATCCTCTGATATAAATGATAGCATAGGCTTGGCGGCTCTCCCCCCCACGGGGGGAGAGGGGAGAGGGGCTGAGCCTATGCGCCAGTATATCCGCAACCACACGCCCTTCTTCGGTAACGACGATCCCTATGCCGACGACATCGCCGTGCGGGTGTATGAGGACTTGGTGAAAGCCATTGAAGGACGGCCCAATACGCGCGGCGGCGAGACACACCTGAACATGCTTTCGACGACGTGTCACAACTATTTCGGCAGCGTCTGCGGTGCTACGCCCAACGGTCGCTTCGCCCATTTTGCCATCTCCGACGGCACCTCGCCCGCCCATGGCAGCGACTCGCATGGTCCCACGGCCGTCATCAAGAGCCTCGGCAAGCTCGACCAGACGAAGAGCGGCGGCACGCTCTTGAACGTGCGTTTCGTGCCTGCCCTGCTCAAGCGCGAAGAGGACATGAAGAAGCTCGGACAGCTCATCCGCACCTACTTCAAGTTCGGCGGTCATCACATCCAGTTCAACATCGTGGATACGGCAACCTTGCTCGATGCACAGAAGCATCCCGACAACTATCGAGACCTCCTGGTTCGTGTCGCAGGCTACTCAGACTACTTCAATGACATGACCGAGCAGCTGCAGAACGAGATCATTGCCCGCACAGAGAACGAGGAGGTCTGATTTCACCGACGCCGTTATTTTACTTTCCACACATTCAGCACGATGCCTTTGAAGTCACCTCCAAAGGATGGAGCGCAGAGGAAAAGGGCGTTGTTGAGCCAGGCGTATTTGCTGTCCTCAGGGGCTTCGAAGGTCGGCGCACATTTGAAATAGAACGAGGGCGTGCCGTCGGGGTTCTTGCCCGTACTGATAATACCGCGATTGCGGATATGAATGAACACGCCGTCGTCGGTCTTGATGCTGTAGATGGCCTCCAGTTCCGTGCGACTACCCTTCGCCAGCTGCCAGTCGGCGCCGCCGTTGAGAATCGTCCCCTTCAGGAGCGGTCCCTCGAAGGTGCCGCCAGTGATGGGAATCACGGTGCGTTTGCCATGCGGTGTTTCACCGACGACATAGGGCGCATCCAGCGTCACCTTCAGCTGCATCACAAATTCCGTTTCCGGCGCAGGGACATTGACCTGCGCTTTTGCGTTCAATCCCATCGTCAGGGCGAAAAGGACTGTCAAAAGGATTCTTTTCATACGTCAAATGTTATTAAAGTGAACATTTCGAGGGCAAAGATACATAAAAATGATCAATGAAAGCGTGAAAAGTGAAAAATGAAAGCGAGGATAAGGGAAAAAATAGCTATCTTTGCCGCCGTATGATTGTATTTGACATCAAACGTTACGCCATTAACGACGGCCCAGGCATCCGAACGACTATCTTCACGAAAGGTTGTCCCTTGCGATGCATCTGGTGCCATAACCCCGAGTCGTGGTTGCCCGAGCCCGAGATGCTGTTCAAGGCTAAGAAGTGCATCGGCTGCAACAGCTGCGGATGGTATCCGAGGCAGTTGGAGAAGATAAGAGATGAAAGATTAAAGATTAAAAACAACCATGCGCAACCATCTCTCATCTCTCATCTCTCATCTTTCATCTGCCCTACCCTCGCCCTCGAGATGTGCGGACGCGAGTGGACGGTGGAGGAGCTGCTTGCCGAGGTTGAGAAGGAACGGGATATCATGACAGACAGCGGAGGCGGCGTGACCGTGAGCGGCGGGGAACCGCTTTTACAGGTGAAAAGTGAAAGAGGCGAATCACTGCTTCATCTTTTACATGAATTGGGCCAGCGCGGTTTTCATCGTGCCGTGGACACGACGCTGTACGCCGGCCCTGACGTAGTGCAAGCCGTTGCCGCGGAAACGGACCTCTTCCTCGTGGATCTCAAGGTGATGGATGTCGGGAAGCATAAGCTCTTCACCGGCGTCTCCAACGAGCTCATTCTTTCGAACCTACGCCTCATCGCTTCTCTCGGTGTTCCCTTCCAGGTCCGTATTCCGCTCATCGAAGGCATCAACACTGACGAGGAGAACATCGAAGCGACGGCTGCCTTCAGTGCCTCCGTTGGCGGGCAAAAAGTCAACCTCCTGCCCTACCACGATGCAGGCAAGGACAAGCACGCACGCCGAGGTACGACCTACAACCCTAAAGGTCTGCCTATGTCAACACCTGCTGAAGCCACTCTGCAACGCATCATCAGCCAATTCGCAGCCCATGGCTTAAGTGCCACCATCGGCGGTTAATACTTGAAGACCTCTCTTGAACGACAAAAGGAAGCCGGTGGGCTTCCTTTTTGCGGAGAGAGAGGGTGGCATCGAAGGAAAAGATTGAATATCTTTTTCAAAGATGACTTCTCAGCGCTCCCCGAATGCAAGGCAAGCTTGCCTTAGCCGAAGCAGTCGGGGAATAAGCGCGTGAGGATGTGGGAGGTGGGGTTTGAAGACCTCTCTTGAACGACAAAAGGAAGCCGGTGGGCTTCCTTTTTGCGGAGAGAGAGGGTGGCATCGAAGGAAAAGATTGAATATCTTTTTCAAAGATGACTTCTCAGCGCTCCCCGAATGCAAGGC
>JAEEZS010000005.1 GCA_016291905.1 Bacteroidaceae bacterium
GGAGGTGTAGGAGAGAGTGTTGTGTGGCCGGGTGTTTCAGTTGTTTCAGTTTCAGTTAGGTTTTTTGAGGGTATGTGTTTTCTCAATCTCCCCTTATAATACCATATAATTAATTAATAATAAATATGTTATAATATAAAAAAAGGAAGGGAAGAGAGAGTGATACCCTTTAAAAAACAACTGAAACAACTGAAACTGAAACACTCGGTCACGATTTGTTTTATCTAAAAAGCAATCAGACAACGATATACGACATCGAGAAACCTACTGCTCCGGCTATGCTGAAACGCAAATGAGGCACAAAAGGTGCCCAAATCTTGCCTTTTTAGGCCTCAAAAGGCAGCAAAAACCGCCATTTCCGATGCTTTTCCCTGTTCTTGGCGCACGCGTTTGTATCGTCGTTTTTCACTATTCCGCTATCAAATGGAGGGGGGCGTGCGCCAGAATGGCCCATCGCGTGGTGGTTTTTCGATCGCCATGCCCGTAACGTTTAACTTTGTTCCGATAACGTTTAACTCTGCGCTCGTAGCGTTTAACTCTGCGCCGACATCCCATACATTTTTAGTTCATAATTCATAGTTGGGCGAAATCGGCGTGAGAAGGTGCTCTCGCTGCCATCGGAAACTGGAAAAAAAAGATGTGTTATCTTTGCAGACGAAATGAAAAGCGATTACGAAAACGTGTTGCTCCGCAGGCGGGTGCACAGCATACGGGACATCGGATTCAATCGCTGAGCGTTCTTTGAAATGATTTCATATCGCTATGAGCGACAGAGCAAGGCGACACAGGTTGTCGTTCCATCGAGGGGAACACAAAAATAGCGATTAGTGAATAGTGAGTAGATAAAGCCTTCGCATGCTGGACATTCATCTACTCACTACTCACTAAAGAGCACTTCCGGCCTTCAGCCTTCAAACATCAGCCTTTCAGCCCTCAGCCTTCAGCCCTCGGCCTGGAGGTCGCCCCAGTTGATGACGGGGTGCTTGGCGGCTGTGGTGTCGTCGGGACGGCTGATGGGGGCGTTGTGGGGCGCGGCGTGGAGGATGTTGGGATCCTCGGCTGCCTCGGCTGCTATGCGATGCATGACGTCGATGAAGGCGTCGAGCGTCTCCTTGCTCTCCGTCTCCGTAGGCTCGATCATCAGGGCCTGGTGGAAGAGGAGGGGGAAGTAGATCGTCGGGGCATGGAAGCCAAAGTCGAGCAGGCGCTTGGCAACGTCGAGCGTGGTGGCGCCTTCGACGCCCTCGCGGGCACCGTCGTTGATGAGCCCGTCGAAGACGAACTCGTGCTTGCAGACGGAGGGGATGGGGAGCTTGTAGGCGTCGCGCAGCTTTTCCTTCACGTAGTTGGCATTGAGCGTGGCGATGGGGCCTACCTCGCGGACGTGCTGGCGCCCGATGGTGAGCAGCCAGGCGCAGGCGCGCAGGATGACGCCGAAGTTGCCCATGTGGGCGCTGACGCGGCCTGCCGTCGTGCCGGTGGTCTGGAGGGCGTAGCCGTCAGCCGTTTCAATGGTGTGCGGGTAGGGGAGGCAGTCTTTCAGGAAGGCTGCAACGCCTACGGGGCCGCTACCCGGGCCGCCTCCGCCGTGAGGTGTGGAGAACGACTTGTGGAGGTTGAGGTGCATGATGTCGAAGCCCATGTCGCCCGGACGGACGGTGCCGATAAGGGGGTTCATGTTGGCGCCGTCGTAGTAGAGCAGTCCGCCTGCCTCGTGGACGAGGGCGGCAATCTCCTTGATGTCCTTCTCAAAGAGGCCCAGCGTGTTGGGGTTGGTCATCATGATGCCTGCGAGGTCGGGGCCCAGCAGGGGCTTGAGGTCCTCGACGTCGACGAGGCCGGCGGCATTCGACTTCACCACCACGACGTCGAGCCCGCACACGGCTGCCGAGGCTGGATTGGTGCCGTGGGCGCTGTCGGGGACGATAATCTTCGTGCGGGCGACGTCGCCCCGGCTGCGATGCCAGGCGCGCATGATCATAAGGCCTGTCAGCTCGCCGTGGGCGCCGGCGCAGGGGTTGAAGGTGAAGTACTTCATGCCGGTGATGGCTGCCAGCATCTGCTCCATGGAGGCATAGACAGCCTGCACGCCCTGGACGGACGCGACGGGCTGCAGCGGATGGATGGCGCCAAAGGCTGCCATGGCGGCAATCTCCTCGTTGATTTTGGGGTTGTACTTCATGGTGCAACTGCCGAGGGGATAGAAGCCGGTGTCGACGCCGAAGTTCATCTGCGAGAGGTTGGTGTAGTGGCGCACCACGTCCACCTCGCTCACCTCGGGCAGGGCCGGGGCAGAGGAGCGACGGAGCCCTTCGGGAAGGGCGGAGGATACCTCGGGGGCGGCAGCCTTAGGCAGCGTGTAGCCGCGACGGCCTTCCTCGGAATAGTCGAAAATCAGATGGTCGTAGTATCTCATAGGGCAACCTCCTTTACATAGTTAATCAGTTGGTTGATTTCGTCGCGTGTGCGCTTCTCGGTAACGGCAAAGCAGATGCGATGGTCGCCTGTGACGACGCCTGCCAGGATGCCCTTGCCGGCAAGCACCTCGTGGAGGGTGCGGGCATCGCCCTTGTAGTCGAGGGTGAACTCCTTGAGGAAAGGCTTGTCGCTGACGAGCGTGAAGTGGCCCGTGGCGATGAGTTCCTTGCAGAGGTAGTGGGCTGCTTCGGACGAGCGCTCGTTGACCTCAGCAAGTCCCTTCGGGCCGAGCAGCGAGAGGTAGATGGTGACCCAGAGGGCCATGAGCGACTCGTTGGAGCAGATGTTGCTGGTGGCCTTGTCGCGACGGATGTGCTGCTCGCGTGCCTGCAGGGTGAGGACGTAGCAACGCTTGCCGTCCTTGTCGGTGGTGGCGCCAACGATGCGTCCGGGCAGCTTGCGCAGATAGTCCTTCTTGCAGGCCATGAAGCCGAGCGTGGGACCTCCGTAACAGAGGGGCACGCCCAGGCTCTGTCCGTCACCCACGGCCACGTCGGCACCCCATTCGGCGGGGCTCTTCAGCACGGCAAGCGTGGAGGGGTCGCAATACTCGATGAACATGGCTCCTGCGGCGTGGACGGCATCGGCAAAGCCCGTGTGGTCCTCGATGATGCCGTAGGCGTTGGTCGTGGGAGCGATGACGCCTGCCACGCGTCCGCTGGCAAGGGCTGCCGTAAGGGCCTCGAGCGAGGTCTGGCAGTCGGCCTCGGCAACCTCCTCGATAACGGTACCGGCATACGAGGCGTAGGTCTTCACCACCTCCTTCACCTGCGGGAGCAGGGTGGAGCTGATGAGGACGGTGTCCTTCTTGCGGGCAGAGGTGACAGCCATGCGGACAGCCTCGGCAGCAGCCGTCGGGCCGTCGTACATGGAGGCGTTGCTGACTTCCAGCCCCGTGAGGGCGCAAATCATGCTCTGGTACTCGAAGATGTAGCGGAGCGTGCCCTGGCTGATTTCGGGCTGATAGGGCGTGTAGGCAGTAAGGAACTCGCTGCGCTGGGTGAGGTAGGGGATGACGGCTGGCGTGCAATGGTCGTACCAACCCTGTCCGGCAAAGCATACCATCCGGGCGTTGCGTGCGGCAAGGGCTTCGAAGTGGCGTCGGATCTCGTCCTCGCTCATGGCGTCGGGGAGGTCGTATTCGCCCTTGTAGATGAAGTCCTGCGGAACATCGGCATAAAGGTCGTCAAGCGACTTCATGCCCACAGCGTCCAACATCTGGCGGATATCATCCGGAGTGTGGGGAATGTAAGGATGCATTCTAAAAATTAGAAATTAGAAAATTAGGAATTAGTAATGAGGCTTTAGGAAGGGAAGAGGGATTAGTCCTTCTGGCAGAATGCCTCGTAAGCAGCTGCATCCATGAGGCTGTCGAGCTCAGCGGCATCGGCAAGCTTCACCTTGAGCATCCAGTTCTTGTAGGGGTCTTCGTTGATGAGCTCGGGAGCATCGTCGAGGGCGGTGTTCACCTCCACAACGGTTCCGCTGACAGGGGCAATCAGGTCGCTGGCGGCCTTGGTGCTCTCCACGGCGCCGAAGTCCTCGCCCTTGGTAATATACTCGCCCTCAGCGGGGAAGTCCACATAGACGACGTCGCCCAGTTCGTGCTGTGCATAGTCGCTGATACCGATGAAAGCAAACTCGCCTTCTACTTTTACCCACTCGTGTGTTTCGGCATACTTGAAGCCGGTTTCTACTTTTGACATAGTTTTCTGAAATTTTTTTTGGTTAGGAATATGGTATGTTTGAATTCTGAATATGAAGCTTCGGAACGGAACTACTTCTTGTAGTTCTTGTTGAAGAATTTCTTCTTGACGACGGTACCCGGGAAGGTTTTCTTGCGGATGCGGATTTCCACGGGCGTGTCGAGGGCAGCAAAGCGGGCGTCGATGAGCGCCATGCAGATGCTCTTGTCCACGGAGAGGCCGTGATAGCCTGTGGTGACGACGCCGATTTCCTCGCCGTTCACCTCCACGGGATAGCCGTTGCGGGGGATGGCCTTGTCGTGCAGCTCAATGCCCACGACCTTCTGCTTCACGCCGTTAGCCTTCTGCTCAGCAAGGGCTTCCTTGCCGATGAACTCGGGCTTGTCGAGCTTGACAAACATGCCCAGGCCTGCCATTAGCGGGGAGATTTCGGGGCTCAGTTCGTGGCCGTAGAGCGGCAGGGCAACCTCGAAGCGCAGCGTGTCGCGGCAGCCGAGTCCGCAGGGAGCCACTTCGCCAGAACCGACAAGGATGTCCCATACCTTATTTATATAGGCGTGCGAGCCGTAGAGCTCAAAACCGTCCTCGCCCGTGTAGCCCGTGCGGCTGGCGATGATGGTCTCGCCATCGACATTGATTTCCTTGAAGGTGTAGAAGGCCAGGTCCTTGACAGCCAAGCCGAGCAGACATTCCACTTTCTCTTCGGCGAGAGGGCCTTGCACAGCCACCTGGCCATAGACGTCGGACTGGTTGTCGATGACGACGTCGTAGCCCTTGCTCTGCTCACGGATCCAGGCGTCGTCCTTGTCGATGTTGGCAGCGTTGACTACCAGCAGATAGAGGTCGCCCTGCATCTTATATACAAGCAGATCGTCCACGCTTCCTCCGTCGGGATAGCACATGATGCCGTAGAAAATCTTGCCGTAGGGGGCGTCGGTGATGTCGTTGGTGAAGATGTGGTTGACGAACTTCTCGGTATCGGGGCCGCTGACGAAGATTTCGCCCATGTGGCTGACGTCGAAGATGCCGCAGGCGTTGCGGACAGCCATGTGTTCGTCCTTGATGGTTGAATACTCAATGGGCATGTCGAACCCCCCGAAGGGACTCATCTTGGCACCCAAAGCAACGTGTTTGTCATACAAACATGTTTTCTTGAAATTTTCCATGATTGATTCAATAAAGATAGGATTTTAGTAGATAAATTCGCCACTTTCAGAACGGATGACCAACTCGCGCGGCTTGCCGGAGGAGGCGGGCAGGGCCTCGACATGGCCGACAACCTGTGCGTCGATGTGGAACGTGCGGGCAATGTCGATGACTGTCTGGGCATCGTCGGGAGCGAGGTAGATCTCCATGCGGTGTCCCATGTTGAACACCTTGTACATCTCTGCCCAGTCGGTGCCGCTCTGCGTCTGGATGGTGCGGAAGAGCGGGGGAACGGGGAACATGTTGTCCTTGACGATGCGTAGCCCGTCCACGAAGTGCAGCACCTTGGTCTGAGCGCCGCCCGTGCAATGAATCATGCCGTGCACCTTGGGACGAACCTCGTCTAGCACCTTGCGGATGACAGGAGCGTAGGTGCGGGTGGGAGAGAGCACGAGCTGCCCGGCGTTGAGGGATGTGCCTTTGACGGGGTCGGTGAGGCGTAGCTTTCCCGAATAGACAAGGTCGTAGGGGACAGCATGGTCGTAGCTTTCGGGGTATTTCTCGGCCAGGTATTTGGCAAATACGTCGTGCCGGGCGCTGGTGAGGCCGTTGCTGCCCATGCCACCGTTGTACTGCTTCTCGTACGTGGCCTGCCCTGTGGAGGAGAGGCCGACGATGACGTCGCCCGCACAGATGTGGGCGTTGTCGATGATGTCGCTGCGGCGCATGCGGCAGGTGACGGTGCTATCCACAATGATGGTGCGCACCAGGTCGCCCACGTCAGCCGTCTCGCCTCCCGTGCCATAGACGCCAATGCCCATGTCGCGCAGCTCAGCCAGCAGTTCGTCTGTGCCGTTGATGATGGCACTAATAACCTCGCCCGGAATGAGCATTTTGTTTCGTCCGATGGTGGACGAGGCGAGGATGCCCGTGGTGGCTCCCACGCAGAGCAGGTCGTCGATATTCATGATGAGGGCGTCCTGTGCGATGCCTTTCCAGACGCTGAGGTCGCCCGTCTCCTTCCAGTAGAGGTAAGCGAGGGATGACTTAGTGCCCGCTCCGTCGGCATGCATGATGTTGCAGTAGTCGGGATCACCGCCCAGCAGGTCGGGGATTATCTTGCAGAAGGCTTTCGGGTATAATCCCTTGTCGATGTTGCGGATGGCCTTGTGGACGTCCTCCTTGGCGGCTGAGACGCCTCGCAGCATGTAGCGCTGTTGGTCGTTCATTAATTGGGGTTTATGGGTTTATAGTTTATCGGTTTATTAGAATTGCACCGTGGGGGCTTTCTGCGAGCCTTCTTCAGCCTCGAAGTAGGGCTTCTTGTCAAATCCGAAGACACCGGAGAGGAGGCTCTGCGGGAACTTGCGGATGTATGTGTTGAACTTCTTGGCAGCTTCGTTGAAGTTCTTACGCTCCACAGCGATGCGGTTCTCTGTGCCTTCCAGCTGGGCTTGCAGCTCAAGGAAGTTCTGGTTGGCCTTCAGGTCGGGATAGGATTCTGCCACAGCAATAAGGCGTCCCAGGGCTCCGCCAACCTCACTCTGGGCTTTCTGGTATTCCTTAAGCTGTTCGGCCGTCATGTTCTCTGCATCGATGTTGATGGACGTAGCCTTCGTGCGAGCATTGACGACAGCCTGAAGGGTTTCGCTTTCGTGGGCGGCATAGCCCTTGACGGTGTTAACGAGGTTAGGGATAAGGTCGGCACGACGCTGATACTGGCTTTCGACGTTTGCCCAAGCCGTAGAGACGCCTTCTTCTTGGCTGACCATGTTGTTGTACGCTTTCACGCCCCAGAGGACGACAACGAGAACAATGATTCCGAGAATCAGAAGTGAACTTTTTTTCATTGGATTTTTTATTGGTTTTAAGGGTTAATAATTATATTCTTATGGATGAATCATTCTAGTGAGGATTAGAACTTCGTGTGGGCACCACCTCCGCCGAAATGGCCTCCGCCGTAGTGGCCTCCGCCAAATCCGCCTCCAAATCCTCCGCCGAATCCGCCTCCGCCGATGACACCACCTCCTGTGCCGGAGGAACGGCCGGAGTTGTTTCCGTAGGATGTGTAGTGATCTTTGACGACCTGATGCATGCAGTTCTGGCAGGTGTAGGTGTAGCGCACCTTTTTGCCTCGAGCGTTCTTGTAGAGGGTTTCCGTGCTGGTGAGCTTGAGCTTATACTTGCCGCAATGGGGGCATTTTTTCATACTACGGATAGCCAGATAGAGCAGAATAAAAGGTGCAAAGAAAAGGCAGAGGAGGAAAAGGAGAATCGGAATGTTTTCTTTACTCTTTTCACGTCCAATTAGTTCGGGGTCAAGCAGGTGCTTGCCGAGCTCGCGCATTCCTTCCACCATACCGCGGTCCCAGTTGTCGTCCTTGAAATAGGGCACCATGTAGTTGACCTGGATGCGCTTGCTGAGGGCGTCTGTGACAACACCTTCCAAACCATAGCCTGTGGAGAAGCTGATATCGCGCTCGGTGGTGCTGAGCACGACGACAATGCCGTTGTCCTTTCCTTCAACACCCACGCCGACTTCCTCGCCCAACAGGCGGGAAAACTCAAAGCAATCGTCAGGGTCGATGCCAGAGAGCACGGCAACCAACGCTTGCACGCCTGTGCTGTCCTCCACGGCACGGAAGATGGCGTCGATGGAGTCGCACGCAGCCTGCGAAAGAATTCCTTCGGGGTTGCAGACGTAGTGGGTGGAGTCCTGTAGATGAATAATGGGAACGGTCTTTGGTGTCCAGACCGTAGCGCTCATGCCTAGTGTGGCAAGGAAACAGGCAAAGATTAGTATGAGTTTTTTCATTTCTTGTTTTCTGTCCATATTTTCCAGGCTTCGTCGGCCTGGATGTATAACATTTCAAGTCCGTTTTTTATAGAGGCTCCCTGTTCTTCGGCTTTCCGTAGGAAGAGCGACTTGTCGGGGTTATAGACAAGATCGAAGCAGAGGTGCTTGGTCGTAAGAAACGGGTAGGGGATGTCGGGGCATCGCTCTGTGTCGGGGAATGTCCCAAGCGGTGTGGCGTTGACAACGACGTTATAGCGTGCCATCACCTCGGGCGTAAGGTCTTCGTAGCAGAGGACTCCTTCACGTCGGGTACGGGAGACGAACATCGTTTCGATTCCCAGCTGATGCAGCCCTTGATCGACAGCTTTGGAGGCGCCTCCCGTGCCGAGGATGAGGGCGCTGGTGTGGTGCGGCTTCAGCAACGGTCTGATGGAACGGGTGAAGCCCAGGATGTCAGTATTGTAGCCCGTGAGGAAGGGGTGCCCGGCATGCCAGCTAACTTTAACGACGTTGACGGCGCCAATGGCAGCGGCATCAGGTTCAATGGCATCGAGATGGCGCATGACCGCCTGCTTGTAGGGAATTGTGACGTTAAGCCCCACAAAGTCGGGATGTGTGGCGATGAGGGCTGGGAATTCCTCGATGCTTTCCAGGACGTATGGCTCATAGACAGCGTCGCGCCCCGTCCGCTGGAAGAACTCCGTGAAGTAGTTCCGCGAGAAGGAGTGCCCGAGGGGGTTGCCTATGATGCCGTAGCGTTCCATTCCTGTTCCTGTTTTAAGCCAGCTTTGCCAGATAGGCTGTCACGTTCTTTTCGATGCGGGCGGCGAGGTCGGAAGATTCGTCCTTGACGAACTTCTCGCCGACGATGTGCTCATAGAGCTCGACGTAACGGTCTGTGACGCTCTGCACAAATTCGTCTGTCATCTCGGGCACCTGCTGTCCGGCTTGTCCCATGAAGCCACGGTCGATGAGCCATTGGCGCACAAACTCCTTGGAGAGCTGGCGCTGGGGCTCGCCCTTGGCGAATTTCTCCTCATAGCCGTCGGCATAGAAGTAGCGTGACGAGTCGGGGGTGTGGATTTCGTCAATCAGATAGACCTTGCCGTTGCGCTTGCCAAACTCGTACTTGGTATCAACGAGGATGAGTCCGCGCCGTGCGGCAATCTCGGTGCCGCGCTGGAAGAGCGCACGGGTGTATTGTTCCATCTGCTCGTAATCCTCGCGGCTGACGATACCTTGAGCAATGATTTCCTCACGCGAGATGTTCTCGTCGTGTCCTGCTTCGGCTTTCGTCGTCGGGGTGATGATGGGAACGGGGAACTTCTGGTTCTCCTTCATGCCGTCGGGCAGGGGGACGCCGCAGAGCGTGCGGGCACCGTTCTTGTATTCGCGCCAGGCGCTGCCGGTGAGGTAGCCGCGGATAATCATTTCCACGCGGAAACCTTCGCATTTCAGTCCGACGGTAACCATCGGGTCGGGCGTGGCGAGTTTCCAGTTGGGGACGATGTCGGCTGTATCGTCGAGAAACTTGGCGGCAATCTGGTTGAGCACCTGCCCCTTGAAGGGGATGCCCTTGGGCAGGATGACGTCGAAGGCCGAGATACGGTCGGTAGCAACCATGACCATCAGGTCGTCGTTGATGTTATAGACATCACGGACTTTGCCGTGATAGACGCTTTTCTGTCCAGGGAAGTTGAAGTTGGTGGTTTGGAGTGACATGTTTATTGAGGTGAAAAGGGGTTAATGGGAATTGTCTGGTTCTTCGGAAATGGGGGAGTCTTCGGGAGCATCGGCAAACTTCAGCTCCTGTTGCTGGCGCTCGAGGGCTTGCTGATGTTCGTAGGCCTCGACGATGCGGGTGACGAGCTTGTGGCGTATGATATCCTTCTTCGTCATCTCCACCACGGCGATGCCTTCGATGCCTCGCAGCAGGCTGAGGGCGTGGGCGAGGCCGGAACGCTGGGATGACGGAAGGTCAATCTGTGTCAGGTCGCCCGTGATGAGCATCTTGGTGTTCCAGCCCATGCGGGTGAGGAACATCTTGATTTGGGGGACAGTCGTGTTCTGCGCCTCGTCGAGGATGACGATGGCATCGTTGAGCGTACGTCCGCGCATGAAGGCAAGAGGGGCAATCTGGATGATGCCCAGCTCCATGTATTCCTTCAGCTTGACGGCAGGAATCATGTCCTCGAGGGCGTCGTAGAGCGGCTGCAGATAGGGGTCTATCTTCTCGCGCATGTCGCCTGGGAGGAAGCCGAGCTTCTCGCCTGCTTCGACAGCCGGGCGGCAGAGGATGATTTTCTTCACCTCTTTGTTTTTCAGCGCGCGCACGGCGAGGGCGATTGCTGTATAGGTCTTGCCGGAGCCTGCAGGACCGATGGTGAAGACCATGTCGTTTCGCTCGTACTCCTTTACCAGCCGCAGTTGGTTCTCCGTGCGGGGGGAGATGGGTCGCCCGCTGATGCTGAAGACAATGACGTCGTTCTCCTTCTCCACGATGGGGCGGTTGCCGTTGAAGATGTCGAGAATAGCCTCGTCCGTCAGGCGGTTGTACTTGCTGCAGTAGGCCTGCACCTTGCCGATAAAGCGCTCAAACTGCTCCAGCTCGCCCTCGTCGCCCATCGCCTTGATGATGTTGTCGCGGGCAATGAGGCGCAGCTTGGGATGGAGCGCCTTTATCATCTGCATGTGGGCGTTGCCCGTGCCGTAGAACACCACGGGGTCAACGTCCTCCAAGACAATGTGCTTCTCTATCATTCAGCGTCCCTTTCGATATAGACGATGGGGTCGCCCTTGCGGAGCGTGGTGCCCTGCTTGGCACAGACCTCCACAACCTTGCCGCTGATGGTGGCCTTGACGGGGGCAATCTCGCCCCAAGGCGTGGTGATGTGGCATACGAGGTCGCCCTCTTTGTATCGCTTGCCGACTGTGGGTTCGGTGGAGGGGCCAGCGACGGAAACCTCCCAGATGACCTGTCCGTTTTCGGGGGCAGGCATGGGGTCGGCCTTGGCGTGCTTGATAGCCAGCACTTGCTCGACGCTCATTCCCTTGCCAGCCAGTGCCTCGTCCTTCGCCTTCTGCAGGTCGGCCTCGAAGCGCTCCTTGGCAATGCCGCTCTTATAGTCGCGATACTGGCGCTCGTGCATTGCCAGCTCGAAGAGCTCTTCCTCGTCCTCTCCTTCGTCCCAGCCTTCGTCCTTCATGATTTGGCGGAACTTGTCGAGTTCGTCGGGGTAGTAGCTCTGCGGGTCGGCAGTCGTGAACTCGCGTCCCTGCTCTTTGGCGAGGGCGACGATTTCGGGGGCTACGGCGCCGGGCAGCTTACCGCTCTTGCCCAGGATCATGCCCCAGATGGCGTCGTCCATCATGCTGTAGCGGGGCTTGCCCATCGATTCAGCCAGCAGGTTCATCAGGGCGATGTTCTTCGTGTACTGGCTGAAGGGCGTGACGAGTGGAGGATAGCCCACCTTGGGCCACACGTAAGCCACTTCGTCGAAGAGCTTCACGAGGAGCTGGTCCTCGCTATAGGGCTCGAGGCCCTTGTTCTTGCGGTTCATGTTGATGGCCTGCATAACGCCCGTGAGGTCGGCCATCATGCTTCCCATCATGCCGCCCGGCAGTCCGCAGCCCAGCAGCAGCGAGCTCATCAGCTTGTTGCCTGGGTTCATGAAGTAGCCCAGGAAGTCGTCAATGAATTCCTGCGTCAGCTTGCGCGCCTCCATGTAAGCCTCCATGTTGATTTCCGGCACTTGGAAGCCGGCGTCCTTCAACATCGCCTGCACGGAGATGACGTCGGGGTGCACCTTGCCCCAGCTGAGGGGCTCGATGGCGGTGTCGATGATGTCGGCACCAGCCTCACAGACCTCTAGGATGCTGGCCATACTGAGGCCCGGGCCGCTGTGGCCGTGATATTGGACGATGACGTCGGGATGCTTGGTCTTGATATCCTTCACCAGCATGCCGAGGAAGTGCGGACGTCCGATGCCTGCCATATCCTTGAGGCAGATTTCGGGCGCGCCGGCTTCGATGAGTTGGTCAGCGATATTGGAGTAGTATACGACAGTATGTACGGGCGAGTAGGTGATGCAGAGGGTGGCCTGCGGAATCATGCCCGCCTCCTTGGCGTAGTGGATGCTGGGGATGATGTTGCGCACGTCGTTCAGTCCGCAGAAGATGCGGGTGATGTCGGTACCCTGGGCCTTCTTCACCTTATACATCAGTCGTCTGACGTCGGCAGGCACGGGGTTCATGCGCAGGGCGTTCAGACCGCGGTCCAGCATGTGCGTCTGGATGCCAGCCTTGTGCAGGGGGGCGGTGAAGGTGCGGACGGCCTTGTTGGGGTTCTCGCCATAGAGCAGGTTCACCTGTTCGAAAGCGCCGCCGTTGGTTTCCACGCGGGCGAAGCAACCCATCTTGACGATGACGGGGGCAATGCGTGCCAGTTGGTCGGCACGGGGCTGGTATTTACCTGACGACTGGAACATGTCGCGGTATACCAGGCTGAATTTAATCTCCTTTTTCATTGTGGGAAATAGTGTTATTTTAGTGCGTAATTACATTGTTCTATTTTTAGCGTGCAAAGATAGTGAAAGGCGAGCGAAATACAAAATAAAATTAATTTTATTTTTATTTCCGAGCCGTATCCTATCTTAAAGCCCCAAAGGGGCAAAGGGCAGGGTGAGCCAGGCAAAATAGCCTTATTCTTCCCATGCGCAGAACGATAGAGAAACAAAAACTTAAAACAAGGCTCTATATATTGAAAATCTTGCCTTTGTTCTGTCTATTCCATCCTTTTCTTATCTCCCAAACCCGTTAGGACACGTGTCCTAACCCGTTGGGACACCTTACCTAACCCGTTAGGACACGTGTCCCAACCCGTTTGGTACAATAACTCTGTTAGTCGTTATTTCAAAAAGTAAGGAGGATTTCCTTTCCGAAAATACTTCCATTTAGGTGTTTTGGGGGAATCTGTTACTTTTTTTTCAGAAAATCGCACAGGGATTCCTTTTAAAAATATAACTTTGCAGGCGAAGATCGAAACTAAAACAACAAGCAAATATATATAACGAAATGGTGAAAAATATCCTTCTAGTAGGCCTGGGGAGTTTTGTAGGGGGCGTTTTGCGGTACCTCATCTCTCTCTTGTTACGTCCTTCGATGGGCGGTTTCCCGTGGGGGACGTTTGTAGTCAATATCGTCGGATGCCTGCTAATTGGGGCTCTATGGGGAGCGATGGGGCGCTGGCCCAATTTCTCGTCACGAATCAGCCTTCTTATCGGGATGGGCTTTTGCGGCGGTTTTACGACGTTTTCTACATTCTCAAAAGAGAGTCTTGCGCTGTTGCAGGCTGGCAGCTATGGTCTTTTTGCCGCCTATGTCTTTGGCAGTATTGCCGTCGGTATCCTTGCTGTGACACTTGGTTTTATGTTGGCAAAGTAGATAGTCGTTAAAAAAGTCTCTATCGTGTTTTTTTCCCATATATAGAATGAACGTTGAAGAACTGAGAGATTACTGCCTTTCGTTGGGCGCAGACGTGGAGGAGCGGATGCCTTTTGTGGCGTTTCGCGCAGCGCAGGGCGTGCTGGCGTTTTACGTCTGTAGCCAAGAATCAATACCGTCGTCGAAAAAAGGACTTCGTAGACCCCACATGTAACAAATCCTCAAGGAGCTGATAACCTTCGCTTGCGAAGGCATCTAATCGATTTGGAAGCCGAATTCGAAATCGTATTCGATGTTCTTGTTGGTTTTGCCCGCTTTCTTCAGTATCTGATACAAGCGCTTTAAGCCCTGTTGCTGTTGCTCTGTGGGGCTCCCTTCTCCTACCTTTCCATCGTGGCTGAGGGTGACGGTATGGAGGTCGTATCTTGCTACTCCGTTCTTGTCTGACAGGAAATGGCAGAATGTAAGTCCTGTTGGGAGATAACTGGAAAGAACGCTGTTGAGCTTGGCTTCGAAGAGGAATTTGCCTTTGGAATAGAACCGGATAACGTTTTGCGTCGGAAGAGGGTAGGCTTTCGAGTCAATCCGCTCCGTATTCGTTACCTTAAACTCGCCAGTTTCTGGATTAACGGCAACGATATTATCGAGCGTCAGCACATAATCTTCTGGGGTGATGTCTGTTAGCTTAGCCCCTTCGGGCTTGACAATAGCATATAGAGGTGTTTTCGCGTTTGCTGCTAATGTCTCGTCATCTCTGCATGAACAGGCTACAAACAAGCACGCTGCCAACAATAGAATGCAGATTTTCTTTAGTCCTTTCATCATTAATTATCTTTTGAAAAATGCTCTAAAAGTATATCCTCAAAAACCTGCAAAGACTGCATAACGATGGAAGTATTTAACTATTTTTATGAAATCGCTATTTCTTGTTTTGTTCTTTTGCTGATATGTCCAAATAAGGGATAAGGGATATATTACGTGATGGTTAGACGAGATTGTGCCTTCTGAGAATCGAATCTTTTCGTTTTTCCGTAGGTTGATACGGTTTTTTTCGATTCTCGCAAATTTGAAGCGTTTTTAAGAATGAAGTAGGGATTTGTAAACGGCTAGTTTTCATTTGTTGCAAGGAAATCAAATAAACTTAACGCCTTCTGCTAAACAAATAGGCATACATGGTTTAGTTTTCCGCGATTAAAGAACGTCGTCGTTTAACGTAATTATAGCTTGTAATATCGCCGTAATACTGTAATGTATCGTATTGTTTATTGATTGTAAAAGCGAAGAAAGTGCTATTATTCAGTCTTGTTTTATATAGTCAATTCGCATTTTATCAGTTATTTTAGATTCTAATACTTGAAGGGAATTATAATTGAATCGTATCAAATTTGTATATCTTCGTTTATTTCGATAGGATTGTTGAAATATCGAATAACAATAGATTGTCTTTCAGTCTTATATTTTGATTTTGTAAAGTATATTCTAAGGATTTTAAGGCTTTTTTGCTTTCTTTTTATTTCTTTTTGTTTACAAGTGCGCATTGCGGTTGCTGTAAAAAGTTTAGCAAAAATAGTTGATTTTATGTTTGTTTTTGTAAATTATTGTGTTTACCTTTGCAACCGAAATTTTATGCCTATTTTGCGATGGAAAACGAACAAATCGGTATCATTCTAGAGAACGAAGGACTGAGTGCTTCCCAATTGGCGGAACGATTGGGAGTGCAACGCGCCATGATCTCCCATCTTCAGTCCGGACGCAATCGCGTTAGCTTGGAGATGATGAAGAAGATTCATCATGCTTTTCCTCATATTAACCTTCAGTGGCTAATCGATCAAGAAGGCGAATATGCGACACTTGAGGAAAAACCTTCCCAGTCCTCTGCCCCTACTTCGAGCCAGACATCAGGAATGGGAAGTTTATTCGATAACGAGAATATGTCACCTTCGGATTTACGCCCGAGGGAAGACATAAGCGCTTCCAATGCCTCTGAGAATGAAAAAATCTCGTACATGGGGGAAGAACCAGCGGATTTTTCGAAGGAGAGAAGGGTAAATATGCTTGTGACGCCTCTTGAAGAGGCTGTTAGACAAGCTATTTCCATCTCTTCTAAGCCTGCACGGAAAATCACGGAAATAAAAGTGTTTTACGACGACGGTACCTACGAAACCTTTCAGGAGTGCTCAGGCAGTTGTTAAATGAATGCTAAATTCGTAGAAGTCTTTTTCGGATTCGAAAAAAACATCTACTTTTGCAGCGTTTTCTTCACATGGAAGGAAAAATGCAAAGAATGTTTTTTATGCGTCGTCTGTTAATAGTTCTATTTTCTTTGTTCTTCTGCGTTGGTACATGGGCGGAGGATGTTATCGTTATGCCTGAGTATCCGGGAGGAGAGAAGGCTCTTCAGAAATTCTTGGAAGAAAACCTCGTATATCCCACGGCTGCCCGTAAAATGGAGCTGTCTGGAGAAGTCGTTGTGGAGTTTACCGTAGAGCGTGGAGGGGCTATCAGCGGCGTGAATGTCATTAAAGGCTTATCGACAGAACTTGATCAAGAGGCGTTGCGCGTGGTACGGTCTATGAGTCGCTGGAAACCAGGGACAAAGAATGGGGTGCCTGTTCGAGTGAAAATGACTCTGCCCATTAACTTCAAACTGCGTAAAGTGGAGGGATTTAGGGATGAGTCGAAGGAAACGACGTTAAAAAAGGCACGTAATCCGTTTACCAAAAACCGCAATAAGAAATCCCCTAAGAAGGAACTCGTTAATAAATAGAGTAAAGCGACACAAACGGTGTTTTATTCCTCAATCTTTAACAGGGCGCCTGTGATGGGGTTAAGTTGTACCTTTGTGGTAGCCTTTTTCGTAAACAGTTTAGATGAAAGTGTCTCCGTAGTACCAAACTGAGGGATAAACACGTTTTCATCGACATACACCATGCTTGTCGTATAAACCTTCACGTTAGCTTTAGCAGGAAGATTATAGACAACGCCATCGTAGGTGTTTGCTTTTTTGCTCTTGTTGTTGGTGCTATCCGCTAATTGGCTGTTGTTTTCTTTTGTGTTTATTATCTTGTTTTTTCTCACGGTCAAAGCCTGTTGTTTCTTAGGAGCTGAAGGCGTTAATCCGGTTGTCGGATTGGCATTCGGATTAAGGTTTTTAACGTCTAAATAAATAGGAGTGCCAGCCAAATCATCTGCATCTAAGACACCCAGCTTGCTTGAGAAACGGGCAGCAACGTGTTTTGCTGTATTTCCTTCAGGAACGTAAGAAAATGTCTTGGTAGAAACCTCGCGCGTAGTTGAGCCTGTAAAGAGTTTCAGCAATGCATCTTCTTGTTTTTGAAGGTTGTCAACCATTAGTTTAAGGCCTTCACCATCAGAAGGCATATAGTCGCTTTCGCCACGCATGAGGCTGTTTTTGCTTTCGCGTATCTCGTAGATTTCTTTGGCTACCAATTCGGCAAGCTTCGCCTTCGACGAAGCCATCAACATCTCTTCCGTCATATAGTCACGGGCATCTTTGACTTCCCAGCGAGCCTCTGTAGTTGGGACACTTACTTCGTCGGAATTCATGGCAAACACTTCTCCTGCACAGATGGAGAGCAACGTACCCTCTTCAGATAGAGCCACTTGTGGAGCAATGGAATTGGTGTTGAAGGCGATGTGGTAGCATTTCGATTCATCGGCTAAAGCACGATAGACGACACTAGCAGAAAGAAGTTCGTAATGGACATCCTCCACAAAAGAAACGTCTGCGAGACGCATGTATCGATCGGCATATGAGCAAAGTTCGCCTGGGATATAGGAAACCTTTGCCGTAGTAAGAGTGATATCGACAGCTGTTTTGGGCAAGAAATAGACGATTCCATCCTTGCTGACACCCGGCTCATAGTCTTTGACGATGGTCTGGGCGAGAGACGGCAGGAATAGGGATAGTCCGAAAACTAATGTGAGGAAAAGGGTTCGTATGAGGGTTGTGTGTTTCATTTTCTGTTTCATTTTACAGTTTTCGCTGCAAAAATATGACTTTTTTCTCATTATTTCTCTCCTTATTAAAAATAATTGTCCAAATTATGTGGTCTGTTGGCAAATTTTAATTAATTTTGGCGAAAAAATAATATCATGCGGTATGAAGGAGATTACAATCAATGACAAAAAGTTTGCGGTATCTATCCCTGAGTCGTACATTCTTGGGGAAGTGAAGAAATTGGCTGAGCGCATCAGTCATGACTTGGAGGGCAAGAATCCCTTGTTCCTTGGGGTGTTGAACGGCAGCTTTATGTTTGCCGCAGACCTGTTTCGCGACATCACCATTCCGGCTCAAATCTCGTTTGTCAAGCTTGCCTCGTATGAGGGTATGGCTTCTACGGGCGTAATCAAGGAGGTCATGGGACTCTCGGAAAGCGTAGCGGGACGATGTATCGTCATAGTCGAAGACATCATTGATAGCGGGCGGACCATGCAACGCCTTCTGGAGAATCTCGGCACACGTGAGCCGTCAGAAATCCATATCTGCACACTCTTGCTTAAGCCAGATAACCTAAAGGTGGACCTCAATGTTGAGTATGTAGCCTTGCAGATTCCCAATGAGTTTATAGTGGGCTATGGCCTTGATTACGACGGCTGGGGGCGCAATACGCGCGATATCTACACCGTTGTCGAATGAGAGAATACGCATTATAAATAAACCGTTAAACAGAAAAGAATAATATGCTTAACATTGTTTTTTTCGGAGCCCCAGGCTCAGGCAAGGGTACCTATAGCGCCCGCATTAAAGAGACTTTTCATCTTGAGCACATCTCTACAGGCGATGTCCTGCGTGCCGAAATAAAGAATGGCACAGAACTGGGCAAAACCGCAAAGAACTATATTGACAACGGGCAGCTTATCCCTGACGAGCTAATGATTGGCATTCTTGCCAATGTCTATGACAATCTTCCTGCCGATTGCAATGGCGTCATCTTGGACGGCTTCCCCCGTACTATTGCTCAGGCCGAGGCGCTTAAGGAGATGCTTCAGAAACGTGGCGAGAAGCTTGCCTGCGTGGTTTCGTTGGAAGTGAGCGAGGATATCCTTATGTTCCGTCTGCTACGTCGTGCTACCATCGAGGGGCGTGCTGACGACAACGAAGAAACCATTCGCAAACGCTTTGCCGTCTATTACAACCAGACGAAGCCTTTGGCTGACTTTTTCCGCAAAGAAGGACTGCTGAAGGAGTTCACCTACACGGATGAGATAGGCCCGGAAGGGATGATAAAGAACATCACGGAGTACATTAAAACGCTGTAATGCCTGAAACCAACTTTGTTGATTATGTGAAGATCTACTGCCGCTCTGGAAAGGGAGGCAGAGGCTCCACCCACATGCGCCGTGTGAAGTACAACCCCAATGGGGGGCCTGACGGAGGCAACGGGGGCAGGGGAGGACACGTCATTCTGCGTGGTAACCGCAATTATTGGACGTTGCTCCACCTTCGCTACGAGCGCCATGTCTTTGCTGGCAATGGAGGCAACGGCTCACGTAATAAATCATCGGGAGCCGATGGTGAAGACAAGGTTATCGAGGTGCCCTGCGGTACGGTGGCCTACAATGCCGAAACGGGCGAATACCTTTGCGATATTACGGAACACGGGCAGGAGGTAATCTTGCTGCGAGGGGGACGAGGCGGATTGGGCAACTTCAATTTCTGTACACCCACACGTCAGGCACCTCGCTTTGCGCAGCCTGGAGAGCCCATGCAGGAGCTTGTGGTTATTTTGGAGCTTAAGCTTTTGGCTGATGTGGGTTTGGTAGGCTTTCCTAATGCGGGTAAATCGACGTTGCTGGCAGCAACCAGCGCAGCTAAGCCCAAGATAGCCAACTATCCTTTCACTACATTGGAGCCGAATCTCGGCATTGTCAGCTATCGCGATGGCAAGTCGTTTGTCATGGCTGACATTCCTGGTATCATCGAGGGGGCCTCGGAAGGACGTGGCCTCGGCTTGCGCTTCTTGCGCCATATTGAGCGCAACAGCGTGCTTCTCTTCATGATTCCAGGTGATACGGACGACATCCGTCATGAATACGACGTGTTGTTGGGAGAGCTGGCGAATTTCAATCCTGAGATGTTGGACAAACAACGCGTGCTGGCTATCACCAAAAGCGACTTACTTGACGAAGAACTTATGGCCATGCTGGAAGACGAAGGATTGCCTCCTGATATTCCTCACGTCTTTATCTCGGCTGTCACGGGCTTGGGCATCACGGTGTTGAAGGATATTCTTTGGCAGGCACTCAATGCCTCATCGCTCCTGACGGACCATAGTCGAACGGAACTGATACATCGTTCTAAGACGGAGCAAGAACTGGAAGAAATCAATGCTGTTGAAGACCTCTCCATTCCCTCACTTCCTGACGACGAGGAAGACTTTGAGGATATTGAAGAACTCGAGGATTTCGAATATGAATTTGATGAATAGTGTTTTATAATCAGCTGTTCCACTATGAACGACATAGAGAAAATCCTTGAACATGGTATTAGTTTCTCCGGCTCGTCCACACCAAGGGACGACAAGGAGAAAAAGGTAAAGACGAAGGCTAAGAAGAAAGCCTATATCACAGGACAGCATTTTAGCGAAGCTGCTAAGAAAAAAGCCGATATTCGCCGTCGTCGTGCCAACCGTTCCTCGCAGAGGAAGGGATGAATCGTTAGCGAAACAATCATTCTATAAAAGAATTAGAAATCGTAAAAGCATCATGGTTTCTACCGAAAAAACTGCCCTTTATGTCCAGCTTGTGGAGCAGGCACGTGCGCTTGTGGAAAACGAGCCTGACGAGATTGCCAACATGGCCAACGTGGCAGCCCTTATCCACGACACGTTCCATTTTTGGTGGACAGGGTTCTATCGTCTGATTGATGACGACCTTGTCCTTGGCCCCTTCCAAGGACCTATTGCTTGTACACGCATCAAGCGGGGCAGGGGAGTGTGTGGTGCCGCAAGGGAACAACGCGAGACCGTCGTCGTGCCCGATGTGGAACAGTTCCCAGGCCATATTGCTTGTAGCTCTGCCTCGCGAAGTGAGATTGTCGTTCCTGTCTTCGACTCTGAGGGCAACGTTACAGCTGTGCTTGATATCGACAGCGAGCGCCTAGCAATGTTCGACGACATTGACGCTTGTTTCCTCGAACAGGTTGCTGCGCTCTTTCGTAAATAAAAAAGGTAATATAATAAGGTATAACATTTAAGGTAAAAAACAATGAGAAAATCCATTCTTCTTGCAACCTTCGTCGCCTTGTCCCTCCTCTCGGCTCATGCCGACCAGACAGCCGACAAGGTATCGTACGTCAATCCAATGATTGGTACGGAAGGTATGGGGCACACCTTCCCAGGTGCCTGCGCTCCCTTCGGCATCGTGCAACTTAGTCCTGACACCGACACCATTCCCCACAACGTGGGTGGGCGTTATCAGGGCAAAGTCTATGAGTATTGTGCGGGCTACCAGCATACCGACAACACCATTGTCGGCTTCAGTCACACTCACCTAAGTGGTACGGGCCATTCCGACTTGGGTGACATTCTTATTATGCCTCAGACGGGTTCGCTACAGCTCAATCCTGGCACCAGCGACAACCCTGACGGCGGCTATCGTCAGCGTTTCTCGCACGATACGGAACAGGCTTCGCCTGGCTACTACGAAGTGATGCTTGCCGACAACGGCGTGAAGGCACAGCTCACAGCCACTCAGCGTGTGGGTATTCATAAGTATACCTTCCCCGAGGGCTCAGAGCAACGCATCATCCTCGATCTTCTCCACGGCATCTATAACTACGACGGCAAAGTGCTCTGGTCCACACTACGGGTAGAAAATGATACCCTCCTAACGGGTTATCGCATTACCGATGGATGGGCACGTTCCAACTACACCTATTTCGCTATCTCTTTCTCCAAACCCATCCGCAGCTACGGCTATCGGGATAGGAAACGCGAGGCATATAGCGGCTTCTGGGGTAAGTTCGACCGATATCACAATTTCCCCGATATTGCAGGACGTAGCGTCGTGGCTTATTTCAACTTTGATGAGAAATCGGCTGCCGATCCTCGCAGGATGCGTCGTCGTAATAATACCGAACAGGAATCTCCTGAGCTCGTTGTTAAGGTGGCCCTCTCTGCTGTCTCCACCGAGGGTGCCTTGAAGAACCTCCAAGCTGAAGCCTCAGGCAAGACGTTTGATGCTATTTGTCAGGAGACACGCGATGCATGGAACAAGGAGCTTTCCGTCATTGATTGCACAGGCACCAACGACCAGAAAGCCATGCTTTACACCTCGCTCTATCACACGATGATCAACCCCTCCATCTACATGGATGTGGATCGTCAATATCGCGGAGTGGATGGCAACATTCATACAGCAGAAGGTTTCAACAACTACACCGTATTCTCCATCTGGGACACCTATCGTGCTGAGCATCCGCTGCTGGGCCTGCTGAAGCCCTCGCGCAACACCGACATGGTGAAGTCTATGATACGTCACCAGCAGCAGAACATCGTAGGCATGCTGCCCGTCTGGAGCCTGATGGGCAACGAAGGCTGGTGCATGACGGGCTACCACGCCGTCACCGTGCTGGCAGATGCCATCGTGAAGGGTGCCGACATCGACCGTAACGAGGCGCTACGAGCCATGACGCAGACGGCTAACAACCGCTACTTCCCCAGCGTGCGCGACTACACGCGGCTCGGCTATGCCCCATACGATACTGATGGTACGGCAGCCTCTAACACGCTTGAATACAGCTTCGACGACTGGGCCATCTATGCTGCAGCACGTGCTATGAAAAACGATCGAGTAGCCTCGACATTCCTTCCTCGTGCCCTTAACTACCGCAATACCTTCGACACATCCATCGGCTTTGCTTCGCCCCGCTATCGCAACGGTGAGTTCAAGAAAGACCTCGACCCCTATCAGACCTACGGCGAAGGATTCATCGAAGGCAATTCCTGGAACTTCTCCTTCCATGTCCCCCACGATGTCGTTGGACTGATGCGTTGTATGGGTGGTGAGGAAGCCTTCTGTGAGAAACTCAACGGGCTCTTTGCTATGGACCTGCCTGAGAAATACTACGCAGATAACGAGGACATCACCTCTGAGTGCCTCGTAGGCGGCTATGTACATGGTAACGAGCCTTCGCACCACGTGCCCTACCTCTTCGCCTGGACCTCCATGCCTTGGAAGACGCAGGAGTGGCTGCGTACCATCATGAACAAGATGTATCGCAACGACATTCGCGGCTTGGGTGGTAACGATGACTGCGGGCAGATGTCGGCCTGGTACATCTTCTCGGCAATGGGCTTCTATCCTGTAGCCCCAGGCACGGACCAGTATGTCCTTGGTGCTCCCTATCTGCCCTATATGAAGGTGACGCTCGAGAATGGCAACGTCGTGGAGATCAAGGCTCCGAAAGTGAGCGATAAGAATCGTTACGTCCGTGCCGTGCGCATCAACGGACAGCCCTATACAAAGCTTTACGTCACCCACAGCCAGCTCACCGAGGGCTGCGTCATAGAGTTTGACATGGCTTCAAAGCCCAACAAGAAACGTGGCCTTGACGCCTCCGACAAGCCCTACTCGCTTACGCCTGCTGCCCCTCAAGGAAACACCTCGAACTCTATCGCAAGCCGTATTTCGAAGGACCTGACGCCCGAGGATAAGGAGTGGAACAAGCACCTCCTTGACATCCGCTTCATCGACCAGAACCCTGAGACGGAGGGCTCAAAGATTTACAACACACTTATCCCTGACCCAGACCCCTACATCCGTAGCGTGGCTCGCGAGGTGATGCGCTGCCTCTACTACAAGCCCACCGACAGCATCCCCATGTTGCGCCGTCTTGATTATATCATCCGTTCCGACCGAGGCATCTCAGCCAAAGGAGGCGGAGGCGGTTACGTCAACATCTTCTACAGCACCGACCATGTGGCGCGCTCATTTGCTGGAGGCGATACGGCACGTGTCGATTTTGAAACCCGTGGCGTGCTGCTCCACGAGCTCACCCACGCCTTCCAGCTCGAGCCGCAGGGCATTGGCCCCTATGGAGGCCCCAACAAGGCTGTGTGGGAGATTATCGAAGGCACAGCAGATGCCGTGCGTGTGGCCTGTGGAGGCTTCCACGGCGAGGTGGACCGCCCCAAGGGAGGCAGCTATCACGACGGCTATCGCTACATCGGCTACTTCTTCAACTGGGTGCGCGAGACGAAAGAGCCCGATTTCATTCGCAAGATGAATCACTCGTGCCTCACCGTCGTGCCTTGGAGCTGGGACGGCGCCCTCGAGTATGCCCTCGGCCCTGGCTATACCATCGATGCCCTTTGGCATGAATATCAGGTTGCCATTGGCGACATCAAGGAATAAATCCATAGCCCAAGGGAATAAATCCATAGCCCAAGGGAATAAAATCGTAGCCCAAGGGAATAATTTCTCAGCCCAAGGGAATAAAAAATTAGCGTTTAGGAATAATCAAACAGATATAATTATGAAAAAGACATTTTGTTTTTCAATGGTGTTGGTGCTGCTTTGCGCCTGTCAGCCGAAAGGCGAGCAACTTTTTAACGGTAAGAACCTCGACGGTTGGGAGCTCATCGGCGATGCCAGCTGTACGGTAGCCCCCAATGGCATCCTCGTTACTGAAGGGGGTACGGTGCCCAACAGCTACCTTTGCACCACGCGCGAGTTTAAGGACTTTGAACTCTCCTTTGAGTTCCTTCAGGAGAAGGACGGTAATACGGGCGTCTTCTTCCGCGGATACATTGACGAGAAGGGAGGTCTGCATGGTGGCGAAGTGGAGATGGGGCCTCACGGCTGGAACAACGGGGGCATTTTTAGTGCCGTCAATTTCCAGAAGGTGATGGTTGTCAGCGACGAACAGGACAAGGTGTTACGCACGGGCGAGTGGAACTCCATGCGTGCCGTTATCCAGGGCAGCCACATCCAGACGTGGCTCAATGGCGTCCCTATGGCCGACATCGTCGACGAACCCCTCGGCAAGCTCTCCGGACGGCTGATGCTTCAGGTGGGCGCTGCGCCCACGCGCGTTCTCTGGCGCAATCTTATAGTTAAAGAGCTGTAACACCTTTCTGACGAGAATAAAAAAGATATTCAAAATGATGAGAAGAACCCTTTCCCTTATCCTGGCTGTCGGCTCCGTATTGGCATGCGGGAGTTGTACGTCGCGTGTAACGATGTCTGCTGACGACCCTGTGCAATATGTAGAGCCACGCATCGGTACGGCTCATTGTCGCTATTTCCATTTCGCTCCTGGGGCGCTACCCTTCGGCATGGCCAAGCCAGGCCCTTCGACGAACGGGCACCTGGGCAACAAGGACGGTTGGGAGGCTACGGGCTACGACTATCGCGACACCTCCATCGAAGGCTTCCCCTGTGTGCATGAGTTTCAGGTGGGAGGCATCACGCTGATGCCGACGACGGGGACGCTGATTACCATGCCTGGACGTCCGACGGACAAGGAGCGGCGAGGGTATCGCTCCAGCTTCAGCCACGACAACGAAGTGGCTACGGCGGGCTACTATTCCGTATTGCTTCAGGATTACGGCATCCGTGCCGAGATGACAGCCACTACGCGCGTGGCCTACCAGCGCTTTACCTATCCAGCATCGCAGGAAAGCCATCTGCTGTTCAACATCGGCAGCCGCATGGGTGAGAGCGGAGCCGTCAAGGATGCCGAGGTGAGGCTGAACGACGACGGTACCATCGAGGGCTATGTGGTGACATTGCCTGAATATGTGAAGAAGTATCAGCCTGGAGCCGAAGTGCCCATCTACTTCTCAGCCGTTGTCGACAAGAAACCTGCGGCATGGGGTATCTTCATGGGCCGAAACCGCACACCCGACGTGCGCGAGGCAAAGGGCGTGGGCGCTGGACTCTACCTGACGTTCCCCACGAAGGAAGGGGAGAAGGTGACAGCCAAAGTGGGTATCAGCTACACCTCTGTTGAGAACGCGCGCCATAATCGTGAGACAGAGGCGAAGCGGAAGAGTTTTGACCAGGTGCGTCAGCAGGCACACGATAGCTGGCAGGAGCACCTCAGCCGCATTGCCGTGGAGACGGACAAGCGTGAGGATAAAGTGAAATTCTACTCAGGTCTCTACCACGCTATCCTCGGACGAGGCATCTGTAGTGACGTCAGCGGCGACTATCCCAAGCACGATGGCACAATCGGACATGTGCCCATGAAGGACGGAAAACCTGCATACAACATGTACAACACCGATGCCATGTGGGGCGGACAGTGGAACCTGACACAGGTGTGGGCGCTGGCCTATCCTGAGCATCTGAGCGACTTTATCTCGTCACACCTCCAGGTCTATAAAGACTCTGGCTGGTTGGGTGACGGCCTGGCTAACTCGCGCTACGTGAGCGGTGTTGGCACTAATCAGCTCTCGCTGATGATTGCTGCCGCCTATGCTTGTGGCATTCGTGATTTTGATGTGGAGCTGGCTTACGAAGCGTGTCGGAAAAACGAGCTGGAGGGCGCAAACCGTCCTTTGGGTGCTGGCAAGAGCGACACGGACCAGTTTGTGGAATACGGCTATGTGCCCCATGCCGAAGCCGGTTCAGGTCCTGACGAGACCTTTATGTTCTCTGCGTCCCACACGCTCGAGTACTCCTTCTCTGCTTGGGCTACGGCGCAGCTGGCACAGCAACTTGGCCATTCCGAGGACGCCCGTCAGCTGATGAGCCTTTCGAAGGGTTGGGAACGTATTTACGACAGCTCTACGGGCTTTGTGCGTCCTCGCCTTAAGGACGGACGATGGATTGAGAACTTCGACCCCATGCAGGTGTGGCGCGGCTTTCAGGAGGGTAACGCTTGGCAGTATACTTTCTACGTTCCCCATGATGTCAAGGCGCTGGTCGAGAAGGTGGGGACTGAGACGTTTAACGCCCGTCTCGACAGCATTTTTACCCTCTCGCAGCCTAAGATTTTCAGCGGAGGCACAGAGATTGGCGCTTTTGCTGGCCTGCGTACGCTCTACAACCAGGGCAACCAGCCTTGCCTGCATATCTCATGGCTCTTCAATGAAGCCGGACAACCCTCTCTGACGCAGAAATGGGTGCGCGCCATCCTCAACGAGTTCTACGGCACCGATGGCATCCACGGCTACGGCTACGGGCAGGACGAGGACCAGGGACAGCTGGGGGCGTGGTATGTCATCTCATCAATCGGCCTTTTCGACGTGGCTGGCCTTACGGCAGCACAGCCCTCGTTCGGCTTGGGCAGCCCGCTCTTCGACCGTGTAACGATACGCCTGAACAACGACTATTATACGGGCAAGGAGTTCGTCATCGAGACGACGAACAACACCCCTGATGACATCTACGTTGAGGAATATACCCTGAACGGTCAATCGCTCGAGGGCACCCGTATCCCCTTCGCTGATGTCGTCAAGGGTGGCAAGTTGGAAGTGAAGCTTTCGAACGCAGCACAGTAAAAAAGGTACGACACAACGGGTTGCATGAAAAAACGTTTTCATCTGGGACTCATACTGATAGTCCTTACGCTACAGGTTTTCGCGGCAAAGAGTGTCACAAATCCGCGGCCTTTCACTATTCCTGCCATCCACCAGTGGACAGGCTCCACGGGCTCGTTGACGCTGACACCCGCGAGTCGCATCCTTTATGCCGACGTACGTCTGCGGACAGCTGCAGAGTCGTTGGCGCGCGACTGGCAGACGGCAGGTCTCTCCCTGACTGTCTGCGAGGGCAAGAAGGCGGCAGAAGGAGACGTCCTCTTCGTCTATAAGCCACAGAAAAAGCTGGGCGAGGAGGGGTACACGATAGACATCGCCAAAGGCATTCGCATCGAAGCTACTGAGCAGGGAGCCCTGCATGCCGCTCAGACGTTGCTGCAGTTGGGCTCCACGCTCCCCAAGGGACGTATCGCCGACCGGCCTGACTATCCGTTGCGAGGCCTGATGCTGGACTGTGGCCGTAAGTACATTCCGCTGAGCTATCTGCGTAACCTTGTCCGGACGATGGCTTATTACAAGATGAACACGTTGCACCTCCACCTTAACGACAACGCCGACCCTGGTTATTACCACGACAATTGGGACGAGACGTACTCAGCCTTCCGACTTGAGAGCGAACGTTTCCCAGGTCTTACGGCCGAAGACGGCAGTTATTCGAAAGCTGACTTCCGACAGTTTGTCCTCGAGGCTGCCGCGATGGGTGTGGAGGTGATACCCGAGATTGACGTGCCTGCCCACAGCCTTGCTTTCTCGCACTACCGTCCCAGCCTCGGCAGCAAGGAGTTTGGAATGAACCATCTGGACCTCTCCAATCCCGCTGTCATTCCCTTCGTGGATAGTCTCTTCGCCGAATATATGGAGGGTCCAGAACCCGTGTTCGCAGGACCGCGTGTACACATTGGTACTGACGAGTACAGCAACCAACGCCAAGAGACCGTTGAGCAGTTCCGAGCGTTGACTGACCATCTTATCCACACCGTCGAGGCACATGGCAAACAGGCAGCCCTTTGGGGGGCGTTGACACACGCCAAAGGCGAGACTCCTGTAAAAGTGGATAACGTGTTGATGTTCTGCTGGTACAATGGCTACGCACAGCCCGATTCCATGCACAGCCTCGGCTATCAGATGGTCTCGATTCCCAGCCGCGTGGTCTATATTGTGCCTGCTGCCGGCTATTACTACGACTACCTGAATATTTCGAACATTTACAACAATTGGACGCCTGCGCATATTGCCGACAAGAGTTTTCCTGAACGCGATCCGCAAATCAAAGGTGGTATGTTTTGTGTGTGGAATGATATTATTGGCAACGGCATCGCGGTAGCTGATATCCATCATCGCGTATTCCCAGCGTTGCAGGTCATTGCCGAGAAGACGTGGGCAGCCGACACGACGCGCAGCTACGACGAGTGGCGGCGGTTGGCACAAGACATGGGTGAGGCACCAGGCGTCAACGATTTGGGACGCTATCCCAAGGGTATTGTCCTCTCCGAATCCGTTGTGAAGCCATCTTCGAATCACAGCATACCTTTTATCGGATGGCCCTATTGCGTGAGCTTCGACGTCGAGGCTGGGGAGGAAGTGCGTGGTACGGCTCTCTTCCGCGACAACGAAGCAGAGTTCTATCTTTCTGATCCTGTCACAGGCCGCCTTGGCTTTGCTCGCGACGGTTATCTCTTCTCCTTCCGTCATGCCCTTCGGCCAGGCACGAAGGAACACATCGCCATCGAGGGCGACAATCGCGAGACGCGTCTCTATGTTAACGGCAAACTTGTTGAGACTTTAGGACCCGATCAGCGTACGTATCCCAAGAACAAGCCCTTCAAGATGGTTCGCACCCTCCGCTTTCCTCTCCAACGCACAGATGGTATTTTGCGCAGTCGAGTCACCAATCTAAAGGTAGAGAGCCGGTAGGAAACTTACCAGCGGACATATTTCACAGGCACACCCTCGCCTTTGAGCACACGGGCAAAGTCGTGTGGGCCGTAGGGAACGGGGCCACGCATCAGTTCTGGAATGTTGTAGCACTTCAGGAACTGACGATGGTAGTCAGGGTCGGCACAGGGCAGCTCAAAAGGCTTGCTGAAATGTCCGTTTTTATCAATGTGTGCGAAGAACGGACGGGTGAACTCGCCGTCGTCGCGGCGGCTGCTGAACACAATCCACTGTCCGTTGCTCGACCAGGTGTGATAGCTCTCCGTATCACACGAGTTCACCTCGTCCAAGGGGCGAACCCAGCCCATCTTCAAGTCCATCATCCACAGGTCGGCATCGTGGTGCCAGATGTGAAACACACCATGGTCAGCCATCGAGAAGAGCAGGTATCGTCCGTCAGGGGAGACGCGAGGGAGGAGGGCGCTGCCGCCACGGCGTCCTAAGCTGTCAACAATAAACACAGGACTGCGTGGCCCAAACCGTTTCGTTGCAGGGTCGAAACTCTTGCGATAGATGCTGTAGTGCAGTTTGTCGTAGTTTGCAATAATGTCGGCTGTCAAATCCTCAACGGAGTCGTTGTGGACAAAATGGGCGCTGCAGTAGTAGAGCGTGCGACCGTCTGGAGCCCAGGCAGGGAACACCTCCAGTTCATCGTCGCGGTTCTCGATGTTCGTCACCTCGTCCGTATCGACGTCGTAGCAGATGAGGTCGCTCTCGCTGTCGTACACCTCAATCTTGTCGTGGTTGGTGGTGAAGAAACTCTGGTACGTATGGTTGGTGGAGTAGACGATGAGCTTCATCCACGGATGCCAGGCTGGATAGACGCCAGCAGAGAGGATGGAGTCGTTCTTCATGTCCACCTTCTTCAGCTTTCCGTCGTAGGCGATGACGGTGCCGCCGTAGTTCTGGCGAGCGTGGAATTGCATACGTTCAGGATTATACTGCTGGTAGTTGTGGCAGTTGATACACTGGCCGTTGACTTCGAAACCGCACAGCATGTTGTCATAGATAACGCGCTCGTCGTAGTTCTCCAGACAGCGCTGGTTGATGGTGAGCGCCTCGTAGCTGACGTATGAGGGTGGAATGAGGCGGAAGCTGAGCCATGGGTCGATGCTATCGGGCGAGACGGTGATGGTGAACGGGCGGTAGTGCGTCCAACGGTCGTCGTGACGGGCGAAGACATCTACTTGAATGTTTTCCTTTAGGGCGGCGGCTTTCAGACGGCGCCAGTCACGGAAGTTGGGCTGCATCTTGTTGGCACAGACAATCTCGACGTCACCCGCCTTGTAGCGTGCCATCATTCCGTCGGCCTCCTCGTCGAGCATGAAAGTCAGCGGCGCGATGTTCACTGGGATGGTGACGCCCGTATAGTCAGGGTATATCTTAGGCAGCGTGTCCTTCTCGTCATACTCCGTAGGCAGCGAAGGCTTGCAGGCCGCGATGAACAGAAGAATAATCGAACCGTAGAACAGGCTTTTTGGTTTATGGAAACTCATATTCATTTTTCTTTTAGTTTTGCGCTGGGAAACTAATCATGTAGCAGTCGTAGAAATACGTCTGGCCAAAGTTTGGGTAGAGCACCTTGTGGGCCGTTTCCCAGTCAGCACCCTGCACCCTTGACGCCGTCTCCGTAAAGCGTCTGTAGCTGTCCCTTACGGCCTGGCTGATGGGCCATTGGTCCATCATGCGTTTCTTCTCCATGGTGCCAAAGAGTATGGCCGCCTCCTGTATATGGATGGGCCATTGCCTGTCAGGATAAAGGCGTGCATAGTCGTAGAGATGTCGCCAGAACCCTGAGGTGTCCTTCGCCCACATCGTGGCATACAGCTTCTGCTCGATGAAGAGTGGGTCGCCTGTATAGCGCGTGTCGATGAGCCGTCTCATCAGGAAGTTCTCCACGAGGTTATGGTCGGCAATCAGCGAATCGTCGAAGTGCATCATGTGTTTGATGAAGCCCATCTCATTGTCTTTGCGGATGTTCTTCGCATGCTCCGTGAGTTCGTACACATGGTTGGCCCACGTACCGTGAAACATGGTCTGCTTCAGCAGGCCAAGGTACTTACGAGCCAGCTGCATATCGCCGTTGAGGACCGACGAGCGCGCTATGTATTTCAGGTGCTCGGCACGCCAGCCGAACTCCACGCCCTTCTCCATGCACAGGCGGTAGCTGTGGTTGGGAATGCCGTAGTTATAATAGATGAGCGAGCCCACCGTATTGATGGCACGGATGTCGAAGGGCGCATCGCACTTCTTGCAGCCGTTCTTGTAGTGGTACATCTCGTCGCCCTGCCGTTCCAGACGGGCCAAGGCCAGATTGCGCATCATCACAATGGCGCGCGTGGGGGTGTCTTTTTGCTTCGCAGCTTCCTTCAGCACTCCCTCCCAGTCTTGGTGGTCGATTTGGCGCTGCATGGCCAGCTCGTGGTGGAAGTTCTCGTCGTGATACCAGAAACAAGCGGTATAGACGGCAGCGGCAAGCAGCAGAAGGAGAGCCAGAAGACCCCCTCTCCGCTCCCCCGTGAGGGGGAGAGACTCGCTGTCATCTGAGGGCTTCGCGGTTGCCGCTCCCCTCCCTCCACGGGAGGGGTTGGGGGTGGGTCTTGAGGAGAGGCATACCATCGCCAGGAAGAACAGCAGCAGCAAGGCGAAGGGGATGTAGAACGAGGTGTACGCCTTCGTGACGTAGTAGAGGGGAAGTCTGGCGTAGTAGATGTTGGCCACGTTGGTCTGGTAATAGACGAAGCGGTAGAAAAGCAGCGGCAGCAGCCCCACGCTCAGCAGGCTTGTCAGGCTGACAGCCAGTGCCGGCAGGCGACGTTGCTCCAGTCGCCAAATCCATACGGCCATCAGTGCTGTAGCGGCTAATCCATAGATGCCCAGCAGGGGATAGCCCACGGCACAGGTCATCAGCACAAAGAGGCAGTGCAGCCACGTCGGCTTTACCCTCTCGACCAGACTGCGGAAAGCCCACAGCAGCGCCACAACGGCTGTCGTGCCGATGGTGCCGAGGAAGACATGGCCGCGCAGCTTCAGGACGTAAATCCAGTAGCCCGTATCGACAATGGTGACCAGCAGGAAGAGCACAGGGAGAATGATGACGGGCATCCAACGGCTGCTCACACGGAAGGCTTTCTTCACCAGCCACATCAGCAGCGTCCACCAGCCACACAGCAGCATCACGCCCACCCACGGGTGGAAGAAGAACTGCGTGAACCACGTGCTTATCCACGTCAGGAAGCCGCCTGGCTCCACCATTTGCTCCTTGAAAAAGATTTTACTGGAGAGGAAAAGGTTCAACTCCTGCAGTTTCCAAAGGTAGTCCGACTCGAAAATCAGCAGCAGGCTGGCGACGACCACAAGGGCCAGTGCCGGCAGCGTAACGGACGGAATGTTGGTGAGCTTTTTCATGCTAATCGCTATTCACTTATCACTTATCACTAATTATCACCTTTTTCCCCTCCTTGATGTAGATGCCAGGCTTGAGGTCTGTGCCCACGTTCACGCCCTGTAGCGTGTAGGTTGAAGATGGAAGATTGATGGTTGAAGATTGATGGTTGATGGGCTGTGGGGTGATGCCTGTCTTCGTGCCAAGCGTGCAGAAGGTGAAATAGACGGGCTCATCGTATTTCGCAGGCGATATGTCGTGCAGGTACTTGCCTGTGCCGACGTTCTTCAGGGAGAAGCCCTTGCCATCGACATACTGAATCTCCCACACGGCACCCTTGGGGATGTCGAAACCGTTCTGGTCGTTCAGTCCTTGGACAAAGCACTTGTCGCCATCGACAGCCGGAGTGTTCAGGTAGCTCTCTACACCGTCCACCGTGTAGTTGTTTCCCTCAGGGGTGACGAGGCGCAGGCGGAAACCTCCGCTGGCCTTCTGAATCTTGAAGAAGTAGCACGAGTTGGTCTCCCTGAACGCCGTCGTGAAGTCGGCATAGCCTAAATGCTCTCCGAACGGACAGTAGAAAGCCTTGCCGTCAGCCTCGTTGACAATGGCAAAGGGAATGCCACTGACAGACGACAGCACGGTGAAGCGCTGGTCCACCTCCTTCTCTGTCGAGGGAATAAAGGGGTCAGTAAAGTCAGGGTCGATGTCGTACTGCACGCGCAGCACCTCACGGGCATAGCGCATGCCGAGGACACGATAGCCCTGCGCCGAGAAGTGCCAAGGGTCGGAGCCGTTTCCAGGCAGGTATCGGGCTGACACCACGTGGGCTGTGGGAATGACGCTGGGCAGACGGTCCACCTGTACGTTGTGACTTGAGCAGCCGCCACCCATGTCGGCATACTCCACCTCGCCCGCAAACAGGGGTACGTCGGCAGCCTGCAGGCCGAGGTCCTTCAGCATGTCCTTATAGATTTTGTTCACCATGTTGGGCCAGTTGGGGTCACCGCAGTTCGAGCATCCCTGATGCAGTAGGATACCCTTGATGACACCCACCTCCTGGGCTTTCTTGGCCATCTCTATGATACGGCCGTAAGGGTTGCCGCCGTAGTAGTTCTTGGCCAGCGTGGCCCACCACTCGTTGGGGTTGTCCTTCAGCTTCTGCTGATACTTGTCCTTGTCGAACATCTCAATAGGACTTCCGCCCATGGCCACAGCAATGACGCCGATCTTGTGGTCAGGCAGGTTGGCCACCATCGTACGTCCGAAATAGTCGGTAGGGCCAAGCTTTCCGACGGGGCTGACAATAGGGCACTCGGCCTTATACCAGTTGCCCAAGGTGCGCTTGGGGCTGTTGAAGTCACACGTGGCCAGCATCTGGAAACGGGCATCCACGTTACCCTTGTCCTGCGACTCCCATTGGGCATTGCCCTCCATGTTCGACTGTCCGAAACAGATGTAGACGTGGAAGTTTGGGTCCACCTCTGCGTTCGCTTGGGCGAGGCAGGCCGTCAGCCCCACAAGCATCAGGAACAGAGTCTTTCTCATACCAGAAAATTGAAGATTGAAAAATCTATTTCCTAATTAATAAATATCTTCTTGCCGTCCTTGATGACGATGCCGCGATAGCCGTCAGGCACCTCCACACCGTAGGGGGTGTAGGCAGGGGTATCGGCGTTGTCGTCCCTGACCGTCGTGATGCCCAGCGGCGAGGTGCTGGTGACCTCCAGGTTGCGCACGCCCGACATCTTCTCCTTGCCGTCGGCGTCGATGACGATGCCCGTGATGGCATAGGTGCCCGTCTCGGTGGGGATGAAGTCGTAGACGTAGGGCTCTCCGTCCATGCTGGCTATCAGCAGGTTGTTGGCATAGAGCCTCACAAAGCGGACAGGGCTGTTTCTTGACGAGACCTTGAGCTCTACGGGCACGTGGTCGCCCACGCCATATTCGCGTGAGAAGGCTTTCAGCCTGCACGACAAGCCGCTGCCCTCCTCATAGCGGCTGAAGGTGATGTCCTTCATGTAGAAGCCGCCCTTGTCGACGAGCAGGGTGAGCACGTGACGTCCGGCCGTCAGCTTCGTCTGCAGCCGTCCGTGCATCGTCTTCCATTCAGAGGAGCCACCTGTCTTGGGGACCTCTATATACTCGGTGAGATACTCCAGCTTGTCGAGGCCGTACTCTGCCAGGTGGAACATGCCGCCAGCTTTTGCCGAGGCCAATGTGACGTCAATCGAATAGAGGCCGTCCTCCTTCACGTCCACGGTGTAGTCCATCCACTGGCCTTCCTTCAGGGCCGTCGTCTCGCTGCGTGTGGCGTTGTTGAAGGCCACGCCTGAGATGCCGTTGTCGTATTCCGTGATGTTGACGGTGCCAGGCAGTTCAGGCACGGTCTCGTTGTAGGGCTGGTGCTTGGTGGTGGAGCGTACCACGCTGAATCGTCCGTAGCGCTCATAGGTCGTGCCGTCGGTAGCGGTCACCACCGCCTTCGTGGTGTTCCAGTTGGGGGTGCTCGCCGTGTATTCGACAATGTAGGGCTCCTCGGTCATGGTTGCCACCAGCTCGTCGTTCACATAGAGGTCCACCTTCTCGATGGTCTTGGTGGCCAGTCGGGCATTCACCTTGATGGGCAGCACATCGTCCTTGGCCACCTTCATGGAGGCAGGACGGATGTAGATGGAGGCCTCTTTCTTGCCCCCAGGCAGGGGCCCCACGGCGTTCTTGGCCGCATCGCTGGCCATATACTCCTTAATCCACGTCATGGCCGGACGTTCGGCGCCGTTCTTGTAGAGGCCTGAGTTGCTGACCCACGTGGCTCCGTGGACATAGCCCCAGAGGGTGACGCCAGCACAATAGGGAGCCTCCCACATCACAGGCAGAATCTTCTCGTACTGCGCCTTCTGCTGGCTGTCGTTTGACTTGTCGATATCCAGCTCAGTGATGTACATGGGCATCTTCAGCGCGTCCTGCTGCTTCTTCATCACGCTCGTCAGCTCGCTCACGCTGATGTCGCCCACCTCGTGCGACTGGTTGCCGTAGGCGTCGATGGGCGCGCCGGCATCGCGCAGCGTCTGCACCAGGGTGATGTAGTTGTCCACGTCCCATCGCAGCGAGTTGTAGTCGTTGTATATCAGTATGGCATCAGGCCAGCGCTCATAGGCCATGTCGAAGGCTTTGATGAGCCAGTCGTAGCCCGTCTTGCCGCCTCCGCCCAGTGTCTCCTTCATCATAGGGTTGCCATCCTGATGCTTGCCCACGGCCTCGTTCACCACGTCAATCATGGGCAGGGTTTTGTACTTGGCCTTCACGTTGTCGAACCAGTTGGTGAGGGCGGCGAAGCGCTCCGTTGCCGACAGGCTCTCCAGCCAGCCTGGATACTGGGCGCCCCACACCAGGGCGTGGAACTTGTAGGTGAAGTTGTGCTGCTTGGCATAGCTGAAGGCCCTGTCGCAGCCCCAGTTGAAGTTGTCCCTGGTGCCCTCGACGGACGCCCATTTCGACTCGTTCTCGCAGGTGATCTGGTTCCAGAGCGTATAGTACGACGGCACGCCTCCGCCGGCTTCCACATTACCTCGGGTGGTGATGTTGCCAAGGAACTTGTTAGGGTTCGTGGATAACTGTGCCTGCACCCCTACGAGGGGAAGTAGGCTTGTGAGGACTATCGTTAAAAGCTTTTTCATTCCTTATTTAATTTTCAATTTTTCACTGTGAAGTCGAACTTTTGCAGGTCCTTGTCAAGCGACGAGGTGCCGACGAACAGCTGGTAGCGTCCAGGGCGTGTGGCCAGTTCGAAGAGGTTGTTGTCGTAGTACTCAAACGCCTCGCCGTCGAGCGTGATAACGGCCTTGCGCGTCTCGCCCGGCCCCAAGCGCAGCTTCTGGAAGCCCTTCAGTGCCTTGATGGGTGCACCGTCGTCGTCGAGCGCACGCACGTACACCTGAACGGTCTCCGTGCCTTCGCGCTTGCCCGTGTTCGTCACAGGCACCGTCACGGTCACCTTGCCGTTCTTCCGCATCTGGCCTGACGACAGCTTAGCTGTGCCCACTTCGAAGGTGGTGTAGCTCAGGCCGTAGCCGAAGGCATACTGCGCCTCACCTGTGAAGTAGCGGTAGGTGCGGTTCTTCATCGAGTAGTCGAGGAAGTCGGGCAGGTCACTGGTCGAGCGGTAGAACGTCACGGGCAGCTTGCCGCCTGGGCAGTAGTCGCCTGTGAGCACCTCGGCCAGCGCACGGGCACCACCCTGTCCAGGATACCATGCCTGCAGCAGTGCGTCGTACTCGCCCTCCAGGCTGCCGTAGGCAATGGCCGAGCCAGAGCAGTTGACCACCACCACGGGACGTCCTGTGGCGTGCATGGCGCGTATCAGGCGTTGCTGTACGTTGGGCAGCTCGATGTCCTGCTTGTCGCCCCCTTCGCCCTCCATCTGGGCCGATATGCCGCCTATGACCACGATGGCGTCAGCCCCCTTCACCTCGTCGGCAAGGTCGCTGAAGTCAACCAGCTTGCGCTCGCAGACATCGCCGCGCAGCATGGCGAAGTTGCCGTTGCCACGGCGGTACTCAATCTCCATGTCGTAGGTCTTTCCCTCGACGACGGGGAACGACTTGTATTCCACCCGACGGCGGAAGCCGAAGCCTCCACGTCCGCCCGGCTGGCCCTTCTCCACCACCTTGCCGTTCATCTTCAGCGTGTAGCCGTTGTCGGTGGAGAGGGTGTACATCATGTCGCCTGTGAAGGTGGCCTTGTAGCGGCCCGTCACGCGCACGGAGAGGTTTTCGTTGTCCACGCCCTCGGCAAAGCCCCAGGCACCGAACGTCGAGAAGTTCAGCTCGTTGTAGTAGCCCTTGGCCACGGGTGCGCCCTTCAGCTCCTTGTTGTTCCAGAACTCCACCAGCACGCCCTTGCCGTTGTTGAAGTCGGCGAGGTGAGGCACGGTCTGGTAGTCGTCGTTGCGCTCACAGGCCTTGTGGTAGATGATGTTGGTCGAGGGTAGGGCAGCGCGTATGCCCTCCAGCAGCGAGTGCTGGTGCTCCTTGGTGGGCGTGCCGCCGTAGTTGCCGTTCAGCAGGCCCGTGTCGTCAGCGTTGGGACCCACCACGGCCAGCGTCTTGATGTCCTTCGACAGGGGCAGCACGCCGCCCTTGTTCTCCAGCAGCACCATCGACTCGCGTGCAGCCTGCGTGGCCAGCGCGTCGTGCTCGTCGTTGCTGATGACGTCCTCGCCCAGCGTGGCCCAGGGCAGACGCTCGGCAGGGTCGAACATGCCCAGCTCGAAGCGTCCTGCCAGCGTACGGCGCAGGTGCTGGTCAAGGTCCTTCTCCTCAATGAGACCCTTCTTCAGTCCCTCCGTGAGGCTCATGAACACCTTGCCGCACTCCAGGTCGGTGCCGTTGAGCACGGCGTCCACTGATGCCGACAGGCCGTCAGGGTGTGTCTCGTGCTGTCCGCGGTTGAAGAAGTTGTTGATGGCGTCGCAGTCCGTCAGCACAATGCCGTCGTAGCCCCATTTTTCGCGCAGGATGTTGATGAGCAGCTTGTCGCTCATGCAGCAGGGCTCACCCTCGAAGCGCTGGTAGGCGCACATCACCTCGCGCACGTGGCCTTTCGTCACCAGCGCCTTGAATGCCGGCAGGTAGGTCTCCCAGAGGTCGCGGTCCGTAGGCTCCACATTCATCGAGTGGCGCAGGGGCTCCGGTCCGCTGTGCACGGCGTAGTGCTTGGCGCAGGCGTGCGTCTTCAGGTAGTGGGGGTCGTTGCCCTGCATGCCCAGCACGTTCTGCACGCCCAGCACGGCCATCAGGTAGGGGTCCTCGCCGTAGGTCTCCTGTCCGCGTCCCCAGCGGGGGTCACGGAAGATGTTCACGTTGGGGCACCAGAACGTCAGCTCAGGGTTGCCAGGGTAGTAGGTCTCGCCCATGGCGACGTGCTTCACGCTGTGGTCCGAGCGGTTCCAGTTGGCGCGTGCCTCGTCGCTCACCTGCGAGAAGACGTTATACACCAGTTCGGGGCTGAAGGCTGCCGCCATGCCGATGGGCTGGGGATAGACGGTGTAGCCGTCCTGGCGCACGCCGTGGCACGCCTCGCTCCACCAGTTGTACGACGGGATGCCCAGCCGGTCGATGGAGATGCTCTTGTTCATCATCAGTCCCACCTTCTCCTCGGGTGTCAGCATGCCCAGCAGGTTCTCCACGCGTTCGGCGCGTTTCAGCCGTGTGTTCTGCCAGGGGTAGGTCACTTTCTCGCTGCCCTTCGGCTGGCAGGCACAGAGCATCAGCACTCCCAGCAGGGCGACAAACAAATTCTTCATTGTTTTCATACTATCTGATTTTTAGGGTTTAATCGTCGTTAGCGCGAAACGCGCTACAAATATAACCAAAAAAAACCAATAGCCGAAACTTTACGTAAGAAAAGAGCGAGAATTGTTGATAATTAGTTCGCCTTCGCCGAGGTTTGTCGCCTTCGCCGAGGTTTATCATTCGCTTTTCGCTATCGCCATCGCTATCGTTTTCAAAGGCAGCTTTGAACTGAGCCCCCCTTTCCCCCTTCCCCCCTCCCTCACGGGAGGGGTTCGGGGGTGGGTTTTACGCGAGCAGTTCGCTCGGCACGCGCTTCAGCTGGCGGTTGGTGCGGACGTACTTGAGGAGGTCGGCATCGGCGCGGAAGCGGATGCCCGTGCCCTTGATGTACGACGCCGGGTCGAACGCGTCCAGCGGGATGATGCTCTGGGCGAAGCACTTGCTCTTGAGGTTCGCCTGCAGCGCCCCGATCTCTTGCAGCACGATGCGCTGGCCCTGGAGCAGGTGTGTCTTGATGAACTCCTTGGCGGCGGTCAGCACGGCCACGATGTCCGCCTTGGTGGCGGTGGTGGCAAGCTGGATGTCCTCGGCAAGGGACTTGAAGTCATAGTCGCCGGTCTTCACGGCACGGTTGGTGGCGTAGTCCACGCCCTCGGCACCATTAGGGTTGGCGCAACCCACAATCTGATAAGTAATAGGCATAGTTTTAAATAGTTAAGAGTTAAGAATTAAGAGTTAAGAGTTAAGAAAAATAGTTTTGGTTATGCGCATACAAGACTATTCACGATGCAAAGATAATACATCCTTTTCACTTGGATTTCCACTTTCAGCGAGAGCACCTTCTCGATGCAATTTATGCAGCAAGAGCGACGACATCCTCCCTGTCTGGGGGCGGTCCGAGGAAGTGTAGGATGGCAGCCACGTGGGTGGGCGCGAGGCGTTGCGCCGTATCGATGGGACTGATGTCGCGCAGCACGTCGGAGAGATAGACGTTGCCGTCGTCGCGTACCAGCGCACGGTCGTCGTCCGAGAGCCGTCCCACCGGCTGGCGGGCATGAAGGAGTTCGTAGTATAGCGCTTTGCGTGCCAGTTCGCCCTTCGGCTCATCGGGGAAGTACAGGCCGGCCAGTTCGCGCTTCGTCATCGTGCGCACAGGCGCGCAGGAATCGATAGAAAAGGTGTACGTACGTGTGCGCCCCTTGCAAGGATAGAGCGTGAAGTAGTCCACACCGTTTTTCGTAAGAGTTTGTGGTTGTGATAGTTCAAGCATTTTTTTAAAGTTTTAGTTTAGTTCAATGTTTTAGTTTATTACCTCTACAAAGATAGTGATTTTCTGCGACGCCACCAAATTCTTCCGGCGAAAAAACGCCATTTTGGATTTTTCCTTTGGATAACTCTGAACTATGAATTATGAACTGACTGCACTACGGCGCCATCCCACTGGAATAAATCCGCAGCCCACTGCGTCGTGCCACCAGCCCACTGGGATAATCGCGTGTGTGACTCAGATATCAGATATCAGTTTTCTATTGAATAGGGTGTAAGTGGCAGCAGTTAGCAAATAGGGGGGGACGGGTTAGCGATTGTAAGCAACAGCCGATAGAAAAGTAATTAACTAATACTATAAATAATTTATTATATATAATTATATTTATAATTATATATAATAAAAGTTTTGTTCAGGGGGTGTGATGGTGCTCATGAGAAAACTGATATCTGATATCTGAGTCACCGTCTCACCCATCCCTCGGAAAATCAATAAAATCGGATTTTTCTTGCATTTCCGCTGCAAACCTATTATATTTGTACCCCAAATGTCAAATACCCCATGAGACAACCCTCACACAACACCCCCATAAGCCGTTGCGCCACAGCGCAACATGCTGACTATAAGCAAAATAGGGGGGGGGTATTGCGCAAATAATCAAGTATTTAGCCTTACCACAGCCTTACCATCCCTGCTGCATCGGTTCCACCCTGCGGCAGGGCTTTCTGTGTGCCTGCTGGTGGTAGGTACGGCGATATTGTGTGTAAGGAAATAGAAAAATAGACTTGTATGGCGAAAGAAACGAATCCAGCCTCTGGCGAAGTAGAACAGCAAGTAGTGTCGAAACAGCGCGTGGCCGATCATGGTGAGGTCTATACCGCCAAGCGTGAGGTGAACGCTATGCTTGACTTGGTGAAAGAGGAAACAGAGCGCATCGACTCACGTTTTTTGGAGCCAGCCTGCGGAACGGGCAACTTCCTTGTGGAAATCCTGAGTCGAAAGATGGAGGTCGTGCGCAAGAAGCATGTCAAGAATCCCTTTGAATACGACCTTGCCTCGGCACACGCCATTAGCTCGATGTATGGCGTGGAGTTGCTGGAGGACAATGTCGAAACTTGTCGAGAGCGTTTGCTGAAACAATACCTCGACACCTACCGCCAACATCTTTCTAAGGACGCCTCTCCAGAACAGGAGCGCTGCATCCGTTTCCTCTTGAAGAAAAACATCCTTTGTGGCGATGCCCTTACGATGCTTCAGGCCGACGGACAGCCCATCACCTTCTGCGAATGGACTTTCATCGGCATGGACGGAAAGGTGAAGCGCCGCGACTTTGAATTAGCAGAGTTGTCACGGAATGTGGAGTACGACAAACCGAAGCTTGGCGAGACGGGCAACCTCTTTGCCGATACCGGCGAACCAACCTTCGTGCATCTGCCTAAACGGGAATACCCTTTGACTGACTACCTTAAACTCTCGGATTATGAGTAACTCTTTACGAAACTACAACCCCGATGTCCTGTCGTGCTTGGCTAACCTGAGCAACGACGAGGTGTTCACTCCTCCTGGGCTGGCCAACCAAATGCTGGATTTGCTGCCCGAGGAACTTTTCAAGAGTCCTGACACCAAGTTTCTCGACCCATGCACAAAGAGTGGCGTGTTCCTCCGTGAGATTGCCAAGCGGCTGATTGACGGGCTGGCCGACCAGATTCCAGACCTTCAGGAACGCATCGACCACATTATGCACCACCAACTCTATGGCATTGCCATCACACGTCTGACTTCGCTGATGAGCCGCCGAAGCCTCTACTGCACGAAGGATGCCAGCGGCAAATACAGCCTCTCGCACTTCGATGACATGGGTGGAAATATACGTTTCGAAACAATCCGTCACACTTGGCAAAACGGCAAATGCACATATTGCGGAGCCTCGCAAGAGGTTTATGACCGTGGAGAAGACCTTGAATCCCACGCTTACGAGTTTATTCACACAGATAATCCCAAAAAACTATACAAAAAAATGACTTTTGATGTTATTATCGGTAATCCACCGTATCAGCTTGATGATGGAGGAAATGGCGCTAGTGCCAAGCCCATCTATCATCTTTTTGTAGAACAGGCAAAGAAACTTCATCCGAGGTATTTGTGTATGATTATTCCTGCAAGGTGGTATTCTGGTGGAAAAGGACTTGATGATTTCAGAGGTGATATGCTTAACGACCAACGTATCTCAAGGCTTGTAGATTTTACAGACTCAAAGGAATGTTTCCCTGGTGTTGATATTGCAGGAGGTGTATGCTATTTCTTGTGGGATGCTGACCATTCTGGATACTGTGAGTATACTAATCATTTGAAAGAAAAAACCACAACAGTCAATAAGTATCTGAATGAGTATTCAATCTTCATTAGGTATCCTATTGCCGATGCAATAGTGCATAAAGTATATGATTATAGTGAACACAAAATGGATGCGTCTGTTTTCCCAAGAAAGCCCTTTGGACTTTCAACTGATTATCAGGCATCGGGAAATGGTCATATAAAATTACGCTCAAACAAGGGTTATTTCAAAGTTTCAAAAGATGAAGTGACCATCAACAGAGAATTATTACCTGAATGGAAGTTAATAATATCGTATTTGACTGCAGAACATGCAGGTATGCCAGATAAAAATGGTCTTTTCAAGGTGTTATCAACAAACGAAATATTAGAACCAGAAAGTGCTTGTACTGAAACTTATCTATTAATTGGACATTCGAAATCAGAAAGGGACATTCGGAATCTCCATCAATACTTGCGTACCAAGTTTGTGAGATTCCTATTGCTCATAGCATCGTCTGGACAGCACATAACAAGAACGACATTTCAGTTCGTCCCCCTCCAAGATTTCAGCAAGCCTTGGACGGATGAAGAACTTTACAAGAAGTATAATCTGACGGACGAGCAAATCCAGTTTATCGAATCGATGATACGTCCGATGGAATAAAGACAGAATAAAAAGGCGCTCTTTGACAAGTTTTTGATAGATTCATTTGGAAGTTTGAAGGGATTGTTCTATCTTTGCCGCATAAAGCAGAAGATATGGACAAGAAGAACTATCCCATATATGATGAAGAAAGCGACAACAAGGTATGTGAACCTTCGGGTGTTGCCGCGTACAGCGATTGGGTAGATTGTGATGTACCCATCCTTGGGCCTTCGACTTGGGAGGAGGCAATTGCCGACCTCGACGAATCGGAAAGGGAATTCGAGGCGGGCGAGTGCATTCCCTGGGAAAACGTAGTGGGAGAAATCAAGGAACGTTATAAGTCGTATGCGTATTGAGATTTCCCCTAAGGCTCGTTACCAATTATTGAAAATTACGGACTACTATGCCGAATGGGGTGGAATGCGTTCGGTAGAAAGACTGCTTGACAAAATCAGGGAGAAACAGGAACGGATGCTAAGATTTCCTGAATCATTCCCTCCAGAACCTTTGCTGGCAGAAAGACGTGTCACGTATCGTTCCGCTATAATCAACGATTACTACAAAATGATTTATCGGATAGACGGCGATGTAATCACTATCTCTGCTTTCTGGGACATGCGAATGCACCCCAACAGACTCCAGCAAATGATCTAGTCAGACAAAACTTGTCATTTAGAACGCCATAACGAAAAAAAAAGAACGGTTATGGCAACAACAAACGGTTTTTTTCCGCGAAGGTCGGAGTCGGCTCCGATGATTTATGCGTATGAGGACAAGTACGACCCTCATCTGAAAGGACTGCTGAAGGTGGGCTATACCACCATTGGCGTGCAGGAACGTGTGCGCCAGCAGTACAACATCGTGCGTCCAGGCGAACCGCCTTATCGCATCGTGGCAGAGGAGAGCGCCATGCGGCAGGACGGCACTTCGTTTATGGACCACGAGGTGCACCGTCAACTGCTGAAGATGGGTTGCCGGCACATTGAGGGCGAGTGGTATCGCTGCACTCCCCAGCAAGTAAGGGCAGCCATCGTTGCCGTCAGGGAGCGGATGGAAGTGGCATGGACGCGAGACAAGGATTTCGGTATGCGTCCAGAACAGGAACGGGCTGTTGATAAGACGGCTGCCTATTTTGAAAGCTATGCCTCGGAACAGGGCCGCACACCTCACTTCCTCTGGAATTGCAAGATGCGTTTCGGCAAGACCTTCACCACCTATCAGTTGGCGAAGCGAATGGGGTGGACACGGATGTTGGTGCTGACCTTTAAACCCGCTGTGGCGCAAGCCTGGGAGGAAGACCTGATGACACATGTGGACTTCGACGGCTGGCAGTTTGTAGCGCGAAGCCCTGAAGCCACCATCGACTACCAGTTTGAACATGCCGATAAAACGAAACCCATCGTGTTGTTCGGCTCGTTTCAGGATTTTCTTGGCAAGAACACGGCCAACGGCGGCATGAGGCTGAAACACGAATGGGCAAGGGAGTTCAACTGGGACTGCATAGTGCTTGACGAATACCACTATGGGGCATGGCGTGAGAATGCCCGCGAACTGATAGGCATCAGCGAAGACCTGAGCAGCGAGATAGAGAATCCAGACTATTTCGACGAAGAACTGATACCCATTACCTCGAACCACTATCTCTACCTGTCAGGCACGCCATTCCGTGCGATGGCTTCAGGCGAGTTTATTGAGGAACAAATATACAACTGGACCTATTCCGATGAACAAAAGGCCAAAGAGGAGTGGGGCGACAAGCCCGACAATCCCTATGCATCGTTGCCCAAGATGGTGTTGCTGACTTACCAGCTGCCCAAAGAGATTATCCGTGTGGCCGAGGAGGGAGAGTTTGACGAATTCGACCTGAACTCGTTTTTCGAGGCTGTCGGCAATGGGGAGGATGCTGTGTTCAAACATCACGACGAGGTGCAGAAATGGCTTGATATGTTGCGAGGGCAGTATCTGCCAACGTCTATCACCGACCTGCGTGCAGGCAACAGAAAGCCACCCTTACCCTTCCTCAACGGCGACCTTTATACAAACATGAACCACACGCTGTGGTTCCTGCCCAATGTGGCTTCGTGTTATGCCATGCGTAATCTGCTGACAGAACTGCAAAACACGTTCTACCACGACTATCGGGTGGTGGTGTGTGCTGGTGCTCGAGCAGGAATAGGCCAACAGGCGCTGCCCCCTGTGGAAATGGCGATGTCGCACCCTGACCCGCTGCATTGCAAGACCATCACCCTCACGTGTGGCAAACTGACGACGGGTGTCACTGTCCGTCCGTGGACAGGCATCTTCATGCTTCGTGACACCTCATCGCCAGAAACCTACTTCCAGTCGGCTTTTCGCGTACAGTCGCCTTGGACCATCACCAACAGCGACGGCTTGCATCCGAATAAGGTGGAGATTATGAAGGAAGTGTGTTATGTGTTTGACTTTTCGCCCAACAGGGCTCTGCGGAAAGTGGCAGACTACTCTTGTCAGTTGAATGTGGACGAAGGAAATCCAGAAAAGTGTGTCGATGACTTCATCAAGTTTCTGCCTGTGCTCTGCTATGAAAACGGTGTGATGAAGGCTCTAAATGCCAGCGACGTACTGGATATGGCAATGAACAACACCTCGGCAACGCTGCTGGCTCGCAGATGGGAAAGTGCTTTGCTGGTGAATGTGGATAACTTCACATTGGAGCGTTTGCTGAATAATCCGCAGGCAATGGCCGCATTGATGAAGATAGAGGGCTTTCGTTCGCTCAATAACGATATTCAGACTATTATCAACAAGACAGGTGCAATAAAGAAAAAGCGCAAGGAAAACGAAGATGGCCTTTCAACCCGTCAGAAGAAGGAACTGTCGGCTGCTGAGAAGGAGATTAAGAGCAAGCGCAAGCAGATACAGGAGAAACTGATGAAGTTTGCCACACGCATTCCTATTTTTATGTATCTGACGGACTATCGTGAATACTCGCTGAAAGACGTCATCCTACAACTGGAACCCATGTTGTTTGAGCGTGTGACGGGCCTGACCAAGCAAGACTTTGCGCTGCTCGTGAGTCTAAACGTGTTCAACGAAGCCCTGATGAATGATGCCGTTTACAAGTTTAAGCGCTACGAGGATAGCAGTCTGACTTACGCAGGCATCGACCGTCACGAAGGGGAACGGTTGGTCGGAGGATACAGCACCGTCATCACCCAAGAGGAGTATTTAACAAGTCAATCATAACGATATGGCAACCTACGCGATATATAACTATCAGTTCGAAAAGATAGTGCATTCGGCCTACAAGCAACTTGAGATTGAAGGATTTCCTTCGCGAAGTTGTACGGAGGAAGAATGGGAGAAAAGGTTGGAGCTATTTAGGGAATTCTTTCGGATGGATAAGCCGCTTGAAGAACGCACACTTACCTTCGGACGGTCCACCTATGTCTATGACGTTATTTTCAATGATTTGCACATAGCCATAATGAAATTAGGCAGACCGTCGAAAAAATCCATGTCAGACGCTCGCCTTAATGACTATCAAGTAACGGACTATCCCTGGTGTTATGTGGTATGGGATAATCGCGATGGAATACAGCGGATGCTGATAGAACAAAAACCGAGTGCCTGGAGTAACACAAAAACGACCACAGGGACAAAGAAGGTTGCAAATGCCTTAAAAAAAATCATTGACGAATGGCTTTCAAAGACGCATGGGATGCACTTTAATTACGGAGATGGCCCAGTTTTCAAATCGGATGATTTTTGGGCCTATGTAAAGCGCTATCCACAAGGATTCTCTCGAGTTCATTTTTCGTTTCCTCCTCCTAATTTGGGTCGGTTGATGAATTTAGCCGATAACATTGCTGGAATACGTTCTGAAACAAACGGTAGTTTTGACGCTGATATAAAGGCTGTGAAAGATGGAGTGCTTACGCTGCTTCCTGAGAATCCGCAGACGAAATCCCTTGTGGATTTGAGCTCTGCAAGTGGCTCCGAAATAAAGGCTTATCCTAAAGGTGGGTATACGATGATAAGAATATCAGGCGATAATCTGGAAAATGACGTGGGGGTGGAAATTCCTGATGCCATGATACCCATTCTCAACTCTAAATCGTTGTTTAGTCATAACGACCTTGAAAGATTCATTGAAATACTAAATAGCGTAAAGGATTTGTATTAACTGAATGTACGGGAAGTTAAGTGCGGATGAAAAGTTAAACATGCGAGAGCGCTATAGGAGTAACTCCCTGTATGTAGTTCTTCATTCTCCCCTGTGGCGACGGCAGATAGATGACCTTTCGCCTGAAGAGGTTTGGACTGAAGCAAACCAACTTGCCACGAACTTACGGTCAGGAAATGATACCGACGATGTAAAAATGAGGGTTCAAGATTCGTTTTCTGACTTATGTGAACGGTATTCATCGTTTGAGCAAGAAGAGGGAGAGATAACGAAAAGAACTTCAGACCAATCAATACACTCTGCCATGATGGTGTCATTGGTTGCCTTCCTACTTCTTGCCAATACTTACCCAGAAGCAACAAACCATCCGTATCGCACTATTTGCCAAGAGATTTTTGAAATAATAAGTGCTATTCCTGATTGTCAAGATCTCTATGAAGAAGTAAGAAAAAGCGAGGACGAAAAAGAAACACAGAACAAGTTTATAGAAGTAGCAGACTTCATTGAAGAAATAGCCATACAAGATAGTGACCCCACCCCCTCGCAGAAAAAGAAGGTGCAACAGTTTGCAGAAATCTTCGTTGAAGAAGTATCAAAATGTGAGTTAAAAACAATGATATATAGTGCTGAATTGTTCTCAAGGGCTAACGATAAATGCGACTATTGTGTTCAACCACAGCTTGACATCCTTCGCGAGAGAATAGATGAAAAGAGAAAAGGAATGCCACTGACGAAACAAGAGTCAGAATCCATAAAACAAAAAAGGAATGCGTTGCTTGAAAACAGCAGAATACTAAATCTTGAGCCCCGTGGAAATAAAATAGATGTTTATAACTTGTATTGTTTTATTGAGACACACTTTGTAAATTATATTTCTTATAAATATCAGTGGGCGGCCTTGCGATACTTTCTGATTCACCATGATTTATTAAAGGCATCTTCGGTAGAAGATTTTGTTTCGCTAATGAACCGAAAAGAGTGGTTTAGTCATGTTGAAAAGACATGTGAGGCTAACGAAATAAACACCTATAATTTCTTAATGGGAAATAGAGCTAGTCAATGGATGGAATGTCCGATTCCAGAAGGAAGCAGAGCTACCCAAAAAAGCATAAGAAATATCTATACAGCCTACAATAACTTAGAATTATTTAAAGACGAATTAGGACTTGAAAACTGATTTTTCAGTCCGTTTTTCAGTATTTTTCAGTAAACATTAGCATTCTTCAGTATCGCGATAGCGAATGAGGAATGCTTTTCTTTTTCTATTTTACCTTTGCCCTGCAACTGCATCGGTTACGAGCCGGCTGTAGGGCTTTTCATTTTTGCTTTCAAGCGGCAGAATAGCTTGGTGGTAAAATGCCCCCAACCTCGGCAGTACCTTTGCAGCGACAATAAAAAAAGGAAAGAAAACAACGCATGAGCAGAATGAACTTCATAAAGGATGGCTTCTGGTTCGGCGAGCAGCTTGCAAGCTCGCTGGACAAAGACGGCATCACTAGAAGCGAACTGGCTCAGCGTTGGGTGACGTCGGATTTGGAGGACGACAGGCGTAGCTTCTCCCGCGATGTGTTTCGAAATATCCGTCAGTCAGCAGAAGAACTTTTCGGCTGCAACTTCATTTGCAATAAGCAGACAAACCGCTGGAAAGTTGAAGGAAATGACACGGACGAGGAACGGTTTGTGAGGAAGGTGCAAGCGTTGAAGGAGTTTATGAGATTATTACATCTATAAAATTATAAAATAAATAGTTGAGAATATGAAAACTAAACATTACAAAGAAGCCATTGTGGATTTGTTTATGCTTGTGCGTGATGAACCGACGCGCCGCAAGTTGTTCGACCTTTTGAGTAATTTGGAGGACGAGTACCGTGCCGTTTTGGCGGTGGAGTTGCGAAAATTCCTGTTGACGGGACGCGATACCCTTTGGCTCAAGAGCCGCCTGTTACTGCGCTTCTACTGCATTGCCAAACGGATGCTTGGCTACCCAGCCGACGAGACAAATTTCAACCTCACGATGTACCATTATTTTGAGCAATATAAAGATTCTATTATTTGATTTATTAACCCCTAAATTCATTCAGTTTTATGCGACTACAAGCAGTTATCAAGACAATTGGCGCCCTCAGGGAGGGCGTGAGTAAGACAACCGGCAACCCGTACAAGGCCATGGACATTCTCCTCGAATGGCCTGACGGCGAGCACTACCAACGCCAGATGGCGACGCTGTCGGGCGTGCATGCCTCGCAGTTCGTAGCCCTGGGATTCCAGACGGGCGACCTCATAGAGGCCGACTTGCAACTGACCACCGACAGCTGGGGCGGGCGTGTGTATAACAAGGCCATCCTGCGCGAGGTGAAGCGCGTTTGAAAAAAAACATCCTACTAACACTAAAAACGAAAGAAATTATGAAAAAGCTCATTTTCATTGAACATGCCATCGAGTTGATGGACAAGCTGTCGGACAGCAAGCGAGTGGAAGGTGTTCTGTTCAGGGACCAGAACACGGGTGTGATAACCTTCAAGGCGTACAACCGTCTGCCGCGCCGACGGAAGAAGGACCGCCTGGTGTGCCAGCTGGAGCACGGCTGGGTGAGGGAGAGCCCTGAGCGATACAAGTTCTTCTCGTCGGTGAAGAAGTCGCTGGGCGCCGTGCGCGTGAGCATGGCCATGAAGCGCGACCTGGACCGTGCCTCGAGCGAAATCTTCATTGAGGAAATCACCGAGGCGTAAAAGGGGAGGAGGTGACCATTATGGCGAGATTTGATTTAGGACAGAACATCCGCAACCCCAAGACCGTGCCTGCCACGGTCGAGGGGTTCTACAAGGCGGCCGATGCCCCTGAGACGGGCCGCATCTGTGGCGAGCTGGCTGACGCGCACGAGGCGCTGATGCGCGGCGAGCTGACGAAGGACGAGTATCGCACCATGAAGGCCAGCCTGAAGCTGGGGCTGCCGTTCTACACCCCTCATGCCCACTTTGCGAAAGGCTACAAGAGCAGCGAGGGCGAGCCCGTGGACTCGGGCAAGGTGGTCATCGACGTGGACGGCTGCGACCACTTCACCCAGCTGTACGAACGGCACCTGAAGGGACGCGAACGGGCGCTGGGCATCAACATGGTGAACCGCTCGGTGAGCGGCATGGGCGGCCACGTGCTCTTCGACATCCCTGAGGGGATGACACGGCAGCAGGCGCAGGCGTGGATGGCGCACGAACTGGGCAACGTCAGCTACGACAAGGCCGTACACGAGCGCGAAAGGGCCATCTACATCCCCTGCCGCGCGTATATCCTCTACATTGACGACGAGCTGATGTTCAGCGACACGCTGCATGGGGCAAAGGGAGTGGGCGCGAAGGACCTTAACGACGCCAAGGGTGCCAAAGGCGCGAAGGGCGCGAAGGCTCCACGGCCTTTCACCCCTGCCGACGAGCGCACGCGCTTCATCGCCCAGGGCGTGATGAGGGAGAAGGGCCTCGAGGCGAAGGACTTCCTCGACGAAGGGGGACGACACACCAGCGTGAAGATGTTCCTCAGTGGGGCGACGCCGCTGCTGACCGAGGCCGAGGTGAACGGCGTGCTCCGTGAGCTAATGCCTGACCACTGGGCGGACGAGAACATCCAGACGCTCGTGGGCGACTTCTACACCAAGTATCACGACCCCACGCAGCGGCTGCTGAAGTACCAGGAGGCGCTGTTCACACAGAGCCGTCGGCTGGGCGTGGCAGACGAGGAGAGTGGCCTGACAGCCGAGCCGCCTGCCATGCCTGCGAAGCTGCCGAAGCTGATAGCGCTGCTGACGAGCCAGACGCCTGCTGCCTACAAGGCTGCCGTGGCCCACGCCGTGTTTCCACCGCTGGCCACACACCTGTGCGAGGTACGCTTCCGCTACACCGACCATGTGGAGCACGAGGCGACGCTGATGAACTGCCTGATGGCCTCCACGGGTGCCGGCAAGGGGTGCATCGACGAGCCCATCGCCCACATCATGGCCGACATTGAGCGGCGCGACGAAGAGAACACCCGTCGCGAGGCCGAATGGAAGAAGGACTGCATGCGACGGGGGGCAAACAAGGACAAGCTGCTGCGGCCCGAGGGGCTGGTGATTCAGATCATCGACCCTGACATGACCAAGCCGGCATTGGTCACACGCATGGACGAGGCGGAGGGGCACTTCGTGTATGTGAAGCTGAACGAGCTGGACCTCTTTGAGCAACTGCGAGGGCAGACGGGCAAGCAGCACTTCCAGCTGATGTGTCTGGCCTTCGACCCTGGCGCCACCTACGGCCAGACGCGCGTGGGCACGCAGAGCGTGACGGCACGGCCTCGCTGCCGCTTCAACTGGAACGCCTGCACCACCATTCAGAAGGGGCGTCGCTTCTTCGGCCGTGTGCTGACGGACGGACCCATCTCGCGCATCAACTTCTGCACCATCCCTGAGGACGAAATAGGCTCCGAGCAGCCCGTCTATGGGCAGTACGACACGGCCTTCGACGAGGCCCTGCGTCCCTACATCGACAACCTCACGGCAGCCCGTGGGCTGATAGACTGCCCTCAGGCCACACGGCTGGCAAGGAGGCTGCAGCGGGAGTGTGCCGAGTTTGCCCGTCTGTCGCAGAGCGAGGTCTATTGGAACCTCTCGCACCGTGCTTGTGTGATAGCGTGGCTGAAGGCGTGTGTGCTCTACGTAGCCAACGGGCAGCACTGGGAACGGAACATTGAGGATTTTGTGCGCTGGAGCCTGGAGTACGACCTGTGGTGCAAGATGCAGTTCTTCGGCGCCGAGATTGAGCATGCCATGAAGGGCAACGAGCGTGTGGGCACACGCGGCCCACGCAATCTGCTGGAGCTGCTGCCCACGACCTTCACCCTCGACGATGCCTGCCGTGTGCGCCAGCGTCAGGGGCTCGACAAGGAGAACACCGCCAAGATGGTCCGCAACTGGAAGAGCCGCGGCTATGTGACTCAGATATCAGATATCAGTTTTCTGAAGAGCGAACGGTTCAGAGGGGTTAGCGGTTAGGGGTTAGCGGTTAGCGGTTAACGGTTAGGGGTTAACGGTTAGCGGGTAGGGGTGGAGGGTTTTCTGCCCGTGAGCCAGAAGGTGAGGAGGTAGAGGACGCCGAGGGCCATGACGGCTATGGCGCCTGCCTGGCCGAGGCTGTCGCTGGCAAAGCCCATCAGCAGGGGGAAGAGGGTGCCGCCGAACAGGCCCATGATCATCAGGCCGGAGGCCTCGTTCTCCTTGCCGGGCACGGCCCTCAGGGCGCGCGCCATGATGATGGAGAAGGGGTTGCTGTTGCCCAGGCCCATCAGCGCGATGGCGCCGTAGAGCATCCACTGGGTGTGTCCCACGAAGAGCCCCAGCAGCGACAGCACCATCAGCAGCACGCTGATGAGGAGGAAGGTCCACTCCTTCATGCGGGCAAGGATGAAACTGCCCAGCAGGCTGCCCACGGTGCGGAAGATGAAATAGAGGCTGGTGGCGAAGCCTGCCTGCTCCAGCGTCCAGCCCAGCCGCTCGATGAGCACCTTGGGGGCGGTGGTGTTGGTGCCGACGTCGATGCCCACGTGGCAGACGATGGCAAGGAAGCAGAGCAGCACGACGGGGTTGCCCAGCAGGCGCAGGGCGCCGGCAAACTGGCTGCCGACACTGGCCGCAGGGGCTGACGCGTCAGGGCGCTCCTCATGGATCTTCGTGCCGTAGAGCAGCAGGGTGGCAAGGATGCCGATGGTCATGTAGATGGGGAAGAGCACGCGCCAGCCGAGCCCGAAGGCGGGGATGTGGCCTGCCGCGCCCCACGCTGCGATGAGGGGGGCCATGAAGGAGGCGATGGCCTTGACGAACTGGCCGAAGGTGAGGGTGGAGGCGAGCTTGCCGCCCGTCATCACGCTATCGACAAGGGGGTTCAGCGAGGTCTGCATCAGCGCATTGCCGATGCCCAGCAGCGAGAAGGCTATCAGCAGCAGCCAGAACTGCTGGGCGAAGATGGGGATGAGCATCGACGCCACCGTGATGACAAGGCTGAGCAGCACCGTGCGCTTGCGCCCGATGCGGTTCATGAGCAGGCTGGTGGGGATGGAGAAGATGAGGAACCAGAAGAACACCAGCGAGGGCAGCAGGTTGGCCATGGAGTCGGAGAGCCCCAGGTCGGCCTTCACATAGTTGCTGGCTATGCCCACGAGGTCCACGAACCCCATGGCAAAGAAGCACAGCATGACGGGGATGAGCTTGCGGTTCTTCATCGGCCTATCTGCTGGAGGGCGAAGTTGTAGGCGCCCAGGTTGATGGCCTTGCTGGCACCGAGCTCGGAGATGGTGACGGCTACCTTGCGCTGGGCGCAGTAGAGCACCTTCTTGTCGGTGTGGGGCACGTCGATGAAGACATCCTTGTCCTCGAGGAAGGCAGCGCGCTGCTCAGGGTCCTCGAAGTTATAGACCTCGGACTGCAGGGTGGGGAGGAGGCTGCCCGTGAAGGTACCCACGGGACGGGCGAACTCTTCCATCATGCCGGGCAGAATCCATTTGGCGTTGTGCGACAGTCCGCCTCCGATGACGACGATGCCATCGACGATGTTAAGCACGTTGACGAGCGTGGCTGCCGTCACCTGTCCCAGCTGGCGGAAGCTCTCCTGCGCGGCCTTCATGTTGCCTGGGCGGGTGCCGTTGGCAATGTCGCCGATGTCCTTGGGGGTGAGGTCGCCGATCTCCTCGTGCGACATCTCGGCATAGACGCGGCGCACGGCACGGATGCTGACGCTCTCCTCGGCAATGACGAAGGGATACATGCCGTTGCGCATGCACCACACGTCGCCTCCACAGCCGTTGTCGCCCGTGAGCAGCACCTTGTCGACGACCACGCCGCAGCCGAAGCCGGTGCCCAGCGTGATGCCGATGAGGTTTTTGTAACGGCGCTTGCAGCCGCTCTCCTCAAGGGCTTTGTTCACACGTGGCAGGGCGCCTGCGAGGGCCTCGCCGTAGGCAAAGAGGTTGCCGTCGTTGTTGACATAGACGGGGATGCCGAAAACGCTCTCCAAATAGGGTCCCAGCGCCACGCCTCCGCGGAAGGAGGGGAAGTTGGGCAGGTCGCCGATGACGCCTCGCGCATAGTCGGCAGGGCCTGGGAAAGCGAAGCTGATGGCGCAGGGCTCGCTGGCAAGCTGCTCCTTGACGGTGGTGAAGCCCTGCACGAGGGTGGCCAGGCAGCCCTCGGTGTCGGTGGTGACAGCCTTCAGGCGCACGGGTTCGATGATCTCTTCGTTGTCGCAGATGGCTGAGAACACGAAGTTGGTTCCGCCTGCATCAAGTGTTAGGACGGTTGGTTTGTCAGTTTTCATAGGATTTTTGATTTTTATGGGAGTTATGGGAATTCTGGGAGGTGTGGGAGAAATGGGAGGAATGGGAGGGTTAGGAGCGGATGGAGGCTTTGATGGTCTTGCAGGTGGTGCCGGCAGGGGGCGTGATAGTGTAGCGCCCTACGGCAGCGGGCAGGATGAACGTCTCGGCATAGTGCACCGTGAAGGGGGCAAAGGTGCCGCTGGGGCTCTCCACGACGGCCTCGTCGCCCTCGCAGAGGTTCAGCACGTTCACGCCGCCACAGGTGTCGTGGGTGACAGGGCGGCTGAAGGTGTGGCGCCGTGTCTCGATGAACTCGTTGGAGTGGAGGCCTGTGCGCTCCTCGGTGATGCCGTCCGTGTGGCTGAGCACCTCGAAGTGGTTGCAGAGCTCCGCGAGGACGAAGGGGGTGGTGCGTTCCCACTGGATGACGTGGCGCCCACGCTCCACGTTGATGGGACGCGGCTTGCCGTCGAGCCCCAGACGGTTCCAGTCCCACAGCTTGAAGGTGAAGATGCTGGGCGTGGAGCTGATTTCGAGCACCATGCTGTCGTGGCCCGAGCAGTGGATGGTGCCGTTGGGGATGAGGTAGTGGTCGTGCTTGTGGGCAGGGAGTTTGTTGACGTACTTCTCGGCATCGAACGTGATTTCGCCCCGCTGGGCGGCGCGCAGGTCGGCTATCATCTGCTGGCTGTCGATGCCCTCCTTCAGTCCCAGATAGACCACGGCATCGGGCCCTGCGTCCAGCAGGTAGTAGCTCTCGTCTTGCGTGTAGGCGAGTCCGAACTCCCTGTGGGCGAACTCGTTGGTGGGGTGCACCTGCAGGCTGAGGTTGCCGCCTCCCATGGTGTCGAGGAAGTCGAAGCGGATGGGGAAGCTGCGTCCGAAGCGGCTCCACACGCGCTCGCCCAGCAGACGGCGCGGCTGCCACAGCACGAGGTCCTGCGCAGGCAGCTCCACGAGGGTGCCGCCCACGTTGAGGTAGAGACTGTTCTCCTCAGGCACGCAGTCGAAGCACCAGCCGTAGTTTGCCTCGCGTCGGTCGAGGTCGCACACCTCCTTCATCCACTGTCCGCCCCAGGGGGCAGGGTCGAAGAAGGGCACCACGCGGAAGGGGCGCGACACGGTGCGCTCAAGCCCCTGCACCAGCTGTGCGTGGGTGATGAGCTTGGGTGTCTGGCGCTGGTTGTGGTCAATCCAGAAGCGGATGCGCCCAGCGGCAAAGAGCTCGTCCTTCAGCGCGTCGCAGAGGTTCCAGTCGTTGAAGTAGCCCCGTTTGTACTGCACCGAGGGGCTGTCGGCACGGTTGTCGATGCCCAGCGCCTGCACCTCGTGACGGCGGAAGCGCTGCTGAATCTCCCAGCGCGCCAGGTCGGCATAGACCACAGGCACGTCGTCAGGGGTGACAAAGCCTGCGCCTGTGCCCACGACGACCAGCCTTTCTCCTGCTGCGATGCGATGGCGCAACTCAGCGACGCGCTCAGGCACCACGTACTCGGCAAAGCGGAGGTTCGACATGTAGCCGAAGAGCACGTCGTCGGTCATGAAGCGCTCTGTCAGCTGCCGCAGCTCGGCCTCTGGGCGCAGCAGCTGCCGCACGTCCACCACCTCGCGCCCCGTCAGGCGGAACGCCTCGAGGAAATCCTCGGTGTAGCTGCCTACATAGAGGTCCACGGCCCACACGGGGGCATCGCCGAGGGTCTGTTCGAGGGTGTGGAGAATGTCTGTCCATCCTTGGATGACGCTCCCATCGACACAGGTTGAGGGGGATTTATCGTAATTAGGCGTGCGCATGCGGAATAATCTGAACGGTTTTGGCGCAAAAGTAATCATTATTTTTCGATTTTCGTCCTTTCCTTTTTATTTTTTTATTACCTTTGCGGAGTTCAACCTTCCAGAAAAAAATCGTGACTATGAAAAAGTGTCTTCTGTGGATTGTGTGTGGTGTGGTGTGTGCCCTGGGTGCGAGGGCAGGCGAGCGTGTCATCCAGCGGGTGGAGCCCGTGCAGGTGACGACGCCCGTAGGGACGGCTCCGAGGCTGCCCTACCAGGTGTGGGTGACGTATGCCGACGGCTCGCACGAGTGGCGCCAGGTGCGCTGGACGAATGCCAGCCTCTCCACCGAGCAGCGCGAGGCCGACGCGGCGCAGACCCCTGCCGGCACGACGTACAGCGTCAAGGGCTTCGTGACGGGCGACAACACCACCCCAGGCGGCTACCCTCTGCTGGCTGACGTGACGGTGACGGATGCGCCCTGGACCGTGCCCGATGCGCGTCCTGTGGCTGAGCCGCTGCCCCTCGACAAGGTGTTGCTCACGGGCGACAACCGCCTGACGCACAACCGCGACCTCGACATAGACCAGCTGCTGAGCCTCGACGTCCGTCAGCAGCTCTACAACTACCGCGACACCTACGGCCTGCCCACCGAGGGCTATCCTGAGTCGGATGGCTGGGATTCGCCCACCACCAAGCTCAAGGGCCACGGCAGCGGGCACTACATGAGCGCCCTGGCGATGGCCTATGCCAGCTGCACGGACCGTGAGAAGAAGGCCCGCCTGAAAGCCAACATCCGCCAGATGGTGGACGAGCTGCGCCAGTGCCAGGAGCGCACCTTCGTCTTCGACGAGGCGCTGGGGCGCTACCGCGAGGCGCGCGACCTTGCCCCCGAGGAGGAGCTGCGCTCGCTCAAGGGCTCATGGGAGGCCTTCGACACGTATAAGCTCGACTATGCCCACTACGGCTACGGCTACCTCAACGCCATCCCTGCCCAGCATTGCGTGCTGATAGAGATGTATCGCGCCTACAACAACGAGCAATGGGTGTGGGCGCCCTACTACAGCGTGCACAAGCAGCTTGCAGGGCTCATCGACATCGCTACGTATGTCGACGACCGTGCCATCCGTCGCAAGGCCCTGCTCATTGCCAAGGACATGGGCCTCTGGGTGTGGAACCGCCTGCACTACCGCACCTACGTCAAGACCGACGGCACGCAGGAGGAGCGCCGCTTGACGCCCGGCAACCGCTACGAGATGTGGAACATGTACATAGCCGGCGAGGTGGGCGGCATGGCCGAATCGCTCTCGCGTCTGGCAGAGATGGTGAGCGATGCCGACGAGAGGGCCCATCTCCTCGAGGCTGCCAACTGCTTCGACAGCCCTGCCTTCTTCGACCCCCTTGCGCGCAACGTCGATGCCATCCGCACACGTCACGCCAACCAGCACATCCCCATGGTGACGGGTGCCCTGCGCAGCTATCGCGTCAACGCCAACCCCTACTACTACAACCTTGCCGAGAACTTCTGGACGATGATTCAGGGGCGCTACCGCTACGCCATGGGCGGCGTGGGCAACGGCGAGATGTTCCGCCAGCCCTACACCCAGATGCTCGCCATGAACACCAACGTGGGCGGGTGGGGCAGAGACCGCTACCCCGAGCCCACCATCAACGAGACCTGCTGCGCCTACAACCTGGCCAAGCTCACCAAGGACCTCAACGGCTTCCGTCCTGACGACGCCCGCTACATGGACTACTACGAGCGCGTGCTCTACAACCAGCTCGTCGGCTCCATCGACCCCCACGAGTACCGTGTGGTCTATCAGTATGCCGTTGGCCTCGATGCCTCGAAGCCCTGGGGCAACGAGACGCCCCAGAGCAGCTGCTGCGGAGGCACGGGCGCCGAGAACCACGTGAAGTACCAGGAGGCAGCCTACTTCGTGGGTGCCGACACGCTGTGGGTGGCGCTCTACCTGCCTACCACCGCCCGCTGGGACGCCAAGCACGTCACCCTTGAGCAGCAGTGCGAGTGGCCTGCCCAGTCGTCTGTCATCCGTGTCACGAAGGGCTTCCGAGGGCTCTTCCGCCGTGCCACACGCCCCTTCACGCTGCGTCTGCGCGTGCCCTACTGGGCCACCGAGGGTTTCTGCGTTACGCTCAACGGACAGCCTGTCGCCACGTCGTTCCAGCCCAGCAGCTATGTGGAGATTCCCCAGCGCCGCTGGCGTAAGACCGACGTCGTGGAGGTGACGATGCCCTTCACCAACCACATCGACTTCGGGCCTGACAAGATGGAGCTGGCTGCCACAGGCAAGAACGAAACCTCCACCTTTGCCCCCCAGTGGCTGGGCGCCTTCATGCAGGGCCCCCTCGTGATGGCTGCCAAGGACATCCGCACGTGGGACGAGGCCTCCATCGACGTGGAGGGCTTCCGTGGCGAACTCGCCCAGAACACCTCCTCATCCTCCAATTCCTCATCCCTAATTCCTAATTCTACCATTTCCTTCCTCCCTGATTATGAGGCCAACCGCCACGTCACGCACTACCTGCGCATGAACCTCATTGGTGCTGCCAGCGACACCTCCACGCTGCCTGCCGAACTGCTTACCGTTGATGCCGACGACGAGGAGGCCCTCGACGAGACGCCCCTGCGCGAGGCCATGCAGGTGGCACGCACCCGTCGTGATGCCCAGCTGGCGTGGAACGCCCTCACCGTCAAGGTGCCCGACTATGCCCCGTGGGCGCAGCACGGCTTCCGGCGCATGATGGAGCAGTATGACCGCTCGCAGCGCGTCTTCGACAACCTCTTCCGCACGCAGGACGACATCAACCGTCAGGCTGCCGCCCTCAACGCTGCCCTTAACACCATGCGCCCAGGCAACCTGCCCGAACTGGAGGACATGGACGCCCTGCTGCCTCTCCTGGAGCGCGCCAAGGGCGTGGCAGAGCCCTCTGCCGCCCTGAAGGAGGCTGTCGAATATGCCGACATGGTGGTAAAGTACGTCAGCGACGGCTCAGGCACCATGGACATGATTCAACGCGCAGTAGAACAGCTCAATAAGGCATTGAAATAGAATCTTTTTTCAACAACGAATAGAACTAATTACACGAAATCATTTTTTCTTAACTCTTAACTCTTAATTCTTAATTCTTAACTAAAAGAAAGACTCATAGTGCGTTAATATGAAAAAGACAGCCCTCTTCATTCTCGCTCTCCTTGTGTTTGCCTCCTGCGCCTCCGACAAACCCCTCACAGCCTCCCAGTCGCTCCGTAAGGCCGAGGCCCTTAAGGCGCAGTGGATTGACAGCGTGCGCACGGCAACCGACAACATTTTCGCGGACAAGGAGATACGCCTCGGCGACCTCGTCATGCCCCTCGCGTGGACCGTCTATGCTCCCGACGATGCTGACGACCTCGCCCTCTACATCTCCCTCCACGGAGGCGGAGGCGCACCCCCGCAGCTCAACGACCAACAATGGCGCAACCAGCAGGTGCTCTACCACCCCCAACACGCTGTCTATCTTTGTCCTCGCGCTCCGTTCAACACCTGGGACCTCCACTTCCGCCCTGAGCTCGACGAGTTCTACCACCGCATTATCCTCATGGCTGTCAGCCACTTGCACGTCAACCCCGACAAGGTCTATGTGATGGGCTACTCCGCCGGAGGCGATGGCGTCTGGCGCCTCGGCCCGCGCATGGCCGACACCTGGGCGGCAGCCTCCATGATGGCAGGTCACCCGGGCGATGTCTCCCTCGTCAGCCTGCGCAACACCCCCTTCATGATCTGGTGCGGAGCCAACGATGCCGCCTACAACCGTAACATCGAGTGTCAGATGCGGATAGAGGTGATGGACTCCCTCCACCGTGCCGACCCCGAGGGCTATCGCTTTGAGGGACACATCGTTGCCGACAAGGGACATTGGATGGACCGCGTGGACACCGCTGCTGTCGCGTGGATGGCGCAGTACACCCGTAACCCCTACCCGCAACGCATTGTGTGGCAGCAAGGTGACGCCCTTCACGAGCATTTCTACTGGCTCAGCGCACCCCCTGACGAACTTGCCAAGGGCAAGGAGGTACGCGTTGATTTAGAGGGAAATACCGTCCGCATCTTGCGCTGCGACTACACGTCGCTCACCATCTCTCTCTGCGACAGCCTGTTGAACCTCGACCAGCCCGTCACCGTCGTCTATCAGGGCAAGACGCTGTTTGAGGGTAGGGTAGCGCGCCGCGCCTCCACGCTGCGCCGCACCCTCGCCACCCGTGGCGACCCAGCCTACGTCTTCCCTGCCCAGCTCACCCTCCGCCTTCAGTAGTTTATCTTCAAAAGCCTGCATCCAGCTCACCCTCGGCATCAGGCAATTCAGGTTCGCCATAATCCACAACAGATTTAATATGGCTGCAAGTATGGTGTTTTTCGAGAGAAACTAACAAACTAACAAAATAACAATTTATATTTTCGTTTTTCATCTTTCCTTCGGCTGGGGGAGGGTGATTATAATTTATTATTATATATAAATAAATATATATTATTATATTTATATAATAATATATATTTAACCTTCTCCCGAAGGGTGGGCTGTATTGAGATAGAAAATATAAAATATAAATTGTTATTTTGTTAGTTTCCTCTCAATGCGTTGTTAATCAGACGATTTATTTTGTTAATATTATAACTCGCTGTCGGTGAAAGTGTTAGAAATGGATGCGCGGTCAGACGTACTCGTCATGCCGGAATAGGGGGATGTTGCCTCAGCTACGCCGAACGTTAAAATTCGGGGGCGCGACAGCCCAGTGGGCTGGGAAATTAGTCCAATGGGCTGGCGCGGCAGCACAGGGTGATAATTTTTTATTTGAAGGCGTTTTTTTGGGCGGAAATGTTTGGTAATATCGCGGAAAATCAGTATCTTTGTAGTGGTAATAAACTAAAACTAAACACTTAAACTAACACCCGAAAATGCTTGAACTATCACAACCACAAACTTTTACGAAAAACGACGGGGAGTACTACGCAATCTTCCCCTGTACGGGGCGCACGCGCACGTACACCTTTTCCATCGACGCCTTCACGCCCGTACGCACGATGACCAAGCGCGAGCTGGCCGCCCAGTACTTCCCCGATGAGCCGAAGGGCGAGCTGGCACGCAAAGCGCTATACTACGAACTCCTCCACGCCCGCCAGCCGGCGGAACGGCTCTCGGACGACGACCAGGCGCTGGCACGCGACGACGGGAACGTCTATCTCTCCGACGTGCTGCGCGACATCTCTCCCTGCAACACAGCCAAGCTGTTCCTGCCCGCCCACGTAGCTGCCATCCTCCACTTCCTCGGCCCGACTCCGGACGAAGAAGATTACGCAGCCATAGCGGCGTAATCTTCAGTTCATAGTTCATAATGCATAGTTCATAGTTGGGCGTAATCGGCGCGAGAGATATCCCACGCTGCCATCGGAAACTACGCCGCATGAGATGTTGTATCTTTGCAGCGGAATTCCAAAACACTCCCATCTTCATAAAAACTCTATTATATTTGCTTTTTTAATTAATTACGTCTAACTTTGCCCTTTCAAATGGTGATTGCAATGAAATCCGTCAGAATGAAAATCGTGCTTGCCGTGGCTGCGGCGCTGGTGCTCTGCTGCGGCAGCGTGACGGCGCAGACGCTTGAGCAACTGGCCCGTCAGAACTTCCTCGATGGCAAATTCGCGGAGGCCAAGCCGCAGTTTCAGCGCTGTCTCAAGACGGCTCCTAAGGACAGCCGCATCAACTTCTGGTATGGCGCGTGTTGCCTGGAGACGGGCGAGGTGGACGAGGCGCTGCCGTACCTGGAGTTCGCTGCCAGCAAGAGGGTGCAGAACGCCTTCCGCTACCTGGCGCGCTACCACTACCTGAAGGGGAACTATGCCGAGGCTGCCGACAACCTGGAGGTGTACCTCGGCGAGGCGAACCCGAACGACTCGGTGTTCGTGAAGGCCACGGAGTTCATGAAGGACATCCGCTCGCGCCTGAAGTTCATGCGCCGCGTGGAGAAGGTGACGTTTGTCGACAGTATCGTGGTGGAAAAGTCGCAGTTCCTGCAGGCTTATCACGCTGGCAGCGAGGCGGGTGCGGTGTACACGTTGGACGAATACTTTAACAAGCGCAGCGACATCGACGGCACCATCTTCCTCTCGGAGTTTGGCAACCGGCGCTACTTCACCTGCCCTGCCGACAGCGGGCGCCTTGCCATCGGTACCAGCTACCGCATGAGGGACGAATGGAGCGGAACGCAACTGGTGGAGGGGCTTGCCGATGGTGGCGACAGCAACTATCCCTTCATGCTGCCCGACGGGGTGACGTTCTACTATGCCAACAACGGCCCCGAGAGCATGGGCGGCTACGACATCTTCGTGACGCGCTACAACGCCGACAACGACCGCTTCCTGCGCTCGGAGAACGTGGGCATGCCCTTTAACTCGCCTGCCAACGACTACATGCTGGTGGTGGACGAGCTGAACGGCCTGGGCTGGTTTGCCACGGACCGGCGCCAGCCCGAGGGCATGGTGTGCGTCTATACCTTCGTGTGGAACGAGGGTAGGAGAGAGTACTACGACAGCGACACGGACGACCCTGCCGTCATACGCCGCGCGGCTGACATCGTGTCGATAGCCGAGTCGCAGACCGACGACGCGGTGGTGCGCAAGGCCAATCAGAGCCTCTTCCGCCTGATGCTGAACGAGCAGAGCATGCTGGCTGACAACAAGGCGAAGGGGGACTTCGTGTTTGTGCTGGACGACCTGTCGGACTATCACCGCCTGACGGACTTCCACAGTCCCGATGCCCGCAAGACGTACGAGCGCTTCCTGGAAGCCCGGGAGGAGCTGGCATCCCTGACGGCACGGCTGGAGAGCCAGCGCGACGAGTATGCCGATGCCAACGCACGCAGGCGCGAGAGCATGGCTGCCGGCATACTGAAGCTTGAGGAGGATGTGGCAAACCTCACAGCCGAGGTGGCCACACTGGAGAAGCGTGCCCGCAACCTCGAGAAGGAGTTCCTGTCAAAATAGTCTATCCACGTCAATACATAAACCGCTGATTACCATGAAGTATTTCGCTCCATCTGAACTAATTATCAATGCCGACGGCTCGGTGTTCCACCTGCATGTCCGTCCTGAGCAACTGGCCCATAAGATAATCCTCGTCGGTGACCCGGGCCGCGTGGACCTCATCGCGCAGCACTTCGAGAGTCGCGAGTGTGAGGTGCAGAGCCGCGAGTTCCGCACCGTCACAGGCTCCTACCGTGGCAAGCGCATCACGGCGCTCTCCACAGGCATCGGCTGCGATAACATCGACATCGTGATGAACGAGTTGGACGCGCTGGTGAACATCGACTTCGCCACACGCACCGAGAAACCCTCGCTGACGTCGCTGGAGCTGGTGCGCATCGGCACCTGCGGAGGCCTGCAGCCCTTCACGCCCGTGGGCACGTTTATCTGCTCCGACAAGTCCATCGGCTTCGACGGCCTGCTCAACTTCTACGCGGGACGCGACAGGGTGTGCGACCTGGCCTTCGAGGAGGCATTCAAGAAACACATGGACTGGAGCCCGCAGAAGGGTGCGCCCTACGTCATTGACAACAGCCCCGAGCTGACGGCACGCGTGGGTGGCGATGCTATGGTACACGGCGTGACGATAGCCTGCGGAGGCTTCTTCGGGCCTCAGGGACGCGAGCTGCGCATACCCCTTGCCGACCCGCACCAGAACGAAAAAATCATGGCGTTTGAGTACGAGGGACGGCGCATCACCAACTTCGAGATGGAGGGCTCGGCCCTTGCGGGGCTGGCGACGCTGCTGGGACACCGTGCCATGACGTGCTGCATGGTCATTGCCAACCGCTATGCCAAGGAGATGAACACCGAATACAAGAACACTATCGATACACTCATTGAAATAGTCCTCGACCGTATATGATTCTGAGCATTTTCCTTGCCGTCATCTTCGTTGCCCTTGCTGTCATCTTTCTTTTAGGCAAAGGCGACGGGCTTATCGCAGGGTTCAACACTTTAGACGAAGAGAAACGTGGAGAGATAGATTTGGGGCGCTTGCGCCTGCTTATGGCAATCATCGCGCTCTTTTCCGCTGGTCTTTGCCTTTCCCTTCCATATATCGGTAATAATCAGAAGCTATCTTTGCTCGCTACTGGCATTTTCCTTGCCGTTTGTCTTATTATTGTCATTCTCGCCAACACATGGGCAAAACGGAAATGAACGACACCGTCTGTGCCCTTGCCACGCCTGCCGGAGGTGCCCTCGGCATCATCCGCGTGTCGGGCGACAAGGCCATTGCGGCTGTGGATGCCCTGTTCCGCACGCAGGGCAAGCCGCTGGCGGAGCGTCAGGGCTACAGCCTCGCCTACGGCACGCTGTGCACCACGTCGGGCGAGGAGATTGACGATGCCGTCGTCTCGCTCTTCCGCGCACCGCACTCCTACACGGGCGAGGACAGCGTGGAAATCTCGTGCCACGGCTCGCGCTATGTCCTGAACAAGGTGCTCGAGCAACTGGTACTGGTGGGGTGCCGCATGGCGCGTGCGGGGGAGTTCTCGCAGCGTGCCTTCCTCAACGGGAAGATGGACCTCAGCCAGGCCGAGGCAGTCGCCGACCTCATCGCCTCGTCGAACCGCGCCACACATCAGTTGGCGATGTCGCAGCTGCGAGGACATTTCTCGTCGGAACTGGTTACGTTGCGCGAGCAACTGCTCCAGCTGACGACGCTGCTGGAGCTGGAGCTTGACTTCTCAGACCACGAGGACCTGGAGTTTGCCGACCGTACGGAACTGCTTGCGCTTGCGCAGAAGATTGACACCCACATCACCCGTCTGGCCCGCACTTTCGAGACAGGTCAGGCCATAAAAGAGGGCATCCCCGTGGCTATCGTAGGCAAGACGAACGTGGGCAAGAGCACCCTCCTGAACCGCCTGTTGCGTGACGAGCGTGCCATCGTCAGCGACATCCACGGCACCACGCGCGACACCATCGAGGACACCATCGAGCTGCAGGGCATCACCTTCCGCTTCATCGACACCGCCGGCCTGCGCCAGACTTCCGACGAGATAGAGCAAATCGGCATCACACGCACCTTCGCTGCCATCGACAAGGCACGCATCGTGCTCTGGCTCATCGACACCGCTCCCACGGAAGCCGAGCTCCAGGAGATGCAGACCCGCTGCGCCGACAAAAAGCTCCTCCTCATCCAAAACAAAATCGACCTCACCCCCGGCGCCCCTTCCTCTGCCTCCGTTTCCTCCTTCGCTCCCGATAGTGTTCCGTCCCTTGCCATCTCAGCCAAGCACGGCACCAACATTGACGCCCTTGAGGCTGCCATCTACGCCGCAGCCGACATCCCCGAGCTCTCCTCGCAGGACGTCATTGTCACCAACGCCCGTCACTACGAAGCCCTCACCCGTTCACACGCCAGCCTCCAGCGCGTCCTCGACGGCCTAAACGCCAACCTCAGCGGTGACCTCCTTGCCGAAGACCTCCGTCAGACCCTTGAAGCTTTAGCTGAAATCACCGGTGGCGCAATCACCCCCCAGGAAACCCTCAACAACATCTTCTCCCACTTCTGCGTGGGCAAGTAACCCCTTATAAACAACTCTGAACAACTTGGAGTAATTTGAACTAAGTCCCTCTAAATGAGGGACTTTTTGTATTTTAACACTTCAAGTTGCATATTTGTTAGTTACAGTTTTTCCAGTTATTTTTGCACCGTATTTCTACCGCGAGTGTAAAACAGAAAGTCGATTTCACACCAAGATGAC
>JAEEZS010000002.1 GCA_016291905.1 Bacteroidaceae bacterium
ATGGCGATGTTGTAGTCGGAATCAAAGCCTATGCCCATGTTGCCAGCTTCACTATCATCACCATAGCCGAACCACATCTGGCCGTCGGTCAACTCAATGCCAGGGCCAAAGGCACGGATTTTCATGGGGCGTACATTCTTGAGGTCAGCCTTCTTCAGCATATGGCGCTGGGGATTCTTGAATTCACAACGCTGCGGGATCTGTGCATATGCCGTTCCCACCACAGCGAGGAACAGCACGATTGAGAGTAATCTTTTTACCATAATCTTTTTTTGAAATTAAACTAAAACTATCTGTTTTACAATTAACTATCTTCGTTTCGAAGAGGATGTTCTAAATTTAGCCTGCAAAAGTAGTAAAAAACCGAATATGCCGCAAAAAAATCGCAAAAAATGATTTCCTAACTCTTAGCTACTTCAGCTTGGTGGCCTTGACGCCCTCGAAGGTAATTTTCACGGGGCGGATGGTGCCGTCCTTCTCGAAGACGAGGCGGTCGATGCAGGTGACGCGGTGGTTACCGTCAGTCTCACCCAGGGGGCGGCGGTGGTAGATGATGTAATATTCGTCTTTACCCTTTGCCTTGATGACGGAGTGGTGTCCGGCGCCAGTAGCTACGTTAGGGTCGGATTCAAGAATGGTGCCCACACGTCGGAATGGGCCGAAGGGATTGTCGGCCATAGCATAGGCGACGTGGTAAGAGGGACCCGTCCAGCCACCTTCGCTCCACATAAAATAGTAGGTGCCTCCCCGTTTCAGCATGAAGGGGCCCTCGACATAGTTCTCGGGCGTTATCTCACGAAACATGGTGCCGTCGGCGAAGGGACGAATGCTGGTGAGGTCCTCACCCATTCGGACGACGTTGCAGTGGCCCCAGCCGCCGTAGTACATGTAGTATTCACCGTCGTCGTCGCGGAAAACGAATTGGTCGATGGGCTGCGCGCCGTTAACAATGTCGTTGATGAGCGGCTTGCCCAGGGCATCGCTGAACGGCCCTGCGGGGTTCTTGGACGTGGCAACACCGATGCCGCCAATCTCACCTTCGTGGACGTCGTTGGCAGCGAAGTAGAGGTAGTAGGTGTCGCCCCGCTTCACCATGGCAGGCGCCCACAGAGCTTGGCGGAACCAGGTGATGCTGTCGGCGGTGAGCACGCGGTCATGCTTCGTCCAATGGACGAGGTCACGCGACGAGAACGCATCGAGCCAGCGCTGCTGACGGTAGCGCGCCGATGTAGTGGGGTAGATCCAGCACTCGCCGTTGACGACGACACCCTCAGGGTCGGCATACCAGCCTTCCCAAAGCGGGTTGCCGCTGGTTACTGTTTGCGGGTTGTTACTCTTGCAGCCTGTGAGCACTGCAATCAGGACGATTACAAGAAGGGGAAGTGTTTTTTTCATAAAGGTGAAATTTGGAATATGTATTCAGAGAACGATCAAAAATCAGTTTATGGGCGCGAAGGTAAGGAGTTTTTTCCGAAAATGCTAAAATAAATTTAATTTATTTTGTGCTTCGCTCGGGTTACAGTAATTTTGCCGACTGATGCGTAATGTGAAACGTTTTCTTCTGGCTGTGATATGGCTGCTGTCCTGCACCTACGCGGTGGGGCAGGAGGTGGTGCGAGACTCGTTGGAAGTAGCCCGCAGGGACTCGCTTGCTGCCCTGGGAACGCTATCGAGCGAGCTGGAAGCGGAGATGCTGGCTGCCGATTCATTGCAGACGGACTCAGCCGAGGCGAAGAAGAAAGAGGTGGTGGATGCCCCTGTGCAGTATGAGTCGAAAGACAGCATGGTGTGGACGAAGGACGGCAACGCTTACCTCTACGGCAGCGGCAAGGTGAACTACCAGAGCATCGAGCTCACCGCTGAGCGCATCACCGTCAACATCCCCAAGAGCGAGGTCTATGCCGAGGGCGTCAAGGACTCCACAGGCACCGAAACGGGGCGCCCCGTGTTCAAAGAGGGGCAGACGCCCTACGAGTCGGAGACGATGAGCTACAACTTCAAGTCGAAGAAGGGCTTCATCCACAACGTCGTCACCGAGCAGGGCGACGGCTACATGATTGGCCGCGACGCCAAGAAAGGCGCTGAGGGCGAGTTCTTTATCCAAAACGGCAAATACACCACCTGCGAGGACCACGAGGCCCCGCACTTCTACCTGAACATGACGCGCGGCAAGGTGCGTCCCGAGCACGACGTGGTGTTCGGCCCTGCTTATCTGGTGGTGTGCGACGTTCCCCTGCCGCTGGCTGTGCCCTTCGGCTTCTTCCCGTTTACCCAGGAGTTCTCCAGCGGTTTCATCATGCCCAGCTATGGCGACGAGCTGGAGCGCGGCTTCTACCTGAAGGACGGCGGCTACTACTTCGCCTTCAGCGACTATCTTGACCTGAAGGTGACGGGCGAGATATTCACCAAGGGCTCGTGGGGCGTCACCGGAGCCACCAACTACCGTCGTCGCTACAAATACTCGGGCAACGTCAACGTCAACTACCTCGTCACCAAGACGGGCGAGAAGAATATGCCCGACTTCTCCGTGTCGAAGAACTTCAAGGTCATCTGGAGCCACCGTCAGGATGCCAAGGCCAACCCCAACAGCAACTTCAGCGCCTCGGTGAACTATGCCACCACCAACTACGAGAAGAAAAACCTGACGAGTGTCTATAACCCCGCCCTGCGCAGCCAGAGCCAGCGCACCTCGTCCGTCAGCTACAGCCGCTCCATCCCCGACTGGAAGCTGAACATCAGCTCGTCGATGAACATTGCCCAGAACATGCGCGACAGCACGCTGTCGCTGACGCTGCCCTCGCTGAACGTCTCGCTCAGCCGCATCTATCCCTTCAAGCGCAAGAAGGCAGCCGGCAACGAGCGGTGGTACGAGAAGATAGCCCTCACCTACAGCGGAGCCCTCAACAACAGCGTCACCTCGAAGGAGGACCAGATACTCCACACCAGCCTCACTCGCGACTGGCGCAACGGCATCAAGCACTCCATCCCCATCAGTGCCTCGTTCACGGCGTTCAAGTACATCAACATCACCCCCTCGTTCAACTACACCAGCCGTTGGTACACCTACCGCATCGACCAGCGGTGGGACGACGACATCCACAAGGCTGTTCGCGACACCATCTATGGCTTCAACCGCGTCTATAACTACAACCTCTCCGTCTCGGCCAACACCAAGCTCTACGGCTTCTACCAGCCGCTGCCGTTCCTGGGCGACAAGGTGAAGATGATTCGCCACGTGCTCACCCCCTCCGTCAGCTACAGCATGGCACCCGACTTCAGCGACTCGCGCTACGGCTTCTGGAAGTCCTATACCTACACCGACGAGAAGGGCGAGGTGCACACCGTCGACTACTCGCCCTACACCGGCTCGCTCTACGGCACCGTCACTAAAGGACGCTCGGGGACGGTGAGCGTCGATGTGTCGAACAACGTCGAGATGAAGGTGAAGAGCGACCGCGACTCCACGGGTGTCCGCAAAATCAGCATCTTCGACGAGCTGGGCGCCTCCATGTCGTACAACATGGCCGCCACCACCCGTCCGTGGAGCAACCTCACCACCCGTCTGCGCATGAAGCTGACGAAGAACTACACCTTCAGCCTCAACACCACGTGGCCCTCCTACGGCTATGTCTATAGCTACGACGACACCGGGCGCCGCACCATCAGCGGCGACGAGCGTCCCTTCTGGGAGACAGATGCCGCACGCGGCTTCCACTGGCCACACTTCCCCGGCATGAGCCAAAACCTCAGCTACACCTTCAACAACCAGTCGTGGAACAAAATCAAGGAGCGCATCAACACCCTGCTGCACGGCAAGGACGAGGATGACGATAGCGATGGCGATGGCGAAAGCGATGGCGATGGCGGCGACAAGCCGAAGTCCGCCGCTGCCCCCGACAAGGGCAGCACACGTCCCTCCAGCTCCAAGAAAGCCGAAGTGGACGAGGACGGCTACATGCCCTTCTCCCTCCCGTGGTCCGTGTCGCTCTCCTATGGTATCACCGTGCGCGAGAACGTGGCCGCCGACTACTTCCACGAGCGCCCCGACGGCACCGGATGGTATGGCTACAAGCTCACGCAAAACCTCAACATCTCCGGCAACGTGAAGATATCCAACAAGTGGAACATGAACTTCAGCTCCGGCTGGGACTTCATCGACCACGACTTCACCACCACCACCATGAACATCAGCCGCGACCTCCACTGCTTCAGCATGTCGTGCGGCATCGTGCTCAGCCCCTATATGAGCTACAACTTCTCCTTCCGTGCCAACAGCTCCATGCTGGCCGATGCCCTCAAGTACGACCAGCGCAGTTCCGCCGGCAACAACATCAACTGGTACTAAGGTGAAGATTGAGTTGGCAGGACACTGGGGCTATCGGCGCTTGCTGCGCTCGGCCGTACCCGCTGTGACGATGATGATTGTCATGTCGGTCTATTCCATTGTCGATGGTCTGTTCGTCTCCAACTTCGTCGGCACCACCGCCTTTGCTGCGCTTAACCTCATCTGGCCGGCCCTTGCCGTGGTGGGAGCGCTGGGCCTGATGGTGGGCACGGGCGGCAGTGCCCTCGTCTCCATCACGATGGGGCAGAACGACTATCCCCGTGCCTCGCGCATCTTCTCCGTCCTCATCCGCTTCACGCTCATCATGGCGCTGCTGTTTGCCGTACCCCTGTTGCTGCTGATGAAGCCCATCGCCATTGCCTTGGGCGCCGAGGGCGAGATGGTCGGCGAGGCGGTCACCTATGGCAGCATCTGTGCCATCGGCATGCCCGGCTACATGCTGCAGATGGCCTTCCAGTCGTTTTTCATGACCGCCGAGCGTCCGCAGATGGGCACGAAGCTCAGCATCGTCTGCGGCGTCACCAACATGGGCCTCGACGCCCTGTTCATCCTCGTCTTCGGCTGGGGTCTGGCGGGAGCAGCCGCCGCCTCCATGGTGGCCTGCGCCGTGGGTGGCATCTTTCCCCTGTGGTGGTTCTCGTCGCGCCGCAACGACAGCCGCCTCCGCCTCTCCCTGCTCACACGCATGGCCGACGCCCGCAGCATCATCCGCCGTGCCTGCACCAACGGCCTCTCGGAGTACGTGGGCAACATCGCTTTCAACGTCGTGGGCATCTGTTACAACCTGCAGCTCATGCATTACTTCGGCGAGAACGGCGTGGCGGCCTACGGCATACTCATGTACATCGGTTTCATCTTCGGCGCCGTCTTCTTCGGCTATAACTTCACCGTCGGCCCCGTTGTCGGCTTCAACTACGGCGCGCAGAACACCGGCGAGCTGCGCAGCCTGCTCCGCCACAGCGCCGTGCTCACCCTCGTGGCGGGCGTGCTGATGGCCATCGTCTGCGAGGCCGGTGCCGACGTGCTGGCACGCGTGTTCGTCAGCTACGATGCCGACCTGCTCGCCCTCACCACCCGCGCCATCCGTCTCTACATGGCCAGCCTCGTGCTGTGCGGGTTCAACATCTTCGTCTCGGCGTGGTTCACGGGGCTGGGCAACGGCGTCATCTCGGCCGTGGCCTCCTTTGCGCGTACGCTGGTGTTCGAGCTTGGCGCCGTCTTCGTCCTGCCGCTGCTGGTAGGGCTCGACGGCATCTGGATGGCCGTCGATGTGGCCGAGCTGCTTGCCTTCCTCCTGGCCCTCACGCTGCTGGCCCTCTTCCGCAAGAGATACAATTATTAGGGGAGTTAAGAGTTAAGAATTAAGAGTTAAGAGTTAAGAGTTAAGAAAAAGTGTCTTGTATGCAGCCTTCCATCTTCCCCCTCCCGTTTACGGTACTTTTTTTCTTAACTCTCAGCTCTTAATTCTTAACTGAAAATTGTTCCTAATTTTTCAATTCTCTTGCAACCTTTTGCCGTGCGGCATCGTCTAACGGATGTAAAAACCCTAAAAAACGTAATCCAACAATGAAAAAAGTTATTCTGTTCGTAACCGCTGCCCTGATGGCAGTCAGCATGTCCGCCCAAAACGGCAAACAGTTGTACAAAAAGTATTTCGACCGCGACGGTATGGAGACCGTCCACCTCTCGGGCTTCCTGCTCCGCACGGCCGGACGTCTGGCCACCGTCGATATGGACGGCAAGGACCTCTCGCGCTTCGCCCGCTCCATCAAGGGCATGTACGTCATCAGCGCCGAGACGCCGGACGCCCGTGCGGCCCTCAGTGCCGACATCCGCAAGATTATCCGCGACGGCAACCTTGAGTCGTTGATGGAGGCCAGCTCCGACGGTCAGAAGGTGATGATGTACATCGACGGCAAGGGCGACGTTGTCACCGAGCTGGCCATCGTCACCCTGGGCGCTGACGACGTCACCTTCGTCGGCTTCGAAGGCCGCATGTCGCGTGCCGAGCTCGAGCGCTGGGCCGAGGAAGAAACATACTGACCTCCCCACACGCTATTATATATTCCCTCCCCACCTCAACAATTCCGCGAGGTGGGGAGGTCTGTTTTTGGGGGCAATGTACACGATAACAAGGGGGACGTACATAATAACAGGGGGGACGGCGGCGACAGAAGGGGGAACGCAGCGCACGACGCCCCGATTAATCCGGTAAAATGGTCATACGGTCATATGGTCACATTTATCCCTTTTCACACACGCAGCGCAATATAGTATTATAGTGGTAGAGTAAGTAGTATTATTAATAATATTTTAAATAATATCTTTCCATATACATAAATATATATAAATAACGCGCACGTCTTGTGAGCAAAATATGACCATATGACCGTATGACTGTATGACCGTCGTGTTCGCACAATAGGGCAGCCCGATATGGGAAACAGGGGCGTTTGGCAAGGCTTACCTCGGATAGTTGTAAATAAATTTGGTATTTCGTTCGCTTGTTCGTACTTTTGCAGAGCAAACAACGAACGTATCACTATCAGCCATGATTTATAACGAGATTGGAAAAACGGGCATGAGGGTGTCGAACCTCAGCTTCGGGGCATCGTCGCTGGGCGGCGTGTTCCACAGCGTGCGCGAGGACGAGGGCATCCGTGCCGTACATGCCGCCGTGGACGGGGGCATCAACTTCATCGACGTGTCGCCCTACTACGGCCACCTGAAGGCGGAGATGGTGCTGGGCAAGGCGCTGCGCGAGATCCGGCGCGACAGGTACTTCCTCTCCACGAAGGTGGGGCGCTACGGCCACGACGGCGTGAACACGTGGGACTACAGCGCGCGGCGCGTCACCGACAGCGTCTATGAGAGCATGGAGCGCCTGGGCGTTGACTACATCGACCTCATCAACGTGCACGACATTGAGTTCCAGGCGGCGATGGACGGCGGCCTGCAGCGCGTGGTGGACGAGACGCTGCCCGCACTTGTCGAGCTGCGCCGGAAGGGCGTTGTGGGCCACGTGGGCATCACCGACCTACAGCCCGAGAACCTGCGCTGGGTGGTGGAGCACACGGACGAGGGCGTGGTGGAGAGCATACTGAACTTCTGCCACTACAGCCTGAACGACACGCTGCTGACGGACTACCTCGACTTCTTTGAGCAGCACGGCGTGGGCGTCATCAATGCCTCGCCGCTGTCGATGGGGCTGCTCTCCACACGCGGCACACCCGACTGGCATCCCGCCCCCGCAGCGCTGAAGGAGGCCTGTGCCCGCGCGGCTGCCTACTGCCACGAGCAGGGCTACCCGATAGAGAAGCTGGCGGTGCAGTTCTCCACCCGCACCATGAACCCCCGCATAGCCACCACGCTCTTCAGCAGCGCCAACCCTGCCAACGTGGTGCGCAACATCGGCTTTGCCGACGAGCCCATGGACGAGCAACTGGTGCACGACGTGCAGCAGATCATCGGCGACCAGATGGGAGTGAGATGGAGGAATTCATAATTCATAGTTCATAGTTCATAGTTCATAGTTAAGAAAAAATGTTGATAATAGATGCTCATAGCCACTTGTGGCTGCGGCAGGACACGTCGTGGAACGGGCTGCCCATCCGGACACTGACGAACGGGCGCTCGCTCTTCCTCGGCGAGGAGGTGCAGATGCTGCCGCCCTTCATGACCGACGGCCGTAACACGGCCGAGGTGTTCCTCTCAAACATGGACTATGCGCAGGTGGCTGCCGCCGTGGTGGTGCAGGAGTTCATCGACGGACTGCAGAACGACTACCTCGCCACCGTGCGCCGCACGTGGCCCGATCGCTTCTTCGTCTATGGCATGCCCGACTGGCTCGGCGACGGCTTCGGCGACGAGGCGGTGCGGCTGCTTGACGACGGCTTCCGCGGCCTTGCCATCCCCGGGCACCGGCTGCTGGGGCGCTCGCTCGCGAGTCCCGCGATGATGGAGGTGTTCCGCCTGATGGAGCAGTGCGGCGCCTACCTCTCCATCACCCTTGCCGACGGCATGCGGCAGGTGGAGGAGCTGGGCGAGGTCATCGGCGAATGTCCCCGCCTGCGCATCGCCATCGGCCACCTGGGCATGGCGGCTCCCCCCGTCACCCCTCCGTGGGAGAACACGGCCTGGCAGGAGCAGATACGGCTGGCACGCCACCCGAACGTGATGATTGAGTCGGGCGGCATCACGTGGCTCTACAACAGCGAGTTCTATCCCTTCGCCAGCGCCGTCCGTGCCATCCGCGAGGCGGCAGCGCTGGTGGGGTGGGAGAAACTGATGTGGGGCAGCGACTACCCCCGCACCATCACCGCCATCACCTACCGCATGAGCTACGACTTCGTGAGCCGCTCCGCCGAGCTCACCGACGAGGAGAAACGACTGTTCCTGGGCGACAACGCCTGCCGTTTCTACGGCTTCACCAACCTCCCCGAATTACCTTATATAAAAAATATGTCCGAATGAAAGCCATTCAAATCCTTTCAGAACGCCGTATGGCGGTAGTGGAGATTGCCGAGCCCGAGCTGAAGGCCGGCGAAGTGTTGCTCCGTTTGCAGTATGTGGGCTTCTGCGGCTCAGACCTCAACACTTGGCTGGGGCGCAACCCGATGGTGCGTATGCCTGTCATCCCGGGGCACGAGATTGGTGCCGTGGTGGAGCAGGTGGGCGACGGTGTGCCCGACACGCTGCGCCCGGGCATGGTGGTCACCGTCAATCCCTACACCAACTGCGGGCAGTGTGCCTCGTGCCGCGGCGGACGGGTGAATGCCTGCCAGCACAACGAGACGCTGGGCGTGCAGCGCAACGGTGCCATGCGTACCCACATCGCGCTGCCCTGGCAGAAGGTTATCGTTGCCGAGGGGCTTGATGCCCGCACGTGTGCCCTCGTGGAGCCGATGAGCGTGGGCTTCCACGCCGTCAGCCGTGCAGCGGTCACGGACACCGATGTGGTGATGGTCATCGGCTGCGGCATGGTGGGCATGGGGGCCATTGTGCGTGCCGCGCTGCGTGGCGCCACCGTCATCGCTGCCGACATCGACGATGAGAAACTGGCCCTTGCCCGACGGCTCGGCGCAGCGCATGTCGTCAACACCCGCAGCGAGGATGTTCACGAACGACTGCTCGACATCACCTCCGGCTTCGGCCCTGACGTGATTGTGGAGGCTGTCGGCAGCCCCGTCACCTACCAGATGGCAGTGAACGAGGTGGCCTTCACGGGGCGCGTCATCTGCATCGGCTATGCCAAGAGCGACGTCACCTTCCAGACAAAGCTGTTTGTGCAGAAAGAGCTTGACATCCGCGGCTCGCGCAACGCTATGCCTGCCGACTTCCGTGCCGTCATCCGCTACCTCCAGCGCGGCACATGCCCTGTCGATGCCCTCGTCAGCCGTGTCGTCACCCCCGACGATGCCTCCGAAGCTATGGCCGAGTGGGCTGAAAACCCCGGCAAGGTGTTCCGTATCTTAGTGAAATTCTAATTTTTAATCAATTGATAGTATGAAAAAACAGCTCTTTCTTTTTTCCTTGGTGTGTGTGTGGTCGTTGAGTATGGCAGCACAGCCTTATCCTGTGCCTGTGTCGGAGGAGCATGAGCCGATGCAGACGGGAACGTATGAGCCTACGTGGGAGTCGCTCATGGGCCATCAGACGCCCGAGTGGTTCCGCGATGCGAAGTTCGGCATCTGGGCTCACTGGGGGCCGCAGTGTGTGGAGGGCACCGGCGACTGGATGGCTCGCTCGATGTATATGGAAGGCTCGCGTGAATATCGCTACCACGTGGAGCACTACGGACATCCCTCCGAGGTGGGATTCAAGGACATCCTGCCCCTCTTCAAGGCAGAGAACTGGGACCCCGAAAAACTGGTGGAACGCTACAAGAGGGCAGGGGCGAAGTACTTCTTCGTGCTTGGCAATCACCACGATAACTTCGACCTTTGGGACTCCAAATATCAGCCGTGGAACTCCGTGCGGATGGGTCCTGAGTGTGATATCCTCGACGGCTGGGCACGTGCTGCCAAGAAACACGGTCTCCCCCTCGGCATCTCGTTCCATGCCGACCATGCATGGACGTGGTATGAACCGGCACAGCGCTACGACCTCAACGGACAGAAGGCGGGTGTCTATTACGACGGCCACCTCACGGCAGCCGACGGCAAGGGGAAATGGTGGGAAGGCCTCGACCCGCAGATGCTCTACCGCCAGAACCATCCGCTGAGTGAGCGCTCGTGGTGGAACGGTGCCATCCATGGGCAGTGGGATTGGTCGAGCGGCGCCGCGCAGCCTTCGGCTGACTTCGTCACGAATTTCTACGACCGTACCCTCGATGCCATCAACCGCTATCAGCCCGACATCATCTACTTCGACGTCACCACGCTGCCGTTCTACCGCGTCAGCGACTGCGGACTGAAGATTGCCGCCCACTTCTACAACAGCAATCCCAAGGGCGTCATGACGTGCAAGATTCTCGACGAGGAGCAGCGCAAGGCCATCACCTGGGATGTGGAACGTGGCGCACCGAACTTCATCGTCCCCGAGCCTTGGCAGACGTGCAACTGTATCGGCGGCTGGCACTACAGCACCTCCATCTACGAGAACAACCGCTACAAGAGTGCCGCCACCGTCGTCCGCCAGCTTGTCGATATCGTCTCGAAGAACGGCAACCTGCTGCTGAGCGTTCCCCTCCGTTCCGACGGCACCTACGACGAGAAGGAGGCTGTCATCCTTGACGACCTCGAAGCCTGGATGACGGTGAACGGGGAGAGCATCTTCGGCACTCGTCCGTGGAACATCTTCGGCGAAGGCCCTGTGGCAGAGAAGAATATCGCCATCAATGCGCAGGGCTTCAACGACGGCGAGTATAGTCACATGACAGCTGCGGACATCCGCTTCAACCAAACGAAGCGCTACCTCTACGTCACCGCTATGGGGTGGCCCGAGGACGGACGTCTTGTCATCAAATCATTGGCAAAGGGCAATCCCTACTTCCGCCGCTCCATCTCCAGCGTCCGTCTGCTGGGATACGGTAACATCCGTGCCCGTCAGACCGAGGAGGGCCTTGTCGTGGAGCTTCCCGAGCCCTGCAACAAGATTGCCCCCGTCCTCCGCATCAACAAATAGCCTTACTCCGTTGCCGTCTCTGGCGGGAGGAAGAACTGCACCTCGCTCAGCAGGGGGCAGGCAACGCTGCTGCTGACGGTGACCTTGAGGGCTTTAGCCTCTACTTCGGGGAGGCGCAGCAGACGCTGCGGCCCGATGGTGGTGCCGGTGGCAATGGTCTCCCAGTTTCCTTCGGCGGTGAGGGCTTCGACATGGAAATTGTCGATGCGCTGCCCGAGTTTGATGGGCTCACGTAAGCGAAGGCAATAGAGGGACACGGGTTTCCGCAGCGTCATCGTCAGCGTGGCCTCGCGTATGTCGTCATCGGTAGCCCAATAGGTTTGCTTGTCACCGTCGGCCACGTTGCGAGCAGCAAAGCCTTTCCGTTGGTTTGTGGCTTTCCACGACTTCACGGCCTTGGCTTGCAACGGCTGGCTGAACTCTTTCTTCAAGGCTTCGCCAAAGGCGATTAGCCGTGCTGAATCGATGGGGTGGATGACGCCATCCTTTGTGGGAGGGACGTTGAGGATGAGGTTTGAGCCACGTCCCACGGAGGTGTAGTAGATTTCCATCAGTTTTTCGACGCTCTTCACCTTGTCGTCCTCCCGCTCATGATAGAACCAACCCGGGCGGATGGAAACATCAACTTCAGCCGGTACCCAATGTGTGCCGCCGACATCGCCATGCTGCAGACTGTTGCCGTTGGCATGGCCAGGAGCGAATTTGTCGCGGTTGAGCGTAGCCCAGTTGGGGTCGCCCACGGAGCCGCTTTCGTTGCCGCACCAGCGGGTGTCGGGGCCACCGTCGCTAAAGATGCAGGCCATAGGCTGCAACTGGCGAATGAGGCTGTCTGTCGTGGCCCAGTCGTAGTAGGTGCGGTTGTCGATGGTGCGCCGTTCGCAAAGTCCCCCATAGTAGCCGTCGCCGCCGTTAGCGCCGTCCTGCCACACCTCGAAGATGGGGCCGTACTGGGTGAGTAGCTCCTTCAGCTGGCCACGGAAGTAGTCGATATAGTCGGGAGTGCCGTAGCGCAAATCGTGTCGGTCCCAGGGCGAGAGATAAACGCCGAATTTCAGCCCGGCTTGTGCTGCCTCTTTTGCCAGTTCGCCCACGACGTCACCCTTGCCATCGCGCCACGAGCTGTTTGCCACGCTATAGTCCGTTAGTGCGCTGGGCCATAGGCAGAAACCATCGTGGTGCTTGGCCGTCAGTACTATGCCCTTCATGCCTGCGGCTTTAAGAATCTCCACCCACTGGTGGGGGTTGAAGTGCGTGGGATTGAATTCGTCGGGCGAAGCGTCGCCGTAGCCCCATTCCACGTCGCGGTAGGTGGTGGTGGTGAAGTGGATGAAGGCATACATCTGCATGTCGTGCCAAGCCAGCTGTCGGGCAGTAGGTATAGGGCCATAGGGGGCAGGGGCTTCGGCCTTAGCACTCTTGTTCGTGGCTCCCGTGCAGCTGATAGCCAGCACGGCCAACACAGAGAGGAGGAGTAGTGGAGAGGTGTGGTGTTTCATTTCCTTATTCTATTTTTTGTTAAAGATGAATCGGTAGTTGAAGCGACGGTTGGGAGCCGTGTCGCCGGTAGTGGCCACGGTGATGATGTTGTCGAGGGCGGTGGGATTGTCTGTCCATTTGAAGTCGAAGGAGAACGTCTTGCCCGTCATGCCGACCAGCTTGCGGGGAACTGTTATCCTCACGAAGTCGGCCCCTCCCTCATACGGGCTAACCCTCTTGATGCCGTTCCACTCCTGCTGCCCCTCGTCCCAGCCATAGAGAATGCCGTTGCGAACCAGGAATTCATATCCTTCCCAGCCCGTTGCGGCGTTGCAGTCGGCATCAATCAGCAGCAGCATCCAATTGTCGACCGACGAGGGCGACAGGGCGTCGGCTGTCTTTGCTTCGAAGCGTATGGCTTTCCGCGTGACGCTGACGCGGCACTCGACTATGTCGTTGCGGCCCGTGGAGTCGGTGTAGTGGAGGCCGGCATAGCCGTTGTGGTCGCGGTGGGCGACGTCGCCACGCGTGTCCCTGTAAACCGCCTCCACGCCGTAGCCGTGTGTAACGGGGATGGGACGTACACCTTTGTAGCGGCGTATGTTCTGCACCATCTGCATGTAGTAGTTGTCGGTGTAGCCGCCATGCATGGGCTGGATGGTGCGGTTGAACTCGGCGTTGTACTGGTCGATGAAGATGTAGGGGCTTTCGCGTCCGAGCCACATGGTCTTCTTGCCACGCTCGTACATGCCGGCTGTCCATTCGTTCCAGTCGTTGAGATAGATGAAGGGTGGGTCGGCAGCAAGGGCGTCGTCCCAGCGCTCTTGGAAGTAGATGCCGTAGCCGGCTGGGTCGCTGACGGTACGCCCCAGCCAAGGCACATAGGCTTCGGAGGGCATGTCGTATTCGTTCAGCTGGGGCTCGCCTCCCTGCCGCGACCACGATTTGCCCACGCCCATGGGGACGTCGGTCATCGTCACAGGGTGCTGGGCAGGGGTGACGGCTGCCTCCTCGGGTTGTCCGTTGTGCTTCGAGACGAGTTCCTCGGGCTTCATGCCGATGATCTGTTTGTCGGCCATGGAGTATCCGAAGCTCCAGTTGTCCTCCGTGCCGATGAAGCGATGGCCGTGCCACGTGTAGTAGCCCCACCACATGTTGCGCAGGGTGAAGAACTCGCGAATCTCCTGCGGATAGTCGTCGGCAGAGGCGTCGGAATAGGTGCCGTTGGCGTCGTACGAGGGGTCGGCGTTGTAGAGCAGCAGGGGCTTGCCGTCCCAATAGAACCATAAGTCGGCGTAGCGCTTCTCCTTATATATACGTTCATAGAGCGACTTCACCACGCCGACGGGGCCTCCGTTGTACGACCAGAAGACGAACTGCGGCGTCTGGTTGCCCTCGGCGCGCATCTTCGTCATGGTGGAGAAGAGCACCTCCCACTCGTCCCAGTAGCAAACGCCGTTCGTCACGTCGAGCACCAGCACATCGACGCCCGCGTCTGCCAGCATCGACATGTCGCGCCGTATGACCCATTCATCCTGACTTAGGAAATAGCCCATCTCGGGCTCACCCCAGTGGTAGGAGCCGTAGCGCCACAACGGATGGTCGTCGCGCAGCCTCGCGGAAGAGTCTTCGTGCAGGATGCGGCTGACGTCGGTGTATGGCCCGGGGATGTCGTGGAGATTCTGGGTGTGCCAGGTGATGTAGAAGATGCCCACCGTGCGCCGATGGTCGGTCTTCACGGGGCCTACGGAATCGGCAAGCGGCATCTGACGCCCCAGCGCATCCGTTGCCACCCATGTGTCGCTCATCAGGTCGATGCAGTTGTTTTGTGCGGAGAGTATTCCGCAAGGTGCGAGAAGAATAAGCAGTAGGAGGCGCGCGGTTTTCATAGGTATAGGGAATGATTTTGTCTGCAAAGATAGGATAATTTGGGCGAAAAGCCAAAAATTCGTGAGTTTTTCGTATCTTTGCAGCCAGAACAGCCGAACGAAAACCATGAAAACCCCATCCGATACCCTTGAACCCCTTGCAGCCAATTCAATAGACCGTCGCAGCTTCATCCGCCGTATGGCAGGTGCCGGAGCGCTCATTGCCACGTCGGCGTTGCCCGTTTGGGCTGACGACGAGGTGCCAGCTGCCGCTCCTGACGTGTTTCCCAAACGGGGACAGTATGAGCGCCTCTCCATCAGCTACGCTACCGTGGAGATTGGGGCAGAAAAGCCCTTCTCCGTGCTCCATATCTCTGACACTCACCTTACTGCCGCCTATGAGCACGAGAATGCCAAGAAGCAGCAATTGCGCGAAAGCCGCACCACCACCTTTGGCGGGCATCAGGAGGAGGCGTTGCGCGACGCGCTGGCGTGGGCACGGCAGCATGTGGACTATGTGGTGCATACGGGAGACCTCATCGACTGGCAGAGCGAAGCCAACTTTGACCTTGTGCGCAAGTATTTCGGCGACGCCATGTTTGGCTCGATGGGCAACCACGAGTTCACTACGGACATGTGGCTAAGCGACCCAAAGGAGGAGCAGACGGAGGCGTACAAGGACAACACCCGTAGCCTGCTCGGTCAAGTCTATCCCTTCGACGTACGCTTCCAGAGCCAGGTGGTACACGGCGTCAATTTCATCACTCTCGACGACGTCTATGGCTACGTTACCGAAGGGCAGGTGGAGCGCTTCCTCAGCGAGGTGAAACGCGGCCTCCCCATCGTGCTCTGCATGCACGTGCCCTTCCATACGCCCAACATCTGGCGTGCTACCATGCGCTTCTGGAGGGACAAAGGCCCGATGACGTCGCGTGATGTGCCCGAGGCCTCGGGCGATTACCTCATGCAGCAGGACGACCTTGTCACGCGCGACTTTATCCGCTACCTCAAGACGGAGCCCTTGCTGCGCTGCATCCTGGCAGGGCACGAGCACATTACCGTCGAGGACCAGTTCTCGCCCACATGCCGGCAGTATGTCGTCGCAGGCAACTTCCTCTTCCACGGGAGGGAGGTGCTGTTCCTCTAATGCATGGCTCGGAGGATTCGCTTGCGCCTTTTCCCCTAAAACAATAAAAAACACCTCGTTTTGCTTTCTCTTTCCTTAAAACCCAATTGGGTTTTAATTAAAATCCAATTGAGTTTTAATTACAATTCAGCTGAGTTTTAATTAAAACTCAATTGAGTTGTAAAGAAATCCCTTTGCGTTGCAGGAAAATGGGCTTTGTCTGTGAAGTCTTCTTCATGTTTTCTTCCGATAGAGGACAGGCTGTGTCTTGGGAAGGCAATAAAAGGATTATTCTTGTTTTTTCGCTCGGCTTGCGCTACCTTTAATCCCCTTTCGGGGCTTTTAGATAGGCTTCGCCTCAGAAAAATACAAATATATTTGTTTTTTCGCTCGGCTTGCGCTACCTTTAACCTTCGGTTTTAGGTAGGCTGCGCCTCGGAAAAAGCAAAAAAAGTGTTTTTTTCTTGCTTTTTCGCTCGGCTTGCACTATCTTTGCAGCGTCCAAACAAGGAAAGATGCCGGAGTGGACGAACGGACCGCACTCGAAATGCGGCGTACGGGTAACCGTACCGGGGGTTCGAATCCCTCTCTTTCCGCCAGTTCTACCTACAATAGCCTCACACCGTGGGGCTATTGCTGAAAATAGAGAAAGATGAAGGTTGCCGTATTACAAATGCCGTTGAAGGCGCGCGATGTGCAGGAGAATATCCGGCGTGCCGATGCGCTTATTAACGCCCATCCTGGGGCAGAGCTTTATGTGCTGCCTGAGATGTTCAGCACGGGCTTTGACATGGAGCCGGACGAGTGCGCCGAGCCTATGGGAGGCCCCTCGCTGCAATGGATGACGGTAAAGGCACGCGAGACGGGAGCTGCGATTTGCGCTAGTGTGGCTACGGCTGTCGAGCTGTTTACCTTCACCAACCGCATGTACTTTGTCACTCCCGAGGGCGAAGTAACCGTCTATGACAAGCGCCACCTCTTCTCCTATTCCGGCGAAGACCAGCATTATACGGCAGGCAACCAGCGTGTGATAGCAACGTACAAGGGCGTGCGCTTCTTGCTGGAGGTGTGCTACGACTTGCGTTTCCCCGTCTGGAGCCGCTGCCGCGATGATTACGATGCCATCATCTACGTGGCGAATTGGCCTTCGAAGCGGCGTAATGCCTGGGACACGCTGCTCTCTGCCCGTGCTGTGGAGAACCAGGCTTGGGTGATTGGCGCCAATCGGGTGGGGGAGGACCAGCTGGATTGCGTCTATAATGGCGGCTCCGTCATCGTGGATGCCTACGGACGTCCTGTTGTAGTGGCCCCCGACGATGCGGAAACCGTCATCATGGCCGACATCGACATGCAGAAGCTGTCGGACTACCGCGCCAAGTTCCCCTCCCTCGGCGACAGCGACGTGTTTGAAATAATCGATAATTCATAATTCACAGGATATGAAAAAACACACCTTTCTTTTCACCGTTCTCCTTTTATTATTACCATTCTCTTCATCTGCATCAACCACTATGGACGAAAAAACCACTCCTCTTGTGCGCATTAGCACCAGCATGGGCGATATTGTTGTCCGTTTGTATGACGACACTCCCATTCATCGTGACAATTTCCTGAAACTGGCTCGTGAAGGCTTCTACAACGGAACGCTTTTTCACCGTGTCATCAACAAGTTTATGATTCAGGCTGGAGACCCAGAGTCAAAGGGTGCTGCGCCGGGTGCTCGTCTGGGTGCTGGCGATGTGGGCTACACGCTCCCTGCCGAGTTTGTCTATCCCACCCATTTCCACAAGCGCGGAGTGCTTAGTGCTGCGCGTCAAGGCGATCAGGTCAATCCCGAGCGCCGCAGCAGCGGGTGTCAGTTCTATATCGTCACGGGTAATGTCTATACGCCCGGACAGCTTCAGCAGTTCGGCGAACGTATGCTTCAGCAGCGTGGGCAGCAGTTGTTTGACGAGCTGGCACAGCAGCACGTGGATTCCATTCGCGCCATGTACCAGCGTCAGGATCAGGCGGGGCTGCAGAAACTGCAGGATCAGCTGACGGCAGAGGTGCAGAAGCGTCTGGCAGAAGAGTCAAAGTCTGTCTTTAACGACGAGCAGGTGGAGGCATACACCACTATGGGTGGCACGCCTCATCTTGACGGCCAGTACACCGTTTTCGGCGAGGTCGTTGAGGGTATGAACGTTGTCAACGAAATTCAGATGGTGGATACCGATTCGTCCGACCGTCCCACTACCGATGTCGTCATCCTCAAGATGACTGTGCTGGAGTAAAAAACAAATTGTTTATCTGTTTGCAGCCCAGAAGTCGAGGTATTGCTGGGCGACTTTGTGGGACTCATGATGCCGTTGGACATAGAGGATGCTTTGACGGCGCAGCTCGGGCAAACGTTCGGGGTGAAGGATGAGGTCTTCTAAAGCCGCACGGACGGATTCTTCCTCGGGCTGGGTATTGATGATGGGGCGAAGCTCGTGTTCGTTAAGCAGTTCGTATTGTTCTTCTTCCCCTCCGCTGACGACGACGATGCCGTGTGCCATTGCCTGAAGTGCGTTCATCGCAGGGGTATAGGAATAGATTTGGTCGAGCAGGACGTCACAGTCTTCCCGTAGTTTCATATACTCGTCGTAAGGAAGGTTTTCGGCAGTTACAAGTTCCATGCGATTGGGATAACGGGCTTGGAGCTCGCGTGCGACTTTCAGTAGAATATCCGTTCCTTTGAGCGCACTACGCTGGCGTTGTATGCCGATGAAAAAGCGGAGGGGATGTGACTTGTTGTCTTGTTGAGCTATGCTCGACCTCTGTCGCGACTCGGGATAATTGGAGTAAACTCCATTCTCCGCTCGCTGCTCCATCGGTTGACTCGTTGTCTCGTTGTCTTGTTGACTCCTTATCGGCAGCGGGATAAAGGTTGTCTTCGGAGCAAGGTCTGGAACAGCGGTATAGGCAACGTAGTATTCGTAGAGCGCAGCAATGATGCCGTTGCAGGTTTGGGCAATGTGTTGGCACGAATGCACCATGCCTGGGTTGTGGAGCCAGCAGTCGAGGTTGTGTTGATTCCATGAGTGGGTAACCTCGCGGGTGGGGGTATAAAAATCGCTGTAACGAAGGAGACGACGGACATAACTGGCGTGAATGAAATAGTAGTCGTCGCCAAAGGCGCCAAGAAACACTTTGCGATTATGACGGCGTAACCAATCGTAGATGCGGATTCCTCGCTCGGCTTTAAGTTGGATGAAATGGACGGGGTTGATAAGCTGCACCACATCGTAGCCTCGCCAATGGCGCATTTCGCGGACAAGACGGAAGAGATAGACGATGGTATCAAGAAGGCCTGTGCTGCGACGAACGAGTTTCACGTCGGCGGGGTAGCGCTTCCATTCGTCGCCGTCGGAAACCAGACGTACGTCGTGTCCCATGTCGCGTAGGGCGCAGGCAAGGGTGTAATGGAGATTACTGTATTCGCCGAGTAGAAGAACCTTCATGATAGGGATTTAAGAAAAAAGAGCGTTCTTTTCAAGAAAGTGAAGCAGGCGCTGTCCGAGAGAGGAGGGGGAGATCAAGCGAAAGAAGGTGTACTTGGTGGAGTAACCGGCTTTCGGCAAAGGAAAAAGAGCACGGGTGCGGAGGGCATCGGCGCAGTCAGTAAAGCGTTGTTTCCAATCTGTCTGGCGGAGGGCATGACGGAGAATGTCGACGCTGAGGAAATGAAGCTTACGGTCTAATCCGTCATGGGGCTTCGGCTCGGAATCGGTGAAGGCTATAAGGCGGTCGAGGGCGTTGAAGTAGGCTTGGAAAAGCTCTTCGGTGTGTTCTGCATCGCGCTTGTGGGTAGTGGAATCGGGACGCTGGACATAGACGTAACCCTTGAAGTCGGAAACCACTATGCGTGGCGTACGCCAAACTAAGCGCGTGACAAATTCCTCATCTTCGATGAACGTGTTTTCCGCAAAGCGTAACGGAGAACTTCCGTCCATGTTGAGCAGTTCGCGACGGAAACACATGATGCAGCAACTACCGAAAACGGTATAGCGTTTCATGTAGTCTTTTCCGGAAAAGACATTGATGGTCTCGCTTCGCTCAGAACGCTGCACGGGATATCTTTCCTTGGCTGGGACGAAACCATAGATGACGGCATCGGCCTCAAAATCACGAAGGGCATTCAGGCACCATTCACTTGTGTCGGCAAAGAGGTAGTCGTCTCCATCGACAATTTGTATGAAATCACCTTCAGCCTGTGTCAGCGCAAGGTTGCGGGCAGCCCCTTGACGGGCATGGGGCTGACGAAAGAACCGGACGTTCATACGCTCCGCAAACTCATTGACAATGGATTCTGGATTGACATCAGACTCGTCATCCACCACGATGACTTCGTAATCATCACGAGATAATCCTTGACGGCTGAGAGAATTAAGGCAACGTCGGATTTCAGCGTCGTCGAGGTTATAAGTGGTGACGATATAGGAAAGACGCATGGAATTAGAGCTTGGGGGAGCGGAAGACACGAAGTCTAACGATAAGGCGGTCGAAGGCGGAGAGTTGTGCGAGGTGGCGACGATAGTCGGCTTGATTACAGTCACGGCAACGCCCCATGTCAACGAGTCGGTTGAGGCAGGCTCGGCGAAGTGGTTTCAGGTGATGCGTCAAGGCTGACCGTTTTGTGCATTCAGTCAACAGGGTGCAATTGTTTATGTAAAGCTGGCGGTAGTTAGCATAATGCGGGGTGTTGCTAATGGATCCTCGCCGTGTAAGGTAGTGATAACAACCCTTGGCGGAATAGAAGATGCCGTTACAATCATGCACCACAGAGGGCATGACGGCCGTGTCTTCAAACACCTGTCCAACGGGAAAACGCTTTGTGCGCCAAAGACGGGCACGATAGAGCTTATTGCAGGCATAACAATGTTCGTAGCCCCTACGTATAATCCAGTCGTTGAATACTGCTTTTGTAACCTGCTGTGGTGTGAAGTCCAGTAACCGTTCTTGGGACGAGCCTTCGTATTCGCGTATAGGAAACTCCACCATATCAACATCGGGATAGATGTTGAGGAATTTCAGGTTGTCGCCCCAAGTACCCACCCCAACACGGTCGTCTGCATCAAGAAACGTGATGACATCGCCCGAGGCTCGGTCGAGTCCGGCATTGCGTGCTGCGCTGAGGCCTCGATTCGTCTGATGGACGACGCTTACCTGCTCAGGGTGCTGTTTGGCATATTCATCGCACATCGCGCCGCTTTGGTCTGTAGAACCGTCGTCAATCAGCAGGACCTCAAGGTCGTCCACTCGCTGCTCGAAGACGCTTTTCAGGCACCCATCCAAATAGGCTTGGGCGTTATATACGGGAATGATGACACTTAATTTCACGGCAGACGTTAAAAACTACGGACAAAAGTAATGCTTTTTTCAGAAATAAGCCTTATATTTGCAAGATTTTTGAAGAAAAGGAGCGAAATCCGGTGAAAACCGATAAGCGATACATTCACGAATCAGCAATTAAACGTGAAGGAGGCAAGCAAGAAAACCGAATCGGGCTACGACCGTATCATTAAGTATACGGGCGTTTTCGGCGGTGTGCAGACGCTGTCGAACTTGATTACGTTAGTAAAGGGTAAGCTGGTGGCCCATTTCATTGGCCCTGCCGGCATGGGCATTGCCTATGCCTTTAATCGCACCATTGACCTTGTGAGCAAGACCACCGATCTCGGCATAAGTTTCAGCGCAGTCAAGACTATCTCCGAAAGCACAGAGGAGAATGCCCGTCAGCGTCAACTGCTCATCGTCCGCTCGTGGAGCCTTTGGCTCGGTATTATCGGTACCGTCGCTTGTTTTCTGCTGGCACCGTTGTTCAGCCGTTTGAGCTTCGATGGAGACTACAGCTATACGCTGTCCTTCCAGCTGCTTTCCTTGGTGGTGGGCTTCACGTCCGTGACCAGTGGCGAGCGAGCCATCATGAAGGGCACGCACTTGCTGAAGCAGCTGGCCGTCAATCAGGTGTGGGTGGTATTGGCTACGCTTGTCATAGCCGCACCCGTTTATATGTGGCTGGGCATGCGGGGTATTGTGCCTGTGTTGGTGCTAACAGCCTTCAGTACACTTGTACTCACTTGCTGGTATTCGTTCCGCGTGTGGCCATACAAGGTAAATCTTTTCTCGAAGGCCGTATTTCACGAGGGCGGCTACATTGTCCGTCTTGGCATTAACTACACATTAGCCGGTTTCTTTGGCACGGGAGTGCTCTTTTTTGTTTCGTCGTACGTGATGGAACATGGTTCCGCCGAGGACGTTGGATTCTACAGCAATGCTATCACCCTGTCGTCGTACCTTAGCATGTTGGTTCTCTCGGCTGTAGATACGGATTTTTTCCCTCGTCTGTCAGCCGTGAATAAAGACCGAGCAAAATCAACTCTCTTGGTAAATGAGCAGATTGAAGTGCTGGTGCTGCTGATTGCTCCGCTCATACTGGCATTCCTTCTTTTCCTGCCCATCATCATCCCTTTGCTGTTGAAGCGTAGTTTTCTTCCTATGCTCGAGGTGACGCAATGGGCGGCATTGGCCCTGTTCTTCACGGCGCTGACACGTCCGATGTCGTTCATGTCGTTGTCAAAAGGTGATTCGTTTACGTACCTTCTCCAGGAACTGTTCTACGACCTATTTATGGCCGCAGCCGTTGTGCTGGGCTATCGTTTCGGAGGCCTTTCGTGGGCAGGTATCGGATTGTTTGCTGCGGCTGTGTTCGACTGGCTGCTTAACTACGCCATCACCTCCGTCCGCTACGGCTTCCGCGCTAGCGGCAAGGTGCGTCTGTTTGCCTTGATTCACCTCCTGCTGCTCGTTGCAGCGATGGTGGTGTTCCGCCTCACACAAGGCTGGGTCACTTGGGTGGCAGGGGCTTTCGTGCTGCTAATCTCCGCTGCCGTTTCCATCCATTATCTCTATAAGGAAACCAACATCTTCCAGAATCTTGCCGCCAAATTACGCCAGCTTGGTCAGTAAGGCGGCGGTTAGTCTCCCATGTATTGGCCAATGAAGAAGATGGCACCCGTTGACTGCTCGCTGATGACATAGAGGAACGGACGGGTGGCGTGGAACGCGACACGCTTGGGCTCAGAGGGTATGGCAGACGATTTTTCTATTCCAATCACGGTGATGGCTGCGGCCTCGGTGCCCTCCTCGTTGAGCTTGATCTTGGCCACTTGCTTCATCATGCCGATGTGGGTGGGGACGTTGCAGAAATCAGAGAACTCAGCTGCGGAAGTGAATGCCCTGGGCGTCCCCAGTGCCGACATCACTTTCTCAAGGCCGATGTTCGTCTGCGACTCAAAGCGCGGCAGCTTCACATCGACGAGCGCGCTGCCCATCCACTGGAACCGCTGCCACGTGTCGCCCTTCAGCGTCTGTGCTACGTCGTACACGGTCTTGCCCTCCTTGGGCAGGAGAATGGTCATGCGGTAGGCATTGTTGCCGTAGGGGAGGCACAGCGCCTGGCAGTCGTCCGTCTCCGTGTAGCCGAACTCATGCTCCTGGTGCATCATCGGCACCTTCTTCTCTCTCTCGTAGCCCTTGAACTTTTCGTCCTTCGTGTTGTTCTTGTCGAATTTCTCGGCCCAGGCACCCTTGAAGTAGATGGCGTTCAGCAGATAGCTCACCGCCGTGGGGTCGAACTCGTCCTCGCTCATCACCTTCTCGATCATCTTCTCCGTGTGGTCGCTGCCCCACTTGTTGATGACATCGAGTGTCTTGCCGTCGGCGAAGTCGCGTGTCTCGGGCTCGGCGTCGTAGTAGGTTTTGGCCTTGTCCACAAACGCTTTCTTTAGTTCGTAGCCCTTGTTCATGTAGATGGTGTTGGCTATCATCACCTTCGTGAGCTTGTCGAGGGCGGGAGCCTCGGTGAGCATCTTGCGGCAGAAGGCGTTGATGCCGTCGGCCCCCGTGTCGCCGAAACCCAACACCTTGTTAATCTCTGCCTGCGTTTCACCTGTGGCTCCATTGTTCAGCATACCCAGGGCATAGGTGATGCTGATGGGGGAGAGGATGACGCTCTTTTCAGGACTCGCGTCACGTGAAGCAGGATTGCGCGGACCTGCGAGGCGGAACAGATTGAATGCAAACTCGTTGTTGCTGTTCACCAGCTCTTCCTCGGCACGCGTGAGGGAGATAGCCCTGAGCTCGTTGTCGTTGCCGGGATGCGGATCGTCGGGGGTGGTAATCTCACCGCCCGTACACCCTGTCATGGCCATCATTGCGGCGATGGCTGCCATAAAAAGATACATTTTCTTTTCCATATTTATATTTCCTTTTTCAGTATTCTTTTTTTCAAAAGGCAAAAGTAATGCCTTTCTATGAATAAAACTCGGTGAATCTATAAATACTGCACGTCGAAGCGTTAAAAAATCTAAATGGGGGCGGAAAACGAAATGAAAGCCACCTGTAAATAAAGGCCTCTTCAAAAGTAATATAGAAAAAACTATTCATCCTTTTCAATGAAAAAAAAGAATTATACCTGTAAAAATGCGGATTTTTTATTACCTTTGTCCCCATAAATACAAGAATAAAATCACAGAAGGATTTATTTCATAGTATGAGAGAGATTGTAAATGATTTGAAGATACTCGTTCTCGGCTTAGTAGTACTGCTGACATGCCTTCCATTCTCGGCTCAGGAGGCTCGTTTCAGCTCTCCCTTTGACTTTCCGCTTCTCCTTAGCGCAAATTTCGGTGAGCTGCGAGCGGGACATTTCCATGGGGGATTAGACATTAAGACGCAAAACACCATTGGATGGCCTGTCCATAGTGTGGCAGACGGCTATATCAGCCGTGCCACCGTCAGCAATGGCGGGTATGGCAACGGTCTTTACATCACCCATACGAATGGCTATACAACGGTCTATGGTCATCTCGATTCATTCTCTGCTCCTGTTGCGGAGCGCATTCGCCAGTATCAGTATGAACACGAAACCTATGTCACCGATATCACCTTCTCGCCCGATGAATTTCCTGTCAAGGAAGGAGAAGTGGTTGCTCTGAGCGGTAATACAGGTTACTCCTTCGGTCCTCATCTCCATTTCGAAGTGCGTATTACAGAAACGGACGAACCCGTTGACCCCTTGCAGTTTTTCTCGGACCGTATAACGGACAATGTGCCGCCTCGTGCCTCGTCCGTCATGCTTTATCCGAAGAAAGGCAAGGGCTTGGTTGCTGGTACAGATGAGAAGTACTACATGGAGGTAAAGGACGGGCGCGTGCAGCAGCCCACGGTTGTCAAGGCATGGGGTAAGGTAGGTGCAGCCATAGCTGCGCACGACTACATGACAGGAACCACCAATTACTACGGCGTGCGTTACGTTAAGCTTTATGTTGATGACGTTCTTGTCAGCGAGAGTGAGGTGGACCGCTTCTCCTTTGACGAAAATCCCATGCTTGATTCCTGGACGGACTACGCGGAACGACTCCAAACGGGAGCCTGGTATATGTGCTCCACCTTCGCTCCAGGTAATTCCCTGCGTATGCTGAAGGCACACAACGACGATTACGGTTGGGTTACAATTGATGAAGAGCGCGACTATCGTTTTCGCTATGAGCTTTGCGACTACTACGGCAATCGTGCTATCTATCGTTTTACCGTGCGAGGCGAGCGACAAGACCTGCCGGTTGTCTTGCCCAACTACTTCTATTATTTATCCGCAGGCGAGCCTCATATCCTTTCGTGGCGAGACCTTACGCTTTGGCTTCCTGAAGATGCTCTCTATGAAGACTTACAGCTTGATGTGGAGACGTCCGAAAACGACGTCAAGCAGTTCTGCCGTGTGCCCACTCCTTTGAAAGCCAATGCTGAATTGCGTCTTCAGGTTAACAAGCCCCTTGTGGCCGACAAGTCGAAATACTGCATCGCGGAAGTCTATAACGGCAGTCTGATTTGCCGGGGCGGTAGGTATGAGTATGGGTGGGTGAAAACAACCATCGACCGTCTTGGTACCTACACGGTAATGGTTGATACCATTCCCCCTCGCATCGTTCCCCATCAGCAGGCGACATGGATGAACGACGGGGTGCTGTCGTTCAAACTGGGCGATGTGGGTAGTGGCATCAGCAGCTACAGGGGGACTGTCGATGGCGAATGGAAACTGTTCAAGTTCTCCTCTAAAGATATGCTTTTGTGGTGTAACCTTAGTGAGGAGAACGTACCTCGCGGCAATCATACGGCTGAAATTACCGTTACCGACCTTTGCGGCAACGTCAGCACCTACGATGTTGAATTTGAGTATTAATTGCAATAATTGATTGGTTATGAAAAAGAGATTTTTATCCGTATTGACAGCTGCGTTATTGGCTGTCAGCGCAGGCTATGCTTGCACTAACTTTATCGTCGGCAAGGCAGCCAGCGCCGACGGTTCGGTCATCGTCAGCTACTCGGCCGACAGCTACGGCATGTACGGCTACCTCGCCCATTTCCCCGCTGGCGTCCATCCGCAGGGAACGATGCGCGACGTCTATGAGTGGGACACCAACAAGTACCTCGGCCAGATTCCCGAAGCGCCTGTGACCTACAACGTCGTGGGCAACATGAACGAGTGGCAGGTCACCATCGGCGAGACCACCAACGGCGGACGTGAGGAGTGCTGGGGCGGCCCTGGCGTCATCGACTACGGCAGCCTTATCTACATCACCCTGCAGCGTGCCCGCACAGCCCGCGAGGCCGTGGAGATTATGGGAGCGCTGGTGAAAGAGCATGGCTACGTGAGCGAGGGCGAGACCTTCAGCATCGGCGACCCCAACGAAGCGTGGATTATGGAAATGATTGGCAAGGGCAAGGACGAGAAGGGTGCCGTGTGGGTGGCCCTCCGTCTGCCTGACGACGTCATCTGCGCCCATGCCAACCAGGCCCGCGTGCGTCAGTTCCCCCTCGACGACCCGCAGAACTGCCTCTATGCTCCTGACGTCATCACCTTCGCCCGTGCCAAGGGCTGGTACAAGGGCGAGGACAAGGACTTCAGCTTTGCCGACACGTACAACCCCCTCACCTTCGACGGTCTCCGCTTCTGCGACGCCCGCGTGTGGTCGTTCTTCAACCTCTATGCCGATGCCGACATGAGCCGTTGGCTGCCCAGCGCAAAGGGCGACGTGAAGGCTGAGCCCATCCCCCTCTATTTCAAGCCCAAACATAAGGTGAGCGTTGCCGACATCGAGGCCGCCATGCGTGATCACTACGAAGGTACTCCCCTTGACATGACGGGCGACGTCGGTGCCGGCCCTTGGTCGATGCCCTACCGTCTGCGTCCGCTTACCTACAAGGTCGATGGTAAGGACTATTTCAACGAGCGCACCATCAGCACCTTCCAGACGGGCTTCACCTTTGTGGCACAGATGCGCAGCTGGCTGCCGCGCGAGATTGGCGGCGTCCTGTGGTTCGGTAACGACGATGCCAACACGGCCGTCTATACCCCCATGTACTGCTCCATAACAGAGAGCCCCTTCTGCTATAGCGACAAGGCCGGCGATGCCGTCACCTTCTCGTTCGAGAGCGCTTTCTGGATGTTCAACTGGGTGTCGAACATGGTCTATCCCCGTTACTCGTTGCTGATTGACGACCTCCGCAAGGTGCAGAGCGCTCTCGAAGTTAGCTTCCTCCTCGGTCAGGAGGAGGTGGAGAAGGAGGCTCTGGCTATCTATAAGGCCAGCCCAGCCAGCGCCGTAGCCTATCTGACGGACTATAGCGCTTCCACGGCGGACAAGACCATGAAGGAGTGGATGACGCTGGCGCAGAAGCTCATCGTCAAGTACAACGACTGCGTCATCAAGCCCGAGAACGACGATGGCACCTTCCGTCGCACTCCTGAAGGCCTCGGAGACCGCGTTGCTACTCCCGGCTATCCCGAGAACTTCTCACGCCGCGTTATCCGCGAAACGGGCAAGCGCTATCTCGTGCCCGGACAGAAAAAGTAACTGTCTTTTTGTTTCAACAATTTAATAGCCCAAAGGGGTAGTTTGCTCTGCAAATTTATTCCTTTGGGCTATGTTTTTATTCCAGTGGGCTGTGGATTTATTCCAGTGGGCTACGAAATTATTCCCTTGGGCTGTGGAGTTATTTGCTTGGATTATCTGAAGGACAGAAGGCGCGCAGTCCGCAGGTGGCGCAATGGGGGTTGCGGGCGGTACAAACATAACGGCCGTGCAGGATGAGCCAATGATGAGCCGTGGGAATATCTGCTTCGGGAATGTGGCGCGTGAGGCATTGCTCGACGGCATAAGGCGTTGTGGCGCTCTTAGGGACAAGCCCAAGACGATGGCTGACGCGGAAGACGTGGGTGTCGACAGCCATAGCGGGCCGATGCCAGACGACAGCCTGCATGACATTGGCTGTCTTACGCCCCACACCAGGGAGTTTGATGAGCTCTTCAAGCGTGTCAGGAACCTCGCCTCCAAAGCGTTCCACCAGCATGCGCGCCATGCCCACAAGGTGGGCGGCCTTGGAGTTGGGGTACGAGACGCTCCGGATATAAGGAAAGACGTCGTCGGGCGTTGCCGCAGCCATGGCTTGCGGAGTGGGGTAGGCAGCAAGCAGGGCAGGGGTGACAAGATTGACGCGCTTATCCGTACATTGTGCCGAAAGCATGACGGCTACCAACAGCGAGAACGGGTCGCGGTAATGCAACTCCGTTTCAGCCACAGGCATAGCCTCGCGGAAGTAGTCGAGGACTGCTGCGTAGCGTTGCTTAAGCGTCATTTATAGCCGATTAATTCGCGGATTCGAACTCGCGGAGGAAGCGGGTGTCGTTCTCGGAGAACATGCGGAGGTCCTTGACCTGATATTTGAGGTTGGTGATGCGCTCGATGCCCATGCCGAAGGCGTAGCCCGTATAGACGCTGCTGTCGATACCATTGAGCTCAAGCACATTGGGGTCAACCATGCCGCAACCGAGGATTTCCACCCAGCCCGTACCTTTGCAGAAGGCACAGCCTTTTCCGCCGCAGATGTTGCACGAGATGTCCATCTCGGCGCTGGGCTCGGTGAAGGGGAAGTAGCTGGGGCGGAGGCGAATCTTCGTGTCGGCGCCAAACATCTCCTGCGCAAAGAGCAGCAGTACCTGCTTGAGGTCGGTGAAGCTGACGTCCTTATCCACATAGAGTCCCTCGACCTGATGGAAGAAGCAATGGGCACGATAGCTGATGGCTTCGTTGCGATAGACTCGGCCTGGGCAGATGACGCGGATGGGTGGCTGCTGCACCTCCATCACACGGCTCTGGACAGAACTGGTGTGGGTGCGAAGGATAATGTCAGGATGGCTCTCGACGAAGAAGGTGTCCTGCATGTCGCGTGCAGGATGGTCTTCGGCAAAGTTCATTGAGCTGAAGACGTGCCAGTCGTCCTCCACCTCGGGGCCGTCGGCAAGCGTGAAGCCCAGGCGGCTGAAGATGTCGATAATCTCGTTCTTGACGATAGTGAGGGGGTGGCGCGTACCCAACTGCACGGGGTAGGCGGTACGAGTGAGGTCGAGGTCACTATGGTCGGCATCGGCTGTGGCAAACTGCTCGCGCAGCTCGGCCATACGCGTCTGGGCAAGGTTTTTGAGTTCATTAATGCGGATGCCGATTTCCTTCTTCATATCAGGGGGGACGAGACGGAAGTCGTTCATCAGCTCGGGAATCTTTCCTTTTTTACTCAGGTACTTGATGCGCAATGCCTCCAAATCCTCGGCATTCTTGGCCTTCATCTCATTCACTTCGGCCAGCAGTTCGTTTATCTTGTCAATCATGTTGAAACTTTGTTTTTCAAATTTTGCTGCAAAGTTAATAACAGTTATGGAAAAAATGCTTATTTTTGTGCGAAAAAATATCAGAAGATGCTTAAACGGGACTATTCGCTGCTTGGCCATAACACTTTTGGCATGGATGTGAAGGCTGCTGCATATGTTGAATACGCATCGGTGGAGGAGCTGCGCTCGTTACTATGTTCTGCCGATTTTGTGCCCTATCGGGAAAATTTCCTCGTTATCGGTGCGGGTAGTAACCTGCTCTTTAAGGGAGATTATGATGGATTGATTCTTCATAGCACTATCTGCGAAAAAGCTATTGTGGAGGAAACGGATGAAGCCGTTTGGGTGCGTGTCGGGTCGGGCGTCTGCTGGGATGACTTTGTGGCGTGGAGCGTGGAGCGCGACTTGCATGGTGCTGAGAATCTCTCAGCCATTCCTGGTGAAGTGGGGGCAAGTGCTGTGCAGAATATCGGCGCCTATGGCGCGGAAGTCTGCCAGCTGATAGAGCGTGTGGAGGCGCTTGACCTTGACGGACAAGAGCGCATCTTCACCAACGAAGAGTGTCGCTACGGCTATCGCGACAGCATTTTCAAACATGAAATGAGGGGAAAGTACGTTATTACGTATGTGACGTACCGCTTAAAAAAACAAGGTGAGTTGAATCTCTCGTATGGCAATCTGCGTGAGCGAATGAAGGGCAACAGCGTGCGCGATGTGCGTGAAGCGGTATGTGCGATGCGTGCCTCGAAACTTCCTGACCCTGCTCTGTTGGGGAATGCGGGCAGCTTTTTCAAGAATCCTGTTATCCCTCGCTGGCAGTATGACCATCTGCGCGATGTCTATCCGTCCATACCCTGCTATTCTGTGGATGACGAACAAGTGAAAGTGCCTGCTGGGTGGCTCATTGAGCAATGCGGCTGGAAGGGACGTACGCTGGGACGGGCTGCCGTACACGAGCATCAGGCTCTTGTGCTTGTTAATCGGGGTGGAGCAACGGGCGACGAGGTTGTCGCTCTTGCGGCAAACATCGTCGGTGATGTGCAGCGGAAGTTTGGAATAGAGATTAGTCCCGAAGTGAATATCATATAAAATGAAGATACGGTTTTTAGGAACAGGTACATCGATAGGTGTCCCAGAGATAGGTTGTCGATGTGAGGTGTGCACCTCAAATGACCCGCACGACAAACGGATGCGTCAGAGCGCATTGGTGGATACGGACAGCGGAGAGCGCATACTCATAGACTGCGGCCCAGATTTCTACCAGCAGATGTTGCAGGTTGATTATCGGCGTATCGACGGCGTGCTCATTACACACGAACACTACGACCATACAGGTGGCATTGACGACCTGCGTCCCTTCTGCCGATTCGGCGACGTGGATATCTGGCTAGACGCTTATACTGCAGGACATCTGCGTCAGCGTTTGCCCTATTTCTTCCGCGAGAAGCTCTATCCAGGTGTGGCGCGTTTGCATTTTCATGAGATTGCGCCAGGCGACACGTTCAATATAGGGCAAACGACGATTCTGCCGCTTCGTGTGATGCACGGCATGCTGCCCATCCTTGGCTATCGCATGGGGCCGCTAGGCTATATTACCGATATGAGTTCTTGTCCTGAGGAGACGGTGAAAGCCTTGCTGGGTGAAACGCCCGAGACAGAAGGATTGGGGCCAGTAGATACGCTGGTGATAAATGCCCTGCGTTTCGAGCCTCATGCTGCGCATCAGAATGTGGAAGAGGCTGTAAAGTTTGCTGAACAGATTGGCGCACGTCAGACGCGTTTTATTCACTTTAGCCATGGAATCGGATTGCATCGGGTTACGAACGCACAGCTTCCTGACAGCATCCGATTAGCTTACGATGGGGAAGAATTAGTTATTCGGAATTAGTGTTCCGAAACTTGGAAAAAAGGGTTTTTAAGTTATCAACTATTAATACAATCAGGGTATGAAAAAGGGTATTTTGTCTTTCGTCCTGACGATTGTCGGGATTTTTCTTTCTTTTCCTTCGCAAGCAGCGGAAGGGGATAAGTTGACGGATAAAGTGAATCCGCTGCTGGGCACGGCTACGCTATGGACGCCGGAGGATTTGGGCTATACGCATACGGAGGAGAAGCGGGCATGGGGTGCAGAAGTGTTTCCTGGTGCGGCACTTCCCAATGCGATGGTGCAGGCAACGCCGGTTACGATGTACCGAAGTGGTGCTGGCTATCAGTACGAGGATCATCAGATTTATGGCTTTGCCCATACCGCCAAAGGCCATTGGAACCTGCTCCATGTGCCTGTGCTTCCTGTAACAGGACGTTTCGAAGCGCACAACTTCTGCTCGTGGTTCAACCACGAGAACGAGGAGGCGCATCCTGGCTACTACCACGTGTTCCTTGAGCGCTATCATGTGAATGCCGAACTGACAACAACGCTTCGTTGCGCTTTTCATCGCTACACATTCCGCCCCGAGGATGAGAAACGTCTGCTGGTAGATATCACGAACAGCAACAACCGTCCTCGTCGATGGGATATTCACAAGGCGGACGAGAATGCTTTTGAGGGCTTTCAGGACGGCGAAGGACGTATCTACTTCTACGCTGTCTGTAACCATCGTGTGAAGGATGTCGGCATGGAGCGCAGCCACAAACACCGTGTGGCGTTGGTGGATTTTGAGGATGCCGCATCGGCTCGTCCGCTGGAGGTGAAGTTCGGCTTCTCGTTTGTCAGCGTGGAAAATGCCAAGGCGAATCTTGAGGCCGAGATGCTTGACAAAAAGTTCGATGAGGTGCGTGCCGAAGCTGATGCCACGTGGGAAGCGCTGCTGGAGCGCATCCGCGTGGAGGGCGGCACAGAGCGCCAACAGGGATTGTTCTACTCCTGCCTATATCGCTCGATGCTTTGGCCCTGTCTGCGTAGCGACGTGAACGGGGATTACACGGATGCGCGAGGAAACGTCGTGCGCAATGCAGCTTTTCGTCTCTATACTGATCCTTCGTTTTGGGACACGTATCGCAACAAGCTTATTTTGCTGGCGTTGCTGCAGCCCGATGTGGCAGCCGACATCATCAGCAGTATAACCGACAAAGGGGAGAAACGCGGAGGCTATATGCCTACTTTCTTTCACGGCGATCATGCCTCGACGTTTGTGGCAGGAGCGTGGCTACGAGGCGTTCGCGGCTTCGACCTGGAGCGCGCCTACAAGCTGCTGCTGAAGAATGCAACCGTGCCGGGTAGGGGAGGACGTCCCTATTTGGATGAGTACATCGCGCAGGGTTGGATAGCCGAGAAGGATACAACGGATGTGCCAACGGAGGATGAATACAAGGCGGCTGTGACAAAGACCGTCGAATATGCCTACGATGACTACGCTACAGCTTTGATAGCGAAGGAGCTGAAAGACAAGGCGAATTCCAAGCTGCTCATGCAACGTTCGGCCAACTACAAGAACCTCTTTGACCCCTCCACGGGTTTCTGGCGTGGAAAGATTGCCGACGGCAGCTGGATTAAGGACTTCGACCCCTACTATCCCTACTATGCCTATATGTATCGCGAGGCAAACGGCTGGCAGAGTCTCTTTTACGCTCCACACGACCCGCTGGGGATGATAGCGCTCTATCCCTCGGCTGAAGCGGTGGAGCAGAAGCTCGACTCGCTCTTCACGGAGCCTTGGCGAGGGTATGAGGCATGGAACTTTACGGGTTTCCTGGGCAACTATTGCCACGGCAACCAGCCTGACCATAGCGTTCCCTATACCTATTATTTTATAGACCGTCAGCCGAAGGCGCAAGTGGTGCTGGACTCGTTGCTGAATCACTATTACGATATGGGCGCCGAGCATCTGGCCTATGCCGGAATGGATGATGCGGGCGAGATGTCGGCGTGGTATGTGTTTAACGCCATCGGGCTCTACACATACTCTCCTGCCGACCCTGAATATATCGTTACGGTGCCGCTTTTCCCGAAGGTGGTGTTTACGCCAGGCATTAACGATGTGCCCTTTATCGTAAGGCACGAGGGGAGCGGACGACGCATCGTCTCTGTCAGCGTGGGCGGTAAGGCGTTGAAGGGGTGGTTCGTCCCTCATGCCGCGTTAGCCAAAGGCGCAGAAGTGGTGATTCGGACGGAAGAATAAGGCTGTAACACAGATTGGAAAACAACAGGGAGGAACCAAATGGCTCCTCCCTTTGTTCTTCGTAAAGATTTGTTGGGGGATTACATTCCCATGAGCTTCTCGATTTCCTCGAACTCCTTGCCCATGTTGAGCATGTAGTAGCAGGTGTAGAGGCCGCTCTGCCAAGCAACTTTCACGTCGGGGTCGGAGCCGTCGTCAAGGGCGCGCAGCTTCTCGTAGAGCGGAAGGGCCAGCTTGTACCACGACTTCACTTCTTCCATTCCGTCCTTGTACTCCTTACTCTTCATGTTGAGGTTGCTGATAGCATCGCTCTTGTCCTGAGCCATCTGGCAGTAGCAGATAGCGAGGTTACGATAGGCGCCCGTGTAGTTGGGGTCTTTCTCGATGACGTCCTTGTAGTACTTGATGGCCTCGTCATAGTTCTTGGCATTCTGTGCCACGAAGCCCTTGACGAAGGAGAAGATGGGGAGACCCGTCTTGCCCAGCATATCGTCGGCGAAGGCAATAAGCTCAGCGTCCTTGTCGTGTGTGCTATAGTAGCTGATGAGGTTGCTGTAGAAGTACTCTTTGCTGGGATAGCGCTGCACGCCGTCCTTGAGGCACTCAATCCACGTGAGGCTGTCGCCCATGTTGGCGTAGGCCATACATTTGTACATCATAGCCTGCTCGCCTACTTCGGGGTCGTCGAGGGCATTGTCGATATACTTGAGGGCGAGGTCATACTTCTCCATCTTCATGCCAGCGAGAGAGGCGTAATAGCTGACGACGGTGAGGAATGAGTCGGTCTGGGCGATGTTGTACTTCTCGAGCATCGGATAGGAGGCTGACTCGATGTACTGCGAGAAAAGGTTGTATGCCTTCTCGTTGTTGTCCTTGTTGAAGTAGGTGACGCCGCCGCTGACGAGGTTCGGACGGATGCCGTAGAGGCGTTCGGCGTTAGCCTCGCGATACTTGTGGACAACCTTGCCCTTGGCGTTCGGCTGGCTCTCCAGTTCGTCGCACTTGTTGAAGTAAGTGTACATCTTGCTAAGGGCGTCGAAGAAGAGGTCTTCGTTGTAAGCCTGCTTGAGGTACATCTTCTCGTTTTCCTTGTCGTAGAACTTTGCCTGAATCTGTCCGGCGGTGTTCCAGGTGTCAGGATCGCCTACGGTGTGCTTGTTCTCCATCGCCTGGTTGATGTAGGTGTTGGCCTCGTTGAGGTCGCCGCCTTCGGCGTTGAGGATCTGCATAGCCTTCTTCAACGTCTTGTTGGCTTCCTTTATTTCAGCCTTCAGGGCTTTGGCGGCAGCCTTGTCGGCCTTCGCGTCCTGTGCGTAGGCAACGCCCGTTGTCATCAGGGCGGCCATAACCGTTAATAATACCTTTTTCATGATTAGTTACGTTTTAAGTGGTTAATTATTCTGTTTCTTTCTCTGTTCCTGTTTCTGTTGTTTCCGTTGCCTGTTCATTAGACTCGGGATTTTCCTCTTCGTTTAATTCTTTGTCGGTATCGACGGTGCAGACGGAGCCGATGGTGTCGCCGCGTTTCTCGAGGTTGATGAGGCGGACACCCTGTGTAGCACGCCCGATGACGCTGACGTCTGACATCGAGAGGCGGATGGTGGTGCCGCTCTTGTTGATGATCATCAGGTCGTGGTCGTCGGTAACAAGTTTCATGGCGACGAGTTTGCCGGTCTTTTCGGTAATGTTGATGGTCTTAACGCCCTTGCCGCCGCGGTTGGTGTAGCGGTATTCGCTGACGATGGAGCGCTTGCCGTAGCCGTTTTCGCTGACGACGAGCACGGTTTCCGTTGTGGGGTCGTTGACGGCCACCATGCCGATGGCTTCGTCATCGGGGCCTGCAAGGCGGACGCCGCGGACGCCTGTGGCAGTACGTCCCATCGGGCGGACGGTGTCCTCGGGGAAGCGGATGGCCTTACCCTCGCGTGTGGCGATGATGATTTCCTGGTGCCCGTCGGTGAGAGCTACACTGATGACACGGTCGCCCTCTTCGATGTTGATGGCGTTAACACCCAGCTGGCGTGGACGGCTGTAGGCTTCAAGGCAGGTCTTCTTGACGGTGCCGTACTTCGTGAGGAAGATGAGGTAGTGGCTGTTGACGAACTCGGCGTCGTTGAGGTTGCGCACGTTGATAAACGAGGTAATTTTGTTGTCTGCCTCAAGGTTGAGGATGTTCTGTATGGCGCGTCCCTTGCTGTGGCGTGCGCCCTCGGGAATGTCATAAACCTTCAGCCAGTAGCAGCGTCCCTTTTCAGTGAAGAAGAGCATCGAGTTGTGGTTGGTGGTGTTGTAGATATGCTCAATGAAGTCTTCGTCCTTGGTGTCGCTGCCCTTGATGCCGATACCTCCACGTCCCTGCGCACGGAACTCGGTGAGCGGGGTGCGCTTGATGTAACCGCAGTGGCTGATGGTGATGACCATCTCGTCATCGGCATAGAAGTCCTCGGGGTTGAAGTCGCCCGCTGCGGGCACTACTTCGGTGCGGCGCTCGTCGCCGTACTTCTCCTTCACCTCTGTCAGCTCGTCCTTCATGATCTGCTTGCAGAGTTCGTCGTCCTCAAGGATGCGCTGGAGGTATTCAATCTGGCGCATCAGTTCCTCGTACTCGGCGTGAAGCTGTTCCTGCATCAGACCGGTGAGCTGACGCAGGCGCATCTCGACGACGTATTTTGCCTGCACCTCGTCGAGGGTGAAGCGCTCCATGAGGGCTGTGATGGCTTCCTGCGGCGTCTTGGCGCTTTTAATGATGTGCACCACCTCGTCAATGTTGTCGGAGGCGATGATGAGGCCTTCCAGCAGGTGGGCACGTTCCTGAGCCTTGCGCAGGTCGTATTTGGTGCGGCGGATAGTGACCTCATGGCGGTGTTCCACGAAACATTGTATGCAGTCTTTCAGGGTCAGCACCTTCGGACGCCCATGCACGAGCGCTACGGCATTGACGTTGAACGCCGCCTGCAACTGGGTCATCTTGTAGAGCTTGTTGAGCACCACGCCGCTGTTGGCGTCGCGCTTCAGGTCGATGACGATTCGCATGCCGTCCTTGTCGCTCTCGTCGTTGACGTTGCTGATGCCGTCGATGCGCTTGTCGCTCACTAGCGAGGCGATGTATTCGATGAGTTCTTTCTTGTTGACGTTGTAGGGAATCTCGGTGACGACGATTTTCTCGTGCGTGGGCGTGACCTCTATCTCAGTTTTCGCGCGCATGACAATGCGTCCGCGTCCCGTCTCATAAGCTTCGCGCACGCCGCTGAGGCCGTAGATGTAGGCGCCGGTGGGGAAGTCGGGTGCCTTCACAAAGTGCATTAGCTCTTCGACGGTGATGTCTGGGTTGTCGATGTAGGCCACGCAGCCGTCGATGACTTCGCCAAGGTTGTGCGTAGGCATGTTCGTCGCCATACCCACGGCGATACCCGTAGCGCCGTTCACCAGCAAGTTAGGGATGCGGGTCGAGAGGACGGTGGGCTCGGTGTCCTTGTCGTCGTAGTTGGGCTGGAAGTCAACGGTGTCCTTATAAAGGTCCTGCATCATCTCTTCACCCATCTTCTCTAGTCGGGCCTCGGTGTAACGCATGGCAGCGGGGGCGTCTCCGTCGATGCTGCCGAAGTTACCTTGTCCGTCCACCAGCGTGTATCGCATGGCCCATGGCTGTGCCAGGCGGACGAGGGCGCCGTAAATGGAGCTGTCACCGTGCGGGTGGTACTTACCCATCACGTCACCTACCGTGCGTGCACTCTTGCGGTAGCCCTTGTCGGAGGTGTTGCCCTGCTCAAGCATACTATAGAGGATGCGGCGGTGAACGGGCTTCAGACCATCCCTGACGTCGGGCAGGGCACGGCTGACGATAACGCTCATGCTATAGTCGATGTACGATGTGCGCATCTCGTCCGAGATGTTCACTTTCACTATTCGGTCTTGTTCAAGTATCATTCCGTTTTTTTCTTAATCTAACACTTTGCAAAGATACAACTTTTTTTTCAATCCTGCAATACCTTTTCCGAAAAAAAACGATTTAACGCCATTTTTTTTCGATGCTACGGATTTTGCCGTTAGAAGGCTAAGTTGTGATGTCCGCGCCGTCATACGCCAAATAACAGCCCTTTTCCGAGAAAAGCCCCCTTTTGCGTGTTCCTACAGCCCATTGGAATGGCTCCGTAGCCCAGTGGAATAATTTCGCAGCCCACTGGAATAAAATCGCAACGCAGTGGAATAATTTCGTTGTCCAGTAGAATGAAAAAGCCGCCGGATGGGGGATGAAAGCACCCCTTGTAGGGTGGTTATGGGCAATGAGGCGTGGGGAGTTGAGTCATGGAACGCTTCGAGAGACCATTGTCGCCCGACTAGTGACTCAGATATCAGATATCAGTTTTCTTTTGAGCCATGCCCTTTTACATTCGAAAAGAATGTTTATTATATATTATAATATATAATAAAATTTTTATTAATATAATTAGTAATCAATTTTGTTTTGTTCTTTTGACACTTCGTTTCGGGTGGGTATCATGTGTTCATGAGAAAACTGATATCTGATATCTGAGTCAACAACGAGTCGCCGAAGACGCCTCCCTCTTTTTTCGCCCCCATAATTTGGTGGATTGAAAAAAATGTGTTATCTTTGTAAAGAATTTGAATTAATACCAGTCGCTATGAAACATCAAATGCTTAAATCGTTTATTCTTAGTCTTGTGACTCTTGTGGCTGCAGCTGCGCTGCCCACCTCGGCTCAGGACGGCAAGGTCGATTCGCCCCAGCGCAACTATGCGCCAGAACAGGTACAAAAGGCTCCACAGCGCGTCATCTACACCGACGATGAATTCCCCGAGGATTACTACCGTCTTGGCACCACCGACCTGTGGGTGCGCAACGATAGTGCCGTCTATGACATCCTCGGAAAGTTCAACCGCAGTTACTACAGCTCAACCTACAGCGGCAATGGCTACACTTCGGCTCTTTGTGTGGACGGGAAGGACGAAGCCATCTCTTTGGAAGACATCAGATGGTACAGGAGTGGCATGAAAGATGCACTTGACCGTGACGATGACGATGATTATCAATGGTACAAGAATGCTTTTAAGAACAGTCATGCCCGTGGCGTCGATGTGATGGTTACCGTTGTGCCGCTGGGCGAGTATGCCCGCATCGTCTACAACGTGACAAACACCGACGAGACGTCCCATACCTATTCGCTGGGTAGCCGCGCAGACCTGTCGTTGGGCGACAACGACGCAGCACCTATCACGCTGGTGCGCGACAAGAACGGTAAGCCCTTCGGTCTGGAGATGGCCAGCAGCAACGTGGCTGAAGAGGCCGCTACGCTGCAGTTCCTCTTCCGTCAGCGTGCGGGCGTGAGCGACGTGGATGGCTACTGGTTTGGCAGTTATGGGCGTCATAGCTCGAAAGAAGGCATTGCGGGCAGATACTCCGACCCGAAGTGGGAATCCAACGATTTCACCCAGACCATCATTGCTCCTGAGTCGGAGGAGACATCTGTGACGTGGCGCTATACCACCGAAGAACCGGCCTCGAGCTGGAAAAATCCGAGCTTCAACGACAGCGGCTGGCACGAGGGTGTGGGCGGCTTCGGCACAGAAGGACGCAACCATGTGCGTACCGTGTGGACGGAGAAAAAGATTTGGATGCGCCGCACCTTCGACCTCGACATCACGGCCGAGCAGGCAAAGTTCCTCCGCGTGAAGTACTTCCATAATGCCGATGGGGCCAACCAGGTCTATATCAACGGCGTGCTTGCTGTCAACGACCCTGAGTATTTCAGCAATTACTACGACTACGACCTCAGCGACGATGCCCGCGCGACGCTCAACCTACACGGTACCAACACCATCGCCGTCTATGCCTACAACAGTTGGGGCGGACAGACCGTCGACGTTGCCCTCGGCCTGCAGGAAGGGCTGTACCATGGTGCTGTCAATGGCACGGAGAAATATGCCTCTTTTATAAAGGATGCTGACGAAGGAGGCGACACATGGCGTTATACCACAGAGCAGCCTGCCGACAACTGGAAATCCTCGACCTTCGACGACAGCGGCTGGCAGACGGGACTGACGCCCTTTACTCCCTATGACGGTACGAGTGCCAAGTGGGACACCGAGCATCTCTGGATGCGCAAGGAGTTGAACCTCAACGTCGATGCCAGCGTCCTGTCTGACCTGAAAATGCGTATCTATCACGACGACGGCTGTCAGGTGTGGTTCAACGGTGTCCTAGCCTACGACGGCGAACCCTGGATGGACTGGCTTGATTTCCGCGACATCAACGAGGAGGCCATCAACGCCCTCAATCCCAAGGGAAAAAACTATGTGGCCATGTATGTCCATCAGGACTGGGGTGGGCAGCATGCTGACATGGGCCTTGGCCTTTATCACGAGTCTATTCGTGAAGTCAACAACCTCTATGTGGAGAACGGCTCGTACGACAGCGGTTTGGGCTGGTGCTGGCGCGACCGCTCTATTGCCCCAGGCGAGACACAGCAACTGAGCGTGCTATTCTGCATCGGCAACGTGCCTGACAGCCAGTACGACCCCAACACGGGAGCCGATGTTTCTATCACCGAGTTCAGCATCACACCCACCGAAGTGCAGGCCAAGGATACCGTTCAGGCCGTCATTGCCATCACCAACAAGGGTAATGAGCCTATGCCTGCGGGTATGGACGTAACGATTTCTGGCCCGTGGAAGGAGGGCAACTGGGAGTATAAAACTCGTCAAGAGATACCCGTAGGGCAGACGCTACGGCTGACGCCCAAGCTTATTGTCGTCGATTACGTTACCGAGGTGACGGCGCAGGCGTGGGTGAACGGCTCGCGTCTGTACAAGGAGACCAACTATGACAACAACACGGCTGATGAAACCTATAGTATAAAGGTTGTGCCGCCCTATACGGCAACGCTTGCGACGGACAAGGCCGTCTATGATGTGGGCGAGACTGTCCGCTTCACAGGACAGATAGCCGGCGCGAAGAACGCCTTCAGCCAGTTGAAGCTCGTTGTCCGTAATGCCGAGGGAGGCGACCAGACCTTCAACGTCGTCACCGACGAGAACGGCGCCTTCAGCTATCCTTGGACGACTTACGAATCGTGGACGGGCCATTTCATGGCAGCCGCTGTCTATCCGCAGAGCTGGCCCGACGATGCCGCCTTTGCTGGCTGCGTGTTTGATGTGCGTGGCTTCCAAACGGAGGGCCCGCGTTGGACGGCTGACGACACATGGACCGCTTGGCGTACGTTTGTCATCGGCGAGAGCTACGAGGCCGACATCACCGTACGCAATCCGGGCGTCATTGCCCTCACGGGCGCTGTCTTTGAGCAGGTATCGAAGAACGCCAACCTCGATGTGCAGCTTACAAGCGTTGGGACATTCGAGGCCGACGGAAAGGCCGTCCTACACATCAAGGTGACGCCCAATGCCATTACGCAGGGCGACAACTATGAGGAACTGCGCTTGCGCATCCGTACGGCTGAAGGTCCGGCGAAGGAGCTGACCATCTGGTACTACAACGTGAATCCGACGGCGCTGCTGACAGCCAACGTCAGCGAAATCAGCACCACGATGCTGATGGGCGGTTTCACAGACTATGTCTTCACCATCACCAACGAGGGCGCTGCTGCCACAGGCGAGGTGACGCTGGCATTGCCCGAGGTTGCCTGGATGAGTGCGCTGACGCCTGTCTCGATGGCTTCGCTAGCGCCTGGCGAGAAAGCAGACGTGATGCTCCGCTTCACCCCCGACGAGCGAATGCAGCTCAACGTACCCCTGACAGGACACATCGCGGTGAACGTGGAGAACGGACAGGGATTCACGCTGCCCTTTAGTGTGGAACCTGTCAGCGATGCCCAAAGCAAACTGGTCATCGACGTCTGCGACGAGAACACCTATTACACAGCTGAAGCTCCGCACGTCAGCGGTGCTACGGTGACGATAACGCACCCCATCAGCGGCGCACAAGTGGCAGAGGCTACAACAGGCACCGATGGTAAGGCCACCTTCGACCTGCCTGCCGGCTGGTACACCGTAACCGTCAAGGCCGATAAGCACAGCGGCTATCAGAACAACGTCAGCCTCGACCCCTCGCGTACGATGAACCTTACCGTCAACCTGAGTTTCCAGGCCATCACCATTGACTTTGATGTAGTGGAGGTGAACGAGACGGACGAGTACAAGATTGTGACGACGATGACGTTTGAGACCTATGTGCCGCAGCCGGTGGTAGAGATGCAAGTGGAAGAACAGCCCTTCGACGCTATGGAGCTTGGGCAGAGCCTCGTCTATAACACGGTGCTCATCAACAGAGGTCTTATTCGTGCCGAAGCGCTTGAACTTACGTTCCCTGATAACGAGTTCTTCAGTTTTACGCCGCTTGTCGAAGTGCCCGAGAGCCTCGAAGCCCAGACGTCGGCTGTGATTCCCGTCCGTGTGACACGTCTGTTCCCAGGCGAGAATGCCGAAGCCTCCATGCGCTATCGCCGCACAGGAACGTGGCCAGAATACAGTCCGCAACGTCGTGCGGGCGACAACAGCAGTATGCCGTGTAGCATGGATCAGAATGTCAAGTACGAATGGCCTTGCGGCGACGACATGATGAGTGGCAGCTATGGCAAACTGCTCTACCAGCGTTCGTGCGGCGCAGGTGGCTACTCCTTTGGCGGCTACGCTTATGGAGGAGGCGGTGGCGGAGGCACCTGGGGCGGCTTTGCCGGCGGCGGAGGCGTCACGCGCAGCTATACGGGCTGTAACGACTGCCTCAACGAGTTCGCCGAGAAGAGTCTCACCTGTCTGATTGGATTACTGAACATCCCGTTCCTAAGCGATGCCGTCGGAATTGCAACCATGGAGGACGAAGTGGATGTGCTGCTTTGGGTTGGCGGACATATTCCTGGACCCATCGGCACGGCGTTCGGCGTGGCAAGCTGCATCAAGGGCTATGTGGGAATGGATTGCCTAAAGGATGATGACGATGACGACGATGATGATGACGATGATGACGATGCACTGTCGGCTCCTGCCCGTCGGGCTGCCGCATTACCCAGGTTCATTCGGGCGTTCCAAGAGAAATCGCAGTATGTGCTCGACGAGTATGAAGCCGTCGAGGCTATTGTGGATGAACTGCTGGGCGACATCTCCGTGTGGAACGAAGTGGAGGGAAGCGAGCTGCTGGCTATCTTCCGTGCCTTCCCTGCCGACCGCAGTTCGGTATCGGCGGACGACCTTCGCTATCTGAAGCCTGCGAGCGTAAGCGACGAGGCATTCGATGCCCTTATCGAACGGTTTGCCGGCACGAATCCCGATAACCGCATCAATATGGACGTTATCCGTGAGAAGTGCGCCATCGTAGAGGCTTGCGAGAAAAAGGCTCACGAATATGGCTACGAAACCATATACGACCTGTGGAAGACTGAGGTACCGCAGGTGGAGCAGATGCTTGACCAAGAGAACGGTGCCGTCTGCGCCACGGTGAAGATTCAGATCAGCCAGACCATGACCTTCACCCGCCAGGCATTCCTCGGCACGCTCACCGTCTTCAATGGACACGCCGACGAACCCATGAAGGATGTACAGCTGAACCTCACCGTTACCGACCCGAACGGCGTAGTGGCAACTTCGCACGAGATGGAGATGCACATGGAGACGCTCAATGGCTTCAGCGGACAGCTTGCCTTCGACGGCAATTGGACGCTCGATGCCCAGCAGACAGGTGTTGCCACTATCAAGTTCATCCCCACACGCTATGCGGCTCCTGATGAACCCGTCGTCTATACCATCGGCGGAAGCCTGACGTACATCGACCCGTTCAACGGCTACGAGGTGACACGCGACCTGGTGCCTGTGCCCATAACCGTCAATCCCTCGCCTGTGCTCGAGATGATCTACTTTGTCCAGCGCGACGTGATGAGTGACGACCCGTTCACGGAGGAGGTTGAGCCTGCCGAAGATGCAGAGTTCTCGCTGCTCCTGCTCAACAAGGGCAACGGTATGGCAAAAGACCTGCGAATGGTGACCAACCAGCCAGAGATTGTGGAGAATGAGAAGGGCCTCCTCATCAATTACGACATGATCAGCTCGCAGCTCAATGGCGGCGAGAAGGTGCTGGCACTCGGACAGAGCGTCGCCACCGAGTTTGGCGACATCGCACCTCACTCCTCGGCCTACGCCCAGTGGTGGATGCGCAGTTCTATCTATGGTCATTTTATCGACTATGAGATTGAGGCCACGCACGTCACCAGCTACGGCAACCCCGACCTCTCGCTGCTCGATACTATCCACGTGCATGAGCTTATCCACAGCATTGCTGTACGCGATGCGGAGGGTACCGAAAAGGCAGCTTTCCTCGTTAACGATAAGGTCGATATTAACTCCGAGCCTGACATTATATACTTTGCGGATGCTACGACAGCCCCTGTGACTACGACAAAGGAGATGTCCATCGGTAGTATGATTAATGAAAACGGAGAGTCGAGTGTCGACGTCCGTGTGCCTGCTACAGGTTCCGACTGGGTCTATGGCTGGCTTGCCGACCCGACGGACGGTCATGGAACTGTTAAGTCCATCACCCGCTTGAGCGATGGAGTCAATATCCCGCTCCGCTGCTGCTGGCTCACAAAGTATGTCTTCAACGATGCCAAGAAGCCTGTGGCTGAGAACCGTCTGCACTTAGCCGACTGCGCAGGTGCTGAAGGTGACACCTATCGTATCGTCTTTGAGCCTATGCCGAGCGTATGGTTGGCGGTGGAGGAGATTTTCACCGTTCCAGATGCGGAGAGCTGGACGACTACGCCGCTTGAGAAGCTTAATGTTCGTTTCAACAAGCCCATCGTGGAGAATACCTTTACAACGGACGATGTCCGTCTGAACCACGAGGGCGTACGCCTCGAAGTTTCAAGTATGAACATCGTTCCTGTGGGTACGGAGTCCGATACGTATGAGCTTCGCTTTGGCGACCTTACCTCTCGCACGGGCTACTATGTGCTTACCGTTCAGACGGCCGACATTGTTGACCAAGAAGGATTCAATGGCGACAAGGGCAAGACCGTCAGTTGGATGCAGGTAATAGGCAACGGTATAAGACCCGTCCTAGACTCCACCCTTAATGGTGAGGAGCTCGGAGAGACTCTTTACGATTTGCAGGGACGTCGTGTGACTCGTCCTGTACGAGGAATCTACATCCAGAACGGACGAAAGGTGATTGTAAAGTAAGGAGCTTAGTGCTTGGTTTAGAGCGGCACAACGTCGGTAACGATGAGTGTGCCGCTCTTTACGTGGAAGCGGATGTCAAACCCGGCAAAGGGAAGCCCATAGGTGCGTGTGGGGTCTGATTGATAGGCTGGACGAGGGTCCTGCCCCAGCATAGCAAGGGCGGCTTCACGTTTGTCTGAAGGGAGAATTGACAGCATATCTTCGGGGAAAACGACTTCGAGCATTGGTTTGGGGCGTGTATCGACAAAACCGCTTCGTGCTTCGGGATGACTGTCGGTGAAGGTGACGTAGGGCTTAATGTCGAATATCGGCGTGCCGTCCATCATATCAATGCCGCTGACGTGAACGACGGGACCTTCTGAGGTATTCCATTCGATACGGTCGATTTTCAGGGAGGAAAGCGCTAAGCCATTGGGGCGGAAAGAAGAGCGAGTTGCAAACACGCCCATTCGTTCGTTGCCTCCTAATCGTGGAGGCCGAACCGTAAGGGCTTCTCCCTCGTTTTCGCTAAAACTCCAGATTACCCAGATATAGTCAAACCCTTCGAGGCCGCGCAGGGCATTAGGGTCGCGGTATTCGGGAGTAAAAACGATAAGCCCCTTCAGCTCAGGAACAAGACCGCTTTGGCGCGGAACGCCAAACTTCGTTGGGAAGTCGGTACGGATATGAGCGATAGGGGAGAGGGAGGGCATTTTTTCTTATCTCTTAACTCGTCAGAACTCTGCGAGTATTCTGAAGTTGATACGTCGCCCGGTGAGGTAGTTAGGGACGGCGTATTGCTGATTGTTGATATCGGTAATCCAATAATAGCTGTTGACATTGCGTATGCTAAGGAGATTGAAGGCATCAATGCCCAGCCAAATGTTGCGGACGGCAGACTGTGTGGAAGCCAGCGCCGTGTTTTGTAAGAAGGGAATCTCGACGCGGTTCCGCTCTCCGCCCACAAGGCGGTAGCTCATGCCAATATCGACACGACGATAGGCAGGGGCGCGGAAGATCTGTTTCTCACGTCCGCTGTGGGGTGGACCGAAGGGAAGGCCATTGGCATAGGTGGCGCGGAGGCTCATCTTCCAACGGTCGGTACCTGGGAAGTAATCGCTGAAATTGAACGAGATGTTGACGCGCTGGTCCGTTGGACGGGGATACCAGCGTCCTCCGATTTTCTCTTCCGTCCGCATGAACGAACAAGTGAGCCACGAGTCGGTTCCAGGCACAAATTCGCCAAAAAGTTTCATGTCCAAGCCCGTCGCATAGCCCGAGGCGCAGTTCTCGCCATAATAAGTAATGCGGATGTTATTGACATTGTAAGGGATAAGGTTGGATAACGCTTTGTAGTAGAGTTCGGCACTAAACTTAAAGGGACGGTCGAAGATGCGGAAACTGTAGTCCGTAGCCGCTACGAAGTGGATGCTGCGCTGAGAGCGGATGTCGCGATTGAGCTGTACGTGGTAGCTGCCATTGACAATGGTGGTATCACGATACTCCTTGTAGAACGGGCTTTGGTAATAAACGCCCGAAGCTAGGCGGAAAGTGAAACTCTCGTTGCCGGCAGGGACGAAACCCAGCGAGGCGCGAGGGCTGACAATAGGCTCGTGGTTCCATGTCCAGTAGGAGGCGCGCAGTCCTGCGTTAAAGACAAAGAGTCCGAGGTCGCTGGTGAAGCGCCACGTGTCCTGCACATAGGCCGAGAAACGGTGATTGTGTACGTCATTGGTGGAACGCAAGTTGTAGATGAGCTCCAGCTCCTGCCCCGTGTGGGGAATGCTGTAGCCTGTTGAATCGCGGTATTCCCATTCGTTCACCCGTTCTCGTACCTGCTCGTCCTTCGCCTCAAGCCCCCAAAGGATATGATGGGCGTCAATCTTGTGTTCTCCGCTGATTCCGATGCTCATCACGTTGGCCTGAAGGTAGTTGCGGGCGTGCTCCATGTAGGTGCCGACGCCCAGATTCACGTTCTCGTCGACTTGGTCAAGCCTGTACTGGCTGATGATGTCGTAGGTCTCGCGTTCGTTGGTGTGATAGGCCGAGGCGTTAAGGCAGTATATGCTGCTCGTGTTTGGCGAATAGCTAAGGTTGTAAGAGCCGAAGAAAGTCTGAAATCTGTCCTGTTCCTGACCGGCGAAAAACACATTGAGGTACCTAATGCTCGCCAAAGTGCCGAACGAAGTGCTGCGGTCGTGGGGAACGAAGTCGTACTTATTCTGCGAGATGTTGCCAATGAACCCCATGCTCCACTCGTCTGAGGGGCGCCAATGAAGATAGGTCTGATAGTCGATGAAGGCAGGATTGTATTCGCCGTGCGTGTCGAGTGTGCCAAGCAGGTATTCGCTGGTCTTGTAGCGGATGCTGTTTGTCAGGCTGAAACGTCGGTTTCCATAGCCCACGTAGGCGTTGGCTCCAAGCAGGCTGGCGCTGAGGGTCGACTCGAACTCCTTAGGGCGACGGTAGGTGATATCGAGCACGCTGCTCATCTTGTCGCCGAAGCGGGCCTCATAGCCGCCTGACGAGAAGCCGATGTTCTCCACCATATCGGGGTTGATGAACGAAAGTCCCTCTTGCTGTCCTGCGCGGATGAGGAGAGGGCGATAAACCTCTATGCCGTTGACATAGACGCTGTTCTCGTCAAAGTTTCCTCCACGCACGTTGTACTGCGTACTCAGCTCGTTGGTGCTGCTGACGCCTGCTTGCGTGGCAATGAACGATTCCACAGAGCCACCCGTAGCATCGGGTGTCAGGCGGGCTTCCTTCATGCTGATGTGCTGCATGGTGCCTGTCTGGCGTCGCGTCTCTTTGACGGTGATACCCTGCAGTTCCATATTCAGCGAAGGAAGCATGATGTCCATTGTGATGGTGCCTGTAGGGCGGCGCAGGATGCGACGTCGCGTTTGGTAGCCAATCATGGAATAGACGATGACCACGCTGTCGGCACTCTCGAACGAGATGGTGTATTCGCCGTTCAGGTTGCTGGTGGCGCCGATAAGTTGCTTTTCTATGAAAATGTTTGCTACTTCAATCGGACTTCCGTGTTCATCGCGGATAACACCTTTCACCGTCACGCGCTCGGCCAGGCAGGGCGCTATCGCCGTTAGCAGGCTGAAGAAAAACAACAGCAGACGTATGGTCAGAGTCCGTTTCATCTAAATTATAACGCAGATTTGTGTAAGTTATTGTGAAAATTTCCTATCTTTGCACCCAAATTATAAAGAACACTATGGAAAGTTTCAGTGAACTGATTAAAACAAGGCGCAGCATGCGCAAGTTTACGGACGAGGAGCTGACACAGGAGCAGGTGGAACTGCTGTTGCGTGCAGCGCTCATGTCCCCTTCCTCGCATCGGAGTACGGGCTGGCAGTTTATTGTTGTCGATGACAAATCCATGCTGGCTCGTCTGGCTGAAAGCAAGGAAAGCGGAGCCGCGTTTATAGCCGATGCTCCGATGGCTATTGTCGTCCTGGGTGACCCTGGCGTCAGCGATGCATGGGTAGAGGATGCCTCCATTGCCGCACTAATGATTCAGCTTCAGGTTGAGGACCTTGGGCTGGGCAGCTGCTGGGCACACATGAAGGGGCGCTTTGCTGCCGACGGAACTCCTGCCGACGATGTCATCCACGAGCTGCTTGGCATACCCGATAACTTTCGCGTGCTCTGCGTCATTGCCGTAGGCCACAAGGGCATGGAGCGCAAGCCCTTCAACGAGGAACACCTTCAGTGGGAGAAAGTGCACATCAACAAGTGGTAATGCGATGATTGACTACGACCTGACAACTGTGAAAGCCTGCATCTTCGATGTCGATGGCGTACTCAGCAAGGCTGTCATGCCGCTGGGCCCTGACGGCATCCCTTGTCGCACCTCCAACGTCAAGGACGGTTACGCCATCCAACACGCTGTGAAGACGGGACTGATTGTAGGCATCATCACAGGCGCCAACCTGCCCTGCATCCGCGAGCGATATATCTCATTGGGCGTAGAGGACATCTTCCTCGGCTCGGTTTATAAGAAGGAGGTCTTCACGGATTTCCTGTTGCAGCGAGGCCTTTCGGCTGATGAGGTGCTCTATATGGGTGACGACATCCCCGATTATCCTGTGCTCTCAGCCTGCGGACTGCCCTGCTGCCCTGCTGATGCAGCGCCGGAGATTAAGGCTGTCTGTCGCTATATCTCTCCGCTGAAGGGTGGGGAAGGGTGTGTGCGCGATGTGCTGGAACAAGTGCTGCGCGTGCAAGGCAAATGGATGCACAACGACGATGCCTTCGGCTGGTAGTCAACAAACTATATCCCTATGAACTACAAGATTATCTTAGCCTCGAACTCACCCCGAAGGAGGGAACTCCTTGCGGGGTTGGATATACCCTTCGAAGTGCGTGTGCTGCCATCGGTAGATGAGTCGTACCCTGCTTCGCTGCGGGCAGGAGAGATTCCTCTGTTTATCTCTCGCGAGAAAGCCAACGCCTATCGCGATATGATTGCCCCTGACGAGCTTATTATTACGGCCGATACCATTGTGTGGCTGGAGGATGCCATTCTTGAAAAACCTCATGACGATGCCGAGGCTGTCGCTATGCTTCACCGTCTGTCGGGCAAGACGCACGAGGTGTTTACGGGCGTCACCCTTACCACCCGTAATCATCAGAAGAGCTTTGTGGCTGAGTCAAAAGTGACTTTTGCTACGCTCAGCGATGCGGAGATTGACTATTACGTGGCACACTATCATCCGCTTGACAAGGCGGGTGCCTACGGCGTGCAAGAGTGGATAGGCTATGTGGGGGTAGAGCGCATCGAAGGATCGTTCTATAATGTCATGGGGCTGCCCGTCCGACGCCTTTACGAAGCCCTTGCCTCTTTTCCCGTCCCAGAATAGTCGCTTTCATAGCCCAAGCAAATAATTCCACCGCGCACTGGAATAAATCCGTAGCGCAGTGGAATAATTTTTTAGCCCAAGGGAATAAACTCCCAGCGCAGTGGAATAAACTACCCGTCCCTTATCGCATTTGCACAGCGGCTTCGGAGATGTTGATGATGAAGTCGCCTATCTTCTCAAGCTCGGCAATGAGGTCGATGTAATAAACGCCTGAAGTGTAGTCGTAGGCGCGGTTCTCGATGTTGGCAATGTGTTCTTCGCGCAGACGATCACGGCACTTGTTGATGGCATCTTCGGCATCGTAGGCATTCTGGATGTTACGTAGATTCTTGTTACCAAGATCTTCTAACATGACATCGTAAGCATTTCGTACAAGAGCAAGCATACCATCAACTTTGGCTGTCATGTCAGCATCGAGTTTCTTCCCATGGTCGTATTTGCGGGTGAGGAGGCGGCTGATAGCCTCTCCGCTATCGCCCAAGCTCTCCATCTCGCTGATGATTTTGTACATAGCCTTGATGCGGATGCGGGTGGAATCGGAGATTTCGCTCTCGCTCACCTTGTTCAGGTAGTTGGCAATCTCAAATTCGATGCGGTCCGTTATCTCCTCGTACTTCACCAGCTTCGCCCGAAGCGGCTCGAAGGAGTCCCGTTCGGTGGTATCGACAGCCTGGCAGACATAGTTGTAGTCCTTCAGGCAGATTTCGCCAAAGTGGTAAATCTCGCGACGTACCTCGTCGAGCGAGAGCTCTGCCGTACTGAGCAGACCCTGTTTGAGGTAGATAAGGCTGTAGCTTTCGCTTTCGCCCTCTTTCGAAGGCACCATGCGAGTGACAATCTTCTCAATCTGTGGAATGAATCCGACGAGGATGAGGGTGGTGATGACATTAAAGAGGGTGTGGACGATGGCAACACTATAAGGAAGGCTCTGCGCCAGCTGGGCCTTCATGACGCCCCCTTCGGCATCGCTCATGCTGAGCAACGTGAAGTCGGCCGTACAGGGATTGGGAAAGCCGAGGGCTTCGATGATGATGCCATTGAGCTGCAGGTAGGGACGGAAGAGAGCTATCACCAGTATACTACCGAAGAGGTTGAACACCAGATGGGCACGGGCCGTGCGCTTCGCAGAGACGTTTGCCACAGAGGCTGCCAGGTTGGAGGTGATGGTGGTACCGATGTTCTCGCCAAGCACCATTGCCACAGCAAGGTCGAAGGGAACTACGCCTGCTGCTAAAAGCAACATGGTGATACTCGTTGTAGCAGCTGACGACTGAAGCATCAGCGTCATCACGGCACCTATGACGATGAACATCAGCGTGCTGCCAAAGCCGAAGCCTGTCAGTGGGGCCAGCAGCTTGTGCATGCCTGGGCTGGAAAGGAGCGGGTAGGAGGTGTCCTTCAGTGTGGCAAGGCCGAGGAACAGGAACGCAAAGCCCATGAGGAACTCGCCAAAGCTCTTCAGGCGCTGGTTCTTCATGGAGTAGAACACGAAGGCGAAGAACATCACCGGTATGGCAATGGCGCCAAGGCTGAACGAGCCGTCAAACGAGAGGGCGAAAAGCCAGGCCGTAAACGTGGTGCCGATGTTGGCTCCCATGATGACGCCGATGGCGTGGCTGAGCGTCATGAGTCCTGCATTGACGAAGCTGACGAGCATAAGCGTGGTAGCCGTCGATGACTGCACCAAAGCGGTAACGACAAAGCCTGTGAGCAGGCATTTGCCTGTGTTTGACGTCATCTTCGCAATGAACGTACGAAGAGAATCACCCGCGAATTTCTGGAGACCGCCGCTCATCAGGGACATTCCAAAGAGGAACATGCCCAGGCAGCCGAGCATCTTGAGAATCTGGAAAACTGTATCCACGCGTCCTTACTTGATTTGTGCGGCGAAACCACCATTGCGTGCCATGTGGACGGTGATGACGTCGCCATTGCGGACTGTCATCTCACGGACACGGTAGTCCATACCCTGATGGTGGGCGTTGATGCCGTCCTCGAAGAGGGTGAGGTGGCGGGCTGCGCCTGAGCCGAGGAAGTCGATGCGGATGGTGACGTCGATGCCCTCGCCAGGCTCCTTGCCCATCATGCCGCCCAAATACCAGACGTCGTCCTTGCACTTGGCTTCAACAAGATACTTGCCGGCCTCGGCCTGAAGCACGTAGCTCTCGTCCCACGTGACAGGGACGGAGGCGATGAAGCGGGTGCAGTCGTCGTTGCGGTAGTAAAGGGTGGGATTATCGGCCAGCATCTGCACGCCGCTCTCGTAGAGCACATACATAGCCAGCTGATGGGCGCGTGTGCCGACGGAGGCGTTGTTGGGACGACGGGCGGCATAGTTCTCAGGCTGATAGTTCAGCATGGCACCAGGCGTGAAGTCCATCGGGCCGACGGCTCCGCGCATGAAGGGCAGCCAGATGTTGTTCTCGGGCTGGCAGCCGCCTCCCTGTTCCAAGCCACGCACACCTTCGTAGGAGAGCAGGTTGGGGAAACGATATTCAAGTCCGGCAGGCTTGAAGGCACCGTGATAGTCCACAAACAGATGGTGCTCGGCTGCGAGGCGGACGTTGCGCTCGTAGAAGTTCACAATCCACTGGTCGTTGCGGTCCATGAAGTCAATCTTTACGCCCTTGATGCCCCATTGCTCAAAGGTGGCAAAGAGGTCGGGGTTCTTCTCGACGGTGAGCCAGGTGAGCCACAGGATGATGCCGACGCCCTTCTCCTGTCCGTAGCGGATGAGCTCGTGCAGGTCGATGGTAGGATTGGGGGTGTAGGGGTCACGGGTGTCCTTGGCCCAGCCTTCGTCCATCAGGATATATTCAATGCCGTACTTGGCAGCAAAGTCAATGAAGTATTTATAGGTGTCCATGTTGAAGCCGGAGACGAAGTTGACGTCCGGGCCGTAGGGGGTGGCACCGTTCCACCATTCCCAGCTGACCTGTCCGGGCTTAATCCATGAGAGGTCGCCCTTCAGCTCGCAGGGAGAGGCCAGACGGCAGGTGAGGGTGTTGGTGACGAGCTGTCCGTCGTTGCGGGCAATCAGGACGTAGCGCCAGGGAAGGGTGCGCTTGCCGCTGATGCGGGCCATATATTCGGCTTCCTTGTCAATCTTGACGCTACGGTCGCCATTGTCGCTGAATTCCAGCGGCTGGCGAGGGAAGTCGGAGGTGAAGCTGTTGGCACCGTTGCCACGGATGAAGAGGCAGGGATAGTCGTTGAGGTCTGACTCGGAGACAAGCAACTTGATGCCGTTCTTCTGGGTGTCGATGTAGAAGGGGAGTTCAGCGATCTTTTTCTCAGCAGCCCATTCGTCGCTGGTGCCGAAGGTGTAGCGCTCCTCGTAGTTGCAATGGAAGCTGCGGGGCTCCTGCATGGTGAGCTTGGCAGGCGAAGGGAGGTTGATGCCGAATGTTTCGCCCAGAACGTCGAGGGTGCCCTTGCGGTTGAGGACGAAGCGGGTGGCAATGCCGTCGTTGTAGGCGCGGATTTCCACAGCCCAGCCGCCCTTGAAGTTGAGGCGGAGCTGGTTGTAGTGGTTGCGGACAATGTTGAACTTCAGGGGAACAACGGGACGGATGTCCTCGTCAACAGACGTAATTTTTTTGCCGGTAAAGACAGGCTTTGCGCCCAGCACCTCACCACCGACAAGGGAGAGGGCAAGGGGGTTATCCTGCATCAGGACGACACCGTCGCAGGTAACCGTGTAGGTGAGCTGGTCGCCTACGGATACGGTGGTGACAATCTTGCCGTCGGGAGAGGAGAGGGTAACACTGGTGGCAGCACATACGCCAGCCACAACGAACATCGAAACGAGGAATAGGGATGCGATGCGTTTCATTTTGGATGTGTATTATGGATTAAACTTAGTAGGCACGTGCGAAGATGACGCGGCGGGCGCTGGGCTTGCCTGTCACCATATCCACACCGGGCGTGGTGTCCATGCAGATAGCGGGGTAGTTGGGGTCGTCGAAGGGCACGCAGCGTATGGTGGCCTTGGTCTCCTCCTTGATGCGGGCCTCCGTCTCGACGGTGCCGTCCCAATGGGCAAGGATGAAGCCGCCCTTCTCAATCTCTTCCTTGAACTCGTCGTAGGTGTCGACACTCTTAATCCAGCTGTTGCGGTAGGCAAGGGCTTTCTGGAAGATGTTCTGCTGCATGTCGTCCAACAGTTTCTGGACATATTCTTCAATGCCTTCGATGGGCAGGGTTTCCTTCTCCAGCGTGTCGCGGCGCATTACTTCCAGGGTGCCGTTCTCCAAGTCGCGGGCACCCATGACGAGGCGGACGGGAACGCCGCGCAGCTCATAGTCGGCAAACTTGAAGCCAGGACGCTTGTTGTCCGAGTCGTCGTATTTCACGCTGATGCCCATGCTGCGCAGACGGGCGGCAATGCCGTTCACCTTCTCGCTGATGGCAGCAAGCTGCTCTTCATTTTTATAAATAGGCACGATGACGACTTGGATGGGAGCGAGCTTCGGAGGCAGCACCAGACCATTGTCGTCGCTGTGCACCATGATGAGGGCGCCCATCAGGCGGGTGCTGACGCCCCAGCTGGTGGCCCAGACGTAGTCGGTCTTGCCCTCCTTGTCGGTAAACTGCACATCGAAAGCCTTGGCGAAGTTCTGCCCGAGGAAGTGGCTGGTGCCGCTCTGCAGCGCCTTGCCATCCTGCATCATGGCCTCGATGGTGTAGGTGTCGAGGGCTCCGGCGAAACGCTCGGTCTCGCTCTTCACGCCCTTGATGACGGGCACGGCCATAAACTGCTCGGCAAAGTCGGCATAGACTTTCAGCATGGTCTGCGCCTCTTTCTCGGCCTCTTCGCGGGTGGCATGGGCGGTGTGTCCCTCTTGCCACAGGAATTCGCTGGTGCGCAGGAAGGGACGCGTGCGCATCTCCCAGCGCATGACGTTGGCCCACTGGTTGCAGAGGATGGGCAGGTCGCGGTAGCTATGAATCCAGTTCTTATAGGTGCTCCAGATGATGGTCTCGCTCGTGGGGCGGATGATGAGTTCTTCTTCCAGTTTGGCTGCGGGATCCACCACGACGCCGTCGCCGGCATCGTTGGTCTTCAGACGGTAGTGGGTGACGACGGCACACTCCTTGGCAAAGCCCTCGACGTGCTCGGCCTCGCGGCTCAGGAACGATTTGGGGATAAGGAGGGGGAAGTAGGCGTTGACGTGGCCCGTGGCCTTGAACATGTCGTCGAGCTGACGTTGTATCTTTTCCCAGATGGCGTAGCCGTAAGGCTTGATGACCATGCAGCCGCGCACGGCTGACTGCTCGGCAAGGTCGGCTTTCACGACCAAGTCGTTGTACCACTGCGAATAATTGTCACTACGTTTGGTGAGTTGCTTTAATTCTGCCATATAATTATTGGGGTTATTGTATTTCCAAGGTGCAAAAGTAATATATTTTTCGCAATCCATGAAAAAAAATTGGGCAAAGTATTTCGTTTTTTGGAAAAGAAGTCGTATTTTTGCGCAGTTTTTGTGAGAGAGTATTTATTAACCATTTAATAAAATGTTCGTATGAAAGCAAAAAGTGTAATTAGTTTGTGTTTGTGTGCAACCCTGATCCTTTCGGGCTGCGGTATGTCTAAGACGGCAGGCGGTGCCCTCATCGGTACGGCTGGTGGTGCCCTGCTGGGTGCAGCTGTCGGTTATTACACAGGTAATACGGCCGTCGGTACGGCTGTGGGCGCTACTGTGGGTGCTACTGCAGGTGCCCTCATCGGCAATCACATGGACAAGGCTGCCGAGGCTGCTGCCAAGGTGGAAGGTGCAGAACTCGAGAAGCTGACCGACGAGGATGGCAACACCCGCGCCGTGAAGGTCACCTTCGACAGCGGTATCCTCTTCGCTACCAACAAGGCCAACCTCAATGCTGAGGCCCAGAAGAACCTGGCACAGTTTGCCGAGGTGCTGAAGACCTACAACGATGCCGACGTCGCCATCTATGGCCACACCGACAACACGGGTTCCCTGGCTGTCAACCAGAAGCTTTCCAAGAGCCGTGCCGAGGCTGTCTCAGACTTCCTGAAGTCGAAGGGCGTTGCCGAGACGCAGATCAAGGAGGTTGAAGGCTTCGACTTCCAGCAGCCCGTTGCCAGCAACGACACCAAGGAAGGCCGTGCCCAGAACCGTCGCGTGGAGGTGTTCCTCTATGCCAGCGACGAGATGCGCGCTGCTGCCGAGGCTGGTACGCTGAAGGAATAATACCGAATAAACGAATCAGAAATTAGGAATTAGGGACTGGCAGCGCATCCTGTTTCAACTGCGGGCCGCTGCAATCCTAATTCCTAATTTCTTTTTTCATTCCACTAAATATATTCTTCAATCTTCAATTTTCAATCTTCAATCTTTCTAAATGTTCTCCTTTCCTGAGTCCGATGTCCAGCGTCTGGCTGCGCTGATAGCCGAAAACGAGTTCTTTGCCCTTGTCTGCCACACCAACCCCGACGGCGATGCGATGGGTTCCACCCTCGGCCTGGCCGACTGGCTGCGTCAGCAGGGCAAGACAGCTGTGGTGGTCGTGCCCGACATGTATCCCGACTTCCTCAGCTGGCTCCCAGGGGCTCAGGAGACTGTCCGCGCCGACAAGTACCCCGACAAAGCCGCCCTTACGATAGCGGCTGCCGACGTCGTCCTCTGTCTGGACTTCAACACTCCCAGCCGCACCAACGACGTGGAGCAGCCTATCCGCCAGGCAAAAGGACACCGCGTGCTCATCGACCATCACCTCGACCCAGAGGCCGACTTTTGCGAGCTCACATTCAGTCAGCCCGACGCCTCGTCCACTTGTGAGCTTGTTTATACGCTCATCGAAGCCCTGCACGGCGAGGCGCACCTCAGCAAGCAGGCTGCCGTCTGCCTCTACTGCGGCATGATGACCGACACGGGCGCCTTCACCTTCAACAGCAACCGTGCCGACATCTTCTACATCATCAGCCGTCTGCTTGAGCACGGCATCGACAAGGACGACATCTACCGTCGCGTCTTCTACAACTACTCCGAGGGGCGCCTGCGCATGATGGGCTATGCCCTCTACGAGAAGATGCGCCTTTTCCCTGAGAAGAAAGCCTCCCTCATCACCCTCACGCGCGCCGAGATGAAGCGCTTCCACTTCAACAAGGGCGACACCGAGGGCTTTGTCAACCTCCCCCTGCAGATACGCAACGTCCGCTTCTCAGCTTTCCTGCGCGAGGACACGGAGAAGGACATGATACACGCCTCGTTCCGTAGCGTGGGCAACTTCCCCTGCAACCGCTTCGCCACTACCTATTGGGGCGGGGGAGGCCACCTCAACGCCGCTGGAGGCCGCTTCACGGGCACCCTCGACGAAGCCATTCTCTACTTCGAGAAGTGCCTCGCCGAGTTCAAGTAAGCCAACCATTTCATAAAAAGAAGAATCCCCTCCCTGCGTAGAAAGGGAATTGCTGAAAAAAAAGCCCCCCCCTCCTGTGTCGGAAGGGATTTGCTGAAAAACAGCCCGCGTAAAACGGGCTGTCATTTGTCCTAATTGTCCAATTGGGTAGGCTGACAAGGGCTTCACACGGGGGTGTTGACCCCCTGTCAGGCAGCCTTTTGCTGATGTGTCTCGACGAACTGCGGACTCTTGGTGTATTTCTGGGTGGCAGAGCTGTAGGTACAGTAGCCTCGTTGCATCCACTTGCACAACAGGGCTCTGCCGTCGCCCGTCATGCCTTGGGCTCGACGCACGGTATTGAGGTCGTCGAGGGTGAAGGTGTCCTGCAGGAGCTCCATCAGGTTGCGTCGTCCAGGCAGCACAGCGGCCTTGTCGAGGTCCATCGCACGGCGCATCTTCTCGCCGAAAATCCACATCTTGCACCACATGTCGTAGTGGAACGACCAGCGTACGAAGTCCTCTATCTCGCGCGTCCACTTCTGCCCACCAAGCAAGTAGAGCACCATGCCGCGCTTGAAGGCCGAGAGGGTGGCACGGTAGGAGAGTTCGCGATAGGTGTCGTCGTCGGCAAGTGCTGCGTACTGCCGGTTCTCCTCGACCATCGCGGCTGCCAGTGCGTGGGCTTTCTTGCTCTCGATGTACCCCTTGGCCTCGCTGAGGTTCTTCACCTGTTCCTGCACCTCCTGCTGGAACTTCTCGTTGTAGATGCCGTAGACGGGCATGCGGTCGTCGTCCGTGCGGATGGTGCAGAAGGTGATGCGCGAGAGGGTGCCGTCGAGCATGGCGTCAGCGAAGAACTTGCGGCACTTGCCTGGGGTGGTCGAGGCGTTCCAGTTCCAGCGCACCTCCACGCACTCCGACACCGACTTCGTGCCCACGCGTTCCTGTCCGTAGTCCCCGCAGTCGTAGGCCAGGCGCAGGATCTCCGTCACGTTGTTGCCCTTGCCGTTGGTGCGGAGCTGGTTGAGCATGCCTATCTCGTCCATGCGTGTGTAGAGGAAGCGTCCTTCGGCGTCGGCCATCAGTTGCACGAAGGCTGCAGGCGTCATGTCTGCCTTCACCCATTGCACGGCAAGGCCCTTGGGGCGTTCGGGCTTCTGCTGATCCGAGGGGCAGGTGTCGTACTGCTCCTTGTACTCCTGCATCAGGCGCCGGTTCTTGGTGTCGCGCTCCTTGATGTCGGCCATGATGGCGTTGATGGGTTCGTTGACGCACGACTTGCCGCTCGACATCTCGGCTACCAGCACGTTCATGAACGAGGGCTCGACACGGGCGTTGTCGATGTAGCGGAACCACACGTCCTTGCAGTGGGCGCCCAAGGCGGGGAACACGCCCATGGCCACAGCAGGGCGCAGATGTTCGGGCACGTTCTTGGTGATGAGGCGCACGAACTTCGGCAGCCTCTCGGGCATCGTCGGAGGCTCGGACGCCTGTAGGCCGCTGGCTTGCAGCATCTCGCCCAACTGTTGCTGCTGACGGGCAAGGCTCAGGACTCGTTTGACCAGGTCGGGGACGGTCTTGGTTTGCGGACGGTTGCAGGCCGAGCGCACCGTTGACTGAAACTTCTGTTCCTCCTCGCCATAGCGGGGCAGCACCTGGGCAATCCATTGCGGGTTGTCGTCGCAGACGTAGCGCAGGTAGCAGGCCATGCTGAAGATGAAGTTGTTGCGCGCTCCCTGGGCAGGCACGCCGCCCAGCAGTTCCTCCAGGGCACGGACAATCTGCGGATAGGGGATGCCGTCGAACGTCTCCTCGAAGGCAGCATCGGCATCGTCGGCCGAGGGCAGGACGGGCGCGCAAAACGGGCTGTCATTTGTCCTAATTGTCATGGGCTCGCTGGCCTCGCGCTCCTTGAACAGCTCCTCCTCGTCGTAGTAGAGCACATAGTCGCGGCAGACCACGAACGAGCAGCGTGCCAGGTCCTTCACCGTGCCGTCGTAGGTGTCGTCGCCCAGCTGTTGGGCCATCCAGCGCTGGGCCTCGGCAAGCGTCATCCCCTGCGGCACCTCGAACACCAGCCGGATGCCCTCGCTGCTGGGCGTGACGTGAGCCAGGTTGATGCCCAGCTCGGCCTCGCGCCCTGCCACCTTGTTGAAATAGTAGGCTCGAGGGGCCTCCTCCAGATGGTCCACATCGTAGATCGAGAGCCCGCTGGGCACAGCCGACTGGTTGTGGCGATAGCCGTCGGAGAACAAGGCGTGGAAGCACACCACAGGCAGGTTGTCAGCCTTCAGCTGCGATTTCTCCGCCTCGAAGGCTTCGCGTGTGCGCGTCCCTTCTTTTACTTCTGCCAGTCGGCGGGCAATCTCCTGGCAGGTGTCGTAGACTTGCTGGCTGTCAAGCGCAGCGTTCAGGCGCTCAGGGGTGCAGGGTTGCATCCGAGCGGGAGTCTTGATGGAATCAGAAATGCTAAACATATTTTCCGTACATTTTAGTGAATAATTAGGTTACAAACTCGCGTCTTCGGCCAAAGACGATGCAAAGTTAGCACCTCTTTTCACCGGTTGTACACGAAAAAAATGCCGTTGGAATGTCTGTCGGAATGTTCGTCCGACATTGGAGTGTTTCCGTTGGAAACTACGCCCCTGAAGGACCTATTTATTCGTTTGCTTGATCCCTTTGGATTACACCATCAGTCACCAATGCTTTAATAAGAGACGCATTAATTCTATACAAATGCCGATTATTAAGATTGAAAAACGAATTATAATAGCTCTTTAGTCGATTAACGACACGCATGCCTTGTTCATCATCCGCTTTAAATTCAAGAAGAATTGAACTCTCTATATTATTAAAAAGTCCACCCAAAGTAAAATTTGAGGACCCAACTATCAACGCTATATCGTTTTCCCCTTCAAAAAGATATATTTTAGGGTGAAAACGAGGAATGTTTTCAGAGTTTCCTTGTAGTGTATCTTCTTGAAAAAAAATATAGCTATTTATATGTAAAAAATACAATTCCTTAAGTGCTTTTTCATTTGTAGATTTATATCTTGGGTCAACACCTACTATAAAGGTATAATTTCTTTTGGGATTGTAACTGTCAGAAATGGCATCTCTAAGATTTTTTATTGCATCAGCAGAAAGAAAAGGAGACATGAAGAAAAAATGTGAATAACGTCTATCGGTTATTTTTGATAGAAGGATACCTCCAGTTGAATGATTATCTTCAGGATAGAATCCCTGGCCAATAAAAGAAACGTCCATAATACAACCTTTTTTTCCGTAGATGCGACAAAGGTAGCCATTTTCTAATAATGGGGAAAAAAAACAACCCTCATTTTCAATTCTGAATCTTTTTGTATAATTAATTATTCGAGGGTAAAAAGATTTTTATTATGAAATTCTTTCTCTTTACCTCCAGCCGATTTTCTGGCGGAGGATGGCGCGCAGCTCGGTGGCCGCACGGTATTGGCGCTGACGGGCTGTGCCGCTGACGGGCCATTTGCCGAAGGCGGTGTTGGCGTAGGTGGAGCACTTGCTGACGCTCTCGTAGTCGCAGTGGCACGCGTAGCCGCTCTCGCGGCCGAAGCCCCAGTCGTCCATCATGCGGCAGAAGGCGCGCAGGTCGTCGGCAGGCACGCCATAGTCGAAGCGGAGGATGCTGATGATGCCTGCCCACTGGTTCTTCTGGGTGATGACGGGGTCACCGAGGGCGTTCCTCATGGCCAGCAGCTCGCGCAGGGCGGCTTTCATGGCACTTTCGCGCTCGGAGGGGCTCAGGGGCGGTGTGAGGCGCTGTATCAGCTCGATGGGCTCCGTGTCGCCCTCGCGTCCCCAGCGCCCGATGCTGACGCGCCCCTTCAGTATCATCAGCACGATGCCCGACAGCAGGGGGAACAGGTGACGGCGCGGCACGTGCTTGTAGTACACCTCGCGCAGGAAGTCCACGGGGTCGGCAAGGAACTTGTCGTACATCTGCCAGGGGAACGCCCGCAGCTGCTGCTCCAGCTCGTCGAGGCGGTTGCCGTAGGTGTAGTGGCTCTCCTCGAGCCCCTGCTGGCGCAGGTAGGTGGGGAGGTCGATGAAGAGGTAGCGCGCCACATGGTCGCGGTTCACGTGGCGCATGAGCATGCCCTTCTGCTGGCGCAGGTCGCGGGCAGCCTCCCGTAAGTAGGGCTCGCTGCGTGCGGCAAGCAGGCGTTCCAGCCGGTAGCGGGCGCGTGTCATCTCGCGGCTGGGGTCGTAGAGATGTTCGCCCAGCAGGCTCTCCGTCATACAGCGCAGGGCGCTTCCCGCGTAGCCCCTTGCGTTATCCGCGCAGCCCCCTGCGTTATCGTCACAGCCCCTTGCGTTGTCCGCGCAGCCCTTTGCATTATCCGCGCAGCCCCCTGCGTTATCGTCACAGCCCACTGCGTTATTGGGCGAGGGGAGGCTTTCGAGGGCATCCGTCAGGTCGGCTGTCAGGTCGGCCAGCTCCTCCATCTTCCGTGGCATCAGCGGCAGGCCGTCGTAGTGCCAGCCGGCATAGACGCTGTCGTCGAAGGGCTCGTACGTCCAGTCGATGCGTTCCACCTCGACCTCGACGGTCAGCACGGGCGGGTCGGCGTTGCTCTCCACCACCACGCCGCGCAGTCGCTGAAGCCTCGAGCCTGCCAGGGCCTGATAGACCACATCGAGGTCGGGCACAGCCACATAGCCCACCTGCAGACGTCCCTCGCGGGCACGCACGGCATAGGGATCCTTCACGTTTTCGGGCTGCGGCTGCAGCACTAGCTGACGCCCTACAGCCTTTGCGGCATACTCCCTGTCGCGGCTGCGGACATCATGGTGATGCAATCCAACGATATCGACTCTGAACTTCTCCATTTTCTCTGCAAAGATACGGAAAAACGCGAAAATCTGCAACGACGAGGCGTTTTTTTCCCGTTTTCGGGCTTCAGGTTAGCTCTGGAAACACCCGTTTTTCGGCGTTTTGGACAATTAGGACAATTAGACAGTCGTTTTTTACGCACTTCGGACGCCGAAAACACTGGGAGAGAAATGATAAATAAAAGAAAATAAATAAGTTATAATGTTATTGTATATATATTATCATATATAATTAACACTATTTTAACACATTTTTACCCGTTTTACATCATTTTTCCAGTAAAAACTGCTACTTTTATCGATAAAACTGCTCCCGAACCGCCCCTCGTAAAATTTTCAATCCGCCCGATGGAGCCGTCGTCTCCGCCAGAAGCGTGCGCAAAATGGGTGTCTAATTGTCCTAATTGTCCGAAATCACGTTCAGACCCCCATCTCGAGGCGATTCGTTGAACTCATTAAGAGTTAGAACAGAGAGCTGTGGAAATGGAATTTGTTTGAGGCGATTGAAGTGGCTGTCTTCTGATGTGTCAAGAACGATGATACGCATCGTGTTTTACGAGCCTTTGTAGGGCGTGCGCAAGTGTTGGCCGCGCAGTTCGTCCAGCTTTGCTTGGTTGAAGGTTCCTTCATCCCACATTTTGTCGATAGCCTTCTGTGCCCGATCGGCAAAAAAGAGCGAGAGAGTCAGCCGCAGGGCGTCAAGGTCTTCCTGCGAGGTGACGTTTGCCGCAGCGTTCATCAGTTCCAGTTGTGCCATTTCGGAGAAGCTCATATTCTTTTCAATTAAAATGATTTCCGCTGCAAAGATAGAACCAAACTTCCAAATAATCCATATATTTCTTTGCTGTTATGAAAATAAGCCCTATCTTTGCTCTTGTGATTCTTCGGCTCATGATGAACAAAAAGAGTGCCTTCTGTGTAGATGAATAGATTTTTAATTTCCATTATCGTTGGATTGATTGTAAGTCTTTCAGTCTCTGCCTTTATCTGTTTGAAGAGAAGGCAGGTGCTGTCAGATGCTTTCACACGGGAGAAACTATGCTTTGGTTGGGCTGTCATCGTTATCCGTTCAATCATCTATTGCCTGCCATCAATTCTGGTTACGGCCGTCCTTATCGTTTGGTGGAAAGCTGATTTCCTGGTGTATGCTATTGGAATATTCTTTTTCTGGGTCTTCGTTCCTGTCATCTTGGTGTGGCTATATCTGCTATTCCGTTCTCGTAAGGTTCTTACGTGGAATCATCTGGTTGTCATCGGCATCAACGTTTTTAATCTTGTGTTCTTCGTGATGTATTTGCTCATTGAACGTCCACATCATGTCTGCAACCCAGAGATTATGGAGAAGTACTATGAGGCTCACAAAGCCGATTTGGACAGTTTGTCGCGATTTGCTAACAGTATTCTGGACGATAGTTGCTCTTTTGAGTTGGAGTTTGAAAATGGCAAAGTTGCCATCTTCCATGCATGGAAAAACGGAGAAGGCAGCAGTAACTGGGATGTTGAAAAGTCAAAGGTCAAGGAATTGTGCGATTTTGTGGGCATAGACAAGCGGGAGTTTCGTGGGCTTAAAAAGCGGCTTGATGGCTTGGGGTGTATCTCTGTAGCCGCTTCAAGTACCACCTCCGAACCGGTGGAGATTGGTTTTCGAAGAGTCATGATGAGTGGTTACTCATTTCTGGTTTATCCTGACTCTATGGGGAACGAAAAATATGAAGAGTATTATGATTCTGAGATGTATATTCCATATAATGGGCGCGTTGTGTTTGTCTATGGCTCACCAGCCTTTGGCGACCTGAACTTCCCCGGCAAAGAGGAATATCTGAAAACGAAGCAATAGAGTTCATTCAGAACTTTTTACGGAATTGTAGCGAAGATTCACGTACGGAAAACAGGTTTTGCGACAGAAGTGGCGCGAAATGCCTGATTTTGTCAGTATCCGAGGGCTGCGGGAGGCGTGGCACGGTTTTCGCTGGGGCGGCATTGAGACGGACGACTGAAATCGAAAAAGAACGTGGAAGCCGAAAATCGCTATATTAAATAAGGAGTAACAAAAAACAAGATACACTATGGACAACTACAACATCAATCCCAACGAGAAGAATGCGTTTCTCAACCGCTTCGGCATCAACCTGAACGAGGCGGCAAAGAACGGAAAGCTCGACCCCGTCATCGGACGTGACGAGGAAATCCGGCGCATCCTGCAGATTCTCTCCCGCAGGACGAAGAACAACCCCATCCTCATCGGCGAGCCCGGCACGGGCAAGACGGCCATCGTGGAGGGGCTGGCACAGCGCATCGTGCGCGGCGATGTCCCCGAGAACCTGCGCCGCAAGCAGGTCTATAGCCTCGACATGGGCGCGCTGGTGGCCGGCGCCAAGTACAAGGGCGAGTTCGAGGAGCGTCTGAAGGGCGTCATCAACGACGTCATCAAGGCCGACGGCGAGGTCATCCTCTTCATCGACGAAATCCACACGCTGGTGGGTGCCGGAGGTGGCGAGGGCGCCATGGACGCAGCCAACATCCTGAAGCCTGCCCTGGCGCGAGGCGACCTGCGCAGCATCGGCGCGACGACCCTCGACGAGTACCAGAAGTACTTCGAGAAGGACAAGGCGCTGGAACGACGCTTCCAGAGCGTGATGGTGGACGAGCCCGACGTGGCATCGAGCATCTCCATCCTGCGAGGGCTGAAGGAGCGCTACGAGGCTCACCACAAGGTGCGTATCAAGGACGAGGCGGTGGTGGCTGCCGTGGAGCTCTCCAACCGCTACATCACCGAGCGTTTCCTGCCCGACAAGGCCATCGACCTGATGGACGAGGCGGCTGCCAAGCTGCGCATGGAGCGCGACAGCGTGCCCGAGGAGCTGGACGAGATTACGCGCCGTCTGAAGCAGCTGGAGATTGAGCGCGAGGCCATCAAGCGCGAGAAGGACGAGCAGAAGCTCCGCCAGCTGAACACCGAGATTGACGACCTGCGCCGTCAGGAGCAGACCGTCCGCAGCAAGTGGGAGGGCGAGCGCAAGCTGCTGAACGACATCCAGCAGAAGAAGCAGCTCATGGAGCAGCTGCGCACCGAGGCCGACCGCGCCGAGCGCGAGGGCAACTACGGGCGCGTGGCCGAGATACGCTACGGACGCCTGCAGGAGATAGAGAAGCAGATCAGCGACACGCAGGCCCGCCTGCACGACCAGCAGGGGGGCGAGGCGCTGGTGAAGGAGGAGGTCGATGCCGACGACATAGCCGACGTCGTGAGCCGCTGGACGGGCATCCCCGTCAGCCGCATGATGGAGAGCGAGCGCACGAAGCTGCTCCGCCTCGAGGACGAGCTGCACCGACGTGTCGTTGGGCAGGAGGAGGCCATCAGCGCCGTCGCCAACGCCATCCGGCGCAGCCGTGCCGGCATGCAGGACCCCAAGCGACCCATCGGCTCGTTCATCTTCCTGGGCACCACCGGCGTGGGCAAAACGGAGCTGGCCAAGGCGCTGGCCGACTACCTCTTCAACGACGAGCGCATGATGACGCGCATCGACATGAGCGAGTATCAGGAGAAGTTCAGCGTGACGCGACTCATCGGCGCCCCTCCAGGCTACATCGGCTACGAGGAGGGCGGACAGCTCACCGAGGCCGTGCGACGGAAGCCCTACAGCGTCGTGCTGTTCGACGAGATTGAGAAGGCCCACCCCGATGTGTTCAACACGCTGTTGCAGGTGCTCGACGACGGGCGGCTGACGGACAACAAGGGGCGCACGGTGAACTTCAAGAACACCATCATCATCATGACGTCGAACCTCGGCAGCGACTACATCCGGCAGCAGTTTGCCGGCATGAACGAGGGCAACCGCGAGCGCATCCTCGACGAGACGCAGAAGACCGTCATGGCCATGCTGAAGCAGCAGATACGGCCCGAGTTCCTGAACCGTGTGGACGAGACCATCATGTTCCTGCCGCTGACGAAGGACGAAATCCGTCAGGTGGTGGAGCTGCAGGTGGGTGCCGTATGCCGTATGCTGGGCGAGAACGGCGTACGGCTGGAGCTGACACCTGCTGCCATCGACTTTGTGGCCGAGGTGGGCTACGACCCCGAGTTCGGCGCCCGTCCCGTGAAGCGCGCCATCCAGCACCTGCTGCTCGACGAACTCTCGCGCCGCCTGCTGGCCTTCAGCATCGACAAGGAGCGTCCCATCCGCGTGGATGCCGAGGAGGGCAAGCTGACGTTCAGCAATTAAAGCTAAAACTTGGAACTAAGACTAAAACTTTTGAAATGTATTGCATTTAGACTGGAGAGCATTCTTCAAAGTTTTAGTTTTAGTTTTTCGTTTTAGTTCAAATGATTTCGTATCTTTGCAGTCGAAATGAACATCGACTACGCAAAAGAACTGAATGAGAGCCAGCTGAAGGCCGTCGAATATAACGACGGTCCTTCGTTGGTTATAGCCGGAGCCGGTTCGGGCAAGACGCGCGTGCTGACGTACAAGATTGCCCACCTGATGGAGGTGGAGGGCTACAAGCCGTGGGAAATCCTTGCGCTCACCTTCACCAACAAGGCGGCAGCAGAGATGAAGAGCCGCATCGCCAACAGGGTGGGCGAGGAGTCGGCACGCTACCTCTGGATGGGCACCTTCCACAGCCTGTTTGCGAAAATCCTGCGGCGCGAGGCGGAGACGTTGGGCTACACCTCCAACTTCACCATCTACGACCAGGGCGATTCGCGTAGTCTGGTCAAAGCCATCATCAAGGAGATGGGGCTGGACGACAAGGTCTATAAGCCCAACGCCGTGCAGGCACGCATCAGCGAAGCCAAGAACGTCCTCCTCAAAGCAGGCATGTACTACAACGACAAGGCGATGGTTGAGGAGGACATGCGCCGCCGCCAGCCTGCCGTCCGCGACATCTACCAGCGCTACGCCAACCGCTTGAAGCAGGCCGATGCCATGGACTTTGACGACTTGCTGATGCAGACCTACTACCTTTTCGAGAACAACAAGGAGATTCTGCAACGCTATTGCGAGCGCTTCCGCTTTGTGCTTGTGGACGAGTATCAGGACACCAACCTGGCGCAGCACGAAATCGTGTGGCAGCTCACAGCGGGGCATCAGCACATCTGCGTGGTGGGCGACGACTCGCAGAGCATCTACAGTTTCCGAGGCGCCCGCATCGACAACATCCTCACCTTCCAGAGCCGCTACGACAGCCCGAAGCTCTTCAAGCTGGAGGAGAACTACCGCTCAACGCAGACCATCGTCGGTGCTGCGAACAGCCTTATTGCCCACAATCAGCGCCGCATACCCAAGGAGGTGTTTTCCAACAAGGAACAGGGCGAGCCCATCACCGTGTTCGAGGCTGCGGCAGACAAGGAGGAGGCTGGGTATGTGACGCGCCAGCTCTTGTCCATCCGCAGGCGCTATGGGCTGACGTGGAGCGACTTTGCCATCCTCTACCGTACCAATGCCCAGTCGCGCATCTTCGAGGAGGAGTTCCGCAAGAACGGCATCGACTATCGCATCTACGGCGGTCTGTCGTTCTACCAGCGCAAGGAGATAAAGGACATCATTGCCTACTTCCGCGTGATGGTCAATCCGCACGACGAGGAGGCTTTCAAACGTATTCTCAACTACCCGGCACGGGGCATCGGCGACACTACGCTGGGGCATGTCGTGGAGACGGCATCCCAGGCAGGCGTCAGCCTGTGGGAGGTCATCGGCGCCCCTGAGCAGTATCAGTTGCCTGTCTCGAAGGCGACGCAGAAGAAGCTGGAGGGCTTTCGTGCGATGATGGAGGAGTTCAGCGAGCTCTCCCGCACGCACGATGCCTACGACACAGCCCTCGACGTGGTGATCCGTAGCGGCATCAAGGCAGATATCTTCAGCGACATGTCGGATGAAGGGCGTGGCCGTCAGGAGAACGTGCAGGAGCTGATGGATGCCATGCACGACTTTGTGCAGTCGGCCCGCGAGGAGGGCAGCGACGCCATCTGGCTCTCCGACTTCCTGGCTACCGTGGCCCTGCTCACCGACCAGGATAATCCCCACGATGCCGACGTCCCCCGAGTGACGTTGATGACGGTCCATTCGGCCAAGGGACTGGAGTTCAACACCGTGTTTGTGGTGGGGCTGGAGGAAGACCTCTTTCCCAGCAACATGGCCGAGACCGACATGGATGTGGAGGAGGAGCGGCGTTTGTTCTATGTCGCGCTCACCCGTGCCGAGAAGCGTTGTATGCTCACCTATGCCAAGACGCGCTTCCGCTACGGGCAGCTTCAGTTTGGCAATCGCAGTCGCTTCCTGAGCGAGATAGACCCCTGCTTTTTCTCGGGCCAGTCAGCCCGCCAGTCAGCCGCTCAGCCAACGGGGAGGGCTTCAGGCAATCATTCTGCTTACCCAAGGCCTACAGTCTCGCCTGCGCGAAACCTTGTGAATCAACGCGAACAGCGAAGCACGGGACGTTGGGTCTCGTTGGGCGAGCGTAGTGCTCAGACGGCACCGTCGCCTGCGCCAAGTCCCTCGTCCCATGCGTCCTCCGCAAATGCCACGCCTTCGTCAAGCCTTCGTCCGGGTGTACGTGTAGAGCATGAGCGCTTCGGGCAAGGTGAGGTTGTGAGCGTCGAGGGTATCAATGAAAATGCCAAGGCAGTCATAAGCTTCGATAATGTAGGAACGAAAACGCTTCTTCTGAAATTTGCACGGCTGCGAGTGCTTTGACTTTAAGTTTTTTGCCTAAAAACACCTTTTTTTCTCCATTTACAAGGGCTTGTGGCACTTTTTTTCATTTTTTTTTGAAAAAAAACGAAAATATCCTTTGTAATTGCCAAATATACATTACCTTTGCAGCGAGTATTAATCCTAATAATAAGAAATACATGGAAGTTTTAGCTAAAATCGAAGCCGCTTATGCAGCTTTTGTCAAGGATGCAAAGGCTCAGGCAGAAAAAGGTAACAAGACTGCAGGTACCCGTGCCCGCGTTGCTTCTCTCGAAATTGAGAAGCTGATGAAGGAGTTCCGTAAGGCATCCCTCGCTGCTGGTAAGTAAGCCAAAGCGTTAGGAATTTCTCCAAACAAAAGCAAAAGGCCACCCGACGAGGTGGCTTTTTTTATTGTTGGGGTGGGAAGGGTCCCATCGGCCCCATGGGACCCATTGGACCCATCGGGCCATAGCCCTCTTTCTTCATGCGATTGTTAATGATAATGCTTTTTAGCAGCCCGCCGAAGTCGAAGCCCAGTTTCTGCCCATTCAGGTTGTAGTAGGGCATGACGATGGGAGTTGCCTCCAGCCGTCCTGTGTAAGGATTCATCTCTGTCTTTTCGCCCAGGTCTATGCCCCATTTCTTGTTTTCGGTACTGAATGTCACGTAGCCTCCGAAAATGTATTGCTGCGGGGTGTGGTACATGCTCATGAAACTGGGTGTCTCGTAGGCACCAAAGGCGTTCAGGCTGACGTAGTCTGTCAGCTGATAGCTCAGCTGGGCGCTCAGGGTAGCCGTGTTGTAGAAGATGCCCGTTTTCTGCAACATCGCACCGCCTGTCAGCGTCAGTTCGTCGCTGAAATGATGCACGCCCATCACCCCAGCCGTTGCCACGCTGCCGATGCCAGGCTGCATGGTGATGTTGTTGAACCCCGTCAGCTTCCCCTCGTCCCAGCGGAGCAGGTAGCTCTTGGGTGCAAATTGCTGGAAGTTGAACTTGCGGTTTAGCTCATAGGTGCCAAGGCGCGACGGCTCAGTGGAAAGCCCCATTTCGTAGGAAAACTCTTGGCCCACGATGGGCTGACGCAGTTTGAATTCTGGAAAGGCTGCCGATTCAAGTCCCAAGCCCGACGGCACAGGGGTGAAAGGCGGGAGCGACAGACTATCCTCACGAGCCGTTATGGCTTGTGAGCCCTCTTCTTGCGCCAGGATATGCCCTGTCAGCAACAGTATCAGTAATGTCAACAGCAACCGCCTCATATCGGCTGCAAAGATAGGGCTTTTTTCCTTAAAGAAAAGTTAAGTGTGGTGTAATATCGTTAAGGCGAGCGTTTTCGGCTACAACCGTTTATTTCTTGAATACGCTGTTTACCGTCTGGAAGGAGTAGGCTGCATCGTCGAGCATGTGGGACGAGCCATACTGTTCCACCGTAAACCATCCTTTGTATCCGTTCTGGATGAGCTGGTCTATCACCTCTTTTACGGGTACGATGCCCTTGCCGATGGCAGGTGATGCACCGTTAGCAGGAGCCAGACGATCTTTCAGGTGGACGTGGCGTACAATCGGACAGAAATGGGTGAGAGCCCCCAGCACATCCTCGCCACAATAGACGTAGTTGCCTGTGTCGAAAACATGGCCCAGCTGTGGGGAGGCGGCAAAGAGGCGGTCGAGAGAGGGAATGTCATAGCAGAGTGAACGGGCGTTGTCAAAGTCCTCCACAAGCACGTCCAACCCACGCTGTGCCGCCTTGTCTGCAAAGGCAGCTATGCGGTTGATGGCAGCGGAGCGAATGCAGTCAATAGAGGCAGGCGAGCCGTCGGCAGGCAGAAATCCCGGCACAAGCAGCAGACGGGGCCAGCCCTCGCGCTCCATAAATGTCAGGACCCGTTCTTCAGCGGCTTCATGGGAGCCGGCGCAGAAGTCAATCCAGGCAATGGCGCAAGCATGTCCGAAGCCGAGGCTGTCAAGCACATGGAGGCGAGAGGGGGCGATGTCGTAACTCACATCAACGCCTGTGTAGCCCATCTCGCGTACCCGGGCTGCGGCTTCAGCAAAGGAGATATCCTCCTGCTGCGCAATGGTGACAATGTGGTCGGCGAAAATAGAGATTTGTGGCGCACGCGAGCTGCACGACGCGGCACATGTTAGCATCAGAACGACGCAAGCGATAAGGAAAAGTCGGAGTTTCATTGGTTTGTGGGTTTTAAGTGTTATAAAAGGGATTTGCTGTTTAGCGGGGGAGTCGGTCAAATGTCTTGCGGCGTCGGAGGTGATACTGGATAAGGATGGACCAACGACGACGCTCGGGGACGGCAAGGGCGGGGTTGCCTGCGGCTGTGGCAGCAGCGATGTTCTCTTGTCGGCTGGCAGCGAATGCGGGCTTCAGTTGGCGGAAGGCACGCCGGGCACGGAAGACTGCCAAGAAATTGCGCCCCTCGCCTTTCAGGAGGAAACTGACGGCAGCCACCATATCAAGCACGGCACGGACACACAGTACCTGACGAAGCTCCGCCTCGGGGAGGTTCTTGTAGAGCATCAGTAAGTTGTTGCGGAAGTTGAGGAATGTCTTGCGCGGGCTGCCGGCCTGCAGCGAGGCGCCGCCCACGTGATAGACGATGCTGTCCGTCACGCAAGCCATGCGTCGGCCTCGGCAACGCAGGCGCCAGCAGAGGTCCACCTCTTCCATGTGGGCAAAAAAGCGTCCGTCCAGTCCGCCTGCAGCACGGTAGTCTTCCATGCGGATGAAGAGGCAGGCACCCGTGGCCCAGAGGAGTGAAGTGTCCGAAGCCTTTCCGTCGTATTGCCCCTGATCGGCTTCAACCGTGTTAAAGATGCGCCCACGGCAGAAGGGGTAGCCGTAACGGTCGAGATAACCACCACAGGCTCCGGCATACTCAAAGCGGTTGCGCTCGTGCCAGCTCATCAGCTTGGGCTGACAAGCGGCATAGTCAGTATGGGCATCCATGAAATGGACGAGGGGAGTGAGCCAGTCGGGGGTGACTTCCACATCGTCGTTGAGCAGCACGGCGTACTCGGCATCCACCTGGGCGAGAGCGCGATTGTAGCCCTCCGCAAAGCCGTAGTTCTTGTCAAGGGCAACGACACGCACGGTGGGAAATTCAGCGGCAAGCAGAGCCAGCGAGCCGTCAGTGGAGCCGTTGTCAGCCACCACCACCTCGACGCCCTCGCCTTGGCTGTGCCGTACAACCGAAGGGAGAAACTGGCGCAGCAGGTGCTCGGCGTTCCAATTGAGTATGACGACGGATATTTTCATTATTCACTATCTATCATTCCCGTCAGCGCTGTGCCGTCAGCATTTAAGTTGCTAAGGCGTACACGCACGAGGGTGTTGTCTTTCAAAGGCACGGACGTGGGGGCCATCTCCACGCGAATGTAGTTGTCGGTAAAGCCAGCCATCGCCCCTCGCTTCGGATGCTCCAGCAGCACCGTAGCCGTACGGCCGACGTGAGCTGTATAAAAGTCATATGTCTTTTTGTTCGATAGGGCCAGAAGAAGTTCGCTGCGACGGTGCTTCTCCGCTGATGCAACTGCCCCGTCGATTTTCAAGGCGGCAGTGCCAGGGCGCTCAGAGTAGCTGAAGACGTGCAGCTGGGTAACGTCAAGGCTGTGGAGGAAACTGTACGTCTGGTTGAAGTGCTCGTCCGTCTCGCCTCGCATGCCCACGATGACGTCCACGCCGATGAAGGCATCGGGCATGACAGCCTTGATGCGCTCCACCTTCTGCCGGAAGAGCGCCGAGTCGTAGCGTCGCCGCATGAGGCGCAGCACCTCGTCGCTGCCCGACTGAAGGGGGATGTGGAAGTGGGGCATGAAAGTGCGCGAGTGGGCTACGAAGTCGATGATGTCGTCCGTGAGCAAGTCGGGCTCAAGGGACGAGATGCGATAGCGACTGATGCCCTCCACGTTGTCGAGGGCGTGGATGAGGTCGGAGAACGATTCGCCCGTCGTCTTGCCGAAGTCGCCTATGTTGACGCCCGTGATGACGATTTCCTTGGCTCCCTGTGCGGCAGCCTCTTCGGCCTGACGGACAAGGGAGGAGATGCTGCCGTTGCGGCTACGGCCCCGGGCGTGGGGGATGGTGCAGTATGAGCAGAAGTAGTCGCAGCCGTCCTGAACCTTCAGCCACCAGCGTGTGCGGTCGCCCTGCGAGCACGAGGGCATAAACACGGGCGCTCCTGCCTCCTTGCCCCATAGGGGCGAGACGAAGGTCCTCGTCTGGTGCTCTGCCAGCCCGTCCAGGAACTCCCTCAGCTGGCTTTTCTCGTTCTGCCCGAGCACGAGGCTGACGCCCGGAATGGCAGCCACCTCATCGGGCTTCAGCTGGGCATAGCAGCCTGTGACGATGACGTGTGCCCCCGGATGCTGACGCACCAGCCGGTGAATGGCCTGACGTCCCTTACGGTCGGCCACCTCGGTGACGGAGCAGGTGCTGACGACGACGATGTCGGCTGTCTCGCCGGCGCGGGCTGTGCGGAAACCAGCCTCCTGAAGGCTTCGTCCGATGGACGATGCCTCCGAGAAGTTCAGCTTGCAGCCCAGCGTATAGTAAGCCGCTTTTTTATCGACAAAAACCTTTTCGTCCGTCATTCGCTGCCAAAACGATTCAATGTGCAAAAATAGTGTAACCCGAGCGAAAAGCCAAATAAATTCAGACAAATCCACCATTTTTATACTAATAAGGTCATTTTTACGTTTAAAATGAAGGTATGACAAAACGCCGGTTACGTATAGTAACAATCATAGCGCTGGGGATGCTCGTAGGCACGATGCCCCTGTCGGCACAGACGCGGAAGGTGCAGAACCGTCCGTACATCGACTTGCGTGCCTGGCACTACGGATTCCTCTTCGGCTTGCACGTGCAGGACCTGGAACTTGTCCACAACGGCCATGTGAACGTGTTGGACGATGGTACGGAGGAGGCATGGTTTGCCGAGGTGCCGTCGTACAGCCCGGGGTTCAACGTGGGTGTGCTGGGCGAGGCGCGCTTCACCAACGAGCTGTCGCTGCGCATCATACCCACCATGTACTTCGGCGACAAGACGGTGGAGTTCTTCGAGCAGAACAAGGGCATTGGCACGCAGCAGACCATCAAGTCCACCTATTTCACCGTGCCCGTCGATGTGAAATGGAGTGCGCCCCGCTTTAACAACTATCGTCCCTATGTGGTGGCAGGCGTGGTGCCCATGCTCGACCTCACGGTGAAGAAGCAGAAGGAACTGCTCACACGCCGCCTCGACCTCTGTTTCGAAGTGGGTATGGGCTGCGACTTCTACCTCCCGTTCTTCAAACTCATTCCCGAGGTGAAATTCTGCTTCGGATTGCCCAATATTCTTGTACGTGACCGCAGCGACCTCATCGACAAGAACTTGCTGAAGTTTACGCAGGCAATCGACGCGGCCAACAGCCGTATGATTGTGTTCAATTTCTATTTCGAATAATCCCCCTTTTCCCTTATAATATATTAGTATGAAGACTCTTTCCCTTCTTCCGGTGATTGCCGTAGTGTGTTTTTGTGCCGGTGTGCAGGCACAGGTGAACAACCCCGTGGGCTTCGGCCAGGCCGAGTGTTGGAACGACGGCTGGGAATTCTCTATGGACAGCATCGAATGGCGCCCTGTGACGTTGCCCCACGACTGGAGCATCGAGGCCACGCCCTCCGACACGCTGGCCAGTTGCACTGGCTATCTGCCCGGTGGAGTGGGGTGGTACAGGAAGGGCTTCACTTCCGGCGCCGTTTCGCAGCGGGCGTATGTCTGTTTCGACGGCGTCTATAACCGCAGTACCGTCTGGCTCAACGGCCACTGGCTGGGCTACCGTCCCAACGGCTACGTGTCGTTCTGCTACGAGCTGACGGACCATCTGAATAAGGCCGATGACCGCCCCGACACGCTGTTGGTGCGTGTCGACCACAGCCGTCAGGCCGATTCGCGCTGGTACACCGGCTCCGGCATTTGGCGCGATGTATGGTTTGTGAAGGCCCCCGAGGTACACCTTGCCCAGTGGGGGACTACCTATCGCCTACTGTCGCTCTCCGACAAGGAGGCCATGGTGCAGGTGGAGTCGGCAGTCGAAGGTGCTGACGACGACGGGGGCTACGCTGTCACGTTTGCCTTCCTGATGGGCGACTCCGTGGTCGTCGAGCAGACGTCGGGCGTCATGTCGGGCAAAGCCTTGACCATGCTCCGCATCCCACAGCCGCAGCGCTGGGACCTCGGCAGCCCATATCTTTACACCTTCCGCGCCGAACTGCGTAAGAACGGCTCGCCCCTCGACAGCACGGCCTATCGCGCCGGACTGCGCACACTGCGCTTCACCCCTGACGATGGCTTCTTCCTCAACGGACAAAACGTGAAGGTTAAGGGCGTCTGCGTGCACCATGATGCCGGCGTGCTGGGCGCAGCCGTGCCCCGCGAGGTATGGAAACGCCGTCTTGAGGTGCTGCAGGAGATGGGCGCCAACGCCATCCGCTGCAGCCATAACCCCCAGAACCCCGACCTCTATGATCTCTGCGACGAACTGGGCCTGCTGGTTATCGACGAGGCGTCCGACGAATGGGAATACCCCAAGCGCAAGTGGCTGAAGGGGTGGAACAAGGGCGAGCCCGGCTTCGAAGGCTCGGCCGATTTCTTTGCCGAATGGATTGACCGCGACGTGGCTGACATGGTGCGCCGCGACAGGAACCACCCGTGCGTCTTCCTCTGGAGCATCGGAAATGAGGTGGATTATCCCAACGACCCCTATTCGCATCCCGTCCTCGACGGCAGCAGCATCAGCCAGCCCATGTATGGCGGTTACAAGCCTGATGCCCCGCGTGCCGAGCGCATCGGCGAGATTGCCCAGCGGCTGGCAGGCGTAGTGCGCAGCATCGACTACACACGTCCCGTCACCGGCGCCTTGGCTGGCGTGGTGATGAGTAACCAGACAGCCTATCCCGAGGCCGTCGGCGTGGTGGGCTACAACTACACTGAGAGCCGCTACGTCACCGACCACGACGCTTACCCCCAGCGCATCATCTACGGCAGCGAGACGGGCGTGGGCTACGACCAGTGGCTGGCCGTGCGCAACAACCGCCACATCTTCGGACAGTTCGTCTGGACCGGCCTCGACTACCTGGGCGAATCGGGCGCATGGCCCTCGCGCGGACTGAACACGGGCCTTGTTGACTTTGCCGGCTTCCTCAAGCCGCGAGGCCATTTCCGTCGCGCCCTGTGGGCTGCCGACCCTGTTGTGTACATCGGCACCTACCCCGACCGTCAGCCCCGTCGCCGAGGCGGTGAGGAGGCCGACACCACCCGCGCACGCCGTCCGTGGCTCTCGATGGATGCCGCCGACACGTGGAACTACGACGAAGGGCAGAACATCCGCGTGGTGTGTTACACCAACACCCCGCAAGCGCGTCTGCTGCTGAAGCGCGCCGCCACGCCCGACTCGGTGGAGGTTGTTGGCGAGATGACTCCCTACGATGCCTCCACGGGCATGATTTCGTGGGCGATACCCTATGCAGCTGGTGAACTCGTCTGCGAAGGCTGCGATGCCCAGGGCAACGCCGTGGCACGCTACGCCATCCGCACGTCGGGCGACGCCGTCCGACTCCGTGCCACCCTCCTTGCCCAGTCCGCCACGCTGGCACAGGTATTGGTGGAAGCCGTCGATGCTGAGGGTGAGCGGGCAAAGCGCAGCATGGTCCCCGTCACCTGCGCGCTGGGCAGCGGTGCCCGTCTGCTGGGCATGGAGAACGCCCTCAACTTCGACATGTCCGCCCCGCAGGCCCCTGTCAAGATGCTTGGCCAAGGCCGTCTGGTGGCCTACATCGCCCTCGATGCCACTCCCGCCACCGTCACCTTCACCGCCGAAGGCCTCGAGCCCGCCACGCTCAACCTTCGTCCCGCGGAGTAGGAAATCCCGCCAAGACGCTCACCTGTCCCTTGGATAGGCTGGATTTCTGCTACGAGGCGGCCGACGAACTCTGCATCGTGGGAGGCCTCATAGGGAATAAGGAGGTGTAGGAGAGAGTGTTGTGTGGCCGGGTGTTTCAGTTGTTTCAGTTTCAGTTAGGTTTTTTGAGGGTATGTGTTTTCTCAATCTCCCCTTATAATACCATATAATTAATTAATAATAAA
>JAEEZS010000029.1 GCA_016291905.1 Bacteroidaceae bacterium
AACGGCAAGCGGGCTGGTGGAAAGGGAGGCTTCTACGGTATGGGTCAGGTCTATGCCATGGCTAAGGGAGAGATGGGACTTATCATCGACCTTTGGATTTACAAGGGCGATTGGTCACTCATAAGCGTTGGAGTTGGTGCCTTGTTGAGAGGTGGCTTCCCAAATCCGTCATGGATGTATGGTAAGGTTAAAGCTAAGTGTAAACTTTTTGGCGGTCTTATCAAATTCACAGGTTCGCTTACTTTCGAGACGGGTGACGTTTGTTTCCCCGATGCTGGTAATCCGTTGGATGACATCAAGATCTTCGAGGATATGACGCCAGGCGAAGAGCACATAAGCGGTTCTGTTTCCAATACGCCGGGATGGAGAGGCGATGAAGTATCCGTCTTTGCTCCTGCGGGTTTCACTACCAATATGAAGATAGGTGTCCGACTTGATCTCGTTGATGAGAATACGGCTAACCGCATGGCAGGTAAGGATGGCGATCCTGCCGAATATGCTAACAATGCCATGCGTTCTTATAAATTCTACTTAGAACCTCAAGGAATATTTGAGTCTTGGACGAACACCGTAGGTGGTGGTTACAAACAGACCACATATAATTATCGTACGAAAGATCAAGAGACGTATGAATATGTTATTTCAGGTGGAATGTTGGAAGCAAAACGTTATTATAAGGTGACGCAGAAGGGTTATTGCAAGGAAATACGCAATGGCAAGGAAGTAGATCCCGTCTTTAACGATGAATCCACAGGTTACAAAGATAAAAACAAACCATGGAATGATGAAATTGTCCGTTATTTCCGCACGGGTGATCTACCAAACAACCTGTGGGCAGGCAACCAAATTGCCTTTACCCTTCCACAAAAGGCGGGTAACTCGCGTTTCTACACTAACGAACTGAGGGAACCGCAGATACATTTGAGAGTTGATCGTGCTAGTGACGACATTTTCAATCCGTCCAAATATGACCTTGTTGCTCGCTTTGAAAAGAATTGGAATGATAATTGGATTCCTGTTGATGCCGTCGTGCGTGTAGATACATATAAGGACGGCGATAGCTACTACTATGTTGATGAGAATGGCAATATTGATTATACCATTAAGGTGAATAGTCTTGGTGAAGTCATCGAAACCCAGGTTGATCCGTTTGTGCAAAAAAATAATCAAGGATATTATTATACATATCATGGACAAACCTACAGGTACAATGGAGTCAACCGCGAACGCGTCCAACGTTTCACGGCCACTTTGAGTACTGCCATGGTTTCTGCTTCTGAGATAGTTGGAGCTTCCAAAGCAGCCTACTATTTCCCATTGAAGTGGATACCTACGGGCTTCAATAGCATCGAAAAGGCCATTGATTACTATCAGACTATGATTAATTCCGAATCGTCGAGTTTAAAGAGTAAGCTTTCTGCTGTGTCTTCAACCCTTATAAGCTTAGAGAATGATTTGGCAGATGCCATGAAGAATTCCAACTATCCTAAACCTAACGATGCGGATATTCGCTATACTTATCAGGGGGCTTCGGCTATTCCAAACAATAGCTCACAGATACAAAATATGGCGGAAAAACATATAACGGGCTTACAGAAAATGTTAGAAGAAATGGAGCGTTGCCTAAATGATGGAGAAGTGTATCTTACTCAGGGTAGTTCGACAACTACTTATGAAAATAGACATCAGCTCCCCCCATACTGGTATAAAGAGTATATTGCTAATTATGATAATAAAGTAGGTACTGCACGTCGGACGATGGAGGATGGTTTCCGTCACTATCCCACCTCATCCGAACTGAACGAACTGAAGTCACTTTTCTTGCAGATAGATGTTCCCTATAGCAAGATTAAAGCAGACTATAATAACGTGGCCAAGGTTGAGAAGATTCTGGAAAGCGTTAAGAAAGAACGCGACAATCAGAAGACTACGATGGCAAACATTCGCAATTCTAAGAATTCTATTTCTCAGAAAAAGACTTATCTGAATAGTCTTAATGATACAAAGAATAACAAGTTTGAAGGGTGGCGAAAACAAGCAGGAGACCTCTACCCCGAGTACTGTTTGACAAAAAATATCTATCAAATCTGCGATGCTTTTGCCGATTCTGTTGCTGAGCTAACCAAGTATGTCAAGTTCTTGGAGAATAATATCATTGTTAAGGGCAAGGCTGACGAGTTAGAGAAAATACTTAAGGATGTTAATACCTACATGAATAATACATCCGAGGCCTCGAGTAGTTACAGCTATGTGAAGTCAACTTTCTACAACAAAGCCACATCAGCATTTGAAGCTACTAAGGATGCAACAAATCATGGTAGTGAGTTCTTGCGTGCTCAGACAGCCTATAATGCCATCGAGTCGATAATCTTTGGTAGCGAAAAACTGGCTCTCGACTTTGCAAAAGAGAAAGAAAGTGAATCAAGGACTGCATTTGATCAAGCCGATAAAGCGGCATCTGATGCTATCGCTGCAAACGATGCCACAGTAGCGGAGAGGCAAAAGACGTCACCGTCCAACGATAATGCTGATCGCGTGAATCAATTGAAAGACAAGGAAGAAAAAGCTTTTGCAAAAGCCTATGAGTTAGCAAATGAAGTAGGAAATATAGCTGCTAGTGTGCAAAAATACACGGCACGTCACACGGGCGAATTGAACCAGACTTCGGCTGCTAATCAGATGCGACTGATTGTGGAATTATGTCAGACAAATGCTCAAAAGGCTATGGACAAATATAATAAGGCTGTATCCTATGCAAATACCGAACGGTTGTATCATTTCTGGCACGAAGTGGATGATGAATATAAATCAATAGTAACCTCTTTGGACGGGATGATTAACGCGATAGAGTATGCAGCTCCCCAAATTGAGCAAATGCTAAAACAAGAAAAGCGTAATATGCGTAAACTGGAAAAACTGATAAAGGAAATACAGAAATACGCTAAAAACATTGAAAAGTCTTTTGAAAAAATAAAAGAATGTGTTGAAACGGGGAAGGGTATTAGTGATGATCACAGCTATTACCTGCAGATGGTTGAGAGACTGGATGCTGCTGCTGCGTTCCTCAGGACTTCTGATTATTTATATAAGGGCACGAGCGCTGATTCCAAGTATTACTCAAGTGCATTAAAGGAGGTATCCGACTATTCGACGGTAGTTCAGGGTCGTTTATCAAAAGCTAATATTACTTCGAAGGAAAGACAAATGGAGAGCGTCAGACGCAATAGTATGGAAGTTGCTGATAAATTTAAAAATAACATCAGTAGTATTAACGCTAGGCTAAATACTCAGAATAATTCGTCAAGAAACTCTGTCTTAAGAGGTACTCAAAAAGGTGTTGGGCAGTTGAATCGATCTGTTTCGAGGACAGTATCGAATGATAGAATGGTGGAGACAAAGGTTAATACGAATTATAATATAAATATGAATAATACTACAACCAAGCAAACCGAAAAGGTCGCCAATATGAAGAAAACTGGCCGGAGTACGGTGCCAGGTGTGGCTGAGGCTTTTGAGCTGGAGACTTCGGTAGTAGCAGAAGATCCAACAACTCCCGTGACTCCTGAAATGCCTGATGGCCCGACCGGTAAAGCTGTGGTGGCTAAAGTAACATGCATGATGAATGCCTCTTTGCCGAAGCCGAAGCCTAAACCTGATATCCCTGCCCAAAAGGTTATCAATAGTGCTTCATCCATGCTTAATGGGACGACCTCAACCCTCTCTCATGGAGGGGCTATAGAGGCTGCTCCTGAGATTCCGACAGTCAATAGCGTTAGTGGGCCACCTGCCAATGATCCCTACGCTGCAGCAACCAACTTCCTTAAAGGGGCTTATAAGAGTGCTGGAAAAACGTATTCTGCCATTTCCAGTACTCCAGGGGCCACTATGCATGTGGATGCTGCATCGTTAGCCAATAGTAGGTTATCATCCATCCCTGTTAAATTTAATAATTATAGGAATCAAAATGAATATGAGTATTTGTCTATTCCGAGCCTTGATATGTATGAGTACGTGAAAGACATACGCGATAAATATGTTTTCCGTGTAGTTATTATGCAGGTTGATAAGATGAAGTTTCAGCAAGCACAGCTCCAGAGCAAAAAGGAAACCGAAACAACTACAGAAGAGTCGAAGCTTGACAATTCCAATAAAACGTACTTGCAGGGAACGGGCAATGATGGAACGGATAGCAAAGGCGACAGTTATAGTCTGCAAGCCTACATGGCTAATTATTACAAGGAGATGGAAAAGGAAAAATTGCAGGAAAACAAAGGTGAAGCTGAAAAAACAAAGTTACAGAAGCAAAAAATAGACTATACGAACTTCGCCAATGAGATATATATATGGGATTTAAACCTTAAAGGTTTGATCCAAACAGACTTTGCTAGTTGGGCAGAAAGCAATATGAATGCCAATGCTACATCAAAATACACTTATTCCAATTATTTAGATAGTCAGTTGGAAGGGGTTCGTCCTGTGGAAATCGCCTATTATGATGAAGCGTACTCTCCTCGTAATTTGGCCATAAAAGGTTCAGAATGGAGGAGCGATTCAGAATTATTGACAGACGAAAAGTATTTCCTTAAGGATCCCAATGTGTGGTTGGCTTATATGGGTAGTTATGCCTTGTTCAACGGGAAAAAGATTTCCAATAAAAGCAGCTATTGGGATAAAGAATTCCTAAACCCTAATCCCATGACAATTGAGTTCTCAACAAAGTCGAGCCCTTATAGGAAGAACACAGCCTATTCTATCGGCTACTCCAATCGTAGTGATAAAGCTTATCAAGCAGTCAATCTGATTTATAGTTTTGGTACAGGGTATCATTCGTATTCATATAATGATTGTCGTGCAGAGAATATAAACTATTCCACTTCTAGTCAGAGTATCTATACGGTTATTGATGATATAAAAGGGATGCTGGAGGCTATGTTTGACGTGGCAATAGATATACAATCACATTATAAATTACTGTGGGGTAAGGATAATTCAGATTACAACACGTTCTCAAAATGGAATAATAGTAATGAAATGTGTGGATATAAAAAAATAACGGTGCCAGCCATTCAGGTCGGTTTCGTCTATCAATCTCAATGGCTCACATATAATAGAAAAGGAACCGGAGAATACCTGAAATATTTCCCTGGATACTCAATAGATCGCTATGCTGATGCCCCTGAAGCTACGGCTTTGAGTCATCAGAACTATATCGGAAACGATTGGCGGTTCAACTATAGGTGGTACTGCAACAACATGAAGTATGTGAGACACGAGTTCTTCCGTTGCAATCTCTATAATTTGAAATACCAATATTATAATATGTGGGGTGGCGAACGTATGAAGGAACAATATTCCAAGGTTAAAACGTGGAGCGATCCGCTGAAGGGCTTTGGCGACAAATTCTCTTTCCAGCCCTTGAATTCTGAATGGAAGTAATTTTTATGAAAAAACTAAAATGTAGAAAGATATGAAAAGGAGCTTTTTTTTCGGTGTAGGAGGACTCTTCATCGCATGTCTTTGTTTCTTGTCTGTCATCCCGGTTTCCGCTCAAGTGGTTATGACAACGAATGACGATGATGGGAGGAAAATTGTGGATGAAGATTCTCTTAGCCTTCCCGTTGACATGACAATTATAGAAGAGTATGCGCGGCAGAGTCGGGCACGTTTGGATAGTTTGGCCAAATTGGAAGCAGAGGAGGTCGTCTTCAAGTTGCAGATGCTGGCTCGTTCATACGGCGATAGTATTGTTATTCGTTGGGCGCCAGAGGAGTACGTTCCATGGAAATTTCTCAACGGGTATGGCTGTTATCTTGTTCGAAGCGACTTTGAAAACGAGGTGGTAGATGACACCATTGCCTTGCTGAAGCCGATGAACAAGTACGACTTTGCTGAACTATTTTCTGACACGGATACGACGGCATTTGCTGCCATGCAGACTATCTTTGGCGAGGGGACGGCGTTGAATAATACCCGTTCGGCACCAGGTTCAGCAGGTTCCATCATGGAGGTCTATGAGGAGCAACAGAATATCTTTGGTATGGCTATGGTTATTGCCGAACGTCGCTGCGATATTGCTACAGCAATGGGCCTGCGCTATGTGGATAAGAACGTAAAACCTGGGGTGATGTATGGCTATTACCTAACCCCGAATATGTCGCCCGATATTCTGAAAGTACGCCCAGGACTCATCTACGTGGAAAATAAGCCTTACGTGCCTAAACCTTGTACGCTTGAACTATCGGACTCCATTGCTGCTGTAGATGGCATTCTGCTCAGTTGGCCCTACACGGACGACTATAGCAGTTTTGACATCGAGCGACGCAAGGAAGGGCAGAAGGAATGGGTGGTGCTGAATGACAAACCCTATATGTCGATGACGATGGATTTGTTTGAGGACGAAAATCCGCCCAGTTTATTTGCTGATACAGGTGTGGAGCCAGGTGCCTACATCTACCGCCTTCGTGGCTACGATTCATTCGGTGACAAGTCTGCCCCAGGTCCTGAGCATAAGGTCATAATGCCTGACCTGTTGCCTCCGACGCCACCCCGCATCAAGCTCATCACCATAAACCGTGGAGACAGTACTATCACAGCCCGCATCGACTGGACAAAAACAGAGATTGAGCCTGACCTGATAGGTTATATCCCCTTTTACCAATACGGCGCGCTGGAGAATGTGGATGCCTTGGAATACCAGGCAACTGTGAATACAGCCGATTCGGCACTTTTGGGCGGGCGTTGGGTCCCGCTGGTGAAAGACAGAGTGCTGGCACCGAGGGACAGTTTTGTTGTGGTGGATGTGCGTGGACTTAACACGGGCATGGTGACTATTGCTGCTGTTGACTCAGCGATGAACATGACCTATGCCATGCCACAGCCCATGCGAATTGATGACCTTGAACCCCCACTTCCTCCAACAAACTTGCGCGGATTGGTCTCTGCCGAGGGCGTTGTCACCATAGGCTGGACGCCGTCTATCTCGAGGGATGCATATTACTACGAAGTATTCACGGCTAACGACACGACGCATACCTTTGTGCTGGTACCCAATCAACAGATGTATCAGGACACGCTGTTTAACGATACGGTCTCCTTAGAGGTGAACCAGCCCTATAAATATTATAAGGTACGCGCGATAGACTGGGCGGGCAACAATTCAGAATTCAGCGAGCTGCTTAGAGTGACGCGTCCGAACTTCAACGCGCCCTCGGAATGCTTTATCGACACTTCGTGGGTGACGAAGGACAGCATCTACATGCGCTGGGTAATCTCACCTGAAAAGGACTTGGATAAGGTGCGTGTTTTCCGTCGTCTAAGTAACGAGTCGCAGTGGACCATGATACGCACGTACTATCATGACCAGGTGAATGGGAAGCCTACTCTTGAAGTGATTGACCGTCCGACACCCAATCAAACCATCCGTTATTACTACGCTATTGAGGCCATTAACATGACGGGCGTCAGTACGGGCCTTTCCATGCAGGTGTGCTACTTGTTCCAAGGACAGCGGGTGTTTGATGTGCCGTTGAAATTAGATGCTTCGTGGCGAGAGGATAAGGGATATGTAATCTTGGCTTGGGATGTGCCAAAGGAGCTACCCATTGTGGCACCCTATCACTTTGTTCTTTCACGCCAGTTGGAAGGCGAGAAATTCTTCCGTCCTTATCGCTCAATTAAAAGTGACAAGAGCAGCTACGAAGACAGACGCATAAAACCCGGCGAGAGCACCGTCTATCGTCTTGAAATCCTCTTCGAAGATGGCAGAAGTACTACTCCCTCGAACGAAGTGAAGATATCTATTCCGAAGAAAAAAGAATGAAGGAGTTAATGAGTTTTGTCTTTGCTTTAAGGTTATTGTTATAAAAAAACTAAGCAATATGATACGGTTTAAGAACATTCTCTATTGCGTGGCCTGTGTGGCGCTTCTATTTCTTGCAGGTTGCGGTGAATACTTCGCGCAGGAATGGCCAGAGGGATTTGATCCCGAGAATCAGCCCGAGGTGACGGGACTTGGCCTTGACACAGGTCGTCCGTTCGTTCTCTATGTGGGTGATGAGTTCAAATTGAATCCTCAGGTAGGTGACAAGCTTTTGGATCAATTGGATAAGAATGATCAGGAGATAGCAATCTCGCATTTTTTTGCCAGCACGAAATGTGGTGACAGTATTGTCTGCGTACGTCAAACGGATATTAAGGCAATTGGTGTGGGAAATGACACTATAAGGTTTTCCAATTTTTCGGGCAATTGGAACACCAAACTCCGCGTATCTGTCCTGCCTGGATGGAATAATATGCCAGGATGGAGATATGAAACCATCGTCTACGCCAACGTGACAGTGGACGATGAAACTCCCGACAGTGGCATGATGTTTGCTGCTTTCTGTGGGGATGAGTTACGCGGACGTGGCGTGACCCGTACCGTGAAGGGGATTACCTATACGGTGTTCCGTATTGGCAGCAATACGAACAAAAAGGAAACGATTCACTTCATGGGTTACGATGCTGCGAATAGCTGTTACATCACCTTCAATGAAACAATCACCTTTGATGGCGCAACCCACGGGACTCTCTCTGACTTGTTTGAATTGAAAGGAAGAAAATAACTATTAAACCTATTGAAAATGAAAAAGCAACAATACATAGCCCGTGCGGCTCTATACCTCTGCCAATCCCTGTTGGTCGTTTCCCTTGTTAGTCTTGTCTCTTGCAAAAAGCCGAAAATAGAAGAAGAAAAAGGACCAAGGGAGTATGAACTTCACACGGAAGAGACGGAAGGCAAGATAGTCGTTAGCGAGAAATATGTTCCCGTGGATTGGGACAAAAGCACCAATAAGGTGTTGAAAGCCGACACAGATAAGGGGGCGTTTACGATGAATCTGGAAAAAGACGCATCGAATGATATTAAAAAAGGTTCTCTGATGACGATTGACGTGGACTCAACAATCTATCTAGTAAAAGTTAAAGACTACACGATAAAAGGAGAAAACGTAGAATTGGAGACCGAACAGGCTAGTTTCGCGGAAGTGTTTGCCGGAAGCTCGTTCGAACTCTGTGTGGGTGATTGTGACATCAAGGAAATGGACAAGGCTACAGACGCTTATGTGGAGCCAGACCTTGCCGAGAACTACGAAGACTATGACTTCGATTATGGCAATAGCACCCGCGCCACGCGTTCTGTTTCCGACGGTCATCAGATGATGTCCGATAACGGTGAACGGCTGGCCCATTCGAAGCTTAAGATATATCCTTCTGAAATTCGAGTGAGGGATGAGGAAGGAAATATAATAAAGATTCCCTACGAACCCTCAACACGCCTTGATTTCCCTCCTCTGAGTTTCAAGTGGAAAAAAGAGATAGATCTTGACAAAGATGGAGAGAAGGCTCAGGGCTTTAGCTATGCAGCCGGCATCAAATTTGAGGCAGACATTACGGTTCAAGTAGGAGCTTCGCTTTTTGTCGATATCCCCGAGGAGGCGGCAAGCGACTCTGACACCAGCTCGGACGAGGATGTTGAGTTGGCCGGTACGACGATTTTCCAGCCAACAATCTCAATAGATCCTTCTTTTTCTGCTACAGCTTCGTTTTATTCTACAATAACGAAGGTTATACAAAAGAAGGAAGTAGGCTTGGGTGACATAAAAGTTGGAACGATAAAATTCATGGCAGGTCTCGTTCCTGTTATTATTTCAATCAATTTGTCAAATTACGTTCTTATAGAGCCTAAAGTATCCGGTGGTCTCAATGTGAGTTGGGGATTTAAAGGGGCTGCAAATGAAAAGTATTATGCAGGTATGAAAATTCGTAACGGTTCACCACATCTCATCAGCGGTGGCGGACCGTTTAACGTGGTAACTACTTGGCCTGTCGCCCACTTAGGTGCAGGTGCAGAGGCCAAAGTGACCCCAAGAATGAGCTTCAACATGCTTCTTTATAATCTTGCAGGTCCCAAGATTGATTTTGGTCCCTATTTCAACAATCATATCGGTGCAGGAGTAGGGGTAATTGCGAATTTTGAAGATGCCCCCGAGGGTATGCTTACTTGGGATGCCGGAATAGAGATGGGAGCGGAGGTTGTGGCAGGTATCAGACTCGGAAACGGAAAGGTCAGAAAACTTCTGCAAAAAATAGTCAAGGAAGATGTGGAATTGGATCCTTGGAAGCTAAGACTGACAAAAGTAGGGAACGGTGAACTGCAATTGCTGACAGCTCCTATAGGGGTTAGTTGTTCTAATGCGAAAAGTATCAAATACGGACAAGAGAACAAGGTTGATTTCGATGTAACTTGGCAATGGCTTGGGCAGACAGCAAAACTTGATGTTCCGACCTTTGTCTATTTTGAAACAGATGCCGAATCTGGCGAACTCTATAATCTTGAGGACGCAAATGATGGCTCCTACAAGAAAGCCATCGGCATTTATTCGAGTGGGGGTAAGGCCAGCATAGGATGGTTTCCTCATGAACCTGGGAGTATGTTAACTGCTATTGTCTATGACGGTCAGGGGAAAATCCGTGCCACTCATGCCATCAAGTCAGATACGTCTCCCAACGACGTGAAAGCAGTTGACCTGGGGTGCAGTGTTTTATGGGCAAATATGAATGTAGGAGCCAGCAGCGAAGGAGACCCCGGCGACCTCGTTGGATGGGGGGACAAGACTGGCCAGAACACCCAGCAATGGGTAAACGAGGATTATGGCACATACGTGGAGGATATCCCAACATCGTTGGGAAAATATGGTGGAGCAGAGTTTGACCGATCGGGCATCGCACATTCTCGTCATGACTATGCCACGGCCCAATGGGGAGGACAGTGGCGTATGCCCACCAAGAAGCACTGGGAAGAACTCATAAAGAAATGTACATGGGAATGGGACGAAAGCCGTCAGGCCTACAAGGTCTCTGGTAACGGTAATTACATCTACCTCCCTGCTGCCGGATACCGCATAGGAAACAGGAAATTTAATCAGGGGCAGTCGACAGGGGAGGGCGATGAGCATCCCTCGTGCGAATACTGGTCGTCATCGTGCGACCTGAAAACGAAAGAGGAACTAAGGGCAAGCTATGATTGGATGGACAAAGACCGTACCCATGTTTATCCGAATGCGTACTATATGTATTTCGATCCGAAAGGGAAACAAAAGAAAGCAGCGACAGGTTCTACGGCAAAGTGCTATGGACAGTCTGTTCGTCCCGTGTTCCCGAACCCTGGTTTCGGAGAATAGATTCAAACGTCGCGCTAATAGCGCACTGCGTCACGAACAGAACGTAGTGCGCTGTGGGTGTAGTCCACTACGCTACGTGCTCAGACCAAGGGGCTGGCGTCACGGAATTAGCTTCTAGCGACACAGCAGCAGCATCTGTAGAAAATGAATCAGCTTCTGACATCCATTACGATAATGGATGACGGACCTCCGCCCAAACATTTGTTTTAAGCGATGTTGAGCGAGGCAAGGATTTCGGCAAGGGCTTTGGGGGTGAGTTGTTGAGCAGCGTCACTCCAGGCTTCGTCGGGAGCACAATGACTCTCTATCATCAGGCCGTCGAAGCCGAGGTTGAGGGCTTGCTGGCAGACGTCAGGGATAAGGTCGCGTCGTCCGCAGATGTGCGAAGGGTCGCAGAGGAACGGCAGCTCGGGTAGACGACGGCGGAGTTCAAGGGCGATGTCCCAAAGTGGGGGATTGCGGTAGATGGTTTTTTCATAACAGGAGAAACCGCGCAGGACAGCTGTCAAGCGCGTGATGCCTTGCCGCTTGAAACGCTCTATGGCTCCCATCCATAGTTCCAGATCGGGGTTGATGGGGTTCTTGACAAGTACGGGAATGTCCGTGCCGCGAAGGGCCTCGGCTACGGCTTGCACGGCAAAAGGGTTGGAACTGGTTCGTGCACCTATCCAAACTCTATCGACACCTGCTTTCAATGCTGCTTCCACATGGTGAGGGGTGCCGACTTCGACGATAACTTCCATGCCGAGTTCGTGCTGCACACGCTGTAACCAAGGGAATCCTTTGATGCCGACGCCTTCGAAACAGCCTGGACGGGTACGTGGTTTCCAGATGCCTGCGCGAAAAATGGTGATTCCTTGACGAGCAAGTGCTGTGGCGGTGCTCATCACCTGTTCTTCGGTTTCGGCGCTGCAGGGGCCAGCAATGAGAATCGGAGAGGTATTCATGATAGGGTGTTTATCGGTTTACGGGTTTGTTTCGGCTTTGCCGAGGTTTATAGAGTTTGAATTGAATAGGCGGAGGTGAAGACCGTCGCGGACGATGATTTCCTCGCTAATGAGGGTGGAGAGTACGGCATCGATCTGCTCGGTGGGGAAGGGGAGAGTGTCCAGTTCCTCTAAGGGGTGGAGGGCACCGTCGGCAAGGAGTGAAGTGATTCGTTGAGCAATCGTTTCGGCTTCGGATTGACGCAATCCGCTTGGATGATGACGACGACAATTATCGCAGCGTCCGCAGGGAACGGTCTGTTGCTCGCCAAAATAGTTGAGGAGCAGTCGGCTGCGGCAGACATTATGACAGAGAGCGTAGTGTTTCATCGCCTTGACACGTTGTTCGTAACTCGCTTTACGCTCTTCGTAAATGGCAGGGGTGAAGATCAGCTTATCACTTTCCGTACGGGCACGAACCCATGTGACAGAGGGCGTGCGGCGGGCTGGGATGTAGCTGACGATGCGGGCACGGCTGAGGGCAATGAGTGCTTCGAAGAGCCGTGCATCGTCGAATCCGCATTGACGGGCGAGGTATTTCTCATCGATGAAGGCGTAGTCGGTGAAGATACCGGTATAAAGGCGCAGGAGGGTGCGGATAACTGTCTCCTGGTCGGGAGTCTCGGAGGGATTGTGATAAAGCTCGTCGCGACGCACGAGAAAGGTAAGGCGTGAGGAGTACTCAACCTCTTCTTCGTAAAGCAGATAACCCATCTGAGTGAGGAGGCGTAGAGCGCTCTCCGTCTGAATCATGGGCAGATGATAGTTGTGGCAGAACTCTTCCAAATGAAAGTCGTAACGGCAACCTTCACCATCGCCCAGTGCCATTTCATAGTGGTAGCTGAGTTTCTCGTAGACCTTTCGAACAAAATCTTTGGGTGGGTAGTTCTCGCTGATACGTCGAGAAAGACGGGTTTGGTCATTAGGGTGATAAAGCAGTACGGCATAGGCGGGTGCGCCATCACGACCACCGCGTCCGGTTTCCTGAAAATACGATTCAGGGGCATCGGGCATCTCATAGTGGATGACCATACGCACATCGGCTTTATCGATACCCATGCCGAAAGCGTTGGTGGCTACCATGATGCGGATGTCATCGTGTGACCAAGTCTGCTGACGCTCGTCTTTTTCAACGGATTTTAGCCCTGCATGATAGTAGGTGGCGCTGAGCCCATGTGTGATGAGTAATTTAGCAATTTCTTTCGTTTTATCACGACTGCGCACATAGACAATGGCGGATCCGGGGACACTGTTAAGGATGTGAATGAGCTCAGCCTCCTTGTTGCTGGTTTCGCGAACGACATAGATAAGGTTGGGTCGGGCAAAACTCATGCGGAAAACGTTTTCCTCGCGGAAATGGAGTTGGCGCTGGATGTCGCTAACCACCTCGGGCGTGGCAGTAGCTGTGAGCGCAAGCAAGGGGACATCGGGGATGAGGTTGCGAATCTGAGCAATGTTGAGATAAGAGGGACGGAAGTCATAGCCCCACTGTGAGATACAGTGGCTCTCATCGACAGCGATGAAGCAGACCTTCATTTTCACTACCTTGGTGCGGAAAAGTTCTGAGCCGATGCGCTCTGGAGAGATATAGAGAAATTTGTAGTCACCAAAAATACAGTTTTCAAGCGTGGTGAGGATAGCTTCGTGCGACATGCCACTGGTGATAGCACAGGCCTTAATGCCTCGAGTCTTAAGAGCAGCTACTTGGTCTTTCATCAGGGCGATGAGGGGGGAGATAACGATGCAGATGCCCTCCATCGCCAATGCTGGCACCTGAAAGGTGATGCTCTTGCCGCCTCCTGTGGGCATGAGGCCTAGCGTGTCGCGTCCGCTGCCGATGCTTTCGATGATGGGCTCTTGAATGCCTCGGAAGCTGTCGTAGCCGAAGTATTGATGAAGTATCTCTTTGTAGGTCACTCCTCTTTCGCTCTAACCTTTTACCCTTACTCCGTTTCCGAAGGACGGATGCTCTCAATCTGCAACTGGACTTCGTTGCGCTTGTGGCTGTTCTCCTCCAGCGTGTAGCAGATGTCGAAGGGATGTTTCGATTTGATAAAGCGGGCCTGTGCGCTCTGTCCGAAAGCGATACCATTCATGACGCGTAGGGAGTCGTTGTCGACCATCTCCAGTTTGATGTGATCCTGATTGCGTCCGACAACCTTGCTAGTGCCGTAGTCATAGACTTTTCGGGTACAGAAGAGGGGCTTGGGATTGTCGGGTCCGAAAGGTTCGAAACGGCGGACATCCTTGAGCAGTTTCATGCTGATATGGCGGAACGGAAGTTCGGCATCGATGTTGAGGACGGGCTTTGTCTGTCGAGGCAGGATGTTTTCAGATACGTACTCCTCAAAGCGGCGACGGAACTCAGGCACATTCTCCTCTTTCATGGAAAGACCGGCGGCATAGGGGTGTCCTCCGAAGTTTTCCAACAGGTCGCGGCAACTCTCGATGGCCTTGTAAACATCGAAGTCTGCTACGCTGCGGGCCGAACCGGAGGCGAGGTTATTTGTCTTGGTGAGCACTACCGATGGGCGGTAGAATACCTCGGTCAGGCGACTGGCAACAATGCCGATAACGCCGCGGTGCCATTCTTCGTTATAGAGCACGATGGAATGCTTGTTGGCCAGATTCTCTAGATGGTCTACGATGAGATTAGCCTCCTCTGTGGTTGCCTTGTCAAGGTCTTTGCGGGTATCGTTGAAGATGTCAATCTGTTGCGCTTGCGCTAGCGCTTGACGGTAGTTAGTCTGCGTGAGTAGGTCAACGGCCATCTTACCTGTCTGAATGCGTCCTGAGGCATTGATGCGTGGGCCAATCTTGAAGATGAGGTCGTTGATAGACAGCTCTTTGCCCGTAAGTCCGCAGACTTCAATAATAGCCTTGAGGCCGACGCTGGGGTTGTGGTTCACCTGCCGTAGGCCATGATAGGCCAGAATGCGATTTTCGCCTGTGATGGGCACAATGTCAGAGGCAATGCTGAGCACTACGAGGTCGAGCAAGGGAATGAGCTGGCTGAACTCGATGCCGTTATTGAGAGCAAAGGCCTGCATCAGCTTGAATCCTACACCGCAGCCCGAGAGATGTGGACAGGGGTAGTGGGAGTCGTTGAGCTTGGGATTAAGGATGGCAACGGCAGGGGGTAGTTCGTCGTCCTGTACATGATGGTCGCAAACAATGAAGTCAATACCTAACGTCTTGGCGTAAGCAATCTCCTGAATGGCTTTGACACCACAGTCAAGGATGATAACAAGTGTCACACCTGTCTCAATAGCATATTTGAGTGCAGGGGTCGAGATGCCATACCCCTCTTCCTCACGGTTGGGGATGTAGTAATCAATATTCGAGGTGAATCGGCCTAAGAATTTATAGACCAATGTAACAGCCGACGTTCCATCTACGTCGTAATCACCATAAACCAATATCCGCTCTTTCCTTCCTAATGCCTGATTGATGCGATTCACTGCCTCCTTCATGCCGTCCATCAAGAACGGGTCGTGAAGTTGTGTCAGGCTCGGACGAAAGAAATGGCGAGCTTCCTCAGTACCGTGGACACCACGTTCGACCAGCAATCGGCACAGTACTGAGTGGATGCCCAGCTCGTGGGACATCTGCTCCGCCTCCTCGAGCACAGCGGGCGTAGGAGGCTGATAAATCCATTCGAAGTTCATTATGTATGTTTTTTTGTTTTGTTTGCATAACTATATGAATTATTTATTTTTAGAATCAAATTGGAGCCTATTCCCACAATTTGAACGGGTAAAGGTAATTAAAACATTTCGCAAAAACTAATTTTTGCGCTTTTTTTAAATATTTTTTATTATAATAAAATGCTTGAATTAAAAGAGTAAGCGGACGTGGATTTGCTGCGAGTAGTCGAGGATGCTTTCGGTATAGTGGAATGAGGCGGTAATGCGGCAGTCGATAGATGTCCGATAGATGTGCGTGGAAAAGGAATCGTCAAAACCCTTGTGAAGCAGGATGAGGGAGATATCGGTGCGGTTGTAGAAAGAGCTGCGATAGTAGGGGTCACCGCGATGGAGAAGTGTGCCGTAGAGTTCGTAGTTGCTCATCAGTGTCTGCCCGGCGTAAAGGCGGTCGCGCAGTTCAATGGCTGTGCCGTTCCGAAAGAGGGGAAGTCCGAGTCTCGCGTCACTGAGAAAACCGATGGGTTTCTTCCATATTTTGTCGTTACGGTCGCGGTTAAGGGAGGCCATTAGTCCGGCAGTGAGAGAGAAACCGCCCTTTCCCAAACCGTGACGGAACGTCGCGTAGGGGTTGAGCATCAGTTTGTCGTAAACCCTGTCGGGCGTGGTTCCCTTGCGGACGGAGAAGTGAGTGAGGCGGGCATAGTAGCCGAAGGTGAGGGGAAGAGCTGCGTGCCATTCACCGTCGGAGACAATTTCGAAGATCTCGCGCTCGGTGTAGCTCTGGCGGCTCAGCCAGTCGCAGTAGAGTTCCACATAGCCGTTGGGCACACCATACCTGTAGGTTTTCATTTGGAACAGCGCACCGCTGAGGTTGGGTGTATAATAGCGGAGGACCTCATCGACGAACACGTCGGGCAGTTCGCGGAAAAGCAGGCTGCGGGGGAAAGAGCCGAAAGCACCCGAGAAACGGTCGCCTTGGTAACGGTAGTAAAGAGTCCAGTCGCTGGCGCTGAGTCCCCGCTGACCAAAGTCCTTGATGACATAGCCGCCTGCAGCCACACTGCTGTTGCCAAACTGAAAGCCCCCGTCGGCACCGAGGCGGGTGCCGAAGTAGGTGCCGGAGAACTGATAGGGGCTATGCACCTCACGGTTGTCGAAGAAACCGAAGTTCTCCACATGGAAGATGGACTGGGTTCTCGACTTCCCGTCAGCGCCCGTTATGACCAAAGGAAAGAGGATGAAAAGTAGGGCTGCAATCAGTATTTTTTTCATAAAATCCTTTGTTTTTTGCAAAGGTAAGGAAAAAAAACTATCTTTGCCCAAGATTTAGGTGAAAATTGTCGAAAACCACTGTAGAATATGATAACAGAACGTCTGAATGCGTTGCGTAAGATGATGCGTCGCGAAGGTTGGGATGCTGTGATAGTACCTGGCAGTGACCCTCATAGTAGTGAATATCTTCCTGCTCGCTGGCAGCAGCGCCAGTTCATTTCGGGTTTCACGGGCTCCTACGGCACCGTTGTCATCACCCTGACTCATGCCGGATTGTGGACGGATACACGGTACTTTATTCAGTTTGAAAAAGAACTTGGTGGCACGGAATTTGTACTTCACAAACTGCGTGTGCCTGAGGCCGTGCAACCATGGGAGTGGCTAGGCGAGGCATTGCCGCAGGGCGGCGTGGTGTGTATCGATGGCTCGTGCATGAGTGTGTCAGAGGTGGACGAATACCGCAAAGCCATCCAACCCAAGGGCGGACGGCTTGATAATCGTCCCGATTTTATCAATGAACTTTGGCCTGATCGCCCAGAGACACCCGACGATCCCATCTGGGTGCTCGATGACATCTACACAGGCCGTAGCGCTGCCGATAAGTTGGGCTGGCTGCGTGGCTGCATGGCAGAGAAGGGCTGCGATGCCATGTTGGTGAACAGCTTGGATGAGGTGGCTTGGTTGCTGAATATCCGCTCGGATGACATTGATTTTACCCCTATTGTGATTGCTTATCTGCTGGTGGAGAAGGGGAGAATTACGTTATTTACGAATCCAAAGAAAGTTGTAACTGCCGACGTCAAACAACACCTGAATATTGTGGGTTGTGTCGTTAAACCTTACGGAGAGATAACTGAAGCTCTGCGCAGCCTGCCTTTTGCAACGCATCTGTGGGTGGATGGTAGCACGTTGAACGAGGCGCTTTATGAATGTGCGTTGGAGGGACTGAAGGAGAACGTTGTGAATCTTCCTTCGCCCATTCGTTTAGAAAAGGGCCTCAAGAATGATGTGGAGTTGAATGGCTTCCGTCGCGCATACCTAAAGGACGGCATAGTGCAAACAAAACTCTTCAAGTGGTTGGAGGAGTCGTTGGCAGCAGGTGTCAGGCTGACGGAGATGGACGTAGCCGACAAGCAGATTGATTTGCGCCGTGCCCAAGGCGAGTATTTAGAGGAGAGTTTTGCCCCCATTTCTGCTTGGGGCGAGAATGCTGCGTTGCCTCACTATGAGCCGACACACGAAGTGTGCAGCGAGGTGCTTCCAAAGGGATTATTCTTGTTAGACTCTGGTGGACACTACTTGCACGGCTCAACCGACATTACTCGTACTATTCCTCTCGGCCCGTTGACAGATTTGGAAAGGGAGGATTACACGCTGGTGCTCAAGGGTATGATAGGCCTCGCAACGGCTATATTCCCACGCGGAACGCGTGGCGCAAACATTGACGTGCTGGCTCGCATCCCGCTTTGGAAGGCTTTGCGCAATTTCGGACATGGTACAGGACATGGTACAGGCCATGTGCTCTGTGTCCACGAAGGACCGCAAGACCTTCGCCAGAACGTCTATGACCAGGCTATGTTACCAGGCATGGTGACAAGCGACGAGCCAGGTCTTTATCGTGAAGGCATGCATGGCGTTCGTCACGAAAACGTCATCCTCTGCAAGGAAATCGAGAAGAACGAATTTGGCGACTGGCTCGGTTTTGAAACGCTTACGTGTACCTACATTGACCCCTCGCCCGTTGTCGTCGAACTGCTGACGCAGGAAGAACGTGACTGGCTCAACAACTACAACGAATACGTCTATATCCGGCTGCTCCCGTGGCTGGATGAGGACGAAAAACGTTGGCTGCGGGATAAAATCAAAAAGCTGTGACTAGCTGACGACCGAATCAGAATGCCTCTATCTTGGCATAGATGGCATCGACGCCGGCATTGAAGTCTGCGTAAAAATCCTTGTAAAAGGCCTTGACGTTGTTCGGCTCGGTGTGGTTAGCACGGGATAGAAACTCGTTCTGCAGACTGAGAACGTCGGTGAGTACTTCGTCAACCTTATTCTCGTCCGTATCCTTGAGTGCCTGCTGTACAAGACAGTCGGTGACGATTTCCTCAACAATGAAATTGACTGTTTTCTTCAGGTTTTTTCTGCTTGCCATAATGTTCAGTGTTAATAAAACGTCGTAAAGGTAGACATTTTCGGCCTATCTGCCAAGCGAAGGCAAAAAAAGTTTCTTTTTTTCTGCTATTCTCGCTGAAAAAGGGGGATTTTAACTTTGTTTTAGATAGGGGGCGCCTCGGAAATACTCGAAAATATTTGGTATTTCGCTTGACTCACCCTATCTTTGCAGCTTGTAAAAAGAAGAAAGGTTAAAAAGAACATAAAATTCATTCATAAATAACCATCAACCAATGAAGAAAAGTGCATTACAGATTGCCCGCGCAGCCTATCAGCCGAAGCTGCCGGCCGTATTAAAAGGGTATGTTACCACCGTGAACGGTGCAGCCACGGAGTCCGCTGCCGACCATGACGCCATCCGTCAGCTCTTCCCAAACACCTATGGCATGCCCATTGTGACGTTTGCCAAAGGCGAGAAGAAAGACTATGCCCCCCTGAACGTGGGCGTAATCCTCAGTGGCGGTCAGGCTCCTGGCGGTCATAACGTCATCAGCGGTATCTTTGACGGCATCAAGTGCCTCAATCCCGGTAGCCGTCTCTATGGTTTCCTGATGGGTCCCGACGGTCTTATCAACCACAAGTACATGGAACTGACTGCCGATATTATTGATGAGTACCGCAATACGGGCGGTTTCGATATCATCGGCTCTGGCCGTACTAAACTGGAGAAGAAGGAGCAGTTCGACAAGGGTCTTGAAATCCTGCGTAAACTCGACATCAAGGCGCTCGTTATCATTGGCGGTGACGACAGCAACACCAACGCCTGTGTGTTGGCTGAGTATTATAAGAGCATCGGTGCCGGTGTGCAGGTCATCGGCTGCCCAAAGACTATTGACGGCGACCTCAAGAACGAGATGATTGAGACCAGTTTTGGTTTCGATACTGCTACCAAAACTTACAGCGAGGTCATCGGTAACATTGAGCGCGACTGCAACTCCGCCCGCAAGTACTGGCACTTCATCAAGCTGATGGGCCGTAGCGCCAGCCATGTCACGTTGGAGTGCGCCCTGCAGGTGCAGCCCAACATCACCCTCATCGGCGAGGAGGTCGAGGCTAAGAATCAGACGCTCGACGACATCGTCACCTACATCGCAGGCATCGTGGCCGACCGTGCCGCACGCGGCATGAACTTTGGTACTGTGCTCGTGCCCGAAGGACTCATCGAGTTCATTCCTGCCATCAAGAAACTCATCGCAGAACTCAACGACCTTATCGCTGCCAATCAGGCTGAGTTCGACACCATTGGTGCCGATGAGAAGATTGCTTTTATCAAGGCTCATCTTAGCGCTGCCAACGCAACCATCTTCAACAGTCTGCCCGCAGGCGTCAGCCGTCAGCTGGCTCTTGAGCGCGACCCGCACGGAAACGTTCAGGTCAGCCTTATTGAGACCGAACAGCTCCTTGCCGAGATGGTAGCCACAAAGTTGGCTGCATGGAAGAAAGAGGGTAAGTTTGTGGGCAAGTTCAGCACCCAGCACCACTTCTTCGGCTACGAAGGCCGTTGTGCTGCTCCATCGAATTTCGATGCTGATTACTGCTACAGCCTGGGTTACAATGCTGCCATGCTGATTGCCGACGGCAAGACGGGCTACATGAGCAGTGTGCGTGGCACGACCGCTCCTGCTGCTGAATGGATAGCTGGCGGTATTCCCATCACCGCTATGATGAACATGGAACGTCGCAACGGTGAGATGAAGCCCGTCATTCGCAAGGCATTGGTGGAGCTGGACGGCGCGCCCTTCAAGGCTTTCGCTACTCAGCGCGACGAGTGGGCAAAGGAGACATGTTATGTCTATCCCGGCCCCATCCAGTACTTTGGCCCGAGCGAGGTCTGTGACCAGACGACCAAGACGCTGCAGTACGAGCAGGCCTAACGCATGGCGAAAAAGTCGACGAAAACAACACGGAAGGCTTCTCCTTCGGCATCCCGCACGGGTACGAAAGGGAAGTCCTCTTCTCGTTTATCGTCGAAGAAGAAAAAGAAAAAAAGCGAAGGCTCAAGGGCTCGTATGCTGCTGACCCTGCTGGTCTGTGCCGTGCTGCTATTTGCTTTCTGGCGGCTTTTCATTCGTCCAGAGCTGTCACGCCCCACTTACGGCACAGAGGCCTATCACGTCCGCGTCCCTGACGGTTATACCGTTCACGGTATCGATGTTTCGCATCATCAGGGCGACATTGACTGGGAAAAGCTCTCTGGGCTTCAGCAAGCCGATATTCCCATCCGTTTTGTTTTCATCAAGGCCACTGAAGGGGGGGACCATGCTGACCGTCTTTTTGAAGAGAACTTTGCCGCTGCTCGTGAGCAGGGGTTCGTGCGAGGTGCTTATCACTTCTACAATCCTGCTACCGACCCCGTCGTTCAGGCCGACTTTTTCATCCAACATGTGACGCTGGAGAAAGGCGACCTCCCTCCTGTCATCGATGTGGAGAAAGCCCCTGTCCGTTTGCAGCAACGTTCGTTCTATGCCCAGCTTTCCATCTTCCTCTTTCGCTTGGAGGCGCATTACGGCGTTCGTCCCATCATCTACACCTCTACTAAATTCAAGGAACGCTATCTCAACTACCCCGAGTTGGAGCGCTACCCTCTGTGGATTGCCCATTACCACGTAGAGCATCCTGCCTATCAGGGTGAATGGGCGTTTTGGCAGCACACCGACCGTGCTATCCTTCCAGGCATAGAGGAGAAGACCGATTTAAATGTCTTCCGTGGAACGATGAAGGAACTACAAGCGCTAACGTTGCCATAACCTCCTTACAAATCTTATTAATCCCATTTTGATTGAAATGAAAAAACTCATCCCTTTCGCTTTATTATTTTCGGCTCTTTTGCTGAGTTCTTGCCAGAAAGAGTACGGTTATTATAGTACAAGCCGTCTGAAGGTCGTCGTTGACCTGACCGATGCCGTGAACTGTTTTGAGGAACAGAACGAAGGAGACTTCGAACTTGACAAAGACTACGCTGTGCGCGTGCAGCTCTTCCTCTACGATGCTGCTGGTAACCTCTATGCCGACCAGTTCGACTATGTCGATGGTTACTACCATACCAAGGTCTATCGTTTTGAGAATGTCCCTCTTGGCGACTACACGCTTATCACTACTACCGATGTGGTGGAGCGCTTGGGGTCGGGCAAAAGCAATTACGGCCAACTCTATTGGAACTTTGACGGCGTGGATCAACTGGCTACGTTCTCAGTTCGTGGACTGGATCAGATGGATATCATGGGCGAGCGACTGCTGACGCTTACCGAAGCAGGCGTTTCCATTACGGGCCGTCGTACGTCGCAACGTGTCAGCATAGATGTTGAGCCTGTTACAGCTATGATTTGCTCCACGTTTATGGATATCTTCTATTGGGATAAGAACCCCATAAAAGGCGAGCGTCGCATTTATAACTATTTTGACCTCAGCTACAAGCACGACTATAATGTGGTCACCTACAATCCTACCCGTAAAGGTTATCCTTGGGAATTCAGCGAGTCAACCACCGAGTTTGACTATTATCTTCTTGACCGCATTTATCCTGACAAGCTCAAGAGTAGCGTGAAGAACATCTACGGCTATCATGCCGTGCTGCCGGGAAGCTACAGTTTCGTGGGCTATGGCGAATATAAACTTAGCGGAAGCGAAACCATCTATTCCGACGAGACTCGCACCTCGGGCTCTGTCCGTATGGAGGCTGGCGGCATGTACTACGTCGATTTCGACATCAAAGAGTGGGAGGTCAACCTCGAAGGTGCTGCCTACACCCGTGCGAACTTACAAGAGCAGAGTAAAAATGAAGTACACGGAAGTGACGTTCGTCCTCGCTCCCTGCAGCGAGACCGCCAGTGACCTCATAGCTGCCCTGACGGCCGACATCGGTTTCGACAGTTTCGTCCCTACTCCGGAGGGTGTGCAGGGCTACATCCCTACGGAGCAGTACGATGAGGCTGCGCTGCGTCAAGTGCTGGCCGATTTCCCGCTGCCTGAAACGACGGTTACCTTCACAGCCTGTCCACTGGAGGACAAGGACTGGAACGAGGAGTGGGAGCGCAACTTCTTCCAGCCCATTGTAGTTGATGGTCGTGCCGTCGTTCACAGCACGTTTCACGAGGATTATCCGAAGGTAGAATACGACATCGTCATCAATCCCCAGATGGCCTTCGGAACGGGGCATCACCAGACCACCCGTCTCATGATGAGCTACATCCTTGATGCTGATTTTGTTGATAAGGACGTCCTCGATATGGGTTGCGGCACGGGCATTCTTGCTATTCTTGCCTGTATGCATGGTGCCCGTCATGCCGACGCCATCGACATCGACCAATGGTGTGCCGATAACACCCGCGACAATATCGCTTTGCAACATGTTGACTCGCCCGCTTGTGGACTTGTTGACCTTATAGACGTTTTTTGTGGTGATGCTGCATTGTTGGCAGAGCGCGGACCATACGACGTTGTCCTTGCCAATATCAACCGCAACATCCTCTTGGCCGATATGTCCCGTTACGTGTCCTGCCTCCGTCGTCAGACTGTGGAAGGGCAGGGGAGTCCGTCACGCCTCTTCATTAGTGGCTTTTACTTGGCCGACCTTCCCCTTCTTCGCGCAAAAGCCGAATCCCTCGGCCTCCGCTACCTCTCTCATCGTACCGACGCTGACTGGACCGCCGCCGAGTTTGTTCTCGAATAAAAAAGCATCGGGTATGCCCGATGCTTTTTGTGAAATATGGTTTTGTGGAGCATAGGAGACTCGAACTCCCAACCTATAGATTGCGAACCTATCGCTCTGCCAGTTGAGCTAATGCCCCGGTTCAGTGAGAGAAAAGAACGCTTGCGTTTTTTTCCGAACGTCAGGGGTATCGACGAAGTCAATGCCCCGATTTAACGAGTAGAAAGAAAGCTCGCTTGCTTTCTCGAGTGTGAGGGGCAAAGTCAATGCCCCGTGAATGGAAAGAACGCTTGCATGCTTTTTTCTGCCACAAAGATACGGTGTTTTTCTGAAACAGCTGCAAAAGGAGCCTAAAAATTGATGTTTTTAGGAATTTTCCCCTGAAAGGATAGGGTTTTTCCTGCATGGGGGTGAAATACCTGTAGTAATTTTGCAGCGAGAAAAAAGAGATAAACAGAAAAACGAGAGAAATAAAACCGAATTATTCACCTTATAAAAATAAACAGCTATGAAAAGAGTATTATTCCTTAGTCTTTTGATGACGGTCGTGCTGGGCACGGTGTCTGCCCAGACGAACGATGACCTCTACTTCATCCCGAAGAAGAAGGCTGCTACTACACAGACTACCTCACAGACGACCACCGTTACCACTACGGCCACTACGGCTGCTAAGCCGGCGACTAAGACGGTGTCTGTGACGGCTGTGGCTGTCCGTGAAGATGGCGAGACGACTACGGTCGAGGTGGATAGCCCGCTAACGATTGACGACGATACGTACAACCGTCGCGGCAACGTCCGCAGCTATATCGACGAAGAGGGCAATTACGTGCAGGAGGCCGAGGTCAGCGATATGGCCCTGCGCGTCCGCACGGCCGACGGCGACACGCTCTACTACCGTGTTGATTCGCTCATCGTCAACCAGGAGGACGACGGCTGGGTGTATGGCTTCAACGGCGATGCCGAGGACTACGAATATGCCATGCGCATCATCCGCTTCCGCAATCCGCGCTATGCCATTCCCATCAGCAGCCCGCTCTACTGGGATGTCGTCTATGGCGGTAGCTTGTGGCCCATGTGGGACTGGAATATCTACGACGACGGTCTTTATGCCTACGTCTTCCCCTCCTCTTATAATTGGTATTATTGGGACTGGCGTTTCAGCCCCTATAGCTGGCATTGGGGACGTCCCTGGGGCTGGCATGGCTACTATAACAGCTGGTATGGCGGCTGGTACGATCCCTGGTATTATGGTTACGGCTACGGCTGGGGCTGGGGTTATGATCCCTGGTACTACGGTTATGGTCATGGCTGGGGCTACTACGGCTATTACGGCTACTATGGCGGCTGGGGACACTCACACTATCCCTACGGCGGCTACGCTTTCGAGAACTCGCGTCGTAACAACCGTCACGCAGGCCTCGCCTCGACCCGCACGGGCTCAGGTGTGACGCGTGGTGGAAACCTGGCTATGAACGGCGCCGGTGGTACTACCCGCAGCGGAGCCGTCACGCGGACAGGAAGTACCACTCGCACAGGCGACGACCGTACCGTGACGCGCACGGGTAGCGCCTCACGCAGCGGTGCAACCACAGGAACGACCACACGCAGCACTACCACCCGCACGGGAGCCGGACGTGTTGTCACCACGCGCAGCGGACAGACCGCTGGAACGGGCAGCCGCTCAGGTGCTGTCAGCTCCACTTCGCGCACGGGTACCTCTTCCTCTTCTGTCTCTCGCTCAAGTAGCGCTTCGCGTACCACTGACGGCCGTACAGGCTACACCCGCCAGAGCACCTCGCGCAGCAGTTCATCTGCTTCCTCGGGTTACAACCGTCCCAGCAGCACCCGCTCGTCGGTCAGCTCCACTCCGCGCAGCTATAGCTCAAGCGGCTCATCGTCCTACAGTAGCAGCAGTTCACGCAGCAGCAGCTCCTCCTCTTATAGCGGTAGCAGCAGCACGCGCAGTAGCAGCTCGTCGTCCTACAGCGGCAGCAGCAGTTCGCGCAGCTACAGCAGCGGTTCATCTTCCTATAGCAGCGGTAGCAGCTCACGCAGCAGCGGCGGCTCCTTCTCCGGTGGTGGAGGTGGCGGCGGTTCACGCGGCGGTGGCGGTGGCGGCGGCAGCCGAGGCCGTTGATGAAAAGGTTGCAACAGGCAAAAACAGTTGAGAAAGACAGTAGATTGTTGAATGAATTAAAACTCAATAGATATGAAAAAGATAGCATTTTCCTTAGCGACAGTTTTTCTCTGTGCATTCTCTTTGCAGGCACAGACCACATACGAGGCTGCAAACATCCTCGGTAGTGACCTCAGCGGTACAGCTCGCTTCGTCGGCATGGGCGGCGCCATGAGTGCCCTCGGCGCAGACATCAGCACCATCCGCACTAACCCCGCAGGCATCGGTCTCTATCGCAGCTGCGACCTGATGGCTACCTTTGGGGGTAACAGCATAACGCAGAAGACCGACAACTACACCAACTTCCAGACCCGCGGCTCGTTTGACAACATCGGCCTTGTTATTGCCAGCAAGCACAGCAACGAGGGCGTCCTCCGCTTCGTCAACTTTGGCTTCAACTACCAGCGCGTGAAGGACTTCAACGGCAAGATGAACTGGTCGGGCAGCCTGAACGGCCTCTCGCAGACGGCACAGATGGCCTGGCAGGTCTATCAGAATGACCCAGCCACAGGAGGAAGCATCGGCGATGCCTTCTTCGACCAGAGCGACGAGCAATGGGGCTTTACGCACCACAACTACTACGGCGACGCCAACTATGGCTGGCTCAGCCTGATGGGTGCTGACGGACGTCTCATCGATGCCATTGCCTTCAACAACGGCGATTACTATCCCTCGCAGTATGGCGAGTACTCCGGCGAGGAGAGCGGCCATGTTGGTGAATACGACTTCAACCTCTCGTTCAACTTCGTTGACCAGGTCTATCTCGGCGCCACGTTCGGCATCACGGACGTCTATTACGCCTACAACTCGGTCTATCGCGAGAACTTCGAGGATGGTCACTACACCTTCGAGAACTGGTATAAGACCAAGGGCACGGGCTACAACCTGCGCTTGGGTGCCATCATCCGTCCCATCGAGGAGTCGTCCTTCCGTATCGGTGTGGCAGCTACGACGCCCACCTACTACAGCCACATGACCGACTACAACTCGGCCATCGTCAGCACCACGCTGTATGACGCAGGCGTTGACGAGTATGGCAACGTGTCGGACGTCCATTACGAGATGGACACCATGTCTGATGATGCCTTCGGCGGCGACTGCTACACAAAGTACACCAATATCGCCCCGGGCAACCTCAACGTCAGCATGGGTTACACCCTTGAGAGCGGCCTCGCCCTTGGCGCCGAGTGGGAATACACAGACTACAGCCGTGTCCGCCTCTACGAGGACGATGGCAGGGAGAATGTCACCATCAACCAGCATACCAGGGAGAACCTCTGCGGACAGCACGCCTTCCGCGTGGGCTTGGAGAAGAAGTTTTTCAACAGCTGCTATGCCCGTCTCGGCTACAACTACGCTACCGGAGGCTACAAGAGCGATGCCTGGAAGATGATCCCCATCAACTCCGTGCAGACAAACACAGACTACAAGAATATATTGAACACCAACACCTTCTCAGGCGGTATCGGCTTCCGCGGCGATGTCTTCTATGCCGACTTGGCTGTGGCTTACAGCAGCCGCAAGGCCGACTTCTACGCCTTTGAGAACGTCAACCTGAAGGCCGCTCCGCTGACGCGCAACACGGTCAAGGGAATTGCCACGTTAGGATTCCGCTTCTAAAAAACTTTCATGTATTGTCCGCAGGCGGGCTGCCCAAAAGGTAGCTCGTCTGTTTTTTATGCCATTTCAATGATTTTTTATGCCAAGTCCACGACGGTGATGCCGGCTCCGCCGAATTGAACGTGCTCGTCGCGGGCTGAAAGGACGGCAGGGTTGCTGCGCAGGTATTCGCGGATGAGGTTGCGAAGGATGCCGCCTCCCGTGCCGTGAAGGATGCGCACACGATGAACGCCCAGCAGGATGGCATCGTCGATGAAGAAGGTAACCGCCTGCACCGCCTCCACGCCACGCATGCCGCGCACGTCAAGGTCCTGATGGAAGTTGAGCTTCTTCTCCACGATGGCCTCTTGCGTCTCGCGGCTGATGTAGGTGTAGGTGCGCGATTCCGACTTCTGTTCCTTGGCCTCGTCGCTTGTGGCAGGCTCCAGTCGGTCTGTTTTCACATTGGTGCGCAGGTTGCCCAGCGCCACGATGGCGTTCTTGCCCTTCAACTCAAGTATTTGTCCGATGGTGTCCTGTCCCTCCAGACGTACGAAGTCCCCCACGGCGAAAGTGTGTTCCACGGGTGCTTCCGTCTGGTCGTTGACGATGGGGCGCTTGATGCGGACGCCATTCTTCTTTTTTCCCTTCGGGTGCTTGGCCTTCAGCGCTTCCGCCTCCTGCTCCTGCAGCTGCTTGTCCAGCTCGCTGCGGAACGAGGCCAGCTCCTCGCGGGCCTGGCGCGTCTGTTCCTTGTCGGCCTGCGCCTCGCGGATGCTGCGGATGGTGTTCTCAATCTGTGCGTTCGAGCTTTCCAGAAGCTGGTTTGCCTGCTCCTTGGCCTCGCGCAGGATGGCCTTGCGGCTGGCGCTGAGCTCCGTGCACTCGTTCTCGTAGTGGGCGATGATTTCATCCAGCTGCTTCTCCTTTTGGCGGATGTTCTGGCGCTTCTGCTCCCAGTAGCGTTTGTCGCGCACGATGTCCTGCAGGTACTTGTCGCTCTGGATATAGTCGTTGCCTACGATGTCCGAGGCATCGGCAATGACCTCCTCGGGAAGCCCTATCTTGCGGGCAATCTCCACAGCAAACGAGCTACCGGGCTGCCCAATCTGGAGTTGGAAGAGTGGCTGCATCTGGGCGCGGTCGTAGAGCATGGCGCCGTTGACGATGCCCTCGTGGTCCTCGGCAAACTGCTTGAGGTTATGGTAGTGCGTGGTGATGACGCCAAAGGCGCCTCGGTCGTTGATGCGCTTCAGCACGGCCTCGGCGATGGCGCCTCCGATGAGCGGGTCTGTGCCGCTGCCGAACTCGTCTATGAGCACCAGGCTCTGTGGGCCGCAGTTGCGCAGCACGTGCTTCATGTTCAGCAGATGGCTGCTGTAGGTGCTCAGGTCGTTCTCGATGCTTTGTTCGTCGCCGATGTCGATGAAGATGTCGCGGAAGATGCCCATGCCGCCCGCCTCCTTCATGGGGACGAGCATGCCACATTGCATCATGTACTGCAACAGCCCTACCGTCTTCAGACACACCGACTTGCCACCCGCATTGGGACCGGAGATGAGCAGGATGCGCTGCCTCTCCGTCAGCTCGATGGAGAGGGGCACGACCTTCTTCTCGTGCCTTGCCAGCGACTGCTGGAGGAGGGGATGCACGGCATACACCCAGTCCAGCATGGGACGGGCGTTGACGTTGGGGCGGATGGCCTCCATGGCGATGGCCGTGAGCGCCTTGGCGCGGATGAAGTCGATGACACCCAGGAAGTCCATCGAGCCGAGGATGTCGGGGATGTGGGGACGCATCTCGGTGGTGAACTCGTTGAGGATGCGGATGATTTCACGCTGCTCCTCGCCCTCCAGTTCGCGCACGCGGTTGTTGGCCTCCACCACCTCGGCAGGCTCAATGAAGACCGTCTTGCCCGTTGCCGACTCGTCGTGGACGATGCCCTTGATTTTGCGCTTCAGCGCCGGTGCCACGGGGATGACGAGGCGTCCGTCGCGCATGGTGGGGTTGACGTCCTTGTCCACGAGACCCTCGCTCTGGGCGGTATGGAGGATGCTCATCAGCTTGCGGCTGATGCTGCCGGCAGCTGATGCCAGCTCGCGTCGGATGGTGTGCAGTTCGGGCGAGGCGCTATCCTTGATGCGTCCGTAGGGGTCGATGATGGTGTCGATGCGGCGCACCAGCCCGGGGAAGAAGAGCGTCTCCTCCGCCAACGCAGCCAGATGGGGATAGGCCCTCCCCTCGTCTCCCTCCTTCTCGCGGAAGAACCAGACGATGGTGTTCAGGGCATCGAGCGAGCGGCGCAGGTCGAAAAGTTCCGCCTCGCTCAGGTGAAGCCCCGGCACAGAGGCGCGGTGGAGCGCCTCGCGGACGTCAAAGAACCCCTCGGCAGGCAGCGCGTCAGGCTCCTCGCGGAGGATGCGCACCATCTCGGCCGTCTCGTCGAGCAGCCGTGCCAGCGTGGTGCTGTCGTCCGAAAACGCCATCGCCTCCACCCGCTCACGTCCCATGGGGGAGAGACACCGGCTGCTCACCTGCTCGCGTACCAGGTCAAAGCCTATCTTATGTTCGTAGTTCTGAGGATAAACCACAGCGATAATCGATTTTATTACTCTTCTTCTGCCAAAACGGCGCGCGAAGATAGTGCAAAAGGGGGAATTTTCCAAATATTTTTGGTATTTCTCTCGCTTACTCATACCTTTGCAGCCAAAAACCAATAGCAGCATGAAACAGAAGGTTATTTTGATTACGGGTGCCAGCAGCGGCATCGGTTACGATACTGCCGTGCGCCTGGCCGGTGAGGGATACAAGGTCTATGGCGCGGCCCGCAGGGTCGAGCGGATGGAACCCCTCAGGGAGCACGGCGTTGTTCCCCTGAAGATGGATGTGACGGACGATGCCTCCGTCGTTGCCGGCGTGGCAGCCGTCATCGAGGCCGAGGGGCGGATTGATGTGCTTGTCAACAACGCCGGCTTTGGCTATTTCGGCGCGGTGGAGAATGTCTCGATGGACGAGGCACGCCGTCAGCTGGACGTCAACGTCTTCGGCATGGCGCGGCTGACCCAGCTGGTGCTTCCCTATATGCGTCAGCAGCATAGCGGGCGCATCATCAACATCTCCTCCATTGCGGGGCGCATGGTGTTCTATTTCGGCGGGTGGTATCACGTCTCCAAGTACGCTGTCGAGGCGCTGAGTGATGCCCTGCGTATGGAGGTGCAGCCGTTCGGCATTGACGTGGTGCTCATCGAGCCCGGAGGCATCAAGACGAACTGGGGCATTATTGCAGCCGAACACCTGTCGGCGTCGTCGGCAGGTACCGTCTATGAGGATGCCGCCAACCACGAGGCGGAAATTCTGCGGAAAGCCTATTCCAACGACATCCTGTCGTCGCCCTCCGTGATATCCAAGAGGATCAGCCGTGCCGTTCGAGCTCGCAAGCCGCGTGCGCGCTATGCTGTCGGCTTCGGTTCCAGCACCAGCAAGTTCTTCCACTCCGTCCTGCCCACACGCTGGTGGGACGCCCTCATGCGAAAAGGAGGCAAGGTAACCCTCTTCAAGGAGTCGTAACGGACGAAAACGTTGTTAAAAACACAAAAAAATTTGCATATTCTTTTAACTTGGAGTAATTTCGCAGCGGCTTTTGGAAAACGACCGTCAAAAGCCTTTCGGAAAGATGGCGGAGTGGTCGATCGCGGCGGTCTTGAAAACCGTTGACCTGAAAGGGTTCGGGGGTTCGAATCCCTCTCTTTCCGCAAAACCTACGAAACCGGATGAGCGACAGTTCATCCGGTTTTTTACTGAGCATAGTCGCCAAGCTTGCTTGAGTGAGCATGTTCAGAAAAAAACGAAAGGCACGTTAGTGCCGGTTTCGTGGGTTTTGCTGCGGCCCCGCGGGGGCGCAAGGGATGCACGAAGTGAATTCCTCTCTTATCAAGGAAAAATGAGCAATTTTTGAGCAATTTTTTTCATGGCATATTCGGGAAGGGATGCTATCTTTGCCTGCGAAAAAAAGTGAAGCATAAACGAACATCCGTTGAAATCCGCATCCATAGTAAGTCAGCCGAAAAACGCCGCAGAAGTTTGGCGCTTTGTTTAGTTCTTGCTATCTTCGCGGCAGAAACAGATAGAGGTATGAAAAGCGTGCGCCGATGTCTTCCCCTCCTTGCCCTGCTGTTGCTGGCAGGTAGCGTCACTTCGTGCCGCGATACGTCTTGCCGCGATGCCCTGCAGCATGCCGAGGCCCTTATGGAGACCGACCCCCATGCCGCCCGCGCCGTGCTGGACAGTATAGACCCACCCCCAACCCCTCCCGTGAGGGAGGGGAGGCTCTCCCCCTTACGGGGGAGCGGGAAGGGGGTCTTCGCCCTTTATGCTCTCCTTCGCACGCAGGCTGATTATAAATGCTACGTCCGTCTCACCTCCGACTCCCTACCCCTTATTGCTACAAACTACTACGGCACAAAGCGCAAGACGCAGCATGCCGCCCTTGCACAATACTACCTCGGCTGCACCTACTCCGATATGAGTCGCGACCTTGATGCCATTGATGCCTTTCTTCGTGCCACCACCCTCTTCCCCGATACGACAAACAAGTATTATGCCTATTGCCAAAGAGATTATGGGGAATTGTTACTCCAACATGAGCGCAAAGTAGAAGCCTTACAGGCTTTTCGGCATTATCGTTTTTCAGACATTTGCCGTACCGATTCCGTCAACGTGGGTTGGGCTGACTGGTACATGGGAGAAGCCTATCTTTATATGAATCAGGCGGAACAGGCTGAACCGTACCTCCTGCGTGTAATAGCCAATCCCTATCTGAGCAAGAAACATCATGCTAATACCCGTTTTCAATTAGCTAAACTATATGCATTCTTAAATGGAGACTATGCTAAAGCAAAGCCCTATATTGAGCAGTCTATTGCGGGTTACAAAGATAAGACGATCATTGGCGCGGCCTATCATGTTAAAGCCGACATTCTTTGGCATGAGGGCGAATTGGACTCCGCCTTCTACTATTATAAAAAGGTATTAACATGCAAGCAAGACACCCGCACTTACTGCGAAACCTACAAAAAGTTGACTGAACTCTCGCTGGCCCTAAACCAGACAGATTCGTCGGATGTTTATTTTCAGCAATACATGGCTTTTGCTGATTCCGTTAACCAAATCCGCAGGGACAAGGAGATTAGCGACATTGAAAACAACCATGTGGTGGAACTCCACGACCGCGAGCTGGCCCTGCAGCGTTCGCGTCTTTACTGGACATGGGGTATTCTGTTTGTCTTCTTGGTGTTTATTGCCTCTATGATCATTCTTCTTAACGACCGCCGGCACAAGGCAAGCGCCTTGAACTACGAGCAGCAGCTGAAGGACATCGAGCGCTGGTACATTCAGGAAAACGCGCCTGACGACGAAGAGGACATTGAAGCGGACGTTGAAACGGACGTTGAAGCGGACGTTGAAGCGGACGACAATCTTGCCGTTCACGCCGATTTGCCTGCCGAGGAAATCCCCTCTGTCACGTCATGGTTCTCCCTGCAGCAAAAGCGCCTTACGCTCTATCGGAATCAATACCTCGCCAGCAAGTGGCCTGGCTATTTCATCTCCCATCAGGCCGACGTAGAGAAAAAAGAATTAATGTCCCCTGCCGACTCTGAACAGTTCCTGCAGTATCTGAGTGAGCTATTCGTGAACATGATGGTCGACCTGTATCGCGAGAGTGGCCACCTCAACCGGAGTGACATGGAGTTTTGCTGCATGACGATGCTTGGCTTCGACGCTAACCAGATAGCCTATTGCTGCCGCAAGCCCGTAAAGTATAGCTACAATCGACGCACACGTCTTGGCGAGCGGCTGACGGCAGAGTGGTATCAGTTCATTTTCGGAAAGCCGTCCCGGCATGCCTGATATCATCCGTTCTTGCTCAAAACATGCTCAAAACCCTTTCAAAGCAAAAATGAGCAAATTTTGAGCAATATTTTTCTTGGCGCTTTGCTAATGTCTTCCTATTTTTGTGCCGAAAAAAAACATTAACCCCTAAAAAACATTGATTATGAAAAAGACTTTTTATTTACTATTTGCTCTGCTGTTATTTGCCGGAGCTGTTCATGCGAAGACCACCGGTGATGGCTGGTGGTACGCTTGGGATGGGCAAAAGGACATTGAATTGGTGAACGATGAAGGCCTGCGCAACGACAGCCTTCAATGCTTCTTGTCGGTTAGCGATATCATCTATATCGGCCATGTAAATCCACAGTATTATCGCTACCTTGCCAATCTCATGAGGCAAGATTCAACACTTACAATTGCTAAACTCGATACCACAACGGTTGTTGTCACGCGAGCGGAAACTAATGATACCGTTTTCATGAGGGGTTATAGAAAATGTGATGATCCCAAGCTCCAGCTGAATTATCTCGGATTTACCAATGGGGATTACAAGTTGAACGTTCAATGGCGCGACTGCTGGTGGAGAGGCGACTTCACGTTCAAAACGCATTGGCCCGAAGGTGAGTACGTGTTCGTTGACAGCGCATATTACCGGTTATATGGGCGATATGCCGCTACCATAGACCCTGCCTATTTAGACAAACCCGGCACGCTCAGGAGGGGTTGGGATTGGTGTAAGCCCACTTATCGTGACTATCCTGATCATCTCGTCATTCCTGAAGAACTCATCTACGAGGGAAAGGCGTACGAGGTTGTCGCTATTGAAAGGCGCTCCTTCTGGTATTGCTATTACCTGTTGTCGGTAAAGCTCCCGAATACGATTACCCACATTGACGATGCCGCTTTCAAGGACTGTCCGAATCTCCGACGCATCAACATCCCCCCAAGTGTCACTTCTTTAGGAGACGGTGCATTCTCGGGTTGTGAAAGGCTGTCTGACATAGTCATTCCCGAAGGGATAACTGTAATAAAAGGTTCGACATTTAATGACTGTATGAGACTTTCTGCCATCACACTTCCAAGCACCCTTACAAGTATCGAGGATAGGGCTTTCGCCGGCTGCATCTCCTTACCCTATCTCTATATTCCCGACAACGTTTCAGTCATTGGGGAAGATGTTTTCTTTGCTTGTAAAAGCCTGATGGAAATTCATCTACCCAAGTCTCTCAAAGATATAAAACATTATACTTTCAGAGGCTGTGAATCTTTGGCATCGATTGAAATTCCACAACGCGTCAGAATCATTGAGGATGAGGCTTTCGTAGGATGCACAAGCTTGGTATCCGTCACACTCCCTGAAAGCCTGACACAGATTGGCGACAAGGCTTTTGCCGATATGTCCAGTTCCGGCCACATCTACTGCGAGGCGAAAGAACCCTTTACGATTAATGCGAACACGTTCAACTACAATTGTACCTTGCACGTTCCATACGGCTGCAAGGAGAAGTATGAGAAAGCCGATTATTGGAAGAGGTTCACTAACATTGAGGAGATGGAAGCAGAAAAATACAACGAACCTGTGCAATATGGTGAAACGGGCGTCGCTCCTGCCGTGAGTGATGATGCCGTATCCGACGGACATTTCTACGACCTCCAGGGCCGTCCTGCCGACGGAACAAAGAAGGGCATCTACATCCGTAACGGAAAGAAAGTGCTGGTGAGATAGTTTACGTAATAATATAAACCTTTTAACTACAAGTATTACATCCTTGGCGGCAAGAAGGTGCTGGCGAGATAACATGGGAACAAACTAAGAAATAAGCCTGCTTTTATTCGCTTACCTATTTCGTGAACCCTTTTGCCCCGCTGCTCGTGACGAGTAGCGGGGCAACATATTGCGCCAGGAGTTCATGGCCTCGTAGAGGAGTAAGGGCGTGTAAGAGAGTGTGTTGTAGGTCGGGCATTACAGTTATTACAGATTACAGTTAGTTTTTTGAGGGTATGTGTTTTCTCAATTCTCCTCTATAATACTATATAACTAATTAATAATAAATATATTATAATATAAAATAAGGAGGGG
>JAEEZS010000006.1 GCA_016291905.1 Bacteroidaceae bacterium
CGGCGAAAGGTTCAGTGGTCATAAATAAGCCGTATGAAAGACCGTGCCGAAAACATAAGAAAGGTGATAGAGTATCTGATGGCTGACTGTCATGTCTGCCATCAGATGCCTTCCTCGTTGGAAGAGCGACAGCGGATGATGCGGGCATTGATGAACGTATGGGAACCAAGGGACATCAGTCCTGAATTTCTCGCCATGCAGGATGCCGAACTACAGATGCAGCGGGAGGACAAGGGAGTGGTATCGCTCGACGAGATTAGAAAAGGTAATCATAATTCTCAATTTTCAATTCTCAATTCTCAATTAAAGCTCTGGCAGGGCGACATCACTCGCCTGCGCGTCGATGCCATCATAAATGCTGCCAATGCTCAGGCCTTAGGCTGCTGGGTACCGCTGCACAATTGTATCGACAACTGCATCCATTCAGCCGCCGGCATACAGTTGCGCAAGGAGTGTGCCGACATCATGCAAGGGCGGCTACTGCGGACGGGCGAAGCATTTATCACACGAGGGTATAACCTGCCCGCCAAGCATGTGATACATACCGTAGGGCCGATAATCGAAGCCGGCATCCCGACCAAGCAGCAGGAGGAGCAACTAGCGCAGTGCTACCGCTCCTGCCTCGACCTGGCCGAGCAGCACCACTTGGAGAGCATCGCCTTCTGCTGCATTTCCACAGGCGTGTTCCACTTCCCCAACCAGCGGGCAGCGGAGATTGCCGTCGAGACCGTTCACGCCTGTCCCCGGCATAGCGTCAAGACCGTTGTGTTCAACGTATTTTTAGACAAAGACTATGACATCTACAGCAAACTTCTCACAGCGACTGTCTGAACTTTACCGTCTGTTGGCCGATGCCGACTATGTGCTCATCGGGGCAGGGGCAGGCCTCTCTGCCGCTGCCGGACTCGACTATGCGGGCGAGGACTTCCTCCATGAGTTCCACGAGTGGACGGAGCGTTACGGCATCACCGACCTCTACTCGTCGTCGTTCTATCCCTTCGCGACCGAGGAGGAACGCTGGGCCTGCTGGGCCAAGCACATCTGGTTCGCCCGCTATCGTCCCGGAGCGATGCCGCTCTACCGGCAACTGCTGGACACGGTAAAGGACAAGGACTATTTCGTTATCACCACCAATGTCGATGGGCAGTTCGAGAAAGCCGGCTTCGATCGTGACCGCATCTTTGCCACGCAGGGCGACTATGCCCTCTTCCAGCCCGCAAGCGGATACCCCAAGCGCCTATATAATAATAAGGAGTGGGTGAGCCGAGCCCTGCCAGCCATCCGCGACTGCCGCATACCATCGGAACTCATCCCCCGCACGCCCGATGGCCAGCCCGTCTCGATGAACCTCCGTTGCGACGACACCTTCGTGGAGGATGACCACTGGCACCATCAGGCCGACCGCTACCAGCAGTTCGTGCAGCGTGCGAATGACAAACGCCTCCTGCTCTTGGAGTTTGGAGTAGGCTTCAACACCCCCGTCATCATCCGCTTCCCCTTCGAGCGTATGGCCGCCACGCTGCCTCATGCCCACCTCGTCCGCTTCAACCGCGACTATCTGCAACTGATGAATCCAGATGCCGCAAACCATACCACCATATTCACTGAAGGCATCTCTGAAATTCTAAAATCCAAAGTAAAATGAAAAAGATTCTTTCTATCGCCCTTGCAGCCATGACGCTTACAGGTTGTACAAACAACAATACGCCAATGCAGGAAGTTGAAGTTGCCAACGAGAAACTCACAGACTGCAACCTCACTTTCTCAGGCATCCACTTCACCAAGGCCCTGAACGGTGCCGACAGCCAGGTGACAGACTCGGCAGGTGTCGTCACCTTCCGCGCCAAGCCCCATGCCGACTACTTCAACGACCCCAACGACGGGAAGCTGTCGCAGTCGAACGGTGCCGTGCTGCTGACCGAGGTTGACAACACCAAGCCCTTCACGTTCAAAGCCCGTCTGAAGCCCGGCTTCACCCCCGACGGCCTTTATAATGCCGCCGCCCTCTTCGTCTTTGATTTCTTCTCGGCCTTTGCTGCCAATGCTTCATAATCAAGCTGATTGGCTGCAATATTCTGCACGCTTTTTCGTGCACCTGCATATTGGATAAAGGTCTCATGAATAAACTTGATGGCTTCACTTTCCAACAGGAACATATACTCTTTGCAGCGTTCCCTGACGTAAAGAATCTGCAAAGATAAGCGGAGCCTGTACCATATTCCCGTACATTTGGCGTAAAAGATATTAAATGCACGGAAATAGTCAGTTTTTTCTGAAAACGTGCTTTTCGTTCTGGGGAAAAGTGCTATTTTTGTAGCGGAAATCAACGAATAACAGAAAGGAGACTATGTAATGAAAACGGAAGAACTACGTGAATTGATGGGCCTGCTGGAGGAGGCAGGCGTGAGTGCAGAACTGTGCGACACGCCCGTGAGGGTGAGCGCATTATCGGCAGTGTGCGGGGTGCCGAAGGAGATAGGCGATGACGACCTGGACGACTACATCCTCCTGCCCAAGGCACTGGTGGGGAGGCACCCCGTGATGATGATTCCTGCCGAGGGGGACTCGATGGCTGGGGCGGGCATCGCGCCGGGCGACTCGCTGCGCGTGTGCTTCTGCATGGAGGCCAACGACGGGGACATCGTGCTGGCATGGATGGACGGACGGTGCACGGTGAAGACGTTCTTCACCGACGACGAGGGACGCCGGTGGCTGGTGCCGCAGAACGACAACTACGACGCCATACTGCTGACGGAGGAGATGAACGCGCGCGTGCTGGGCGTGGTGCTGGGTGTGGAGAAGACGTCGCCCCGCGTGCAGACGCGCACGCTGATGCAGTCAGTCCGGCGCACGCTGAACCACCATCGGGCAGCAAAGAGGCTGTCGGACGACGAGGTGAACAGGCTGATTGTCTCCATTGGCGATGAGGTTGCCCACGCACGGCAATGGTTTGCCGTCTACAAGGCGATGTCGGAATATGGCGTGATTGACGAGGGGGATTATCAGGGTTTTTGCGGGCGTGTGCGCAAGACGGTGCCTACCCACGGGCATCTGCCGGAGGCAAGGGAGGTGGCGCGTATGGAGGTGCAGAGTTTCTCGAAGCCCGTGGCCATGTGGGCAGAGGCGAACGCTCCTGTCAGCGGCACGCGCTTCCGAGACTACCTGCGCATTGCCCTGACGATGAAGGATTACTTGGCGGGGAAGTGCTGAAGGGCTTGGCGGAAAACTCCCACCCAAACTCCCCAAAACTCCCACAAAAACGGGCGTTTTTCTGAAAAACTCCCACCGAGAACCGAAAAAGGGGCAAAACTCCCACCCAAACTCCCCAAAACTCCCACCCGACGGACGATTTTTCCGTCGGGTTTTTTATTGTCCGTACCTTTGCATCGGATTTGAAACGGTGCGCACCCCAGAGAATCCGGCATGATTCATTAACCCTCTAAAAAAACAAACAAAACATGAAGATTTCAGCAACCATCAAGATGATCGGCGCCCTCAGGGAGGGCGTCAGCAAGACCACCGGCAACCCCTACAAGGCTATGGACGTGCTCGTTGAGTGGGCAGACGGTGACTTCTACCAGCGCCAGATGGCAATGGTATCGGGCGAGCATGCCTCGCAGTTCCTTGCCCAAGGCATCCGCACGGGCGACGTCGTGGACGCGGACATCCAGCTCACTACCGACAGCTGGGGCACCCGCGTGTATAACAAGGCCATCCTGAGGAACGTAATTAAGAATTAAGAATTAAGAGTTAAGAGTTAAGAAAAAATGCTCTCAAGCGTAGCGTTCAAATAATTGTCAATTGTCAATTATCAATTAACGACTACCTCGTTAAGAGTTAAGAGTTAAGAATTAAGAGTTAAGAGTTAAGAGTTAAGAATTAAGGATTCGTAGTTGAAAGATTCCTGTGTTCAAAAAAAATTATTGTTTAACATCATTATTCCAAAAACATTATGAAAAATGATATTCGTTTGGAGTTAGGTAATGTCCGCCGCGCGTCTGTTCGCGCCACGCAGGACGAGTTTGGTAACGAGGAGCTTATCGTGCGCCTCTACAACGAGACGGACCGTCGGAAGCCCGCGCCGGTGTTCAGCACCATGCACGGCACGCTCAGGCGCTACAAGTCGAAATGGATTGCGGAGTTCCAGTTCGCACCCGGCATGCGCCCCGAGGAGATTGCCGACTGCCTGGAGGAGGAAGCCAGCGACATGGCCGACTGGCTGGCGTTTGACTACGTTGATAACAAGCATACTGCAGCGTAGACTATGGCAACGTTCGACTTTTTCCGTAATGTACGTTCCACCGGCGTCATCTGCACGCGCACTCTCTTTGAGGGTGCCGTGCAGGCGCCCGCCCTGCGCAAGCTGCTGGCACAGATTGCTGCCGAGACGGACGACGAGCGCCGCGGGGAACTGAAGAAGCGTCTGCCCATCGTGACGTGGCAGGCGCACTTCCCGGGCGGGCGCCGCAAGAATGCCGATGCCCAGCCGAGCGGGCTCTTCATGGTGGACATCGACCACGTGGACAACCCAAAGGGTCTGTATGAGGAGAGGATAAAGCCGCTAATTAAGAGACCCACCCCCGCCCCCTCCCGTGAGGGAGGGGAGGCTCTCCCCCTCACGGGGGAGCGGGGAGAGGGTCTTCTCCTCCCCATCCTTGCCGTGCATCTGACGCCCTCGACAAAGGGCTTGCGCATTGTGGCGGTGTGTGACCCTGCCCTTGACATCGCGGGCAACCAGCAGCGCGTGGCTGACGTGCTGGGCGTGGAGATTGACAGCGTCTGCAAGGACTTGGCACGCAGCTCGTTCCTTGTCAGCAAGGAGTATTTTTACTATCTGGATGAAGCCATCTGGAAACCCACCCCCAAAACCTCAAGACCCACCCCCTGCCCCTCCCGTGAGGGAGGGGAGGAAGACCCCTCTAAATCTCCCCGTGAGGGGAGACTTGTTAGCGCAGAGTCACCGCGCAGCCCACTCCCCTCCATCACGGGAGGGGTCGGGGGTGGGTCTTCTCTCCCCCTTACGGGGGAGCAGGGAGGGGGTCTTCTTTCTTATTTGGGCATCCCATATAGTGTGATTATTAAAAAGTGGTGGGATATTCACTACGGGGGACAGGAGCCGGTGCACTCGAACCGCAACACGCTGACCTTCGAGCTGGCGTGCGCCCTCAGGCACATCACGGGCTTCTCGCGCGAGCTGCTGGACCGCATCATCCCCTGCTACGACGGCTTCCCCGAACAGGAGAAACTGGCCTGCATCGACAGCGCCCTGAAGGAGCGCATCACCCGCATGCCCCCGCGTCTGCACCAGGTGCTGCTGAGCATCAAGGCCGAAAACGCCGACAACCTGCGTCTCGTCCGTGCCATCGACGAGGCCGAGGAGCAGGACGAGCAGCACTACATCAACCGCATCCCCTCTGCCGCCCTGCCCATGGGCGTGCGCGACTCGCTGGAGGGCCTGCCCCGTACCATGGCGCTGCCCGCCCTCATAGGCATCGGGCCCATGATAGGCGCGCTGGCAACGGGCGTACGCCTGGACGTGCACGGCGACCTCCGTCACCTCAACCTCACCGCCTACATCGTGGGCGAGGCGGCATCGAACAAGAGCAAGCTGGACGCGCTGTACCTCCTGTGGATGGGCAAGCTCATCCGCGAGGACGACGAGGCGCTGAAGCAGGAGCAGGAGTTCATCCGCCTGCGCGAACAGCGCAAGAACGCCAAGGAGCAGCCCAAGGACCCGCAGGTGCTGGTGCGCTGCCAGAGCCTCCGCACCTCCATCGCCCAGCTGCTCACGCGTCTGCAGCAGAGCCAAGGCAAGCACCTCTACAGCTACACCTCGGAGGCGGACCAGCTGTCGCAGAACAGCTCGGCAGCGTGGGCGAACACGTCGGTCCTCCAGCGCGATGCGTACGACAACAGCGCCTACACCACCGACTTCGCCAACGGCAAATCGACAGGTGTCGTCATCCACAAGGTGCTGTGGAACATGACACTCTGCTGCACGCCCGACGCGCTCTACCGCGCACACCGCAACTACACCAACGGTGCCATCACGCGTCTGGCGCTTGCCCGCACGCCCGACAACACCTACGCCCCGCTTGCCGACGCGGTGCAGCGCAGCCCGCAGGCCGAGCGTAACATCGCCCGCGTGGCTGAGGTGCTGGAACTGATGCAGGGCGACGTCTGCCTGCCCCTGCTGGAGGAGCGCTGCCGCGCGTGGCTGGAGCGCATCCGCCTGGAGACGCTGAAGAACGACGACCGTGTGAAGGCGCGCCTGCGCATGCGTGCCCCGGTGACAGCCATGCGCTACACCGTGTGCTTCATGCTCTGCGCCCATGCCGAGGCGCTGCTGCGCCAGCTCGACGACTGCGAGGGCGAACGCCCCGCATGGGCCGACGGCTGCCAGACAGCCAAGGAGTACCTGGAGGCGCACACGGACACGCTGAACGACGCCCTGCAGGCCTACCAGACGCCCGACATGCTGACGCTCTTCGACACCCTGGCCGACTACACGCTGGACATGCTGCTGCACTACTTCCGCACCCGCATCGAGGCCGCCTACGAAGCCGCCGACTACCCCTCAGGCGAGCGCGAAAGGACAGGAAAGAACGACTCGTATTTCAGCCGTTTACCTACGGATTTCACCTTGGCAGACGCTATTGCCGTCCGCGGTGCCAACGGGAGTTACAACGCTACCTACATGATGCTGCGCAACTGGATGAAGCAGGGCCTTGTGGTGAGGACAGACCGAGGGAAATACCGCAAGATAGAAAAAACTGTCATCACTGGAAGTGCTGCATGACAACCCTACCAAAAAATCCCACGAAAATGTCGTGGGATTTTTTTGGAACTTCGGAAAAATAGGCTTATCTTCGCAGTATGAATAGTCGGCTCATCATCTACAAGGCGTCGGCGGGGTCGGGAAAGACCTTCACGCTGGCTGCAAACTACATCAGCTACCTGCTGGCAAACCCCGAGGCATACCGCCATCTGCTGGCAGTGACGTTTACCAACAAGGCCACGGGCGAAATGAAGGAGCGCATCCTGAGCCAGCTCTACGGCATCAGCCACGGCCTGCCGGAGTCGGACGACTACCTCAGGGCTGCCATCGCCATGAGGGGTCTGAAGGGCGACGAGGCCACGCTGCGCACAAGGGCGGGACAGGCGCTGACGTCGCTGCTGCATAACTTCTCGGCCTTCCGCATCGAGACCATCGACTCGTTTATGCTGAGCATCCTGCGCGGACTGGCGAAGGAACTGGAACTGGGACACGGCATGGAGATTGAACTGGACACGACTCGCGTGACACGCGAGGGAGTGCACGACTTCATAGAGGGCCTGCAACTGGACTCGCCCGAGATGGTGCCGCTGATGGACTTCATGGAGAGCAGCATCGACGACGCAGCAGGCTGGGACGTGACGAAGTCGCTCCGCTCGTTTGCCGAAAACCTCCACAAGGAGACCTTCCTGCGCCACAGCGACGAGATGGAGGAACTGATACGCCAGCAGCCTGAGGTCTTCGCCAACCTGAAGAAATCGCTGAACATGAGGGAGCAACGGGCGAAAGAGGACTGCAAGACGACGGCGCAGGCGTTCTTCGACCTGTGCGAGCGCCTAGGGGCAACGATGGACGACTTCAACAAAAAGAGCAATAGCCCCTACCCCGTCTTCCAAGCCATCATGGAGGGCAGCACGCCCGAGATCACGGAGGCAAAAAAGAAGTACGCCACAGGCGAAAAGCCGTGGGGAAACTCAAGGTCGCCCCTGCGCGCAGCGATTGACGCAGAGAGCGACACGCTGTGCCACATGTTGCAGACGCTTATCGGCGTGCAGCACACGCTGAACACCCTCGGGCTTGTCCGCAGGAACCTATACCAACTGCAACTGCTCGGCAGCATCGACGCGAAGATTGCCGAGACGTGCCGGAGGGACAACCGCTTCCTGCTGGCCGACACGTGCCTGATGCTGATGAAGATGGCGTCGGGGCCGGGCGACACGGCGTTCATCTACGAGAAGACGGGCACGACGATAGACCACATCCTCATCGACGAGTTTCAGGACACGAGCGGCCTGCAATGGGCCAACTTCCGTCCGCTGCTAGCCGAGAACGCCGCACGGGGCAAGCAGGGCCTCATCGTGGGCGACGTCAAGCAGGCCATCTACCGCTGGCGCAACAGCGATGCCGACATCATGGCGCGTCAGGTGGAGGACGATATGCGTACTGCCGAGCCGCACACCAAGACGCTGCAGATGAACCGACGCAGCCGACAGCGCATCGTGGAGTTCAACAACCGATTCTTCACCACCCTTGTGGAGCGGCTGACGGAGAGCGCTACCCCCTCAGCGCAAACCGCTGACCTCATAAAGAGTGCCTACAGCGACGTGGAGCAGGAGTGGAAGCCCGAGAACACGGGGGGATGTGTGAAGATTCTCGAAATGCCGAATGAGGACCGTCCTGAGGCTGTGGCAGCGCAGGTGGTGGAGTTGCTCGACGAGGGCGTCCCCCCCAATGAGATTGCCATCCTCACACGCAAGAACTTCGAGATTGGCCTGTTGGCAGAGTGGTTTGAGACGCACCCCGAGGCGCTGACGCCGTACACGGTGCGGATAGTGTCGGGCGAGGCGTACCACCTGGAGTCGTCCGATGCCGTGCGGATGCTGGTGGCTGCCATGCGCTGGGTGAAGGACGAGGACGACATTGTGTCGCTGGCGCAGGTGGGCATAGGCTATCACCGCCTGGTGGCTGCCGACGGGCTGGAGATAACGGACGTCCTCGCCCTGAAAGAGAGCCGCTACGGCCTGCCCGATGCCTTTGCCACGCAGCACGACACGCTGGCAGCACAGCCCCTGGGCACACTGGCCTACTCGCTCTACGACGCGCTGGAGATGCGGCGCATGAAGGGACAGGCGGCATGGATGCAGACGTTCTTCGACACGGTGCAGAAGTTTGCCTCGAAGAAGGAGGGCACGCTGGGCAACTTCCTCGATGAGTGGGACGACACACTGTGCAAGGTAGCCATTCCCTCGGGCGAGGCCGACGGCATTGTGGGCATGACCTTCCACAAGGCAAAGGGACTGGAGTTCCACTCGGTCATCATCCCCTACTGCGACTGGAAGTTGGAAAAAAAACCAAGCAAAGACACGCAGTGGGTGGAGGTGGACCCGGAGGCCTACGAGGGCATGACGTGCCTGCCCGTGAACCGCCTGAAAGTCATGGAGGAATCGGACTTTGCCGAGGCGTACGACAGGGAGACGGGGCAGATATGGCTGGACAACCTCAACCTGCTCTACGTGGCGTTCACGCGCCCGAAAAACAACCTCATCATCATGAAAAACCCACCTTCGAACACGCTGAGCACCATTGCAGGCTTCGTTGAGCTGGGATTGACATCAGTTAGCGGGGAGCAGTTAGCGGAGAGTGAGGAAAACAACGCTAACCCCTCAACGCTAACCGCTAACCCCATAACCGCTAACCCCAACCCCCTCCTGCCCCACTCGGAGGAGCTGGGCGTGGGCTTCCACGCAGAACCCCTGCGGCTGACGTTCCGACAGTCGAACCGCTCGAAGACCTACATCAACCGAGGCGACGACAGCCCCCTGAGCGAGTTCATTGAGCAGGGCAACCTGCTGCACGAGGTGTTTGCCCGCATCCGCACGGCTACCGACGTGCCGCGCGCCGTGGACGACCTGTTCACGCAGGGCATCATCAACAAGGCCCAGCGCACGGAGATTGCCGAGTTCGTCAGCCAGGCCGTGCAACAGCCCGGAGCGAGCGACTGGTTCAGCGGCAAGTATGAACTGTTCAACGAGTGCACCATCCTCACCACAGCGGCCGACGGCACGGTGAAGCAGCTCCGCCCGGACCGCGTGATGCGCGCCGAGGGACGCACGGTGGTGGTGGACTTCAAGTTCGGACAGCCCCACGCAGAGCACAAGCGGCAGGTGGGCAACTACATGCAACGGCTTCGGGAGATGGGCTTCGAGGGCGTCGAGGGCTATCTCTGGTATGTGAAACAACAAAACATCGTATGCGTATGACACCGTTCCTCTCCCTTGTGGCGCACGACCTATATGCCAAGCTGCACGGCAACCTCTCGCACACCGTCGTGGTCTTCCCGGGCAAGCGCGCCAGCCTGTTCTTCGACCAACACCTGCTGGCAGAGAGCGGGGGGCAGCCCCTGTTTGCCCCGACGTACATGACGCTGGGCGAACTGTTCGGCAGCCTCACCGACCTACGCACCGACGACACCATACGCCTCGTGTGCCTGCTGCACCGGCACTTCGAGCAATGCACGGACAAGCACGAGAGCATCGACAGCTTCTACACCTGGGGCGAGTTGCTGCTTGCCGACTTCGACGACATCGACAAGAACCTCGTCAACCCCGACATGCTGTTCCGCAACCTGAAGAACTACAAGGAACTGTCGTCGTCAACCGACTTCCTCACCGACGAACAGCGCGAGGTGCTGGAGCGATTCTTCGACGGATTCCACGCCTCGGAGGGGAGGTCGGAGGTCAGGAAGAACTTCCTCCGCATCTGGGAGGCTATGGCACCCATCTACCACGCGTTCCGCGAGGGGCTGAGGGCCGAAGGGCGCGCCTACGAGGGGCAGCTGTTCCGCGACGTGGTGGAGCACTTCGACGCCTCGCGCCTCGCAGCCGAGCGGTATGTCTTTGTGGGCTTCAACGTGCTGAGTGCCGTGGAGCGGCGTCTGCTTGACCTCATACGCGACGAGGGGAAGGCGCTGTTCTACTGGGACTACGACCACTACTACCTGGACAATCCGGCTGCCGAAGCCGGCACGTTCATCCGCATGGACATGCACCAGTATGCCAATGCGCTGGACGAGGCTGCCCTTGCCGACGTGAACCCCTACGACAACCTGCGCCGTCTGCCCCGCATCGACATCGTCAGCGCGCCCTCCGACAACGCCCAGGCGAGCTTTGTGCACGACTGGCTGCACGACAACCTCACCAAGGAGAGGGAGCAGGAGACGGCCGTGGTGCTGGCTGACGAGAAACTTATCATGCCCGTGCTGCACGCCCTACCGATGGACCACATCAACGACATCAACGTCACCATGGGCATGCCCATGACGGAGACGTCGGTCTATCAGTTCCTGACAGGGCTGCTGGAGGAGTTTGAGGCATGCGGGAACGATGCCGACAGGAGTGCTGACGTGGAGGAGCTGCAGCACATGACCGAGGCTATCGACGCGAAAGGACTGGAGATGAAGCGACTGGAGCACCGCCTGCAAGAGGAGGAGGAAGCCCTCTACCGCGCCCATCTGGCTGTGAACAGCCTCATCCGCCTGGTGAGCGAGGGCACGCTGAGAGGCTCGCACAGGCTCATCGTGCGCCTGCTGTCAACGATTCTGCGCGGCACCACCATCCCCTTCCATGGCGAGCCGGCGCGGGGCCTGCAGGTGATGGGCGTGCTGGAGACGCGCAACCTCGAATTCAGGCACCTGCTGCTGCTCTCGACAAACGAGGGAATGCTGCCCAAGGCGCCTCAGGAGACGTCGTTCATCCCCTTCTCGCTGCGCAAGGCGTTCGGACTTACGACCATCGAGCGGCAGACGGCCGTCTATGCCTACTACTTCTACCGCCTCATACAGCGCGCCGAGCGGGTGACGCTGGTCTACAACAACGGCACAAACGGCCTGGACAAGAAGATTCCCTCGCGCTTTGTCACTCAATTGGAGGTGGAGTTCCCGGGGGGGATTCGGCACTTCGCCTTGCAGTCGGAAAACCTCACATCCCCCACGCTGCCCATCGAAGTGATGCCGACTGCCGAGACACGGCGCAAGCTGGCAAGGCGATTCTCGCGCAGCGTGCTGTCGCCCTCAGCGATAAAAGACTACTACACGTGCCGACTGAAGTTCTACCTAAAGTACATCGAGGGGCTGAGGTTCGACAAGGAGGACACCGATGAGGTGGACGAGAGGCAGTTCGGGAACATCTTCCACGACAGCGCCGAGCTGGCCTACAAACGGCTTACCGAGGCGGGCAACGTCGTGCAGCGGAAGGACCTGCTGAGCCTGGCAACAGACGAGGCTGCCCTGCGCGAGATAGTGCGGCAGGCGTTCTGCAAGGCGTACTGGAAGACGGAGACCGACGATGACATCCACTACACGGGCATCCACCTCATCCACTTCAGGGCCGTCTGCAAGTACCTGAAGCAGCTGCTGCACCTTGACGCGGCGCGCGCCCCCTTCACCTACATCCGGAGCGAGCTGCCTGTGAACGGGTCTGTCAAGGTCTCAACCGAAGATGGTCTTGTCGCTATTCAACTGGGAGGGCGCATAGACCGTCTGGACGAGAAAGAGGGCACCCTGCGCATCATCGACTACAAGACAGGGAGCGAGAAGAGCAATAATACTATAAATAATAGTGTGACGAGCGTTGCAGAGCTGTTTGACCACGACGTGTCGAAGAGGAAAGAGAAGGTCTTTCAGACGTTTTACTACGCCTGGCTGCTGAAGAAAAACATTGCAGGCATACCGGAATTGCAGGCGTTCAAGGGTGCCCGCATCTCCCCTGCCCTGCTCTTCGTCCGCAGCATGTTCAATGCCGACTACGCCCCTTCCATCCAGTTAAACAACAACACTGTCACGGACTTCGGCGCAGAGGTGTATGAGGAGTTCGACAAACGGATGCAGGCGCTGCTGAACGAGATTTTCAACCCCGACGCTCCCTACACGCAAATCGAGAAAGAAGACGATTGCAAATACTGCGACTTCTGCGCCATCTGCGGCAGAAAGCCGAAGGATTTTACTACTTGACATTTCACGTCTATGATTTCAGAATATCAACTCCGCATCTTGCCGCAGCAGGCCTACAACGAGCAGTCTGTGAAGGACTACATCGCCCACACCTACGGGCTCGACATCCGCACCATCCACGCCGTGCGTGTGCTGAAGCGCAGCATCGATGCCCGCCAACGACAGATATTCGTTAACCTCAGCGTCAGGGCGTACATCAACGAACTGCCTGCGGACGACGAATATGTCCATACCGACTACCCCAATGTGGAAGGCCGTCCGCCAGTCGTTGTCGTGGGAGCAGGTCCTGGAGGATTGTTTGCTGCGCTGCGTCTCATCGAGCTGGGCTTCCGCCCCATCGTCGTAGAGCGGGGCAAGGACGTCCACACCCGCAAGAAGGACATCGCCCGCATCAGCCGAGAGCACACCGTCGACCCCGAATCGAACTACAGTTTCGGCGAGGGAGGAGCGGGTGCCTACAGCGACGGAAAGCTCTACACCCGCAGCAAGAAGCGCGGTAGCGTGGAGAAGATTCTCAACGTCTTCTGCCAGCACGGCGCCTCGGTGTCGATCCTCTCCGACGCGCACCCCCACATCGGCACCGACAAGCTGCCCCGCGTGATTGAGAACATGCGCAACACCATCCTGGGCTGTGGTGGAGAGGTTCACTTCGAGACGAAGATGACAGGGATACTCATAGAGAAGGAGTGCGTCGCAGGGGTGGAGTGCGAGGGAGGAAAGACATTTCGCGCCCCTGCCGTCATCCTTGCCACAGGACACTCGGCGCGCGACGTCTATCGCTGGCTGTACGCCAATGGCGTGGAGATTGAGGCAAAGGGCATTGCCGTAGGCGTCAGGCTGGAGCACCCTGCTGAACTCATAGACCAGATTCAGTACCACAACAAGAACGGGCGCGGGCGCCACCTGCCTGCGGCGGAGTACAGCTTTGTCACTCAGGTGGATGGGCGGGGCGTCTATTCCTTCTGCATGTGTCCGGGAGGCTTTGTGGTGCCTGCTGCCTCGGGGCCCGAGCAGGTAGTCGTCAACGGCATGTCGCCCTCGGGGCGCAACGGACGCTGGAGCAACGCCGGCATGGTCGTGGAGATCCATCCGGAGGACATTCAGAAAATTAAAAATGAGGAATTAGGAATGAGGAATGATGTTGTAGATGACTGCGCTGCACAACCCATTTCTAAATCCTCATTCCTAATTCCTAATTCTCCCTCTCCCCTCGCCGTCCTGGAGTTTCAGGAACAGCTTGAGCGCTTAGCGTGGCAGCAGGGAGGGATGCGTCAGACAGCTCCGGCACAGCGCATGGGGGATTTCGTGCATCGGAAACTCTCCTACGACCTTCCCTCCAGCAGCTACAGCCCGGGGCTGATATCGTCGCCCCTGCACTTCTGGATGCCTGAATTCATTGCAAGCCGCCTACAGCAGGGCTTCGAGCACTTCGGGCGTCAGAGCCGGGGATTCCTCACCAACGACGCCTGCCTCATCGGCGTGGAGACGCGCACCTCCTCCCCCGTCCGCATCATACGCGATAAAGAAACCCTGCAGCACGTACGTCTGCAGGGGCTCTTCCCTTGCGGTGAAGGGGCAGGATATGCGGGAGGCATCGTCTCAGCCGCTATAGACGGAGAGCGATGTGCCGAAATGGCAGCCAGTTATTCCTCGTCGTCACGCAACGACGTGGAGGCACGCACGGTGACGGTACGGTTGTAGCAGGCAAACATGCCCTTGACAGCCTCCTTGTTCTTCACAGGCGTAAAGACGCTTACCACAGGCACTACCACCAGCCCGAGCAGCATGGCAAGCACGCCGGCATTGATGGGCGACGAGAAGTAGGGATTGAGGAACGTGTGCCCCGTGAAGGTGCCGTACATGCAGCCGCACATCACACCCACACCCACAATGAAGCTGGCCCACACGGCAGCGGGCGAGGTGCGCTTCCAGTACAGCCCGTAGAGGAACGGAGCCAGGAACGCGCCAGCCAGAGCACCCCAAGAAATACCCATCAGCTGGGCAATGAACGTGACAGAGCTCTTCGCCTGCACGATAGCCAGCACACTCGACACGATGATGAAGAACAACACCAGCAGACGGATGCAGAGCAGCTGCGAGGATTCCTTCATCGTCTTTCCGCCTCGCGACACGGCAGGCGAAATGATGTCGAGCGTCAGCGTGGAGCCCGACGTCAGCACCAGCGACGAGAGCGTGGACATGGACGCGGAAAGCACCAGAATGATAACCACACCAATCATCACATCGGGCAGCGAAGCCAGCATGGAGGGGATGATGCTGTCGTACACAGGTGTGCCGGCAGCGGTATATTCAATGGCTGAGCCGTAAAGCTGTCCGAAGCCGCCTAGGAAGTAACAGCCTCCAGCCACGATGAGTGCGAAGAACGTCGAGATGAACGTGCCCTTGCGGATGGCAGCCTCGTCGCGGATGGCGTAGAACTTACCTACCATCTGCGGCAGACCCCATGTGCCCAGCGACGTCAGCAGCACCACACCCAGCAGGTAGATGGGCTGTGGTCCGAAGAAGGAGACAAACGCTCCGTTCAGGTTGGGCGCTGCCTCGGAGGGGAGCTGCGACAGACGTGCCACAGCCTCGCTGAAGCCCCCGTTGCCATTCAGCACAGCCATCACCACGGCGCAGATGCCCACCAGCATGATGATGCCCTGAATGAAGTCGTTGACAGCCGTTGCCATATAGCCGCCCAGCAGCACGTAGGCGCCTGTCAGCACAGCCATGCCTACCACACACCACGTGTAGTCGATGCCAAACGCCATGCCGAAAAGGCGCGAGAGGCCGTTGTAGAGCGAAGCCGTGTAGGGCACGAGGAAGATGAAGACGATGACCGAGGCTGCCACCTTGAGGGCTGTGGAGCCGAAACGCTGCCCGAAGAAGTCGGGCATGGTGGCGCTCTGGAGATACTGCGTCATCAGCCTCGTGCGACGTCCCAGGATGCGCCACGCCAGCAGCGAGCCAATCAGCGCATTGCCCAAGCCAATCCACGTGGCAGACATACCGTACTTCCAGCCGAACTGTCCCGCATAGCCCACGAAGATAACCGCCGAGAAATACGACGTGCCAAACGCAAACGCCGTGAGCCACGAGCCCACGTTACGTCCGCCCAGCACGAATCCCTGCACACCTGCCGCACTCTTACGGCAATACCATCCCACGCCAATCATCACGGCGAAGAACACAATCAGAAGAATAATCTTCACTACCATAATTCCTAATACCTTTTTGATAATTTGAAAAAAACTGGGCAAAAGTACTATAAAAAACCGACATACAGCCCACTTTTTCTTTCTTTTTTACGTTTTCAGCCCATTTTTCGTTTTCCAGCACATACTTGGCAGTCGCAAAACAAGGTTAAAAACGCAAATATGTTTGGCATTTCGTCCGTCTTGCACTATCTTTGCATTTTCTATGGACTTTGAACTTATCAGCAATTATGCCCCGACGGGCGACCAGCCTGAGGCTATCCAGCAACTGACAGAGGGGGTGCTGAACGGCACGCCTGCGCAGGTGCTGCTGGGCGTAACAGGCTCGGGCAAGACGTTTACCATTGCTAACGTCGTTGCGCAGGTGGGGCGCCCTACCCTCGTCCTCAGCCACAACAAGACGCTGGCTGCGCAGCTCTACACCGAGTTCAAGGGCTTCTTCCCCCACAACGCGGTGGAGTACTACGTGAGCTACTACGACTACTACCAGCCCGAGGCCTACCTGCCCCAAACCGACACATATATTGAAAAAGACCTCTCCATCAACGACGAGATTGACAAGCTGCGCCTCTCGGCGCTGAGCGCCCTGCTGTCAGGACGAAAGGACGTGATTATCGTCAGCTCCGTCAGCTGCATCTACGGCATGGGCAACCCTTCGGACTTCTACGACAACGTCATCGAGGTGCGCGTAGGGCAGAGGATGGACCGCAGCGTGCTGCTCAGAAGGCTTGTCGACAGCCTCTACGTGCGCAACGACCTGGAGCTGAACCGCGGAAACTTCCGCGTGAAGGGCGACACGGTGGATATCTGGCTTGCCTACAGCGATGCTGTCATCCGCATCCAGTTCTGGGACGACGACATCGAAGCCATCGAGGAGCTTGACCCCGAGAGCGGCATGCGCCTCACGGAGTACGACAGCTACAAAATCTATCCTGCCAATCTGTTTATGACAAGCCAGGACAGTACCCTCCGCGCCATCCACCAGATTGAGGACGACCTGAGGGAGCGCGTCGACTACTTCTACAGCGTGGGGCGCCCCCTCGAAGCCAAGCGTCTGCACGAGCGCGTCACCTACGACATGGAGATGCTGCGCGAGCTGGGGCATTGCTCGGGCATCGAGAACTACAGCCGTTACTTCGACGGACGTCCCCCAGGCAGCCGTCCCTACTGCCTGATGGACTTCTTTCCCAAAGACTTTCTGATGGTTATCGACGAAAGCCACGTCAGCGTACCCCAGCTCCACGCCATGTACGGAGGCGACAGGGCTCGCAAGACAAACCTCGTGGAATACGGCTTCCGCCTGCCTGCGGCGCTGGACAATCGCCCGCTGAAGTTCGACGAATTCAAGGAGCTTGTCCACCAGACCATCTACGTCAGCGCCACGCCGGCAGACTACGAGCTGCAGGAGAGTGAGGGCGTCGTCGTGGAGCAGGTCATCCGTCCCACAGGGCTTCTCGACCCCGTTATCGAGGTGCGTCCTACGGAAAATCAGATTGACGACCTCATGGAAGAGATCCGCATCCGCACCGAGCGGCACGAACGCACCCTCGTCACGACGCTTACCAAGCGCATGGCCGAGGAGTTGACGGAGTACCTCTCGGACTACGGCGTGCGTTGCAACTACATCCACAGCGACGTGGATACAATGGACCGTGTGGAGATAATGAACGACTTGCGCCGAGGGGAGTACGATGTGCTTGTGGGCGTCAACCTCCTGCGCGAGGGACTCGACCTGCCCGAGGTGTCGCTCGTAGCCATCCTCGATGCCGACAAGGAGGGGTTCCTGCGCAACGAGCGCAGCCTTACCCAGACTGCCGGACGTGCCGCACGTAACGTCAACGGTACTGTCATCATGTACGGCGACACCATCACGGAGAGCATGCGGCGCACCATCGACGAGACGAACCGTCGGCGCGAGAAGCAGCTGGCCTACAACGCCGCACACGGCATCACGCCCAAACAGATTCAGAAAGCCATCAGCGAAGCGTTCCTCACAGATAAGGGGGCTGACGCCACAGCCCAGTCATCTGGCACGACAGCCCAGTCATCTGGCGCGACAGCCCAGTGCGCTGCTGAAGACCCCATCCTCGCCTACATGACTCCCGCCCAGCTGGAGAAATCCATTGCCCGCACCCGCAAGCTCATGCAGGAAGCAGCTGCCAAGCTCGACTTTATGCAGGCAGCCCAGTACCGCGACGAGATGTTCCGCCTTGAAACCCTACTAAAAGAAAAAACGAATGAAAACAGTCGTCCTTGATGCCCATTCCGTAAACCCAGGCGACCTGTCGTGGGAGTGGCTCGAAAGCCTTGGGGCGTTTGTCGCCTATCCCCGCACATCGCCCGAAGAAGTTATTCCGCGTTGCCTGGATGCCGATGCCGTGCTAACCAACAAGGTTATCCTCGGCGAAAAGGAGATAGCAGCCCTGCCCAGGCTGAGGTACATCGGCGTGCTTGCCACGGGCTACAACGTCGTGGACCTTGCTGCTGCTTCTGCACGAGGCATTGTAGTAACCAACATCCCTGCTTACAGCACCGACAGCGTAGCGCAGAGCGTCTTTGCGCACATCCTCCACATTACCAACAGCGTTGGACATTACGCCACGCTCAATGCGCAGACCTCCCAGCCCTCGCGCTGGGCCGAGAGCATCGACTTCTGTTATTATGACACGCCCCTCACGGAGCTTGCTGGAAAGACAATGGGCATCATTGGCTTCGGACGTACCGGCAGCCGTGTGGCAGCCCTTGCCCTCGCCTTCGGCATGAGAGTCCTTGTCTATACCTCCAAGCCGCAGGAGGCTCTCCCCGAAGGCATCGTCAAGGCTTCGCTGGAGGAAATATTCAGCCAGTCTGACATCGTTAGCCCTCATTGCCCGTTAACCGCTGACACACATCATCTTGTCAACGCCTCACGCCTTGCCTTGATGAAGCCTACAGCTATCCTCATCAACACCTCGCGCGGCCCTGTCGTTGACGAGCAGGCCCTTGCTGATGCCCTTCGCAACGGCGCTCTTCGTGCCGCAGGTGTGGATGTCCTTGAGCACGAACCTCCCAGCCCCGACTGCCCCCTGCTTTCAGCCCCCAACTGCTTTATCACCCCCCACATCGCCTGGGCAACAAAGGAAGCCCGCACGAGACTCATGCAAATCTGCTGCCAAAACCTGACTGCCTTTGCCAAAGGACACCCCATTAACGTGGTAAACCATTAAAAAACTCAAATAAATTTGCAATATCCCGCGGGTTGCCGTAATTTTGCACGATTTTTCTGTAATAGGATGAAGAAGGTACTTTTTGTTCACACATTCCGCTTGATGCTTTTGGCTCTGGTCCTGTGCGCCGTCACGGGCTGCACGCAGTATGCCAAGGTGCAGAAGACCATGAACGTGGAATATAAGTACGAAATGGCGAAAGCCTACTTCATCGAAGGAAAATACGACCGTGCTGCCGAACTGCTGGAGGACGTCAACGCCTTTATGAAAGGCTCTGCCAACGGCGAGGAGTGCCTTTACATGCTCTCCATGTGCTACTTCAACCAGAAGGACTACGTCAGCGCCTCCACCTATCTGCAGACCTACTGCACCTCCTATCCGCGTGGACTTTTCGCCGAGCAGGCGCGCTACTACGCAATCGTCGCCCTCTTCCGCGATACGCCCGACCCGCGTCTTGACCAGTCGAGCACCGTCCGTGCCATTGAGGAGATTCAGATGTTCAACGAATACTACCCCTACTCGCGCTACCACACACAGGTGGAAGACATGCTCTACACCCTCTACGACCGTCTGGTGGAAAAGGAGTACCGCTCGGCACAACTCTACTACAACCTCGGCAACTACATGGGCAACAACTATCAGGCATGTATCATCACCGCCCAGAACGCCCTGCGCGACTATCCCTACACGAAGTTCCGCGAGGAGCTCTCCTTCCTCATCCTCAAGGCTAAATATACGATGGCTAAGGAGAGCGTGAAGGAGAAGATGCTGGACCGCTACCGCGATGCTATCGACGAGTACTACGCCTTCAAGAACGAGTTCCCCGAAAGCACCCTCATCAAGGAGGCTACGAACATGCTCAACGAATCCGAGAAGGCTATCAAGAGATTATAAATCACCCTACCGAATCAATCTAACAATCACATAATCATAAACAATGGATTACAAGAAAACAACCGCCCCCACCAACACCCTTACGCGCAACATGAACGATTTCCGCGAAGGCACGGACAATGTCTATGAAACCGTAGCTATCCTTGGCAAGCGCTCCAACCAGATTGCTGTGGAAATCCGCGACGAACTGAAGAAAAAGCTGGAAGAGTTCAGCACCAAGCAGGATAACCTTGAGGAGGTGTTCGAGAACCGCGAGCAGATTGAGATCTCACGTTTCTATGAGCGTATGCCCAAGCCCACCCTTATCGCCACGCAGGAGTATCTTGAGAATAAAATCTACTTCCGCAATCCTGCCAAGGATAAGGAAATGATGTAAGAACAAACAAGGTTAACTCGTAGGATAGCAACGCATCTCTATGAAACTCCGTCTTCAGCACATCTGCCTCGTACTGGCAATGGCAGCTATTATTGTCTGCCTTTGCTACCCTCTTGTCCAATTCATTTATACTGACAACACAGCGATTACCCTATCCAACTTCAACACCGTTGACCTGAACGGCAACCATCACAGCTCCCCGTGGGCGCTGGGCGGATTGCTTATTGCCTCGGGACTTTGCCAATTGTTCGTGCTCCTAATCGCTGTTTTCCAGAACTTCGCCCTTCAGAAGCGCGGACTTATCGTAACCATGCTGTTGCTGACGGGCTACTATCTGGTATATCTTATTTTTGTGCTTATCCTGCGGGCAGACGTTCAGGCCACTTTCCCCCGCTGGACATCTATTCTTCCTTTAGTGAGCCTTATCCTCACGTTCATGGCCTTTAATGCCGTACGTCGCACCGAGGCTCAAATCATAGCCTCAGCCAACAACTTCCGCCTCCGCGACTAATCTCATTCTTTTAACAGAAACCTTTCGGCATAATAGAACCAGTACGTTTTGCCGTAGGTGAGGTAAAGGGCATTGAGTGTAGTCTGGTTATCCGTGTGGCTTGTGCGCAGCTTGGTAAGGAAATCGTCCAAAAGGGGCTGGAGCTCCGCATCGGAATAGAGGGAAGACATGGGGTCGGAAAGAGCACGATAGAGCAGCCAGGCCTCGCGCCAATGACGTGGCGCATCGGCTTTAGCAGAAGGAGGAAACGCTTCTACAAATTCCGACAGACGTCCATCCAAAAGCAAGGACGCAACATACAAATCGCGGTGTAAGGGAGTATCATCCTGTCGATAAAGCCGCTGGAGAAATGCTGCCGTTGTCTCACCACCATACGGCTCTGCACCTAGAAATGCATAGAAAGTCTCTGCACCAAAGAGCGTATTCTGACGCGTAAAACGATTGACACCCAATCCGTCTGCACCATAGGGCTGGGGATAGGAGAATAGTTCATCGCCTATCGTGCCTTCGTGGGCAAGAGCCACGTTGCGCAAGGCAGTAAGCGCAGGCGTCGTCTCCAACGAGCGACGTCCCACAGCCGCAACACGCTCAGAATGTCCTTCTGCTGCATACCGATAGGCTGCCAGTTCCTGATGCAAAGCAGCGTCGTTGTTTGTCAGAATCATGCAAAGCACCATACTGACAGCCGTAACAATCCATCCCGGCAATAACAAGGAGAAAAAAGTCGTCCGCTTGTCGGAGGACCAATGATTCCGAATCCAGCAAACCAGCAACAGCACCAGCAAACATACGCCCATAATAGCTGCCCAAGGAAAAAGGTTGTAGTGCAGCGTACGGCTGTCAACGGCAGTAGTAAATCCAAGAACAAGATACGACGGTAGCCAGGTGAAGGCATCCCAGCGCCCTGTCAGGTGAGTGATGTTCTTAACAGCCCGTCGCAAAAGCACAAGCAAGACCATCACAATTGCAGCCGTCACAAACGGATTGTTGAGGGTCTGCCCACGCGACCATGTCGCCTGCATGAACGCTATGAGGTCGCGCTGGAAAAAGATATAGAAAAACGCCGTAAACGCAATGAATAGCACAGCATGAATGATGGCTATCGTCTTTTCGCGCTTATCCTGATTTCGTCTCATTGTCACTTACTCGTTCACTTTTATTTCGCTCTTCTTCAACACCACAGCTGTGCGGGCGGGCAGATAGAGACGAAGCCATTCCTTGCGCTCACGGCGGTAGAGCGGGTCGGGACAGGAATAGTGCTCCACGGAAGCGTCAGATAATCCCTGTCCGCCGAAGTCTGGATTATCCGTGCCCAAAATCTCCCGATAGATGCCCCGAGGCACAAGCAGACCATAGTCCGTAAACGACTTCACGGGATTGAAATTGAACACGAAGAGCAAGTCACCACGCAGATAGGCCAGTATCTGGTCTCCGTCATTTTGGCAGACAGGCAAGATATTCTTCTTCTGGAAGCCTCGGACAGAGGAAACGAGGTGTATCATAGCCTCATCGAACAAGCCGAGGTACTGGTAGCAAAGATGTTCGTTATCACGCAAGTTCCACTGACGACGGGCATACTTGTAACTCCATCCATTGCCTTGGCGGGGGAAATCTATCCACTCAGGATGACCAAACTCGTTACCCATAAAATTGAGGTAGGCACCATTGATAGTGGAGGCTGTGAGCAGGCGTATCATCTTGTGAAGGGCGATGCCACGGCTGACCGTATAATTCTCGTCGCCTTTGGAGAAATGCCAATACATGTCGGCATCCACCAGACGGAAGATAATTGTCTTATCGCCTACCAGTGCCTGATCGTGGCTCTCAGCATAGGAAACGGTGTGTTCGTCTGATCGGCGATTGGTTACTTCCCAGAAGAGCGACGTGGGTTTCCAGTCCTCATCGACGCGTTCCTTGATAACCTTAATCCAATAGTCGGGGATGTTCATGGCCATACGGTAATCGAAACCGTATCCTCCGTCGGCTATAGGAGCAGCCAGCCCAGGCATACCGCTAACCTCTTCAGCAATAGTGATAGCCTGAGGATTAACCTCGTGGATGAGTGCGTTAGCCAGCGTGAGGTAACAGATGGCATCACCATCCTGTCCGCCGTTGTAGTAGGCGCTATAGTCGGTGTAGGCCGTGCCAAGACCATGGTCAAGATAAATCATGCTGGTCACCCCGTCGAAGCGGAAACCATCGAAGTGGAACTCGTCCATCCAATACTTGCAGTTGGAAAGGAGGAAGTGAATGACATCATCGGAGCGGTAGTTGAAACAAAGGCTGTCCCACTGACGATGTTCGCGACGCTCTCCGCTATAGAAATACTGGCAGGGATCGCCTGCAAGGAGGCCGAGGCCCTCGTTCTCGTTCTTTACAGCATGGCTGTGCACGAGGTCCATAATAACGCTGACACCCTGACGATGAGCCTCGTCAATAAGTTGCTTCAGTTCCTCAGGAGTGCCAAAGCGACTAGAGGGAGCAAAGAAACTGCTGACATGATAACCGAATGAGCCATAGTAAGGGTGCTCCTGAATGGCCATAACCTGAATACAGTTGTACCCAGCCTTGACTACACGGGGCAGTACTCGTTCACGGAATTCATTATAGGTGCCCACGCGCTCCTCGTCCTGCGCCATACCAATGTGGCACTCGTAGATAAGCAAGGGGTCACGACGAGGGCGGAACGTTTTCTTTTTCCATTTATAGCTGGCAACGCAAGGATCCCAGACCTGAGCGCTAAAGATGGCTGTAGATGCGTCCTGAACTACACGCTTGGCATAGGCGGGGATGCGTTCGCCGCAGCCTCCTTCCCATTCCACCAACATCTTGTAGTGCTGACCATGACAAAGGGCTTCATCAGGCAACGTTACTTCCCAGTCTCCATGAGGATTGAGACGGGCCAAGCGATAGTCATCCCGACGCTGCCAATCATTGAAATCGCCAACGAGCCAGATAGCCGTAGCATTGGGAGCCCATTCACGAAACACCCATCCACCTTCGGCTGTGCGATGGAGTCCATACCAATTATGCCCATTGGCAAAGTCTGTCAGGGTGCGCTTCCCCCGCTCCGTGAGGGTCTGTAGACGCTCCTCGTAGTAGTTATATCGTCCCTCAATGGCATCAGCATAGGGCGTCAGCCAAGGATCATTCTTGACAATGTTCAGCATTTTACTTTGATGATTATTTTCTTGAGTCCTGTGGGAGTAATACCGGGAGCATGGCCATCAGCGGGAAAGAAAATGGCAAACATGCCGGGCTTGAGGGTGAAGTAGTTGGCAGCGCGTCCGGGATAGAGAGTCATGTCGACGGAAGCATCGTAGGGAGCCTCGGGGAGGTCTGCAGCAGGGGTGTAGCCCATTGTTTCCTCCGCCGTGATAGGTACCTGAATATCGATGTACTCCACATGGGTCTCCAGCTTAGCTTCATCGGCTGTCTTTGAAGGTATGGCATTGACGTTAACGATGAGGCGGTCTGGCTCCAACACAATCTTCCCGGGTTCCAATGTAGCGAGGTCGGTCTCGCGCAGGAAACGAATGGCCTCTGCAAACAAAGGATTCAATGCGGCATAGTTGCCAAGGTTTTCAAGAGAATCGAGAATCATAATCTATTATGTAATTTGTTCTTATCAATCCAAAAGGTATAAATCAAAATCATTCTTCTCCTTCGCCTTCGTCGGGAACGTCAGCATTAGAACCATCATCGATATATTCACCTTCGCCCTCTCCTTCGCCGTCACTTTCGTCTTCGCCGGAGTCTTCATCAGACTCATCGTCTATCAGAGGATAACCGCGGAAGACGAGGCTGCTGTCGTTGAAGGTCGTCTGTTTGACAAAAGCGCCTTCCTCGTCATATTCGTTGAATTGTCCTGTGCGACGTCCATGAACGAACTCGCCCTCGAAGCGATGATGGGTTTTAGCGTCTATGAGGCGTCCATGTCCGTGAGGCAGTCCGGCATGCCACATTCCCTTGTAGCTTCCGCCATCGGTCGTACTATACGTGCCCATGCCATCGAACTTTCCAGCTACCCAGTGTCCATCGTAGCTGCCGCCGAGGATAAAGCTGTATAAGCCATCGCCCTGCATGATGCCGTCATCCAAATGTCCGTTGTAAATGTCGCCCGAAGCAAAGGTATAAACGCCATCGCCCGTACGTTGGCCGCGGATGTAGTCGCCCGTGTAGGTGTCACCATTGGCAAAGCGGTATGTGCCCTGTCCGTGCATGATATCGTTGTACCATTGTCCCTCATAACGGGTACTGTCGGAGAAGGTTGCCTTACCTTTTCCGTGGCGTCGTCCGGCACGCCAGTTGCCCTCATAACGGCTGCCGTCGGGATAAGTCATTACCCCTTCGCCGTCCCTGAGGTTATCCTTCCAACCACCCATATAGTAAGCGCCTGTGCTTGTCCAGGTGTAGGTACCCTGACCTGAACGTACGCCACGTTCCCATAGCCCAGAGTAAGCATCGCCACAGGCATAGAAGAGTGTGCCATAGCCCTCAATCTCTCCCGCCTGCCATTGGCCGACATAATGATCGCCGTTAGCATAGTAGCGTGTGCCTCGGCCCTGGGGGCGGTCTTGCTCCCAATTGCCCTCATAGCGGCTGCCATCACGATAGTAGCAGATACCTTCGCCCTGCCGCTTGCCGTGCACAAATTGTCCGACATAGCGCTCGCCACCCACGCGAGTCAATTCTCCCTGTCCATGAGGAACAAGTCCAAGGATAGACTCACCTTGATAACTAGAGCCGTCATGGAGACGGATAATCTTGCCCTTAACGGTGTCTCCATCTGCCACCTGCGGAGTAGCAGCATGGACAGCAGGCATCCCCAATGCCATTACCATCAAACATAAGACAAGAAAAGACCTATATTGTCGCATCATTATTTCTTTTCACTATAATTATATAATAAGGAGTGCAAAAGTAAACATTCCCTCGCAAACAGCCAAACAAAAGGTTATATTTTTAAATAAAAGCCCGTGTTTATGGAGCTACGATAACGGTAGTGAAGAGGTCTGGATGAAGCCAGCGACGGGCTACAGAAAGAAGGTCTGAAGGGGTAGCAGTTCGGATAGCGTCAATGGTACGATTGAGATGCGCGGTTGGAAGGTCGAGGGTGTGCGTGTGGATGTGGGCATCAATAAGCGAGAATACACTTTCGTAGTTTCGGTAGATTTCACCCAACATATAATTGCGTACAAGCGTCAGCTCGGCATCATCCACTTCTCGGTTGCATAGGCAATCACACTCCCTGACTATTTCATCAACCACGGAGGAGCCCTTGTCGGCAGCAGCTTCACTATTAACCACAAAGAGCACCTGACGAGTGTTGGTGAAGAGATCGGCATTGATGCTATAAGTAAGGCCCTGCTTCTCGCGCACGTTCCTCATTAGACGACTGCCGAAATAACCTCCAAGAATAGCCGTAACAATGCGCATGGTATAATAGTCATCCGAGCCGACGTCCATCATCAATCCACCCATGCGGATGCTGGCCTGAACGGCCGTGGGAAGGGAGTGACTTAGGACCTGCCCTTTCGTTAGGAGGAGAGTTTCATTCTCTCTACGGGAGGGATTGGGAGCAGATTTTCCCTCCCCAAACAATTCTTCTGTCAGGCAAAGAAGAGCGTCATCCACATCGCCTGCAAGAAAGATATGGAAATTGGCATAGTGATGTTGGTGGAAACGAAGGAGGTCGTCCCGACTGATGGAATCAAAATCCTCCTCTTCGGCAAAACGGCCACAGGGGTGGTCCGGGCCATAGATGGCTGTACCAAGCAGACGACGTGCCACAACGTCCCCCCGATAACGATTCACAAGATACTGGCTACGATTGGCTGCACGGACAGCCTCAAGCCGTTCCTCGGGGAAAGTGGGACAGCACAGCATATCATACACCAAACGGAAAGCCTCGGGAGCATGACGACGCAGGGTATAGAGGGTGATGAAGCTATGATGGACAGATACCGTCAACTCCACCCATGCACCCAGCCAGTCAAGACGTTCCGCCAAAGCCGGAGCCGAAAAATGGATAGTACCCTCGCGCAGCAGACGGTTGGTGAAAAGGGCTTGCAGCAAGCGGTCCTGCTCGCCTAATCCTGCAGGGACAACGATGTCGAGGCGGACGGCTGGGACAGCGTCGCTTCGAAGCAGAGTGATGTTACTCAAAGAGATCGTCGAAGCCGTCATCGGCAGGAAGGATGTCTGCAGCTACAGGAAGGGAAGAAACGGCACCTCCGCAGGGGTTGAAACCAGCAGGTATGGCGAATGTCTCCGTCGGAAGATAATCCAGCGACTCATCCGCATAAACTTTTTGCATATAGAGTGCCCACACGGGCAGCGCCATAGCGGCACCCTGTCCGTCCTGCATGGAAGCGAAGTGGATATCACGGTCTTCACCACCTACCCAGCAGCCGCTAACAAGGCGGGGGGTATAGCCCATGAACCAGCCGTCGGAGTTGCTGTTGGTGGTACCTGTTTTGCCTGCGATGGGGGATTTCAGTCCGTAACGGAAACGAATACGTCCGCCCGTACCTTGGTCAACCACAGCGCGCATCATGTCAATCATCTTGTATGAGCCTTCGCGGCTGATTACCTCGTAAGTCCTGGGGGTGAAGGAGGCAACGATATCTCCCTCGTTGTCTTCAATCTTCGCGACAAAAAGAGGTTCCGTGCGGATACCGTTGTTGGGGAAGGCGGTATAGGCACTCACCATTTCGCCCACGCTGATGTCGCAGGAACCTAGGCAAAGCGAAAGCGTGGGAGGAATGTCGCGATTGCGGATACCAAACTGGTGTATCATTTCCACAAAAGCGTAAGGGTTGAGCTTGCTCATCAGGTAGGCCGACACCCAGTTGCTGGAACGCGAAAGGCCCCACTTGAGGCTGACTATCTGACCTATCATCGAGCTGTGCCCAGCGTCACGAGGGCTCCAGACACGCCCATCCTCCGTAAGGAGTGACTGCGGACCGTAGCGCATCTGATCACAGGGCGAAAAACCGTTCTCCATAGCCAATGTATAGAGGAAAGGCTTGATGGTAGAACCCACCTGACGACGCCCCTGCATGACCATGTCATACTGGAAATGAGAGAAGTCAGGCCCACCCACATAAGCCTTGACATGGCCTGTGAGTGCATCCATCGACATAAAGCCGCAGCGCAGGAAATGCTTGTAGTAGCGGATGGAGTCCATCGGGCTCATCAAGGTGTCGATGTATCCGCGCTCGTAGGAGTAGAGTTGAACGGGCTGGACAACGTCGAACGAATCACGGATGGCTTCCTCGGAATATCCCTGCTTTGTCATCAGGCGATAGCGCTCCGTCTGCTTCATCGCGCGCACCAGGCTGGCTTCAATCTCGCTCTTCGAGAGGTTGTCGTAAGGTGCGTTCTTGCGCCCCTGCTTCGACTTGAAGAAACGGGGCTGCAGGTAGCCCTTGACGTGCTCGTCGACGGCTTCCTCGGCATAGCGTTGCATGCGGCTGTCGATGGTGACGTGAATCTTCAGTCCATCGGTATAGATGTTATATGGCTTGCCATCCTTTTTGAAATTCTTGTTGCACCAGCCGTAGAGCGGATTCGTGGCCCAGTCGAGGCTATCCTCGTACCACTTCTGCTCCTGCCAGCCGCGATAGTTCTTACGCTCGGGCTTAGGTGCCGTCATCACACCGCGCAGATATTCACGGAAGTAGGGGGCAAGGCCCGTCTTATGATCCACACGGCGATAGTTGAGCACAAGCTCCTTGGCACGATACTCTTCAGCCTCCTCGTGGGAGATATAGCCGTTCTTCTCCATCTGCCCAATCACCACGTTACGGCGCTCACGCGAGAGCTCAGGACGGCGTATGGGGTTGTAGAGCGACGAGTTCTTGCACATTCCCACCAGCGTGGCAGCCTCCTCGGGCGACAGTTCCGACGGCTCTTTGGCAAAGTAGGTGTTGGTAGCCGTCTTGATGCCGATAGCGTTGTTGCCGAAGTCGTACTTGTTAAGGTACATGGTGAGGATTTCCTCCTTCGTGTAATACTTCTCCAGCTTGACGGCAATCACCCACTCGATGGGTTTCTGGAACAGGCGCTCCACGGTACTGCCTGCCACTTCGGTATAAAGTTGCTTGGCAAGCTGCTGGGTGAGCGTACTACCGCCTCCTGCCGTCTGTTGTCGAAGGACGCCTCGCTTGATGACAGCCCTGACGAGCGAGCGAAAGTCTATGCCGCTGTGCTTGGAGAAACGCACGTCCTCCGTTGCGATAAGGGCATTCACCAGGCAAGGGGCAAGTTCTTCATAGTCCACCCAGACGCGATTCTCGCCGCTGTAGCTGAATGTTCCCAATTGCACTCCATCGGCAGATATAATCTGCGAGGCAAACTTATATTCGGGGTTCTCCAAATCTTCCACAGGGGGGACAAAACCAATCCATCCCTTGTTGATGGCGAAGAAAATGCATGCTGCAGCCAGCAATCCGCAAGCCAGCAGTATCCACAGTATACGGACAATTGTTCGACGCATATTCCTCCTTATTTAATTAAAGGTTTATTCACTTTTTTCGTTTCAGACGGCAAAGGTATTGCAAACTGAGAGAAATTGCAAATTTTTTTGCAACTATCCGAATCATAGCACATCTAAAAAATTTGCCTGCGTTGAAACGCCAGCCCACTGGATTAAGCTTGCAGTCCACTGGATTAAATTCGTAGCCCACTGGATTAAAAAAATAGCCCCTTGGAATAAAACGCCAACGTCTTGGAATTTTGCAGCAGTTGGCTGCACTTAGACGGAAAATGCAATTATGGGGATTTTTCTCTTGCATATTCGTACCTTTTTATCCCCTTCGGGGAATTTTAGATAGGGGTCGTCTCGGAAAAATCAAATAAAAATTTGCTTTTTCGCTCGGCTTGAACCATCTTTAATCCCCCTTCGTGGGCTTTTAGATAGGGGTCGCCTCGGAAAAATCAAATAAAATTTGCTTTTTCGCTCGGCTTGAACCATCTTTAATCCCCCTTCGGGGAATTTTAGATAGGGGTCGCCTCGGAAAAATCAAATAAAATTTGCTTTTTCGCTCGGCTCGCCCTATCTTTGCAGGGTCTTTTAAGGAAAAAGGTTTTATGAAAGCAAAGTTCTCTACTCTACTCTGCCTGCTACTCCTGCTGACAGGACACGCTCAGGCACAAGATGCACCCGTAAAGTTCAAGCTCTACGGCTTTGTCAACAACTTCTTCTGCTACGACTCACGCCGCAGCCTGATGGTGGCTGAAGACCTCTTCAACATCCTGCCGCTCGATGCCAGCTACGATGCCGAGGGGCACGATGTGAATGCCGACCCTTCGGTGAAGTTCCTCGCCATTACCACCCGTATTGGCGTTGACCTCACAGGACCCGAGGTGTTCGGTGCGAAAACCTCAGCCAAGATGGAGACAGACTTTGGCGGCTATAGCGCTACGGGCACGCTGCTCCGCATCCGTCAGGCCTACACGGCGTTGGAGTGGCAGGGCGACAACCGCTCGTACCTGCTTGTCGGACAGACGTGGCATCCCATGTCGGGTGACCTGAAGCCCGATGTCTTCAGCCTCGCTACCGGCAGCCCGTTCAACCCCTTCAACCGCTCACCGATGATGCGCTTCGACTATACGATGGGTACCTCCACAACCCTTTCCGCAGCTGCCATCTATCAGTTCCAATACGCTTCTGTGGGACCGAACGGAGCTCCCTCGTACACCTATTCCCGCAGGGGACTATGGCCTGAGCTCTACGTAGGATTGTCGTTTGGAGGGAAGAACTCCCCTACTGCCATTGGCTTTGACATGTCATCCATAAAGATTGGCAATAACCGTCTGACTTCTTACGCAGCCATGTTGAGCACCTCGCAGCATATCGGGCGATTCGACATCAAGGCCAAGGGTGTCTGTGGCGAGAATCTCTCCCACATGTTGCTGCCCTCAGGCTTCGGCACCGACGCTACCGACGGACACACGCTGCGCCCCCTCGCAGCTGCAGCTGCTTGGACAACCATCATGTACAATGTGCCGTCGTCAAATCAGTTCCGCATTGGCGTTATGGCTGGATGGCTGAAGAATCTCGGCGTTCTTAACGGCACTATCAACCCTACCAGCGTCCACATCTGGGGAAATCACGCAGGTGTTTCGTCCAGCCTTGGCGAAGTGTACCGCCTTAGCCCCATGGCCACCTACCGTGTGAAGAACCTCATGCTCGGCCTTGAGCTGGAGCATACTGCTGCCTGCTACGGCGACATGCAGCCCGACGCTACTGTCACCAACCTCCACACCGTTGCCAACGAGCGCGTCTGCGCACTTATGATGTACAACTTCTAAAATTTGAAATTAGGAATTAGGAATCTGGAATAAAGGATGAACGACAAGAAGTTCAAAACTATTCTCTATGCTATACTTGGTGTAGCGACATTTATAACCATACTCGTCGGGCTTATTTCCCGCAGCGGAGTGCAGTCGTGGACGTTCCGCATCATCTATGCGCTGATGTGCCTCGTTCTGCTTGTGGATGCCATCCGTCGTCTGCGCCCCTTCAGTCTCCGTCGGCTACCTTTGGCCGTCATGCAATTGGGGCTCGTCATTGCCCTTGCGGGAGGAGCTATCGGCAGCCAGATGCGCGAGGAAGAAGAGCTCAAAGTCTTTGAGGGCTCTAAAGAATCGTTCCGTAACCTCTCCGTCACGTTAAACGACTTCATAATGGATGTCTATCCGAACGGTCGTCCGAAACGCTTTGCCTCCGACCTTGTCGTTCGCACTGCCGATGGAAAGGAATCCAGCGGAATCATTGAAGTAAACCACCCCCTCAGTGTGGGCGGATGGAAAATCTATCAGTACGACTACGATAGCGAAGCTGGTGTTGACAGCGCCTACAGCGTTCTTGGCATGGTTCGCGAGCCTCTTCAGGGCGTCATGTTTGCCGGCATCCTGCTGATGCTGGCTGCTGCCGTGCTGTTACTCATGACAAGCCCAGGCATAGACAATAAGACAAAGCCCCGCCGTAATGGCTGGCAATGGATTATCTGGGGTTGCGCGATGGTAGCCCTGATATTTTTCCTTTTCACCGTCCTCTCCCCACAGATTGTCAGTAAGATGCCCGTTCCGGCGCTGCAAAGTCCGTGGTTTGCGCCGCATGTGCTGGTTTACATCCTTGCCTACGCCATGGCAGCTGTTTCTGCCATTCTATCCATCCGTTTGCTTGTTGCCCGTAAAGAACGCCGCGAAGCCATCGGCTTAAGCGCGTGCGACGCCTTTGCCCGTGCCGCCTTCGCGTTCATTACTGTTGGCATGCTGTTTGGTGCCCTATGGGCCGAGCGTGCATGGGGCGGCTATTGGTCGTGGGATCCCAAGGAGACATGGGCAGGCATCACCTGGCTGGCATATCTGCTCTGCCTCCACGTCCGCGAAAAGAGCCCCGAGGCACAGCGTGCCGCCCTTTGGCTCTACATCTTCGCATTCCTCTGCCTGCTTATGTGCTGGCAAGGCATCAACCTCCTGCCTTCCGCTCGTGCCGACAGCATCCATCTGTACTAATGACCGCCATTGGGAACATAGAGGAGCATCCACTGCAGCCATTCCTGCCCCAGGGAGCAAAGGTTTTATTCTTGGGGAGTTTTCCTCCGCCAAGGGAGAAATGGTCGATGGAGTTCTTCTACCCGAACTATATCAACGACTTCTGGCGTGTGTGGGGAGTGCTTTGCTTCCATGACAAGACGCATTTTGAACAGGGGAAAGCCTTCGACCGTGAAGCCATCGAGGCCTTTGCGACAACGAAAGGCATGGCGTTCTTCGATACAGCGCATAAAGTGTGCAGGCTGAAAGGAAATGCTAGCGACGCTTTCCTGCAAATCATTGAACCGACGGACGTGGAGTCGCTGCTTAAACAACTGCCCGACTGCCATACCCTCGTCACCACAGGCGGAAAGGCATCGGAAGAATTGCGGAATATCATTTCAAACGCAAATAACGGCGCATTAGAAGTACCCGCCGTAGGGGGCAGCTGCGAACTGTCCATATGGGGACGACAATTGTTGTGGTATCGGATGCCCTCCACCTCGCGCGCCTTTCCCATGTCGCTGGAAAAGAAGGCGGAATACTACCGTACACTTATGCCTCGGCTGCGCTGAGTTCTTCTTTCAACAGCTTTCGGGTAAGGGAGCGTATGCGCGGTTCGTCACGGATGATGGCTCGCAGTTGCTCCAGCCGTTGCGCATTGGGTGAATCAGGAATCCACAGCTTCAGATAACCGCCATCGCCATACTTCTCCTTGAGGTGGGCGACACAGCGTTCCTCATGCTCCTCGAAACTGAACGACGGGTAGTTTGTAAGGCTGTACTGCGCTGTCCGGCGGATGATGGTTTCTGCCTCGATGAAACGGTCGGCCTCGGCAAGGATACGACCGTAGATGCTGCGCGGCTCATGGTCTGACGAGGCGCGGTGGTCTTCGGCAGCCTGGGCCATCTGCTCAACCTCCTCCTCCGAGAACCACTGCCTCAGTTGCCTGTCGCTACGGATGATGGCACCCGAAACGAGGTGATGCCGCTCACGTCCCTCCACCAAGCCCGTGTCGTGATAAGCCGCAGCCACATACAGCAGTTCATGGTCAACGCCCAGCTGTTCGGCCAACTCCAGCGCCTGCCGAATCACCATGCGGGAGTGGTCCTCCTGATGCGCCTTGTCAAATGAACGGTAGCGAGGGATAATCTCCGCCTCGACGTAATCCCTCAGCTCACTTCTTATTCCACTCATTTTTAATCTTCTCGTACCACTCCTTCATCACGTAGAAGGCCAGCTTGCGTTCGCCGTTGTCGGAGTAGAGCCCCTTGCGGTTGTAGTAGTCCTGTATGCCGTCCAACACGCGGCGTGGCGAGCGGAAGTCCTTGAGTATCCAGGGCGTCGTACCCGAAAGGCCGTCAATCTTTTCCAGCATGGCGACATTCTCGCGGTAGAGATTCTCCTGGAACTCTTCCGTCCAGCGCTGGTTCTTTGGGCCATGATAGCCGTATTTGGCGCCTCCGCCGAACTCGCTGACGATGACGGGCTTCTCGTAGGGCACCTCCCACGTCATCTTCGGGGCATCGTTCACGTCGCGATACCAACCAATGTACTGGTTGAAGCTGATGACATCAACGTATTTGTTCATATTGTCGTTGAGGCGGTTGTGATAGTTCGAGGCCGACGTCACCTCCATGGCCATGCTGATAAGGCGCGTGTCGTCAAGCTGTCGGGCATGGTCGGCCAGCCGAGCAAGGAAGTTCTCGCGGTCAGCGCCATGAGGGGTTTCGTTGGCGATGCTCCAGATGATGACGTTGGCACGGTTCTGGTCACGGCGAATCATGTCCGTCAGCTGCTGGCGGGCGTTGTCGAACGTGGCGGGGTTTGTCCAGGCGATGGTCCAATAGACGGGAATCTCCGACCACACGAGGATGCCCATGCGCTCAGCCTCGCGGACGGTGTTCTCGTTGTGCGGGTAGTGGGCCAGACGGACGAAGTTGCAGCCCAGCTCCTGCGCCCAGGTAAGCAACGTGTGGGAGTCCTCCACAGTGTTGGTGCGACCGCCGCCGTAGGGCTTCTCGTCGTGGATGCTGATACCGCGCAGATAAATGGGTTCACCGTTCAGCAAGATCTGCTTGCCCTGTGTGCGGATGGTGCGGAAACCTATTTCGTCTGCCAGCGTCTCGCCGCCCAGCGTCATCTCCACCTTATATAGCTTGGGATTCTCGGGTGTCCAAAGCTGTGGCTTGACTTTCAGGGTAGCCGCAATGCGCCCTTCGGCGTCCGTCGTGAATGTCTGCTTCAGTTTCAACTCGGGGATGGAGAGGGTCACCTGCTGCCCGGCCTCGGCACGGCTGAGGCTGAGGGAGAAGTTCAGCGGCAGGGGCTTCTTGGCTGCCTTGGGCGAGGACAGGGCATCCTTGTCGAGCGCCAGCGTGTAGTTCTCGATGTACGTGTCGGGCACGCTCACCAGCAGCACGTCGCGGGTGATGCCGCCGTAGTTCCACCAGTCAAATATCTGCGTAGGGACGTCCTCGGCATGGCGTTTGTTGTCCACTTTGACGATGACGAAGTTGTCGCCCTCGCGCAACTGTTTCGTGATGTCGAAGTTGAACGGCGTGAAGCCGCCCACATGACGCCCGACGAGCGAGCCGTTCACATAGACAATGGCCTCGTAGTTGACGGCGCCGAAGTAGAGCAGCGTGCGGCGTCCCTCCGTCGGCTGCCACTTGAACGAGCGCTTAAACCACACCGTGCCCTCGTAGAAGAACAGCCGCTCGTCCTGTGTGTTCCAGTCGCCCGGCACCTTCATGGTGGCAGCGCGGTCGAAGTCATACTCAATGAGTTCCTCGGGGCGCTGCGGCTTGGCGTTACGGAAAAAGCCCCACCGGGTGACGTTCATGCGGTAGTCGTAATACCCCTCCTCCTGCACGTCGATGATGTAGTTCCAGTCGCCGTTCAGCGACACCGTCTGACGGCCTAAGATGTTGCCAACCAGAGGGAGTTCTTCGGCCTGCAGGGGCAGCGCCAGCGCAGCAAGCCCAATAATGAAAGATAGAATTTTGTTCATGATATAACGCTTTTTTACTAATTTTTTCTGCTACAAAGTTACGACAAATTGCCCGATTATGCAAACTTTTTTGCGAAAAAAATATGCTTTTTTCATGGAAAACTTGCCGTTTTCGCCCGTTGGCAGTATCTTCGCGACATGAACGATTTGCGCACCATCACACTGACGTCGCTCGACGAGCCTGGGGCACGCCTGTTTGCATCGCTCACCGAAGCACAGCTTCGCAGTGGCATGGAAACGGGCGAGGGAGTTTTCATCGCCGAAAGCCCGAAGGTGATACGTGTGGCGCTGGACGCAGGGATGCAGCCCGTGGCGCTGCTGTGCGAACGCCGCCACCTGACGGGCGACGCTGCCGACATCGTGGCTCGCTGTACCGACATCCCCATCTACACGGGTGAGCGTGAGCTGCTGGCACGGCTGACGGGCTACACACTCACGCGCGGAGTCCTCTGCGCCATGCGCCGCCCCGCGCCAAAGACCGTTGAAGACGTGTGTGCCGACGCGCGTCGCGTATGCATCATCGATGCCGTGTGTGACACCACCAACATCGGCGCCATCTTCCGCAGTGCCGCAGCCCTGGGCATCGACGCGGTGCTGCTCACCCCCGACAGCTGCGACCCGCTGAACCGCCGTGCCGTCCGTGTCAGCATGGGGACGGTGTTCCTCGTGCCGTGGACGGTCATCCGCCCCGAGGATACCATGCTGTTTCAGCCGCTCCGCGCCCTTGGGTTCAAGACCGTCGCCATGGCACTGACCGACGATTCGGTGTCCATCGACGACCTCGCGCTGAGGGCCGAGCCGCGTCTGGCCATCATCCTGGGCACCGAGGGCGACGGCCTGCCCCACGACGTCGTCCGCAATGCTGACTATGTGGCGCGCATCCCCATGGCACACGGTGTCGATTCGCTCAACGTGGCCGCGGCCTCGGCAGTCGCCTTCTGGCAACTCCGCTGACGTGGTCCGCAGAAGGGCCTTCGCACACGATAACAGGGCCTTCGCACACGATAACAGGGCCTTCGTACATGATTAGAAGGGCGGGCATAGCGGGGCTATGCCCAGCCGGGAAAATGTGACCTTGTGACCTGTGACCTTTGTGACCTTTCCTTTTGCGCGGGTGCACGTGCGCGAGTATTATATATTGGAAAGAGATAAGTATTATTTATAATATAATATATAATTAATATATTTCCATATATCTAGATATATAATATCGCGTGCACGTGCGAAAGGCGAAAGGTCACAGGTCACAAGGTCACAAGGTCACAAGGTCACACACCTCAATTATCGGAATCAGAAAAAAATGAGCCTGCTGCCCCGAAAAAAACCTGGAAAAAAGTTGTGATATTCATGGAAAATGTGTACCTTTGTAGCGAATAAAACCTACCTGATAAAGCAGTCCAAACCTCGCGACATCATGAGAAAAGTGCTCATATCCCTTTTGTGCAGCGTGCTTCTTGCAGCGTGCCATCCGGTGAACCCGATGGAGCAGCTGGAGGCGGCCGTCGATGGGATGCGCATGCAACAACGCCTGGCCGACAACCGCGCCTTCTACGACTGCTATGTGCGCGCGCAGCGCTTCATCAGCCTCATCGAGAGGGAGGAGGCGGATCTCACGAAAGAGGAGCGACTGCAGTTCCAGCGCGAGAAGGACGAGTTTTACCTCATCAGCGTGACGTACCAGCACGCCATGGGGCACCACGAGCAGGCAAGGGCCGAGATGGACTCCGTACGCGAGGAGGGGCTGGCCGAGAGGGATTCGGCGCAATGGCTCCACTACCGCTTCCTGCGCACCCTGTCCGCCCGCGTGGATGATGAGGAGCTGGCGCGGCAGGCATGGGTGCTGGCAAACTATGGCGACTCGGCCTACTGGGCCACGGAGGCACGCATCCACCGTGCGGCAGCCATGAACCGCGAGGGACTCTACCTCGCCGCACTCGACACCCTGCAGCTGGCCTACGACTGCATCGCCGAGGACAACGTGCCCGAATGCCTCTGCCGCATCTCGGAGCAGGTGAGCGTGGCCTACGCGGGGTTGGGCAAGAAGGACTCGTCGGACATCTACCGCAATATCTACCTGGACATGCTGGAGATCATCCGCGAGAACAAGGAGTTGGAATACCGCACGGCCGAGGCAGAACGGCGCACAGCCGAGGTCAGGCACCTGTCAGGGGCGTTCCTGATATTCCTGGTGGTGTTCATCATCGGCTTTGCGTTGCTGGCAGTGCTGGCAAGAACGCGCCACCGGCGCTTCACCCTCCGCATGGCTGAGCGCCACGACGAGCGCATGGAGCAGTTTACCGACGAGCTTAACATGCACCGCGGAGGACTGGCCGAGAACAAGCGCGCTTACGTCCGGCGCAAGGCATCACTCGCCATCGTCACCAGCATCATCCCCTACATCGACCGTATGCGCCACGCCATAGCCGTTCAGGACCCGGCAAGGCCCTCCGTCACCCGGCAAAACCTCTCCTACGTCAGCGAACTGGCGGGACGGACGGAGGAACTGAACGACATCTTGGCGGGGTGGATCCAGACGCGCCAGGGGATAGTAGGCCTGCACATCGAGACGTTTGCCGTCAGCGGGCTGTTCGATATCCTCGCCCGTCGTCGCAGCAACTTCGAGAGACAGGGGCTGCAACTCCATGTAGCCGACACCGACGCGTGGGTGAAAGCCGACAGGGCACTGACGCTGTTCATGCTGAACACGCTGACGGACAACGCCCGCAAGTTCACGCCTGAGGGAGGAAGCATCACCCTCAGCGTCGACGTGAAGGACGACTACGTGGAACTGAGCGTGGCCGACACGGGTGTGGGGCTATCGGCAGAGGACATCAAGGAGATCCTCGATCATAAGATTGTCGACGTCTCGCACATCGGGGGAGAAGGGGCACAGCACGGCAGCGGCTTCGGCCTGATGAACTGCAAGGGCATCATCGAAAAATACCGAAAGACCGACAGCTTCTTCTCCGTCTGCGAACTGGGCATCGACAGCCAGTCCGGACAGGGCAGCCGCTTCTGGTTCCGTCTGCCCAAGGCTGTACGGAGAGCACTCACCCTCCTGCTGCTTGGCTTCAGCCTGGCAGGCAACAGCCATGCCGGGAGTGCCTTGGAGAACGCAGCTGCATGGGCCGACAGCGTCTATTACGCCAATCTGGAAGGACGCTACGAGGATGCCATCTGTCATGGCGATTCGGCGCTCCACTACCTCAATGCCGACGTGCGCCAACGCACCGACGGCGCACTTGACACCCTCACCCTCACGGGCCAGCGGGGCGGCGTCACCGAGACACAATGGTGGACGAGCGACTTCGAGACGGACTACTACACCATCCTCGACGTCCGCAACGAGCTGGCCATCGCCTACCTCGCCCTCCACCAGCTGGACAACTACAAATTCAACAACCGCTCTTACACCGAACTCTACAAGCTGACCAGCGAGGACACCACGCTGGCCGGCTACATTGCCCAGATGCAGCAGACACGCCGCGACATTGTGACCATGCTGGTCGTTGGACTTATTGTGCTGCTGGCCTTTATCATCGTGTGGTGGACGTTCATTGTCCGCCCACGCAAGGCCCACCGCCGCGAGTTGGAACGACGCGACAAGGAGATGGAACGCATGGTCGATGAAGACAACGAGATGCGCCGTGTCCGCTACGAGGAAAACCGCCTGCACGTGCAGAACATGGTACTCGACAACTGCCTTTCAACCATCAAGCACGAGACCTCCTACTACCCAGGGCGCATCCGTCAGATGGCCGACCGCCTCAGCGCAGCCGAAGTGCCCGACCCCAAGCAACTCGCCGACATGGCAGAGCTGACGGACTTCTACCGCGAAATCTACGGGACATTGGCTGCCTGCGCCGCCCGGCAGCTGGAGGAGAGCCCTTTCCGCCGTCAGGAAATCTCGTGTGAAATGCTCCTCAGCGGGGCTGCCAGATACCTGCAGGACAAAGGGGGCACGGAACTGGCAACCTCCCACGACGGCAGCAGCGTCAGCGGCGACGTGGTGCTGCTGGAATACCTCATGGAGTGCCTGATAGACGAAGCGGCCAAGACGTCGCTCTCGCTCACCGCCCAGCGCGAGGACGACTTCGTGGTGTTCCGCTTCACCGATCCCAGCCAGACGCTTACTGCAAATGAGCTGCAGGAGCTCTTCTACCCCTCGACGGACAATGCGGGGTATATCATCTGCCGTCAGATTATCCGCGAGCATGATGAGTACTTCGGCCACATGGGCTGCCGCATCAAAGCCGAACAAGCCACGCCCGACGGCGGCCTCGCCATCGTGTTCACCCTACCCGCCTCCACCACCAATAAATCGTAAATAACAAACAGTCAAATAGAAGAACATTATGTCTTGGAAAGTAATCATAGTTGAAGATGTCCGGTTGGAACTGAAGGGAACGGAAGAAATCTTCCGTAACGAGATTCCTGAAGCTGAAGTCATCGGCACAGCCATGACAGAAGATGCCTTCTGGCCACTGATGGAGAAGCAACTCCCCGACATGGTGCTGCTCGACCTCGGGCTGGGCGGCTCCACAACCATCGGCGTGGACATCTGCCGCAACATCCGAAAGAAATACCCCACAGTGAAGGTGCTCATCTTCACCGGCGAAGTGCTCAATGAAAAGCTGTGGGTGGACGCCCTCGATGCGGGAGCCAACGGCATTGTGCTGAAAACGGGCGAACTGCTCACCCGCAGCGAGGTACAGCGCGTCATGGAGGGTAAGCAGTGGGTATTCAACCAACCGATTCTGGAGAAAATCGTTGCCCGCTTCCGGCAGTTCGTCAATGCCGAGACCATGCGCCGCAGAGCCATCATCACCTACGAAATCGACGAATATGACGAGCGCTTCCTGCGCCACCTGGCCCTTGGCTACACAAAGGACATGATAGCCGGCTTGCGCACAATGCCCTTCAGCACCAAATCGTTGGAGAAGAGGCAGGTGGACTTGGTGTCGCGCTTGTTCCCCGACAACGACGGCCGATCCATCAACTCTACACGCCTCGTTGTCCGTGCCATCGAGCTTCACATCATCGACGTGGACAACCTGCTCCCTGACGATTAAGAACCGACACGATGAAAAGGCGATTTCCTTTTACGACGCTCTACCTGCTGCTATTGGCGGCGGTGGTGATAGCCTCCTGGTTAGTGGGGCTGTATGGCGTGGAGAGCGGAGGCAACCTGCTGTCCGACGAAGGTGGCCGCTGGTGGATGCGCTCTGTGCTACCGTCGTTTGCGGCGTCGCCTGTGGAAGAGATATTGGTGGTGTTGTTCACGCTGGGAATCGTAAAATCAGTGTGGCTGGAGTCGCCCCGTGTGAAGTCTAAAAAGGCAACAGCTGTGGCGCTGATGGTGTTTGTGGCGCTGATGGGGCTGTTGCTGTGGGGGGTGTTCAGTGGGGCGCTGATGAGCGTGACAGGGCATTGGGCAAACAGTCCCCTCCAGCGGGGATGGCTGGTGGTGCTGGCGCTGTTGATTGGGATTCCCAGCCTATGCTATGGGCTGACAAACGGCACTTTCACCAATCGAGAGCAGGTTTTAGGGGCACTCTGCAGCGAGGTGGTACGGTGTGCGCCGTCGTTTGTCACACTCTTCATAGCTTCGCAGTTAGTAGCCGTTCTGGCGTACAGCGGGCTTCCTGCCGTCTGTGGCATAGGGGCTGCGGCGTTCCACGGCATAGCGGCTGTGATTTACTGGCTACCTTTTGTCTTTGAATACTTTTATAAAAACCGAATATGAAGAAAATCGTTGTTTTAGCGCTGGGATGCGTGGGATTGCTGTTGGCAGCCTGCACGTCCAAGGGCAACGTGAGTGAGAGTGAGAGTGTGCGCCGTGTCGTGAACATCGACAACGGCTGGTTGTTCACGCTGGCCGACTACGAGACGATGCCCTATGCCCCCTCCGGCATTGCCGATACGGAGGCGCTGGCGTCGGTGGGTGCTGCCGACGGCACATGGCGCAAACTGAACGTCCCCCACGACTGGGCCATCGAAGGCGACTTCAGCCCGACGAATCCTTCGGGAACGGGTGGCGGCGCGCTGCCGGGCGGTATCGGCTGGTATCGCAAGCACTTCACACTCGCCGACCTCGGACTAAGCGATAAGGCCGACGGGCAGCTGCTCGTCCGTTTCGACGGCGTCTATATGAACTCCACCGTCTGGCTCAACGGACACCGGTTGGGCAACCGCCCCTACGGCTACATCTCGTTTGAATACGACATGACTCCTTATGTCAACAAGGAGGGCGACAACGTCCTTGCCGTACGTGTTGACAACAGCGACCAGCCCAATAGCCGCTGGTACAGCGGTTGCGGTATCTTCCGCAGCGTCTATGTGACGGCTGTGAATCCCGTCCACATCGTGCCCTGGGACACCTACGTGCTGCCCCATGCCCCGCTGGCTGATGCCTATCGCTATGGTGAGGCCGACAGCCTGGTGCTCACGGTGTCGGCTCCGTCCCCCTCGCTACAGGCACGCGTAATCGTATATAATAAAGAGAAGAAAGCGGTGTTCACCACCGAAACGCCCATCACCGGCACCACCACGGGAGTGCGCTTCCGCCTTCCGGGAGCCGTGCGCTGGAGCGTGGACAATCCCTATCTTTACACCGCCCAGATATCCCTCGTCAGCGAGGCGAAGGTCATCGACGACTATGCCTTCCGCTTCGGTATCCGCGACTTCGAGTTTAATCCCGAGCAAGGTTTCCGCCTCAACGGCGAGAGCGTACGCCTCAACGGTGTCTGCCTCCATCACGACCTCGGTTGCCTCGGCTCAGCTGTTAATCGCCGTGCCCTCCAGCGCCAGTTGGAGGTGATGCGCGGCATGGGTGTCAACGCCGTCCGCTGCAGCCACAACCCGCCCTCGGTGGAGTTGCTGGAGCTCTGCGACGAGATGGGCTTCCTTGTCATGGACGAGGCTTTTGACATGTGGTATCGCCGCAAGACACAGCGCGACTATGCCCGCTTTTTCACCGAATGGCACGAGCGCGACCTCGGCGACTTAGTACGACGTGACAGAAACCACCCCTGCGTGGTCATGTGGAGCATCGGCAACGAGGTGCTTGAGCAATGGGATGACGCCCGCGCCGATAACCTCTCCCTTGAGGAGGCCAACATGATTCTCAACGCCGGGCACGACTACTCCGAGCCGCTCGACACGGGCTTCACCTTCAACCAGCTGCTGACGCGCCACCTCTGCAACATCGTGCGCCACCTCGACCCCAGCCGTCCCATCACCGCCGGCTGCAACGCTGCCGACCCACGCAACAACCTCTTCTGCGAGGGAGGTGTCGATATCATCGGCTTCAACTACCACGAACGCAACTTCCCCCTCGTGCCCCAATGGTTCCCCGGCCGCCCGTTCATCATCAGCGAGAGCGTCAGCGCCCTGCAGACACGCGGCTACTACCGTATGCCCAGCGACAGCATATTCGTACAGCCTTCGCGCTGGGACCGCCCCTACTTCGACCCCTCGTTCAAGTGTAGCGCCTACGACAACAGCCATGCCCCCTGGAGCAGCACCCACGAGCTGAACCTCCGCTACTACAACGACCTGCCCTACATTGCCGGACAGTTCATCTGGAGCGGCTTCGACTACATCGGTGAGCCCACGCCCTACGGCTGGCCGGCACGCAGCAGCTACTTCGGCGTCGTTGACCTCGCAGGCTTCCCCAAGGACGTCTACTATCTCTACAAGAGCGAGTGGACCGACGAGACCGTGCTGCATGTCTTCCCCCACTGGAACTGGAAAGAGGGAGAGGAGGTAGATGTCTGGGCTTACTTCAACCATGCCGATGAAGCCGAGCTCTTCGTCAACGGCCACTCGCAGGGCGTCCGCACCAAGGGACGCGATTTCCATACCCAGTGGCGCGTGGCGTATGAGCCGGGCGAAATCCGCGTCGTCACCCGCAAGGACGGCCGTGTGGTGAAAACCGAGACCATCCGCACCGCCGGTGATCCTGCCGCCATCCGCCTGACGCCCGACCGTAAACGTCTGGCTGCCGACGGACGCGACCTCTCGTTCGTCACCGTTGAGGTCGTGGATAAGCAGGGCAACCTCTGCCCGCTGGCCGACGACCTCGTCCACTTCGACATCAACGGCCCTGCCTTCGTGGCAGGCGTTGACAACGGCTTGCAGACCTCGCTCGAATCCTTCAAGGCCCCCCAGCGCCAGGCCTTCAACGGCAAGTGCCTGGTGGTTGTTCAAAGCGACGGCAAAGCTGGCAACGTCACCCTCACCGCCACAGCTGACGGCCTCAACGCCGCCAAGCAGACGCTCCGCTTCAAGTGACTACGGATGCGACATTCTGATATCTTTATAAATAGCGCCGCTGTTTATAAAAATAGTTGCTTGGAATAAAATTTTAGTTGCCTGGGCTGTGACGACAGTTGCTTGGGCTGAGCGGACAGCGCACTACACTACAGGCATTACGGTTTATTCGCCGGAAGCTGCTGCCATCTCGTCGAGCGTGGTCTCGATGAAGTGTTTCAGGTTCGTACCTTGCTTTGCCGCCATGATGGACAGCGAGCGGAACGTTTCGGGTTTCAGGTCGATGATTTTGCGTTTAACTGGTTTTGCTGCCTTTTCCATAGTTTTGTAAATTAATATTTCGACGGACAAAGATATACAATTTATATAAGGCGCAAAAAGATTTTGCAGGTTTTTTTTGCAGTTGTTTTGTTTTCCCGTTTTTTATGTCTATCTTCGCGCCAAAATCGTAAAATGTATGCGTTATCTTTTAGGTTATGACATCGGCAGTTCGTCTGTCAAAGCCAGTCTGGTGGACGCCCAGACCGGCGGGCGCGTAGCCAGCGCCTTCTTTCCCAAGAGTGAGGCTCCCATCAAGGCCGTCCGTACCGGCTGGGCTGAACAGAACCCCGCCGACTGGTGGAGCTATCTGAAAGCCGCCACCGCCGAGGTGATGGCATCGTCGGGCGCCAAGGGCAGCGACGTGGCTGCCATCGGCATTTCGTATCAGATGCACGGGCTGGTGTGCGTGGACAAGGAGGGTAATGTGCTGCGCCCAGCCATCATCTGGTGCGACTCGCGCGCCGTGCCCTATGGCCAGAAGGCTTTCGAGACGCTGGGCGAGGAGCAGTGCCTCAGCCACCTGCTGAACAGCCCGGGCAACTTCACCGCCGCCAAGCTGGCGTGGGTGAAGGAGAACGAGCCGGATGTCTATGCCCGCATCGACAAGGTGATGCTCCCGGGCGACTATATCGCCCTCAAACTGACGGGCGAGTGCTGCACTACGGTGAGCGGCCTCTCGGAAGGTATGTTCTGGGACTTCCGCGAAAACCGCGTGGCAAGCTTCCTGATGAACTACTTCGGCTTTGACGAGAGCATCCTGCCCACCATCCGTCCGACATTCTCAGAACAGGGGCGTGTCACCGCTGCTGCTGCCGCCGAGCTGGGGCTGGCAGCCGGCATCCCCGTCACCTACCGTGGAGGCGACCAGCCCAACAACGCCCTTTCGCTGGGTGTGCTGGAGCCGGGCGAGATTGCCGCTACCGCAGGCACGTCGGGCGTTGTCTATGGCGTGCTGGGGCGCGTGGCCTACGACCCCAAGAGCCGCGTGAACACCTTTGCCCACGTGAATCACGGCAAGGACACCCGTCTAGGCGTGCTGCTGTGTATAAACGGCACGGGCATCCTCAACAGCTGGATGCGTCGTAACGTGGCTCCTGAAGGGGCTTCGTACGGCGACATGAACGTACTGGCCGACTCGGTACCCATCGGCAGCGACGGACTAAGCATACTGCCCTTCGGCAACGGCGCCGAGCGTGTGCTGCAGAACCGCGAGGTGGGATGCAGCCTGCACGGACTTAACTTCAACATCCACAGCCGTGCCCATCTGCTGCGTGCAGCCCAGGAGGGCATCGTCTTCTCGTTCAAGTACGGCATGGAAATCATGGAGGCCATGGGCATGGCCATCACCACCATCCACGCTGGCCACGCCAACATGTTCCTCAACCCAATGTTCCGCAACACGCTGGCAGGCATCACGGGAGCCACCATCGAACTCTTCGACACCGACGGCTCCGTGGGAGCTGCTGCCGGTGCTGGCATCGGAGCAGGCATCTATGCCACTCCCGCCGAGGCTTTCGCCACCCTGCGACGCATAGCCACCATCGAGCCCAAAGCCGACGATGCCCCCGCCTATGCCGCCGCCTACGCCCGCTGGAAAGAATGCCTTCTCAAGGAAGAATGATTTATTTATCCTTATTATAAAACTAATAAACCTATGACAAAACAGTACTTCCCCGAAGTGGGAAAAATCAAATTTGAAGGAAAAGAGAGTAAGAACCCCCTGGCCTACCACTACTATGACGCCGACCGCGTCGTGATGGGTAAGCCCATGAAGGAGTGGCTGAAGTTCGCCATGTGCTGGTGGCACACGCTCTGCGCTGAAGGCGCCGACCAGTTCGGCCCCGGCACCAAGACGTTCCCCTGGAACACTGCTGCCGACCCCGTGCAGGCTGCCAAGGATAAGGCTGACGCCGGCTTTGAAATCATGCAGAAGCTCGGCATCGAGTACTACTGTTTCCACGATGTGGACCTCGTGCAGGAGGCTGCCACCGTTGAGGAATACGAGAAGAACCTCAAGGAGGTCGTTGCCTACCTGAAGCAGAAGCAGGCCGAGACAGGCATCAAGCTGCTGTGGGGCACGGCCAACGTGTTCGGCAACAAGCGCTACATGAACGGCGCCTCCACCAACCCCGACTTCGACGTCGTGGCTCGCGCCATCGTCCAGATTAAGAATGCCATCGACGCCACCATCGAGCTCGGCGGCACCAACTACGTCTTCTGGGGCGGACTTGAAGGCTATATGAGCCTCCTCAACACCGAACAGAAGCGCGAGAAGGAACACATTGCCACCATGCTACGCATGGCCCGCGACTATGCCCGCAGCAAGGGATTCAAGGGCACCTTCCTCATTGAG
>JAEEZS010000030.1 GCA_016291905.1 Bacteroidaceae bacterium
CGGAAACAGATCTTATCCCTCTGCTCGTCAGGATGGGAATTGAAAGGGTGTTTGACAAGTGGACTTCGCAACTGACCCGCATGGTGAAGGATTCGCAAAACCCGCTGTATGTCGGACTGATGAAACAGAAGGCTCAGCTTGGCATCAACGAGGAGGGCACAGAAGGCAGTGCGGTGACATTGGCAGAAGTTTATGTAGGTGCGGATCATTCTGAACAGCAAGAGCCGGAATACATTTTCTATGCCAACCGTCCTTTTGTCTATTTCATCAGCGACAAGGGTAGCGGTGCCATCCTCTTCATGGGTGTGTTTGCAGGGGAATAATAACGAAAAGTAAACTAATAACTGTCTTCCCCCGCCCACATCTTATTGCATCAGCAATGAGGTGGGCGGGGATTTTGTTAGACCACAAGGGAACAAGTACAACGAAAGTGCCGGTATGACGCATGACTTGCTCCGTTCAGGCACTTCGAAAGGTCGGCTCAAAGCCAATGAAAGCTCGGAGCAGTCTCCATGATTGCTCCGAGCGGGTTTCATGATAGCATACGGCAAAGTCATAAAAGGGCGCCCGCCGGACAAACGTCGGGCGGGCGGCGGATGAATGTCGGGCGGGCGCCCGACAAGTGTAGGGGCGAACGGCAGACGGAGGGTACTTCAGGGACGATAGGCTTACCGCTGTTGATAATAGAAGGTGTTACCTATTTTCTTGCGTATCAGCCTTGGGTTTTCGCCCTGTGTGAGGCTGTCCAAATAAGTCCTTGCAGCTTCTTTCCCTAGACCGGCCTCTAAGCTGAAATGACGGATGGTAACTTCGCCTGCCTTCAGACATTTGGTAAGTATGGCGTCAAGAGCCTCCTTGTCATTGAGCGTATGCCGCTCGCGTAACTGTTCTTTCTTGACGAACGAATGGCCGAGTTTTTCCTCCAGCATCTTCTTGAAACGCTTGGAAGGAGTGAACTCGATGCCGTCGAAGAGAATGTTCTCTCCCGTTACCTGATCAGGGTCGGTATAGTCGCCGTCGAGCTTCAGCTTGACGATGAACGTGCCGAAGGGCGTCTCTATGCGGTCTCCATACTGCATCATGGTGGTGGCAATCTCAAGAAACGATTCCAGACACTGCTTCATCGCTCCCTTTGGCAGAAGGCGGGTCTCGTTGCAGAAATTATCTATGGCATTGCTGTCGTGGACAGTTTTTGCGACTGGCCGCACGTAGAGCAGCGGCTGCCCGTCAGCACCATTCGTGGGGCGCGGATACAGGTCATATACTATGTCTTGAATATTTGCGTTCATGTTCGTAAGTGTTTTAAATAGTTGTTGATTCAAATGACTTCTATATCAAGTGCAAAGGTACTAAAAAAAATCGTTATAATCCAAATATTTCGCCCTTTTTCAATATAAATTTCCTTTTATTCCTCAAAATGGTCGTTTTCGTTTTTTTCTCGATGAAATGGGCGTTTTTCTTGCAGACTCACCTCGGAAATGAAAATTAATTGAAATTTATTTTGCATTTCGCTCGGTTTGCACTACCTCTGACCTGATGGTCGAAGGTAGGCTTCACCTCGGAAATGAAAATAAATCGTAATTTATTTTGCATTTCGCTCGGTTTGCACTACCTCTGACCTGACGGTCGAAGGTAGGCTTCACCTCGGAAATGAAAATAAATCGTAATTTATTTTGCATTTCGCTCGGTTTGCACTACCTTTGCACTATGTATAAACTGAAGCGGATGATAGTGTGGATGAGGAGGATGCGCCATAGCCGGGGCTTTGGCGTCCAGTCGCCGTACGACTATCGGTTTATACGTTACGTCATCAACGAGCACTGGCCGTACTACGCTTACGACGAGCTGAAGGAAAGCGTGACGGACATTGACACGAAGACGCGCAAGCTGTGCCGGCTGTACTTCCGGCTGGCTAACTGGCGGCAGCCCCGCTACATTGTGGACTACCGGCCTGAGACGGATGCCTACATGAAGTATATGCAGGCGGGATGCAAGAGGGCCTCTCTTGACCGCTCCGAAGGAGGGGAGGAGAGGACGCTGGAGCTGGGGCGCATGTCGCTGACGGGTGACTATGAGGCGTTCTATGAGCAGCTGACGCACAGGGTGGATGCCCACTCGGTGCTGGTGATGGAGCGCATTAAGCGTGATAAGGAGACGAAGGCTTTCTGGGAACGGGTGAAGCGGGATGAGCGTACGGGAGTGACGTTTGACCTGTACTACTGCGGCATCGTGTTCTTTAATAAGAAGCGGTTCAAACAGAATTATGATGTAAACTTTTGATAAGTAACGAAGCTATGAAGATTACGAAGGTTTATACCCGGACGGGTGACAAGGGAATGACAAGCCTGGTGGGCGGAGTGAGAATCCGTAAGAATGACGTGCGGCTGGAAGCCTATGGCACGGTGGATGAGCTGAGTGCCCACCTGGGTCTGCTGGTGTCAATGATGCCGGAAGAAGACAGGGAACGGGAGATCGTGCTGCAGGTGCAGAACACGCTGTTCAATGTCTGTACGCACCTGGCTACCGATCAGAGTAAGACGGAGCTGTACCCTTCGGCCCGTGTGCCAGAAGGCCAGGTGAAACTGTTGGAGGAACACATCGACCTGCTGATGGGCGAGCTGCCTGAGGCGCAGGGTTTCATACTGCGAGGCGGTACGATGGCTGCTGCCCAGGCGCATGTCTGCTGCACGGTGTGCCGTCGTGCGGAACGGCGCATCGTGGCATTGGCGGAAACGGCTGTCGTAGGCGACGAGGTGCAGCAATATGTGAACCGACTGAGCGATTATCTGTTTGCGTTGGCAAAAAAAATAAATTTTAACGCTGGTCGTAGTGAAATAATATGGCAGAATGCTTGCAAATAAGAAAAAAAGTAGTAATTTTGCGCCCGAAAAAGAAAAAAGCATATTGCAACAACTAAAAAAAAATAACTAAGGCTATGTATTGGACACTTGAATTAGCTTCGAAGCTCGAAGATGCACCTTGGCCTGCAACCAAGGACGAATTAATAGATTATGCCATCCGCTCGGGGGCACCATTGGAAGTATTGGAAAACTTACAGGAAATTGAGGACGAGGGTGATGTCTATGATAGTATAGAGGACATTTGGCCCGACTATCCGACGAAAGAGGACTTCCTGTTCAACGAGGATGAGTATTAAGAAAAAAAGCGATGCAGAACGCATCGCTTTTTTCGTTCATTGATAGTTGAAGGCCAGGCGGCTGGCGATATCCGCTGCGGAGGTGCCTGCCAGGGCCTCAAACTCTCCAGGTTCGGCTTTCCAGGAACTGGTCTGCTCGTCGTAGAACGAGAGGGCAGAACGGTCGATGGTGAAGGAGACCTGCTTTGTCTCGCCAGGCTGAAGGAAGATCTTGCGGAAGGCTTTCAGTTCCTTGACGGGACGTTCTACTGAGGCTTTCTTGTCGGAGATGTAGAGCTGAACGGTTTCGGCTCCTGTCCGGCTGCCGGTGTTTGTAACGTCTATGTGGAATGTGATTTTCTCATCGGCAGTCAGCTGTTTTCTGTCGGCAGTCAGTTTGCCCAGTTTAAACGTAGTGTAACTCTTTCCGTGACCGAAGGGGAAGAGGGGGTTCTTTGCAGAGCGAAGCGGCAGAGCCGAGCGGAGCTTCTCCTTTTTGACCTTGGCTGGAAGGTCGGTCCAACGGTAACCCACAAAGATATCTTCTTTATATTCCTCGTCAATGACTTGATGGTCCGTGCGCCAAGTACCGGGATAGGCGTTCAGGGCGTGGGCACCACACTGGCTGAGGTCGGCATGCCAGGTGAAGGGCAGCTTGCCCGAGGGATTCACGTCGCCGAAGAGCACGGAGGCAATGGCCGTACCCGTCTCAGAACCTAGGAACCAGGCCTGCACAATGGCGGGCACCTTGTCGGCCCAAGGCATGGCGACGGCATTGCCGGAGATGTTGACATAGACCAGTCGCGGGTTGACGGCAACGAGTGCCTCGATGAGTTCATTCTGTCCGTAGGGCAACTCAAACTGCTTGCGGTCGTGGCCTTCGCAGTCCTGGAAGTCGCTCTTGTTGAGGCCGCCGAAGAAGATGACGACATCCGCCTGACGAGCCTTCTCCACCGCCTCGGCCGTCAGTTCGGCCTGCGTACGCGTTTCGTAGAGGCTGCGACCTACGGTGACGCCGTTGTAGCTCTGAATGGTGTCACCGACGTAGCCACGGGCGTA
>JAEEZS010000031.1 GCA_016291905.1 Bacteroidaceae bacterium
CCCCTCCTTATTTTATATTATAATATATTTATTATTAATTAGTTATATAGTATTATAGAGGAGAATTGAGAAAACACATACCCTCAAAAAACTAACTGTAATCTGTAATAACTGTAATGCCCGACCTACAACACACTCTCTCACACACGCCCTTACTTCTCTACGAGGCCATGAACTCCTGGCGCAATATGTTGCCCCGCCACTCGTCACGAGCAGCGGGGCAAGAGGGGGAAGAAACAGCAAAAGATGTTGCTTATTTCTTAGGGGCTTTCGGTCCTTTATAGATTGGGGAAAGGATTGTCGTCTTGGCCAGGTTTGTAGAGGCTGGTGGTAATCTTGTAGGCTGTGCTGTAGGTAGTGCCAACCTCGTTGGTGGCATAGAACACGAAGTAATAGGTGGTGTTGGTCTTTAGTGTCACTTCAGCCGCGAAATCGCTGCCTTCCAGCGTGCCTTTGACTTCCCCTTCCTTTGAATTAAGGGTGGGAGAGGAGTTCTTTGAGCTGTAGATGAGGCCATAGTCATCAATCTCCTTAGAGGTCATGGTGGCTTTGGCGTTGATGACGCCTGGCGTCACTTCCACAACGGATGTGTTTTCGATGGTGGGGGCTGTCAGTTTCTCGCATCCTGAAAGAAGAACGACAGCTGTCATGCAGACAACCAGGGAAAGGGTATGGCGAACTATCTTTTTCATAAAACTGTGGTGCAAATGATGTGTGAATGAGTAACGTTGAGTCTTATCGGATGATGATTTTCTTGCCTCCGGAGATATAAATCCCTCGGCTTAGTCCGTGCGTGTCGCTTGATGCCGCTTCGTCGACTGAGCGCATCAGACGTCCGTCAGGCGAATAGATGGCTGAGGCTGCGGGAGCGTCCGAGGCTTCGTCTTCGTTGGCTTCGAAGCGGATGGGGAATTTCTGCGGAGCCATTAGGTTGTGAGAGTTCTGCATATAGGCACCGAAGGGGCGCAGCGACATCTTGTTGTTTTGGAACGTGCTGCCTGCGGGCTCTGAGCCGGAGGTGTCGTAGGTGTTCAGCATGAAGCGGCCTGGGGCTTTGAATACCTTCTTATAGATGGGCACGAAGTTGAAATCCGTACCTTTGACGGCCGGTACGTCTGTGGTGGCATGCACGGTGGCGTGGTCGGCGCTGAAGGTGATGGAGCCACTGATGCAGCTGGCCGGTTCGTAGTCGTCGCTGTTGGGGAAGGCGATGATGTAAGGCGTATGGGCCTTCATGGCAGAGGCCTGCTTAAAGGCCGTGCCGCTGAATTCACCCAGCCAGAAGTGGTGTTCGGAACCGCTAACGCCGAAGGGAGTGAGGAGGCCTTTTTCTTCGTGCGAGATTTTCTGCACATCGAAGGGAAGCACGATGGTTTCCCAGCCGGAGGCGTTGCCGATGACATTCTTTTGGCTGAAATCCTTGACGTATTCGATGTAGTTTGCCGTGAACTCGTGGGGGATGACAAACGGGCTGTTCAGGTTCAGGGTGATGCTGTCGGCCTGTCCGTCACGCACGATATAAGCGTCTTCTGTCTCTGCCTCTGTGTCGCCATAGATATAGACCAGCGCGTTGAAGCCCACACCGACAAAGTAGGTCGAGTCAATCGGAGCCGAGCTTTTCCAGTCCACGTAGGAGAGCTGGCGGCAGCCCTTGAAGATGGTGCTTCCTGCAAAGGTGATGGACGGGGGGACAACGACCGACGTCAGGTTGCCGCATCCGTGGAACACGCTGTCGCCCAAGGCTGTCACGGTATAGGTGATGCCTTCATGAACGATGGATTCTGGGACAACGATGTCGCCTTCGTAGGTCCGTTCGTCGTTGAAGGGTGCGAGCTTGACGGTGTTTAGGTCTTCGGAGGTAAGCTCGAAGAACATGCCGTTCTCCTCATAGAAGTCCTTGCCGATGGTTACACCTTTTGCGTCGGAGAAGGGCGAATAGTCGTTGCCCTTGACGGCGCGGACACGGAAAATGTAGTTGCCTTCTTCCATCTCAGTCAACAGGCAGAGGGTATCGGTTGTCTCGACATATTGCTTGGTGGAAGTGGCAACGCGTAACGGACGCTTGCCTCCTTCTGCAACCCTTGACGGGAGTTGCTGGCCCAAGAAGGCTGGCATGTGCTGGGCAGAGGCCAGAATGTCGTTTTCAAAGGTGACTCGCTTCGCTCCGATGCTTTCGTATTGTTCGGTTAAGTCGCCCCAATAGATGCTTAAGTTGTCAATGCATACGCGTGGGGTATCCTTGGAGTCGGCTTCCGTGTCAGTCAAATAAACTAAGTATGATCCGGTATCCAGCGGGCCAAGGATAGCATAGTAATTGAGTTCGTCGGTTGTGCTGACGTACATTCCTTTGACATCCGCGTAGTTGTGTTTGTCGGCATCGGTGGCCAGGCAGAAGAACAGGATGGGCCGGTTGTCTTTATCGCTATACTTGCTGACGGAGAATTCAATGGTAATCATGCCATAGGTTTCCGGAAAAACGGGGGTGAGGATGTAGCCATACTCCTCGTTACTTCCGAGCAACACCTTGCCAGCCTGGCCGTGTACCTCTGTGCCGCGCCATCCGGTAGTGTCGGTGTACATGTCAAGCACGCGGCCTATTTCGCCACTGGTGCTTTTCACGTTCTTGAAGTCTTCCCTCACAATCAGTCGTCCGTCAGGACTGACCTTTTCGCCCATATCCACGGGGCTGTATTCAAGGATATACTTGTCGGCGCCTTCGACGGGTGTCCAAGCGAAAGTGACGCTTGTGCTGTCCTTCAAAGGCTTGTGCAACACCGGGGCCGTCACTTTGCCCGGGTCAGCGCCTGTCTGCACGTATGTCAGGTTGGAGAAAGGCGAGAGGTTGCCGTCCTTCAGACAGCGGACGCGGTAGCAGTACAGATGATTGGCTTCGAGGTTGCTGATAATCTCTTCGGACTGCTGGGTCTGCACGGTGGTGATGAGCTCGCCCTGTGAATTCAATAGGGGAATACCCCATTGGTTTTTGTCTGTGGGAATCTCGCCCGTGATGTGGAATACTTCAAGCGTGTAGTTCTCCGTGCCGAGACGTCTCTTCCAGCGTGCACAGAATGAACTTTCGTTAATGTCTTTTGCCTCAAGGGCGGTGGTGGCTTCTCCACTGCCTTTCAGAAATTCAAAGGTGATGACACCGTCTTTTTCCGTAATCTCTGTGATGGGCTGGCTGAAGTAGCCTCCGTCGTTTGTCGTGGCCGACGGGTTGGAGTAGTCTGTCAGTTCGGTGTTACCGGATGTTCCCGGATAAGGGTCTCCAGCTAGGCTGCTACGCGTTTTGGCGCGAAGGCCATCTGCAGGGACGATGGTCATGCGCTGCGGATTATCGTTATTGACGGTGTTACTTATCCAAGCCGACTGCCTGTAGTCAACATGCGTGACGAGCATACCGTGCCCATATGCGGCGCGGTTCCACCCCGTCTGCTGGATGTTCTCTACCAGGTAATATTCGTTGGTGTTGGCGCTGTTCTCGATGCGATAGGCGTTGCCGCCGTCAGCCGTTGGGACGAGGGTTACCGCCTGCTCTTCGCTGAGTGTCTCGATGTCTAACCAGCCGAGAAACTCTTTCTCGTAAGCTGTATAGCCGCAGGGGGTATATCCTCCTTCGTTGTAGCAGCCATAGTCCATGATGCTCCAGGTGTTCATACCGAAGTTGCCAGCTTCGCCTGTGTCATAGAAGTCCGGCAGGCCAAGACAATGGCCGAATTCATGGCAGATCGTGCCAATACCGTCTATGTTTTTCCCGGAATATCCATTTAATTCGCAGCCGCAAGCATACTCATCCACTTGGACGCCATCAAGTTTAAGGGCTGCACCCGTACCGCTGGAGATTCTCCACTGGTGGGGCCAGATGGTGTTTTTATGGCCGCCTTGAGCTTCGCCATAACCGGCATAAATGACATAGCAAAAGTCTACGACGCCGTCGTTGTCCGTGTCGTAGTTCTTGTAGTTGATGTCGGGATTAGCCAGCTTCAATACATCGGCTATCAGCTCGGCAGGGTTCTTGTCGTGACCGTCGTCATTGTTGCCGCCGTAATACTCCATAGGATTGGAAACCTTATAAGGTCCCCACACGTCGAACTGGGGCGTGAAATCTCCTCCTGACTGAGCAATGAAGTAGTCACGCGCACTTCCGTAGCCCGGACCGTCTGTATAGTTTTCTTTGTTCAGTTGGTTCTTAAAGGTGGCTTGTGGGTTATCTACGACAAAAGAGTAATCGCTGAACTCTGCCAGCAGCACCAGTACGCGCTGGTTGCCTTTGGGCATCTTTGATGTGCCTGCACGGCGGGGAGGGGCTGCATGGCCGTTGTGGGTAGCCTGCCAGCGGCGTTGATGTGCCTCTAAGCGGCGCTGCTGTATGGCTGCTATCTCAAACGGGCTGCAGGGCACAAACATCCCGTCAGTCCTGCGTTTCATGGTGAGGCCGTCCGCGGTAGTGTACCAATGGCCGAATTCGTCGCCCTGAAGGGTCAGCGTGATGACGCTTCCGTCAGGTTGAGTAAACTGTTGAGGCCTGCGGAGGGCTGGCACGGCATGGGCACACGCCACGCCTATGACTGTTGCTACAAAAAGTAAGGCAATTTTCTTCATCGGATATCTCTTGTTAATCGGGTTGGTTGAATTTGAAGGTGCAAAGATAGGCCTTTTCCCACAAAGAAAAAAGAAAAAAGAGAAAAAGTGAAGGAGGAAAGGGACTACATTTGCTGTTGGCTCAACACGTTGGGCCACGTTGCCCAACGCGTTGATCCACGTGGCCCAACGCGTTGGGCCAACAAAACGCAAGGGAACATATAAGAGGGGCGCACCGTAGCGCGCCCCTCGGGGATTTGCAGATAAGATTTATATCTTACTTATTTGCGGATGAAGCTCTTGGTGTTGCTGGCCTTCACGTCGAAGAACGTGCGGGCATCATTCAGCGACTCAACCACCGTCTTAATGCTCTTGGCGGGAGCCTCAGCCTGCTCAGCGGCCTTCAGCACAACGTTGCAGGGGATGTAGTCGGCACCAAGATACGGTCCGTCTTCACCAACCATGAAAACGTTGATGAAACCATCAACAGCATCTCCATCGTTGTAGGAATAGTTGACAAACTGGATGTCGCCATTCTCCTTGAAGCCGCCAACGAGCATAGCCTCATCGTAGAAGTAACCCGTTTCGCTGCTGTAGGAATAGACATAGACTTCATTGGCATACTTGTTCTTACCCATCACTTGGTCAGGCTGGAAGTAGAGCAGGCCACCGAAGAGGTTGAGCATGATGCCGGTGTCCTCAAGCTCATATGTAGAACCAAACAGACCTGTCATGCTGACGGTATTGTCGTCCACCTTGGTGAGGGTGACTTCTGCGGATTTTTCCTTCTTACCATCGTCCACGAACGTGGCGGTGTAGGTGCCGGCATAATTGTCAGCCGTACCACCGGCAACGATAGCGCCAAAGCCGTTACCAACTTCCTCTTCAGGTTCCTCTTCACCGCCTTCGTCAGGCAGTTCGAAGGGATAGCCTTCCGTCCACTTGAACTCCATATTGTAGTACCAACCGGCTTTCACTGAAGGTCCGTATTCATCGTAGCCGACGTAGCCAGAAAGGGTATAAACGTTGTTCTCGCGAGTAAAGGTGTGGCCAGAGGCGGGGCTATAAATCCAGTAAATGTTACCGTCATCGCCATTGGTCATTCCCATGAGCTGAGCAACGGCAAGTGTGCCAAGGGGATCAAAGGTATCCTTTGCCAGGAAGAACTGGAAGTGATAGCCAGGAGTAATATATTTCGGTCCTAACAAATAGTATTCCATGTTGGGGAAGCGACAGAGAATCTTACCTTCCTCGTTATACTCGGGAGCATACTCCAAGTCAATTTCTGCTGTTTCTTCCGACCAGTCGTCGGAAACTTCGCACACACCCATCTTAGTCCAGGAGTAGTCCACAGCGAACTGAAGTTCCGTCACGGCAATACCCTTTGTCTCGCCTATCGAGGAAAGGTTCGTTGAGTCGAGGGCAACGGTGAAGTTGTAGGAAGAACCGGTTGCCATGCCTTCAATACCAATGACAATGTCGGCCAGGGTCTCTCCGGCAGCAAAGGTCACCGTGGAGGGAACTTTGAAAAGTTCATTAGCGCCATCGACCGTAAGGTTGATGGTTGCCTCGCTACCAGCGAAGTTACGAGCCACTTTGAACGAGTAGGTCTTCTCTTCGTAGCCGGGGCCATAGCTGGCGCCTGCACTCTCGGTCAGGAAGGAGTATCCCTGTTCGCTTTCGGGCAGGTTGTAGATGGCTCCTTCGTTACCATCGTCACACGATGCAAGCGTAAAGGCGGCAATGCCTGCCATTATAGCAAAAAATTTCGTTATTTTTTTCATAATCGTGTACTAATTTGGGGTTATTCGTTCACATAGATGTTCTTAAGGGCATCACCTTCAGGCTGGCCTTTCAAGCCAGTATAGTTTTGGTCCACATTCAGGGTCATGTTGTCGTTGCCATCGAACTCTTTCTGAGGGATGGTGAGAACCCAAGCCCAGGTGTTAGGATCGTTGACATCGCAGTTGTTCAGCAGGGCACTGTTGGGATAGCCCTGAGCTTCGGTACGTTTGAAACCCTGACCGAGACGACGGATGTCAATCAGACGACCATACTCGCCCCAAAGCTCAATACGGCGCTGGATGAGGATTTCATCGAGCAATGAGCCGGTGTAGTCGGAGGTGAGGGCACCAAGGGCGGTACCGGTCTTAGAGGAGCAGTCATAAGCAGCGTCGCGTGTCTGGACAAGCTTGTTCAGCACGCTCTTGGCACCGGCCTCGTCGCCAAGGCGGCAGAGGCACTCAGCCTCGGTGAGGTACATCTCTTCCACGCGCATCCACATCTTGTCGCCAAGGCTCTGTGAAGCGTCGGAGAAGCGGAACTTGTACTGCATGAGGTTGGCCGTGTAGTCTTCGAATTCAATATCGAAACGGCTCTTCAGCTCATCGGTGGTGAGCCACCAGCCGCGACGGACATCGCCGGCACCCAACTTGGCGTAGAGGTCGGCGTTCAAGCACTTGGGAGCAGCATAGCCGTAGTTCTGCGTACCATCGAGGAGGTACATGGAGATACCGTCCATGTGGTAGAGGATCGGGCCCCAACCAGGAGTCTGGTCGGTGATGACCTCGGCACCCCACATGACGTCGCCCTGCTTCACGTTGTTGAAACCAGCGAGGCACTCGCTAGCAGTAGCGATTGTGTAACCCGTCTGGGCTGCGCGGGCAGCTTCAAGAGCGCCTTGATAGTCCTGCATAGAGAGGTAGATACGTGATTTGATACCGTTAGCAACACGGTAGTCGATGTGCGTCTTATGGCTCTGGTTAGGAGCATCCTTCAGCAGAGTGACAGCCTTGTCGATGTCGCTCTTGATCTGGGTATAGACGGCCTCGATGCTGGAGCGGGGCTGACCTTCGGTACCGGCGGCACTGGGAGCCGTGTAGATAGGAACGCACTTCTCCTTCATGCGGTTGGCGTCGCCTTTCACGTAGGGACGTGAGAAGTAGTTGGCCAACATATAGTAGCAATAAGCACGGATGGCGTAAGCCTGACCGATGACATAGTTGACCTCAGAGGGCGTGCCTCCCATGGTCTCCTCGGCATCGATGATGTAGTTGGCGTTGGCAATGATGGTGTAGTAGCCGTTCCAGAGGTCGTAGGAACGCCAGCCTCCACTGGTGTAGCGGCTCTTGACATTGTAAATGCAGTCATACCAGTACCAGCCGTTGCCGGTGTTGGCCATGATGCAGTCGTCGCCCATGACTTCGGCGCAGAGGTTCCAGGCGGTGAGGCCGTCGCACTGCTGCGTGTTACCCGTAGTGGACCAGCCCTGGGTGTACATCAGGCGGTAGATACCGTTCAGGGGTACGAGGGCGGCCGTAGCGTTATCGAACAGACCGGCACCAGACACCTTGTCGGTCGGATTGGTTTCAAGCAATTCGTCGCTGCAAGAGGCAAAACCCATGGCCATAGCAGCGGTCAGGATATAAACTAAATGCTTTTTCATATTCGTAGGTTATTTTCTGTTTTAGAAATTAATATCCACACCAAAGGCAATCGTCTTGTTGGGGGTATAGGTATAGTCGGTACCTCCGGAGAAGTTGTACTGAGGATCCATACCATCGAGGTGTGAGAACAGATAGAGGTTGTCGGCCGTAGCGAAGATGCGGGCGGACTGCATGCCGGCCTTGCGGGCGAGGCGTGCGGGCAGCGTGTAACCACAGGTGATGTTCTTGATGGACAGATAGGAGGCATCAATCAGGTAACGGTCGTTGTTAGCGTAAGTGCCATTGAGTTCCACACGAGGAACGTCGGTGATGTCGCCGGGCTTCTGCCAACGACGAAGGACATCCTTGCTGAAGTTGTTACCTGCATACTGAATCTCCATGAGGCCACGGTAGTTGGACTCGTAGATCTTACCACCGAGGGAGTAGGCGGTGTTGATGCTGAGGTCGATGCACTTGAAGAATTCGAAGTCGAAGTTGACAGCGCCGTTGAGCTTAGGAATACGGCTGCCCATGTACCAGCGGTGAGCCTGAGCATAGGCGTAGTCATCAGTGATGTACACCTTGGCTTCGCGGGTCTTGTCATCCATGATGACATTACCTTCATCATCCTTTACGGGGTCGCCGTTTGCATCAACGCGAGCCTCTTGATAGTCAATCATAGGCGTGGTTTGGTTATCGGCTGTGAAGTAACCGCCGTCTTCATAAACGGTGTAGAGCTGCTTACCAGTGGCGGGATCGACACCAGCGGACTTGGCCAGATAGAACGTGTTGATTTCAAAGCCCGGACGGATGGAGCGGATACCGCTGAGGATTTCTTCCGTTTCTTTGTCATCGCCGGTTTTTGTCAGCTGGAGCACCTTGTTCTTCAGCACGGAGCCGAGGATGGTGGCACGCCACTTGAAGTTGCTGGCATCAACAATCTGAGCACCGAGAGTGAACTCAACACCCTTGTTCTCCACCTGACCGATGTTGGCGTTGTAGCCAGTGAAACCGGTTGACATTGCCATCGGGAACTCGAGGAGCAGGTCAGTGGTCTGCTTGTTGTAGTACTCAACGCTGAGGTCGAGGCGGTTGAAGAGACGGACGTCGAAGCCAATGTTGAAGTTGGCGTTCTTCTCCCAACTGACCTCCTTGTTCTCCAGAGAGGAGACAATAGCACCGGAGTTGCTGGCGTTGGGATAAGTCATGTCATAGAAGCTCTGCCATGCATAGTAGCTGCCGAGGTCGTCGTTACCCTGGCTACCGTAGCTGGCGCGAAGGGCAAGGTTGTTCACCCAGTCAACGTCCTTCATGAAAGCTTCCTGAGAAATACGCCAGTTAGCACCGACCGACCAGAACTGACCCCAACGGTTGTCCTTGTAGAAACGTGAGGAACCGTCGGTACGGTAGCTGAAGGAAGCGTAGTACTTCTCCTTATAGTTATAATTGAAACGAGACAGCCAAGACTCGATGCGATAGTTGTGCTCGTAGGAACCGGTGCCCTGAACCGTGGTGGCAGGCTCGAGTTCATAGATACCATCGACAAGACCGCTCTTCTCGCCGTAGAGGACATTGTACTTCATGTTGTAGAACTCATGACCGGCCAGGATGTCGAAGTTGTGGCCATTGAAGGTGCGGTTGTAGGTAAGCAACTGGTTGAAAGTGTAGCTGAACGTGCGGTAGTTCAGTTTCTCAAGGATACCGCCGTAGCTGCTGAAGTTGCCGTGGTACATGTTGTAGTAGTACATCTGGTTGCGGTTGAGGTAGTCCACACCGAAGTTGACGGTGAACTTCAGGCCCTGTGCCCATCCTGCGGAAGCCTTGTCGGAACCGAGGGTGATGTAGGAACGGCCGCTGAAGTTGTCGCGCTTGTTGTAGAACTTATCGTCAATCAGAGTACCGATACAGTTGAAGTTGCCCATCTGAGGACGGCTCTTACCATAGTCGAGCTGCTTCTCACCCATTTCGTCCAGCACATCCTTACCGTCAGCGTCCTTGACATAGACGGGATAGATGGGGGCGAGGAACTGGGCGGTGTACCAGACGTTGCTCAACGATGAGCCGTCGTAGTCGCTGTAGTTCTGGTTGGTATGGCTGAAAGAGGCGTTGAGGCCGGTCTTGAACCAATCCTTAGCCTGATTATCCACATTCAGACGGCCGCTGTAGCGCTGGAATCCTGTGGTGAGCAGGACACCGTTCTCATCAAGGTAACCGAGGGAGAGCAGGGACTTGGTGTTCTTGCTACCACCGGTGACAGTCATCTGATATTCCTGACGGAGAGCGTTCTTCTGCTCAAGGGCATCCATCCAGTTCTCGTCGTAAGCCGAGACTGCATCGTCGTGAACCTTGCCCGTGGCAGGATCGATGACGGTTGCCCATGTGTAGTTCTTGAAGGGGTTATAGATAGCACCGCCGAGCTGGCCGGAGAGGGCGTTCATAGACATGGTGCTAGCTTCGTCCCATGAGTATCCGCCGTCAAAGACATAGCCGTTACGAAGGGCTTCGTACATCAGTTCGACATACTCCTTCTGGTCAACGGTGTTGTAGCGCTTGAGGGCGCGGTTGGACATACCCCATGATGCCTTGAAGTTAACGTTCGACCTCTCAGAACCTTTCTTAGTGGTGATGATGATGACACCATTAGCACCACGGGCACCGTAAAGGGCACCTGCAGAAGCGTCCTTCAGGACGGTCATGTTCTCAATGTCGTTGGGGTTAATGGCAGCGAGGTTGCCGTCGTAGGGGATACCATCGACAACATACAACGGAGCGCTGCTGGCGTTGATGGAGCCGAAACCACGGACGCGGACAGCGGCACCTTCACCAGGCTGGCCACCGCCAGAGGTGGTCTGGATACCAGCGACCTGGCTGTCGAGGGCCTTAGTAACGTTCGACACGGGGCGGCTAGCCAGCTTCTTTGTGCTGACCGTAGCGGCAGAACCGGTGAACGACTCCTTCTTGGCGGTACCGTAAGCAACGACAAGAACGTCCTCAAGAACTTCAGCATCCTCCACGAGGACAACTTTCACGTAAGGACGAATGGTCACCTCAGTGGTAGCCATACCGACATAAGAAACTACCAGCGTCCTTGCCGAAGCAGGAATGCCGGAGATTTCAAATTTACCGTCGAGATCGGTGATTGCGCCGAGGGTAGCAACGCCCTTCACGGCCACCGATGCACCGACTACTGGCTCTTCATCACCGGCACTGACAACCACGCCAGTGACCTTCTGGGTCTGAGCCATCGTCACACCTGCCACCATAAGGAAGCAGGCCAATAACGTCATCAATTTTCCTTTCATAAAAATTTGATTAAAGTTAAACATAATTTATAATTTGTTACTATCCTTTTCACCTCAAACAATTGGGCGCAAAGGTACGGCGATATTTTGAGTAAAACAAAAAAAACTTTAAAAAAATCTGAATTTGTGCAGGTAAACGGTGAAAAAGCCCCAAAATTAACTAAATTTTCCCCAGGTTTTGTCATAAAAATGAACAAAAAAATGTTAGATGAGCAAAACACATTCATTTTTTAAGCACTTGCTTTCATAACACCAAGCGTCTGGATGTGAAAATCCAGACGCTTGGTCCTAAATTTTGCGGGTTATTCTTTCTCGAAGGTTTTCTTTCGTGAAGTATTATAAATATGTACGTGTGCGCGCGGAAATCTATTTTTTCACCCAGCGGTTGATGATGGGGATACTACTCAAAGGAAGGTCGCGCCAGACGATATATGCCGCGAAGAGAAGCAGCAGCAGGGTGTCTGCGATAAGCTGAAGCACAACGGACAATCGCGACGTCAGGAATGAGCAACCATAGAGGGCCGCAGCAAGCAGAACGTAGATGGCGATGTCCTTCATCGGATAGGAGATAGGGTACTTCTTTTGCCCGACAAAAAAGCTGAGCAGCATCGATGTGCCATAGCCACAGAATATTCCCCAGGCACAGGCCATATAGCCGTGCGTGGGAACAAACAGAATGTTGATGGCAATCATAACGATGGCCCCTGCGGCGCTGAGGATGGCTCCCCACCATGTCTGGTCGGTTAGCTTGTACCAGAAGGAGAGGTTGAAATAGACGCCCATGAAAATCTCGCCTACCATAACAATTGGCACTACGCGTAGACCTACCCAATAAGCATGATTGGCTACAAGGTATTTCAGTATCGGCATGTAGAACACGACGGCAAGAAAAGCCAGCAGCGTAAAGATAATGAAGTACTTCATGCCCTTGGCCAGCATCTCCGGTGAATCCTTTTCCTTGGCACCGCCAAAGACAAACGGCTCGTAGGCATAGCGGAACGCCTGCGTCAGCAAGCTCATAATCATCGCAATCTTGACACAAGCGCCATAGATGCCAAGCTGCACAAAACCTTCTTCTCCAGGCATCAGACGCGGATAGATGATTTTGTCGAACACCTGTCCGAGACAGCCCACAATTCCCAGCAAAAGGATAGGCCAGGCATAACCTAGCATACGTCGGGCCAAAGGACGACTGAAACCATAGGTGATGCCTTTCATTTCCTTTATAAAAGCAACCATAACGATAAGCGTACACAGCAGATTGGCGAAGAAGATGAGGCCGACGCCATAGTTGTACCGCTCATAGAACGCTTGAACGGCAGGGAAACGATTGAATAAGAGAGGCAAGACAAGGAAGATGACCAGATTGAGAAGGATGTTTACGAAGATAAATAGCATCTTCAACGCCATAAACTTTATCGGGCGGTGTTGTTGGCGCAGATAACCGAACAGGATAGCCTGAAAGGCATCCATAGCTCCGATAATGGCAAAGCAGGCGACATATTCAGGGTGTGCGGCGTAGCCCATGGCTCCGCTGATGGGGTGAAGCATACATAGAACAAGTACAACAAACAGCACCCCTACTCCTCCAACGAGGCGCAAAGCGGTACTGAGCACCATGCGCGGGTCCTCGCCCTCCTTATTGGCAAAGCGGAAGTAAGTGGTTTCCATACCAAAGGTGAGCAGCACAAACAACAATACAGCCCAGGCATAGAGGTTGCTGACGATGCCATAACCCCCACTCTCTGCTGAGATTTTGGCCGTGTGTAGGGGAACGAGCAGGTAGTTGAGGAACCTGCCTACGATGCTGCTAATGCCGTAGATTGCTGTGTCTTTAGCGAGGGTCTTTAAGTTAGCCATGATTATTCCTTCGTTATGGTCAAATTCGGTTGTGAGAAGGTGGCGCGGAACTCGGGTGCGTAGAAGCACTGGAGAGTGACGATACCCGAGAGGAACGAGCCGCTCTGCGAAGCCCAGCAGTCAAATTCCACCGTGTAGTCTCCCTTGTTGAGATAGTCGATGTAGAGCGAAGTGGCTGCATCCTCGACGGCCAGATAATAATTCAGTCCGCCATTCCATACGCGTCCCGAACGGGTGCTGACGGGTTCCAATCCTGCGGGGCGCAATGCTTTCACTTGCACATATTCGAGGTTGCGGTCTACAGTAAAGCGCAGGCGGATACGTATTTTGTCGCCTATGTTGACGGGACCGTCGATGTTGGCAAGTTTGCCCTCGTCCGTTACCTTATAATAATAGGCGCTGACGGAGAAGCCCTGTTCGGAGTGCTCCACCTTGTCGAGGTTCTCGAAGTACTGCCAATAGAGCGCGCCCCACGAGCACGAGGGATTTTTTGAGTTGTCGATAGTGACGTTGGCCATCGAGCGGGTAATCTCCTTGTCCTCCCAGTTTGTGCGGAAGTAACCCGTACCTGCCTCCTGTCTCTCGGGGACAACCTTTTTGCCTCCGACGGAGAGGACAGCTGTCTGCTTATTGTCCAAAGCCTGACTGCCACCTCCGATGAGCAGGGCATAGACGGCATGGGCAGAAGAGACGCTGTTGGACCAACGGGTGGTCTGCTTCTGCTTGAGTAACCATTGCTGCATGAGGCCAATGTCACGCTTGCCTGCGCTACATTCGTCGTAGGCACGAATGAGCATCGACTGTGTCTCGACAGGAGCGTTGTGCCAGAACCATCCTGCCACGTTATCGCGCCAGTACATACCCATTTCGTCGCTATAGAGAGCCGATTCGTCCAACAGCTTGAGGATACCGTCGGAGAGCGATTTGTCACCATTGCGGTAGAAGGTTAGGGCAGTAAGGGCTTTCGTCATCAGACCGTCGTTGATGTGGCTGACGCGCTTCAGAGCTGCGTAGAAGTAGTCGTAGGAGGCCTTCGTTTTGCCTTTGAAATTGTAGTCCTTCCAGAAACTGCGAGTAAAGAGGTAGTTTGTGCAGATGGGATTAACGGTGCGTTTTTCCCAGAACTTGCTGTTCTCTTTCTCCCATTTTAGCCATTCGAGGTATTCTTTATAGTATTCCCCATCGACGTAGGCAATAGCCTTAGAAATCGCGCCATTCAACTCGGCATCATTATCTGGATTGATGCAACCCTGTTCTCGCAACTCACCGAAACCGCGAAGCAGCAACATCGTGATGTAGGTGTTGCTCTCGAAGCCAGGCATCCAGCTCCATCCTCCATCAGCATTTTGAAGTTTGAGCAGTTGCTCGTGCAGGACGGAGAGAGTTTCTTCGGCACGCTCGGTTTGGAAGAAATCGGCAATGCGCTTCCGGTCAGCTGTTTCGCTCTCGGCTTGCAGAAGCCAAGGTGTCTCGCTGAGGACAATTTGCTTGAGGTCGTTGTTCTTTTCCAACTGACTGAGGAAGGCATCGGGCGACTCATTGGCCCAACGCTGGAAAATAGGTTCTATTTGCGGATGACGACGGATGAGGCCCAGCGACAAGCTGTTGGCGTAGAAGCGGTGGAACAGTTGCTCGATGCTCGGATTGGTGGTTTCATCGAGGGCGGGGAGTGCTTGGATGGCGTACCAGATGGGGTTGGACGTGTACTCAAGCGATAGCTTATGGTGCGTGAGCGTCTTTGACGTGTTCTTCTTTAGTGACTCCAGCGTGTAGGATTTCTTCTCTCCGGCATTGGCGTACATCGAGAGCGACTCCGTAACCAGCGTGCGGTTAGTAAGCACGGCAATGACGCCCTGTTCGCCGTCGGAGTGCTGGTTGCCTACGGCTGTGATAAGGTAGGTGATGGCAAAGACATCTTCAGGTACGCTGACGGCAAACGATACGGCTTTCACGTCGTCTTTCGCCAGTTTGATGGTCTGCGTCTTGGCTTTCGTCCAACCCTTTAGCAGTTTGCCCGTGCGGGCATCGGTAAGTTGCAGACGTACTTTTGCATCCATATCAGCCTCAGAAATGTTTGAGACTTTGGCGGTAAACTCGAATGTGTCACCCTGACGTAAGAAACGAGGCAGGTTGGGCTGCACCATTAGCTCCTTGCGCGTGACAACCTTTTCCAAGAACTTGCCCACCTTGAGGTCTTTTGTGAAGGAAAGCCCTTGGAAGTTCCACTCTGTCAGCAGGTCGGGAGCGGTGAAGGAAACTTCGGCATTACCGTTTGCATCTGTACGGATGCAGGGCTCGAAGAATGCCGTATGGGTGAGGTCCTGACGGATATAGACGTTTTCGGGAACGCCTTCGTCCTCGGCTTCCTCTCCTTTTTCTATGCTTCCTCCAGCTATCTCGGCGTCGTCGTGGCTATAGACGGCTTCCTGGGATGCAGAGCGGGCTTCTTCTGTTACGTCAACAAAAACTGCCTGATCTTCCGCAACAGCGACTTCTGCCAAAACGGACGAGTTCTTCGCCATAGCCATCATGGGGACGCCGCGAGTCCTGCGGGCGCCATAGCCAACGACGATACGCTCACCATTGAGATAGAGCAGCGAGGGATACTCGATATCCGGTACACGTGTCCACGGGGTGCTAGGATCGACACCGCACGACCATTCCTTGCCTGTAGCCTGTCCGAGTATGTTCCACATGTAGAAAGCGTGCCAAGGGGTAAGGTCCCAATAGTTCTCGCCATAGACGTCAAGCGCAGCGTCGTACATCGCAGCCACAAGGTTCGCTTCGACGGGCTGCTGTTCGTTGTTTTGGATGTGAAGTGTCCACTTCTCCGGCTCGCCTGGGGTGAGGCGGTTGCGGAAGGTGGTGAGGGTAATACCCAGTTCGCGTTCACGATGGGGGACGTCGAAGGAGTAGGCGAATTCCTTCATCTCGTTCTCCTTGTAGGTGACGAGGCGAAGCGTGAAGCCGCCTTTCCACGAATCGTCGGTCTGGAGTGTCCAGTCACGTACTTCGTTGGAGAGTTTCATGTTGCCGTAGTCTACGACATCGTAGCCCTTCTCTAGGAACCACACAACGATGACATCTTGCTTTGCGGAACCTATCTTGAGAGTGGCTGTCTCGCCGGCTTCCACTTTTCCCTTGGCCTGATAGCCCCAGAGCAGGGCGTCGGCAGGCATTACATCCCGGGGTGTATCGTCCTTTGGCGGTTCGTAGGGCTTGCCGATGCGGACAGAGGTGTCGTGGCTCTGCGTCTCCCCGTCGACGGCAGTAATCTCCACATGGATGTCGTAGCGGTAGCAACGTTCTTTCAACTTGGGGCTGTCCTTGCTGAACATCGGGGCGATATCAAATTGGAAGGTACCGTCGGCAGCTGTCTGCGTGGTACCGCGGGCAACCGTTTTGCTCCGTCCGATGCAGCGCCACCAATAGATGGAGGGCTGTTCGGTGCGAGTGATGACGTAGGTGACAGCTGCGTTTTGTACAGGCACTTCCGTGTAGGAAATAGCCGAGCCCTTGACGGGGATGGATGCTGTGAGGGGGATATCTTTTTCATACTCCTCGAATTGAATGGCGAAGGTGGGTTGCTTGTAAGCTTCCACGTTGAGGCTACGAGAGCCTCGCGCATCGTCAGTATGGGCTTGAATGGAAACACGGCCCGGGAGTAGAGAGACTCCCAGTTTGAAGGTGCCACGATAGCAGCCGAATTCGTCCGTAGTGCCCTCGAGGGTACTGACGACCTTACCGTTGACATCGTGGAGTTCGATAGTTACTTCTTTGTCGGGGCAGACGGTGAAGTGGTTCGTGTCCTCCTCGTTATAGACCACGAGGCTAAACTGCACCTCGTCGCCTGGGCGGTAGCTGTAACGGTCGGCAAAGAGGGTGATTTTTTCTTGTTGACGGAAGGTGTAGGGCTCATTAGTGCCCAGATTCCGCTCGACCTTCGAAGCACCGTCTGTGGCAATAATCACGCGGTTGCTGTTTCGCTCCACAGCGGGAATGCGGAAGAAACCTTTTTCGTTGATGTCGCAGTCGAAGAGTTTCTCCTCGCGTGTCTTGCCTGAACGCCACTGACGGTTATAGACAGCCACCTTGCAGTCTGTGCGGATGTCACCCGTTTTTCGATCCACAACGGCAGCGAGGTGCTGGCCGTTTTGCTTGATGCTCTCAATATAGAGGGTGAGAGCCGTACAGTTCAAGTGAACAGAGCAGACGTTTTGCTTCTTGTTGAACTTGGCAGTGGAGGAGGCGAGCAGGATGTACTCCCCAGGGGCAAGCGAAGGAATCTCCAGCGGGTTATCGTGGCTCTCGTAGTCCTTTGGGTCGTTCACGCCGATGTTCCAGCTCTTCAGCGCGGGTTGCTTCAGGTAGTAGTCGAGGTCACACTGGTTTTTCTCCTTCGTTATCTTTACGAGGCGGAACCATACATGACTGATGTTTTTTGCCTGAAGAATGGCTGTGTTCGTCTGATTGGGCAATAGGGGCGAGGGAACTGTCATTGAGAGCTCAGGATGCTCCAAACGCCCAATGAGATTCTTGCTTTGGATGGCTCCCAGAGTTTTTGGCGCAATCTCAATAGCTTTGCGGGCAAGGCCGTAGGCCTTCACGCACGGCTTATCGATGCCGATGTGGTCCTCGTCCTCTTCTTGTAGGTTGAACCAGTACTCTGCCTGACGGTAGTACCACATTGTACGTTCGTCAGAGAGCTTGTAGGCCTCCACGAGTCGTTCCAGCCCCTCGCGGTAGCGTACTTTATCGAAGAAGGAATGATAGCGAATGAAGTCAAGACGTTTCTCGTCCAGCGCACGATGCAGCGCGTCGATGCCTTTTTCGTCCAGATGAAAACGGGTAAGCTCTTGTAGGAGAGTGAGGTTACGGATGAGGGGTATCTCTGGCTTGTCAGGCAAGGAAAGCGAGCAGAACTCCTTTGCAGTTCCGTAGAGGGCGTCCTGCTCAAAGAGTGCCTGCACGGTCTCGTCGTCGTTGTCTTTACGGTTGAAGTTGAAAATGGCTTGCACCACAACGTCGTAGAGTGTGGGACAAATCGCCTGTCCTGCCTTGTTGCCCATTTCAAGCAGTTCGGCGTAGTCGGCAATGGGGGTCCGCTTCAGCGCGTCAGCAGCCGCCAACGCCTTATCCTGAAGGGTGCGGATGGTGGTTTGGAAGGTCTCCTCGTCCCACTGTGCGATGTCGTCCGTAGGTTCCTCCAAAGGAAGGTTGCGTCGGATGTTCCAGTCATTCCAGTCGTAATAGTGCTGGTAGGCCTGTGCCAGATAAAGACAACGCACGGCCTCATCGGTTTCGTTGAGGCTTCCCTCGATGGAGCGATAGCGGTCAAGGGCCTTCTGGGTACTATCTTCTTGATAGGAGCCCTCTGCCTGCGTCAGCATGATGGCGCCTTGCAGGATGCGGAAACTGTTCTGCTCCGCTTGGGCGGCATCGAAGAGCACCTGCGCCTTCTCATGCGCCGTGCGGTAGTTGCCCTTGCTGATAAGCTCGCGTACCTCCGCCCAGCCCTTGGTGTAGTTCGTAGCGCTATGTCCGGTTATCATACTCAAGACTAAAAGGATAAAAGTGACAATTCGTTTCATTTCATAACAGTTTACCTGTTGTTACTATCTGTGTTTAGTTGAACAAGTCGTCCATGTCGGCGTTACCTGTGGCGAAGCGGCTCTTGCCGAGGTGACGGTAGGCGAGGTCGGTCACTTCGCGTCCGCGAGGAGTGCGCTTGATGAAGCCCTCCATGATGAGGAACGGCTCATAGACCTCCTCCAGCGTGCCTGGGTCTTCGCCGAGGGCTGTAGCGATGGTGCCGAGGCCGACGGGCCCGCCCTTGAACTTTTCGATGATAGTACAGAGGATTTTGTTGTCTATCTCGTCCAGTCCGTAGCGGTCGATGTTGAGTGCTTCAAGGGCATAGCGGGCGATATCGAGGGTGATGCTACCGTCGCCCTTCACCTGTGCGAAGTCGCGCACGCGGCGCAGCAAGGCGTTGGCCACACGGGGGGTGCCTCGGCTGCGGCGGGCAATTTCGTCCAGCGCCTTCGCCTGACAGGGAACACCCAGCAGACGTGCCGAACGGCGTAGAATCTTCGCCAGCGTCGCCGCCTCGTAGTACTCCAGATGCATGTTGATGCCAAAGCGGGCACGAAGCGGCGCTGTTAGTAGGCCGCTACGCGTGGTTGCGCCCACAAGCGTGAAGGGGTTGAGGTCAATCTGGATGCTGCGCGCCGAGGGCCCCTTGTCAATCATGATGTCGATGCGGTAGTCCTCCATAGCGCTGTAAAGGTACTCCTCCACCACAGGGCTAAGACGGTGAATCTCATCGATAAAGAGCACATCGTTCGGCTCTAGCGAGGTGAGCAGACCTGCCAGGTCGCCTGGCTTGTCGAGCACGGGGCCGGAGGTCACCTTGAAGCCCACCCCCAACTCGTTGGCAATGATGTTACTCAGCGTCGTCTTTCCCAGTCCTGGAGGACCATGCAGCAGCGTGTGGTCGAGGCTTTCACCACGCAAACGGGCCGCCTGAACGAACACTCGCAGGTTGTCCACCACCTTTTCCTGTCCGCTGAAGTCGTCGAAGCACAGCGGGCGCAGGGCATTCTCGTAGTCCTTGTCGCCCACGTTACGCTGCTGGTTCCTTATGTCAAAACTCTCTTCCATATTCCTTATTATTTGAGTGGCGTAAAGGCAGAAAACCTGTGGCCCCTCTTACAACTTGCAAAGATAACAAAAAGGTTTCACTATCGCACGAAAAGCCCTCCTTTTTTATTTCTTTTTTATTTCTTTTAGGATTCTTCGCCCGAACTCTTGCCTTTTTTGTCCTCCCTGTTAAAGGGTGTGGATACCGGAATACAGAATGCCCTTTTTTCCCGGTGGGTTGGCAGCACAACGCAATGGTCTGGCGCCGTAACGTAGTGCGATAATTTCTTATTCCAATGGGCTGCCGGCACAGCGCATGCGAGTGTTTTTCCATTTCAAAGGGAAAAAACTTCCTATAAGACGCTTGTACAAACAAGAAAAACACAGTAACTTTGCCACCCAGTTTATTCCATCTTAACATGAATCTTACAGCAAACAAGACATGGAATGTGCTTAGTGGCAGTGTTCTGAAGGTGTTGGCTATGGTGACTATGCTTATCGATCATCTTGCTTTTTTCTACTTTCGTTACGATCCACAGATGATTCAACCCCTATTCAACATTGGTCATAAGCAGATAAGTATTTATTTCTTAATGCGTACTGTCGGACGGATTGCGTTCCCCCTCTTTGCTTTTCTGCTTGTCGAAGGGTTTCAACACACGCACAGCCGCCGTAAATACGGATTCAATTTGTTCCTTTTTGCACTCATTTCCGAAATTCCGTGGAATCTGGTTCACAATGGCACATGGTTTTTTCCGCGCCAGAATGTTTTCTTTACCCTTTTACTTGGGTTCTTAGGGATGTATGCCATTGAGTATTATCGGAATGACCATCGACGGCTTGCTTTTTCACTTATCGGTTTGCTGGTAGTGTCCATCTTCTTTCGTGCCGACTATGGCTGTAGTGGCTATGGCTTCATTCTGCTTCTGTATGTGTTGCGCCGTCGGCGTTTGCTACAGGCCATCATTGGCAGCTGCATGCTTGGCAGCCGCTGGATAGCTGGCTTGGCCTTCATTCCAATCAATATGTACAATGGTAAACGAGGATTTATTCAAGGACCCATTGCCAAATACCTTTTTTATGTCTTCTATCCTCTCCACCTATTAATCATTTATTTCATTCTCTGTTATAAGTTTAATTAGGAAAAATAGTCTCGGAAACTCATCTTTCGGGGGAGAAGATAGGGCAAGATTGAAAAAAAGAATGTATCTTTGTCGGCTGAACGAAAAACTTCTAAAAAAGCAAGTGTTTATAGCATGGTACTGAATTATATCTGGATAGCGTTTTTCTTGGTTGCCTTCGTGGTGGCTGCCGCTCGGCTGGTGTTCATGGGCGATACGAGCGTGTTTCCGGCAATGATTGACGGCACGTTCTCGTCGGCAAAGACAGCGTTCGAGATTTCCATCGGGCTGACGGGTGTGTTGTCGCTGTGGATGGGTGTGATGAAGATAGGCGAGCGGAGCGGTGCAGTCGGGCGTCTGGCACGATGGCTTAGCCCGGTGCTCTGTAAGCTGTTTCCTGAGATTCCGAAGGACCACCCGGTGATGGGCACGATGTTCATGAACATCGCGGCAAATATGCTTGGGCTCGATAATGCGGCTACGCCGATGGGATTGAAGGCGATGGAGCAGTTGCAGGAGCTGAACCCAAAGAAGGAGACGGCGTCGAACGCCATGACGATGTTCCTGGTGCTGAACACGAGCGGCCTGACCATCATTCCCGTCAGTGTGATGGTATATCGTGCCCAGCTTGGGGCAGCGCAGGCGACGGACGTCTTTGTGCCCATCCTGCTTGCTACGTTCTTCTCCACGCTGGTGGGTATGGTGGTGACATGTTTGGTGCAGCGCATAAATCTCTTCAACCGCACGCTGCTGTTTTTCCTCGGAGGGCTGTGCGCGCTGGTGGCTCTGATTATCTGGGGCTTTAGCCGCATGTCGTCTGAGACGATGAACACGGTGTCGACGCTCACATCGGGCATCTTGCTGATGGGCATCATTGTAGGATTCATTATCGCCGGCATGGTGAAACGGCGCAATGTCTATGAGGACTTTATTGAGGGCGCGAAGGGTGGTTTCACGACGGCTGTGCGCATCATCCCCTATCTGGTAGCGATGTTGGTGGGCATAGGCGTGTTTCGTGCTTCGGGCGCGATGGACGGTGTGACGGACGGCATTGCGTGGATAGTCAGACAATGCGGAGGCAACACGGACTTTGTGGGTGCGCTGCCGACAGCTCTGATGAAACCGCTGAGTGGCAGCGGCGCAAGGGGAATGATGGTGGATGCAATGACAGCCTACGGAGCCGACTCGTTCGTGGGACGTCTGGCAAGCATCTTCCAGGGGAGTACCGACACGACGTTCTACATTCTGGCAGTCTATTTCGGCTCGGTGGGTATCCGCAAAACGCGCCATGCAGTGCCCTGCGGCTTGGCTGCCGATGCTGCGGGCATCATTGCTGCCATCTTCATGGCGTACTTGTTCTTTGGGTCATAAACAGAGGGTGACGAGCGTATGATAACGTTTCAAGCAGAAGGCGTTGCCCTGCCGGAAATGGACCGCAGGCGAGTAAGCGAGTGGATAGAAGCTGTGGCGCGCTTTTACGGCAAGCGTGTAGGCACGGTGGGCTACCGTTTTGTGGACGACGAGCGCATATTGGACGTCAACCGTCAGTTCCTCGGACACGACTACTACACGGATATCATTACCTTCGATTATTGTCACGCCGATGTGGTGAGTGGCGATATGGTCATCAGCCTCGATACCGTGCGCACAAATGCCGAACAGTTTGTCCCTGCTTACGACACCACCCGTTTTCACTCGGCCTACGACCAGGAGTTCCATCGTGTAGTCATTCATGGTATCCTCCATCTCTGTGGCTTAAATGACAAGGGACCTGGCGAACGCGAACAGATGGAGGCTGCTGAAGACCAAGCTCTCCAACTCCTTAACCCTTTATGAAAATCCTCTTCATACATGGCCTGGCCTCCAGCGGGGTCTACAAAACGGCCGAGTCGCTACGTATCCTCTTCCGCCCCTGTGAGGTGGTGGCGCCCGATGTCCCTATCGACCCAGCGGAAGCGCTGCCCATGCTGCATAGGCTCTGCGAGGAGGAACATCCGGACCTCATCGTGGGGCTATCGCTGGGTGGCTTCTGGGCACAGAAACTGCGGGGATACAGGAAGATTTGCATCAATCCCGATTTCCATCCCTCGGCCCGCCTGCACGCACGAATGGGCGAGAACACTTGGCTCTCTCCTAGGCGCGACGGAACTCCCGTCTTCACCATCACACCTGCTATCTGCGAGGGCTATGCTGCGGTAGAACAGGATCAGTTTGAAGGGCTTACGGACGAGGAGAGGGCGATGACGCACGGACTCTTTGCCGACAACGACGAGATTGTCGATAACTACGACGAGTTCGCTCTCCACTATCCTGGCTCGGCACACCGCTATCCAGGACAGCATCTACCCATCTTTCCTGAACTGCGCGACAACCTTGTGCCCCTTGCGCAAAAACTGTTTCTACAATGAATCGCGAGAAAGAAATCTACAAAGTGACTTTGGTGGGCAGCGTGGGTAACGTGGCACTGCTGACCTTCAAGTTTATAGCCGGCGTGCTGGGACATAGTGCGGCCATGATAGCCGATGCCGTACACTCATTTTCCGACTTCATTACTGACCTCGTTGTGCTGGTCTTTGTGGGCATCAGCGCGAAGCCCCAGGACACCTCGCACGACTACGGACACGGGAAGTTCGAAACGATGGCCACGTTGTTCATCGGCTTGGCGTTGGTAGCTGTGGCTGTCGGAATCATTGTCTCGGGTTGCGTGAAGCTTGCCGCATGGCTTGGCGGAGAACAGCTTCCGGCACCGGGTAAGTTGGCGTTGTGGGCGGCGCTGGTGTCGATTGCGGTGAAGGAACTGCTTTATCGCTACACGGTGCGGAGGGGTAAGGAACTGGACTCTCAAGCCCTTGTTGCCAATGCCTGGCATCATAGGAGCGACGCCCTTTCCTCCATCGGTGCTGCCATCGGTATCGGAGGCGCTATTTTGTTGGGTGACCGTTGGACGGTGCTTGATCCCGTAGCCTCCATCGTTGTCGGAGCCATGCTGGTGAAGGTCGCCATCGATTTACTGAAGGGTAGCATCGGCGAACTTACAGACCGTTCGCTCTCCGAAGAGGCTGAGCAGGAGATTGAGGCTATCATTCACTCGTTTCCCGATGTCTCGGAGCCCCACAACCTGCGCACGCGCCGCATCGGCAACCGCATCGCTATTGAAGTCCACATTCGTATGGACGGCGAACTGCCGTTGCGCGAGGTGCACGACCGTGCTTCGGCCATTGAGGAGAAACTGCGTGAACGCTTCGGAAAGGACACGCTCGTCACTCTCCACATGGAGCCAACCAAAGGAAACTGAAAAAACTCAGATAAAAGTTGCATTTTCGTTCAATTCATGCTAATTTTGCCGAATTGAAAACGAATAGACGCATGAGCGATATTTTTGATGTAAATGCCCACTTGCATACGCCGTACTCCTTCAGCGCATTTGCGGATGTGGCAGAGGCGCTTGACCGCGCAGCTGCTGAGGGAGTGAAGGTGGTTGGTATCAATGACTTTTATAGTATGGACGGCTATCGTGAGTGGCTCGACGGCTGTCAGGTACGCGGACTCTACCCTCTAATGGGCATTGAGATGATTGCTCTCAATGCCGACGACCAACGCCGGGGCCTGCGTGTGAACGACCCCAATAACCCTGGACGTACCTACCTGAGCGGCAAGGGCCTGGCCTATCCCGTCACACTTTCGGGCAGGGAGGCAGAGTGGCTGTCTCGTGTGCGTGAGGAGAGCAATCGTCAGGTGGCCCGTATGTGCAGCAAACTAAACGATCTGCTCGATGCCAAGAAGGCAGGTTTCAGGCTGAATTACGATGAGATGGTACGCACCCTCACACGCGGCAACCTGCGCGAGCGCCACCTTGCAAAGGCGCTCAGGCTGGCAGCAGAGAAGCAAGGTGGACAGCTTGCAGACTTCTATGCCGATCTCTGCGGGAGGGAGTTGAAGTCTGATGTGACGAATGCAGCGGGGGTGGAAAACGAGTTACGCAGCTATCTGCTGAAGGCTGGTGGAGTGGCATTTGTGCCCGAGGAGCCTGCAGCGTTCCTCCCCGTCGAAACGGTGTGCCGCATCATCAACGCTGCGGGAGGCATCCCCACCTATCCCTTCCTGGCTGACGATACGAAGGGTAATTTCACAGACTTCGAGGGTGACCTCATGCAGGCTGCCGACACGCTGCGCAAGCGTGGCATACCCTCGGTGGAGTTCATCACCACACGCAACACGACTGCCGTGCTGGAACAATACGCCGGCTACTTGGAGGACGAAGGCTTCATTGTCACCTTCGGCTCGGAGCACAACACACCCGCTATGGAGCCCATCCGCCTTCGCACTCGCGATGCCGAGTGTCTGAGTGACAAACTCCGCGCAATCAATTGGCGTGGAGCATGTCGTATTGCGGCGCATCAGGCAGGCCTTGATACCGTCGAGGAGGGTGAGAACGTCATCCTAAAAGCCATCCGCTGACGTAGATTCAAAATTTTCACTTTATCTTTCATAAGTTTCTGTTTAAGTTCTCATAATTTCGAAAAAGGCATGAATGCATTGGAATCCCTGATAGCCCTTTCACGCAAGTACGGCGCCGACTCCCGTTATGTGATAGCCGGAGGGGGAAACACCTCGTACAAGACCGCCGACAAACTGTGGGTGAAAGCGAGCGGACACGCGCTGGCAACGATTACGGAAGAGGGTTTTGCCGTCTTGGACCGCGCTCTGCTGAATCAGATGGGCGAAAAGGTGTATAGTACTGACGCTATTCAGCGTGAGACGCAGGTGAAGGACGACCTTGCCCGTGCTACGTTGACACCCGGGCGCCGTCCTTCTGTGGAAACATCGCTTCACAACTGCATGAGCGCGCATTTTGTCGTGCATCTCCATCCCACGCTGGTGAATGGGTTGATGTGCTCACGTAATGCGGAATCCATCTGCCGTGAGCGCTTCCCCGATGCGCTCTACATCGAGTACACCGACCCAGGCTACACCTTGTTTAAGAAAGTCTATGACCGCATGGCAGCCTTCAAGGCTGCGCGTGGGCACGAGCCACAGATTATCTTCCTGCAGAATCACGGTATCTTCGTCGGTGCCGACACGGCAGATGAAGTGGAGATTCTCTACGAAAGCGTTTTTGAGGCATTGGGCGTTCAGGAGCCGCAGGAGTTCAAAGATGCAGAGTGTAGCGTTGCTAATGTATCTGTTATCCCTGCGTTGCGGCAGATGCTTGGTCGGGGAGGACGGGGGCTGAAGACGTTGCGCGTGACACAGAACGCGCTCGTTGAGCAGTTTTCAGCGTCGGAAGAGGCGTTCAGCAAAGTCGCTGTGCCCTTTACACCCGACATGATTGTGTATTGTAAATCGCACTATCTCTATTTGGAGGCCGACGATACTGAGGCGCTTCTGATGCAGGCCGAAGAGCGGATAGAATCCTTCGTTAGCACGTATGGCTACACGCCTAAGGTACTGCTCATCAAAGGTCTCGGCTTAGTGGCTGTGGGCGAACACGCCAAGGAGGCTGGCATCATCACCGACGTCTACCTAGATGCCATGCAGATTGCCCGCTATGCCGAATCGTTTGGCGGGGCACACAGCATGGAGCCTGCCTGGGTGGACTTCATCGACAACTGGGAAGTGGAAAACTACCGTCGGAAAGTGAGTTCTACTGCCTCAGAGGGACGCATGGAGGGCAAGACTGTCATTGTCACGGGTGCGGCGCAGGGCTTCGGCGAGGGCATCGCCCGCCTGTTAATGGGCGAAGGTGCCAACATCGTTGTGGCTGACATTAACGAAACCGTCGGACGCCAGACTGTTGCTTCGTTCAATGAAGGCGCGCGTAACAACCGGGCTATTTTTGTCAAGACGAACGTCAGCGACTTGGAAAGCATTCAGGCGCTTGTCAACGAGACGCTGCAGACCTTTGGCGCGTTGGACGTTTTTGTCAGCAATGCTGGCGTACTGCGTGCCGGCAGCCTCGACGACCTAACACCCGAGCAGTTCGAGTTTGTCACACGCATCAACTACATGGCCTATTTCTACTGCGCTAAGGTGGTAAGCAGAGTGATGAAACTGCAGACGAAATACGACCCCGACTATTTTGCCGACATCATTCAGGTGAACAGCAAGAGTGGCCTGCGCGGTTCGAAGGCTAACTATGCCTATGCCGGCAGCAAGTTTGGTGGCATAGGCCTCACGCAGTCGTTTGCGTTGGAGCTGGCCCCCTTCCGCATCAAGGTGAACAGCATCTGTCCGGGCAATTTCTACGACGGCCCACTCTGGAGCGACCCCGAGAACGGCCTCTTCGTGCAGTACCTTCGCGCGGGCAAGGTGCCTGGGGCAAAGACGGTTGAGGACGTCAAGGCGTATTACCTCGCACAAGTGCCGATGCGTAAGGGATGCAGCCCTGCCGACGTCACGAAAGCTATCCTTTACGCCATTGAGCAGACGGGCGAAACAGGCCAGGCCATCCCCGTCACAGGCGGACAAGTGATGCTAAGCTGATTTAAATGAAAAATGAGGAATTAGGAATGAGGAGTTGGGAATGAAGCATACGCGGATTTTTTGGATTACGGCTTTGCTGGTGCTGACGAACTTACGCGTGGCAGCCGACGATGGCATGCAGCATTTGCTGGTGAAAACGGAGATGCGCACCGACTATCGCAACGATTTCGGGCATCCGGGTGTGGGCGGCGTCAGCGACAACGGCCTACGGGTGAACAACCTGTTCCTCAGCATCGACGGGCGCATCGACAAACACCTCTCCTATGCGTTTCGCCAGCGCCTCAATCGCATGAACCCCGACCCCTCCGTGATGGCCTCGGTGGACTGGGCGCAGCTCATCTGGAGCCCCAACGAGCGCTGGAGCTTTGCTGCGGGTAAGCAGGTCATGGAGGTGGGCAGCATGGAGTACGATGCCAACCCCAACGACGTGTTCCGCTACTCTGAATGGATTCAGCATGCTGCTGCATATCAGCTGGGTGCCTCGGCACGACGCTATCTCCGTAATGGCGATGAGCTCACCTTCCAAATCGCCCAGAGCCTCTGCGACGCCGACCTGCACCGCTACTTCTCCTACAACGTCAGCTGGCGTCGTCCCGCAGGGGTGTGGCGCCCTTACTGGTCTGCCCACATGCACCAGTATGCCCCGCAGAGCTACATGGCCATGACGGCGCTGGGAAACCGCTTTTTCTTCGGGCGCTGGTGGATCTGCCTCGACTGGGTGCAACGTAGCACCATCCATCACCTTCGCACCACGGGGCATCTTGCCGAGGACTTTACCCTCATAGGCTGTGTCGACTGGCGTATTACGGATCACGTGACGTTTACCATCGAAGGCTCCTACGACCATAATGCCGACGATGCCGATGACAACCTTGCCTTCATCAGCACCCGTCTGGGTGTCATCGGAGGAGGCCTCCTGTGGTATCCCACGAGCGACAACCGTTATCGTTTCCACGCTACCTTCAACCATAGTTTCGGCCAGAACCCCCTTGGCACCCTCCCTGCCGATTCGTGGGGCATGAACTTCGGCCTCACCTGGCGCCTGAACCTGGTGAATAGGTGAAGAATGAGTAATTAAAAATCAGAAATAGATAGGAATAATGAAAACAAAAGCCGTCCGTCTGTATGGAAAAGACGATTTGAGATTAGAGGAGTTTGAGCTTCCCCCTATAAGCGACGATGAGATTCTGGCGCGCGTGGTGTGCGACAGCATCTGCATGTCGTCCTACAAGGCTTCCCATCAGGCCGATACCCACAAGCGTGTGCCGCGCGACGTGGCTCAGCACCCCACTATCATCGGCCATGAGTTTGCCGGAGAGATTGTCGCAGTGGGCAGCCGCTGGAAGGACGAGTTCCATGCCGGCGAAAAGTTCTCTATCCAGCCCGCCCTTAACTACGCCGACGGCCCTGTGGGGGTGCTCAGCGCCCCGGGCTACAGCTACCGTTATATCGGTGGTGACGCCACTTACGTCATCATTCCGCGCGAGGTGATGGAGCAGGGCTGCCTGCTTCACTATCGTGGCGAGGGCTTCTTTCCTGCTTCGCTCTCCGAGCCGATGTCGTGCGTCATCGGAGCCATGCACGCCAACTACCACCTCACCCCCGGCAGCTATGTGCACAGCATGGAGATTAAGGACGGCGGACGCATGGCGCTGCTTGCCAGCGTGGGCCCGATGGGGTTGGCAGCCATCAACTACGTGCTGTATCGCCCTGACCGTCATCCCTCGCTGCTCATTGTCACTGACATTGACCAGGGACGCCTGGACCGCGCTGCCTCGCTTTACACCCCCGCCTTTGCTGCCTCGCGCGGCATCACGTTGCGCTATGTCAACACCGGCACCATGGCCGACCCCGTAGCCGAGCTGCGCGCGCTCTCGGGAGGCGAGGGTTTCGATGATGTCTTCTGCTTTGCCCCCGTGCCCGCTGTCGTGGAGCAGGCCGACGACATCCTTGCCTTCGACGGCTGCCTGAACTTCTTTGCCGGACCCTCCAAGGCTCCCTTCAAGGCGCCGTTTAACTTCTACAATGTCCATTACGCCTACACCCACGTCGTGGGCACCAGCGGAGGCAACACCGACGATATGCGTGAGGCGCTTCACCTGATGGCTTGCGGACTCAACCCCGCAGGACTTGTCACCCATGTGGGCGGTCTTGCCGAAGTCATACCCACCACGCTCAACCTCCCCTCCATCCCGGGTGGGAAGAAACTCATCTACACCCACATCGATATGCCTCTCACAGCCATTGCTGACTTCCGTGCGAAGGGCACCACCCATCCCGTCTATGCCGCGTTGGCCGACATCTGCGACGCCCACGCCGGGCTCTGGAGCATCGAGGCCGAGGAGTATCTGCTCTCCCATGCCGAATCGCTTTAAGTTAATATTTAAGTGTTACGAAAAATGCAAAGGAAAAATAAAAAGATTATCAGTCTTCAGACTTCAGATTGTCAGATAATACAGCTGCATTCGAGCCGCTTTCAAGACAATCATCTGAAGTCTTTCAGTTTGAAGTCTGCCAGTCTGATGGTTTTTCTTCTTCTTCTCCTCGCCTCCTGCCAGCCTGCGGGCACGGCACGGCTGATGAGCTACAACATCCGCAATGGCGTCGGCATGGACAACCAGCGTGACCTCCAGCGCGTGGCTGATGTCATCTGTGCCTATGCCCCCGACGTCGTTGCCGTACAGGAGGTTGACAGCATGACTGCCCGCAGCAAGGGGCGCGACGTGCTGGGCGAGCTTGCCACGCTGACGGGGATGATTCCCGTCTATGCCCCTGCCATTGATTACGACGGAGGCAAGTACGGCGTGGGCATCCTCTGCCGCCAGCAGCCCCTCTCGGTGGTGCGCCACGCGTTGCCTGGGCGCGAGGAGGAGCGCATGGTCGTAGCGGCTGAGTTCCCCGACTACGTTTTTGCCTGCACCCATCTGTCGTTGACGGAGGCCGACCGTATGCTCTCCCTGCCTATCCTGCAGGAGGTGGCGTCGCGCATCCCCTCGAAGCCCTTCTACCTGGCGGGCGACTTCAACGCCGAGCTTAATGAGGACTTCATCCGCGCTCTCAAGGACTCGTTCACCATTCTCACCGACACCACCGTGCGCACTTTCCCCGCCGACGTTCCCGACATCACGATTGACTACATTGTATGCTACAATAAAGGTCAACAAGTCAACGGGTCAACGGGTCAACTAGTCAACGGGTCAACTAGTCAACAGCTCAACCGTCGAATGCAGCATGTTGACTTATTGTCCATCGCCTCCGACCATCGTCCCGTATGTATCGATATTAAATATAGAAAGCAATGAAGCAACTTAACACCCATCTCATGCACCCCGCGGAGCAGCTGGTGCTCATCATCAGCCGCATCTACCGCAGCGGCATGACTACCACCAGCGGTGGCAACCTCTCCATCATGGACGACGCCGGCGACATCTGGATCACCCCTGCCGGCATCGACAAGGGCTCGCTCACCCCTGCCGACATCATGTGCGTCAAGGCCGACGGCACCATCGTGGGCCGTCACCGCCCCTCCAGCGAGTATCCCTTCCACCGCGCCCTCTACCGCATCCGTCCGAAGATGCGCTCCGTCATCCACGCCCATCCGCCAGCCCTCGTCACCTTCAGCATCGTCCACGAGGTGCCCGACACCAGCATCATCCCCCAGGCGCGCGCCGTCTGCGGCCCTGTCGGCTTCGCCCCCTACGCCCTCCCGGGCAGCGAGGAGCTGGGCGAGAAGATTGCTGCCGAGTTCAGCCGTAACCCCGACTACAAGGCCGTCATCATGGAGAACCACGGTGTCGTCCTCATGGGCGAGGACATTGCCGACGCCTACCAGCGTTTCGAGACCCTTGAGCTCTGTGCCCGCACCATCCTCAACGCCAAGACCCTCGGCACCCCGCGTTACCTTACTGACGCCCAGATTCTCAAGCACGAGCAGAGCATCCCCACACACTACCCCCACTTCATGGACGTCCGCCATCCCAGCGATGAGCGCGCCCTCCGTGCCGAGATATGCCGCATCGTGCGCCGCGCCTGCGACCAGGGCCTCATGTGCAGCTCCTACGGTACCGCCAGCGTCCGCTGGGGTCACGGGAACGACTTCCTCATCACGCCCCCGGGCGTCACCCGCTGGGACATCGATGCCGACGACATCGTCCAGGTGCGCGACGGCATGGTCGAGGCCGGCAAGGTGCCCAGCCGCTCCGTGGCCCTCCATCAGGAGATCTACCGCCGCAACCCCCGTGTGAATAGCATCATCCTCACGCAGAGCCCCGCCCTTATGGGCTACTGCACCACCGGCGTGAAGTTCGACCCCCGCACCATCCCCGAGAGCTGGATTTTCCTGCAGGACGTCCCTCAGTTCCCCTTCGGCTCGCAGTACGACGACCTTGAGCGCGTCGCCGAGTCGTTCACCCGCTACCCCTGTGCCTTCCTGGCTAACGACTCCATCGTCGTCACGGGCGACGCCCTGCTTAACACCTTCGATAAGCTCGAGGTGGCCGAGTTCAGCGCTCGTTCCCTCATTATGGCAGCCCCTGTCGGCACCCTCCATCCCATCACCGACGCCGAGGTCGAAGACCTTCGCGTGGCGTTCCATGTGGGCGAGTAGCAGCACCAGTGCCTTAACGGACTTCCAGAGTTGGTTGATACGGTGGAAAAAGCGTTTGAGTAACATAGCGGTTTACATTTTACGCTGCAAAGATAATACATCTTTTTTTACCAATGTGCGATTGCAGCGAGAGAGCCTTCTCGCTGCAATTTTGCTCTTCTATGCACTATGAACCATGCACTAAACGTCCCCCTCCTGGTAATTCGTGGAGAAGGATAGTTGCTTGGGCTGCGGATTTATTCCCTTGGGCTGTGCTGCCAGATGCTTGGGCTGGCAAATTAGCCCACTGGGCTGTGAGAATAGTTGCTTGGGATATCATCAAAATAACATCGGAAATAGGGGTTTTGCTGCTTTTCAAGGCCAAAAAGAGCCAAAAATGGCAGGTTTTTGAGACATTTTGTGCCTCATTTGCGTTTCAATATAGCCGGAGCAGTCAGTTTCGTGATGACGTATATCGTTGTCTGATTGCTTTTTAGATGAAACGAATCGTGGCTAGACATGTCAATTTCAGTTATGTCAGTTATTTTTTAAAGGGTATCATTCTCGCTCCCCTTCCTTTTTTATATTATAATATATTTATTATTAATTAGTTATATAAGATAAAAAAGGAGAATTGAGAAAACACATACCCTCAAAATTCTAACTGAAATTGACATAACTGACATGCTCGTCCACACAACTCTCTCTCACACACGCCCTTACTCCTCTACGAGGCCATGAATACCTGGCGCAATTTGAAGCCCCGCCACTCGTCATCCGTTCGGGCGGATTTGCAATCCGCCCGAACGGGAAAATAGACGTATATTGTGGCTCTATGGCAATCGGCTCATTCTCTCTTCAGGCAACCGCGAGGTCTTTGAAATGAATTATAATGCCTGCAGGGAGGAAGGATATCCCCTTGTTTTATTTCGCGTCCCCCAACGAAAATACTCAAAAATGCGTAGGTTGAGGTAAGATGTCGTGCTATGTCCTGATGGTTTTACCCATTTTTGAGTATTGTCCCGTCAGGGAAATGCCTGTACCTTTGCAGCGGAATTTGAAAGTAAAAAGAATTGTTTAACGTGTACCTTATTTATTAAAGAGATGCAACCTGTAATTAAGTTTTTCTTCGCTTGCAGCCTTATGGCGGGTGTCTGCCTGGGCTCCGGCGCGCAGACGGTGACTGCCGAGCGTGAGCAGGCTCGACCGAAGGTCAACAGGCTGAGCGTGGGCGGCTACGGCGAGGTGGCCATGACGCGCAACTTCTTCAGCGACAACGCCAAGCGCTACGTCAATGCCGACGAGCATCGCAACGACCCTTCGCACGGACAGTTTGATGTGCCGCACGCCGTGGTCTATCTCGGCTACGACTTCGGCAAGGGCTGGACGATGGGCACGGAGATGGAGTTTGAGCATGGCGGCACGGGCGCCAGCTACGAGCACGAGTACGACGAGTTTAACGAATGGGAACAGGAGTTTGAGAAGGGCGGCGAGGTGGAATTGGAGCAGTTCTGGCTGCAGAAGAGCTTTTCACGCGCGGCAAACATCAAGGTAGGCCACATTGTGGTGCCCGTGGGGCTGAACAACGCCTACCACGAGCCGCTGAACTTCTTCACCGTCTATCGTCCCGAGGGCGAGAACACCATCCTGCCCAGCACCTGGCATCAGACGGGCGTTTCCTTCTGGGGACGCAGCGGAAGCCTTCGCTACGAGGTGCAGCTGCTGGCAGGGCTGAATGCCGACCAGTTTACCAACACGGGCTGGATTCGCAAAGGGGCAGCCACACCACTGGAGTATGAGGTGGCCAACAAGTTCGGAACGGCTGCCCGCGTGGACTGCTACGCTGCCCCAGGCCTGCGCCTCGGCCTTAGTGCCTACTACGGCCACTCCATCGGGAACAGCGTCCCTCGCGAGGCGTCAGGCATTACCGCCACCTACAAGGGCGAAGTGTGCGTGGGTTCGCTGGACCTTACCTACAAAGGGCACCACTGGATTGTGCGCGGGCAGGGCGACTACGGCTATCTGGGCGACGCCGAGCAGCTCAACTACTTCTACAACCGCATCAACAAGCAGTCGCCCTATCACCATGGCACCCGTATCGTCAGCAGCACAGCCTACGCCGCAGGAATCGAGGCGGGTTACGACATCTTCTCACACATCGGCACGACGCGGGAAGCCGACAAAAAACTCTATGTGTTTGGGCGTTACGAGCAATACAATCCCTATGCCAAGAACACGCTTAACACCGCCTACGACTACACTTTCGTCCGGCGCATGGCTGCCGGCATCAACTATTTTCCAGTGCCTGAAATCTGCGTGAAGGCCGAATACTCCCATCGTTTCCTGCGCAGTAAGTACAACGACGAGCCTTCGGTCTCCATCGGCGTGGCCTACGAAGGGTGGTTCAGGTGATTAATTGATAATGGACGACTGATGATTGATAATGAAGAATTAACCTTTTATAATATAAAAAACAATGAGAAAGTTTTTATCGTATGCAATGTTGCTTGCTTTGGCAAGTGTGGGGTTTGTGGCTTGCGAACCCAAAGAAGAGATCAACGATGAGCAGTATGCCGACCGTACCTACGGCAACGAGGCTGTCGCATCGTGCGAGGAACTTATCAACCAGTTGAATGCCGCCACGGAGAAAATCCTGAAGAGCCGGCTTACCGAGGCTCAGGAGGCCGGCTTGCAGGCTGCGGTGAAGAACGATGTGGAGAAGGTCATCGTCCCGACGTATACCCGATTGGCCGATGCTGCCTTGAAGCTGCAACAGGCCTTGGGCGACCTTTCGGCGAAGGAAATCAAGCAGTCAGACATCGACGCAGCCTGTAATGCCTTCAAGGAGGCACGTGCCTGGTGGGAGAAGAGCGAAGCCTTCCTTGGTGGTGCTGCCAGCGACTTCGACATCGACCCGACCATCGACTCGTGGCCTCTGAACCGCGACATGCTGCTCAGTTATTTCAAGTCGGGTACGTACAGCGACGAGGCGCTGGAGGATGCCAGCATCCTCGGCTTCCATGCCCTGGAGTTCGTGCTCTTCCGTGAAGGCAAAAACCGCACCGTGGCTGAATTCCAGACCAATGACACCTATAAGGGCTTTACGGCCGTTCCCGCAGCCGAGGAACTGAAGTACGCCCAGGCCGTCGCCAAAGAACTGGTCATCCGCTGCTGTCAACTGCAGGTCTCCTGGGAGCTGACGCCGGATGCGAAGCGCCTGGATGCCGTTGCCAAAGCCGGGCTGGAGTATCAGACGAAAAACGGCCAGTCGTTCGGCTGGAATATGATGAATGCCGGTGCTGCCGGAAGCACGTTCAGCAGCCTTGCCGACGCCATTCAGCAACTGCTCAACGACGACGAGGGCAGCTGTGCTGCCATTGCTGACGAGGTTGGCTCGGGCAAGATTGGCAATCCCTTCGGCTCGGGTTACATCTTCTACGTCGAGTCGCCTTACAGCTATAACTCCATTACCGACTTCCAGAACAACATCCGCTCCATTGAGAATGTATGGTATGGCAGCACCGACGGCAGCAAGAGCCCAGCCAAGAGCAGTCTGCACCAGTGGTTCAAGGACAACGATTCCGTTACGGGCGAGAAGGTGGAGAAGGCCATCAGCAACGCCATCAGCAAGATTGGCGCCATGCCTTATCCGTTTGTGAAATACGTCAGCACCATCTGGAACAAGTCCTTCGAGGACGACAAGGTGGTTGACATTGAATAAGGATTTTTAGACGTTAGGAAGTATGAAAAACAGGGCTTTTTATTCTTCATTATTCATTCTTTTTTCATTACTACTGTTCTCCTCCTGCCGTGAGGACGAGCCTGTTGACAACCTGGAGCCTGCCGAGGAGACCTTCGGCGTAGCCAACGAGGTGTTCACGGCCGACGAGTGGTATCCGGGCGGCCAGTTAGGCACCACGCTTGCCAAGAGTTACTCAGCCGCTGCGCCGGCTGTCGATGCCCTTGCCGACGGTATGGCCCGCTTCAAGCATGGCGAGGACTTCTTTGAGCACCTCTACACCCTCAACACCGAGCCCCGCAAGGGCCTTGGCCCTGCCTGGGTGCGTCCCAGCTGCATCCATTGTCACCCCTCCTACGGACACGGCAAGCGCATGGACCGCTATCGTGCCAACGACTTCGGCAACGGCTACCTGCTCGTCATCTACCACCCCGACAACAATGCTTACATCAGCGAGGTCACGGGCATGCCGCAGACCGCAGCCATGACGCCCTTCAAGGCACCCATCGATGAGACGCTGATTAACATCCAATGGAAGAACGTTACCTCAATGCCCAGCGGACTGAAGATGGAGTTCCCTGCCGACGGCGAGAAGTTTGCCCTCATCTATCCCGAGGTGACGATACCCCAGTCGGCTTTCAACACCAATCCGCTGCCCGACAACTACGAAGTGCGCCTCGAGAGCACCATCGGCATCTACGGCACAGGTCTGCTGGATGCCATCACCGACGAGGACATGCGCGAACAGCATCGTGCCGAAGCCCCTTACGTGGCGCTGAATCCTGCCTTTTGGGACAAGGAGGCGAACGACTTCAAGCCTTCGGCCTATTACAGCGCGCCCTATAACGACCTGGGCACCTTCCGTGGCACGCACGGCCCCGTGAAGCGCTTCACCTATGCGATGACACGCGGCTCGTTGCAGGACGGCGCAGGCGCTAATGCCATTTGGAACATCACCAACGTCACCCGCTCTGACCGTCACTGGCTCTACTCCACACCCGCGTGGGCAAAGGCTCAGTCGGAAGACCCCGAGGTCATCGACTATATCCAGCAACATGGCAACGACAAGTCATCCCTGCTCTATCCCTACTATGCCGACGGTACCCGCGAGGGCATAGCCGTCCGTATCAACGACATCCTGAGTGCAACGTCCATTGCCAAGAAGGAGACGTTCGACAAGTATCTCTACTTTAGCGCCCCCTATGGCGGCAAGGACGAGATGAGCGACGAGGATTACTACGACTTCATGGTGTGGCACCGTGGCCTTGCCGTTCCGGCTGCGCGTGACCTCGACAAGCCTGCCGTGAAGCGTGGCAAGCAGCTTTTCAACAAGATTGGTTGCGCTGCCTGCCATCGTCCTTCATGGAAAACGGGCAAGGACGATATGTGGGTCGATGCCAGCACGAAGGCCTATGCTGAATCGAAGGGATTGGACCCCGCCAAGGCGCTGCCAAAGTATGCCGAGCAGACCATCTGGCCCTACACCGACATGGTGCAGCATCGCCTCTACATGATTAACGATATCCGCACGGGCTGGTGCCGTACCACTCCTCTATGGGGACGTGGCCTCTCGCTGCGACTCACAGGTGCTGAAGACCGCCTGCACGATTGCCGTGCCCGTAACGAAATAGAAGCTATCATGTGGCATGCCTATAGTTCGGAGTCTGACGCTTACGATAGCGCCCTAAGGTTCTACAACCTCTCCAAGGAAGACCGCGACGCCATCGTCCTCTTCCTCCGCGCCATTTGATGAATCAATACCAGCCTTCGTCGTTGTTTCTTTATAGTGGATATGATGAGGCGGTCCTACAGCACGGGGAGGATGTTGTCCCAGACGAGGTTGAGCTCGCCCTGCATGTCGCCCACCTCGGAGGTAATGGCGATGACGGCGTTTTTTTCGGGAACCACGATGATGTACTGCCCCATGGCTCCGTCGGCACGGAAGCAGTTGTGACGGCAACGCCACATCTGGTAGCCGTAGCCCTGCATCCAATCGCTGGTCTCGGTGTTCATGCCGCGTTCGTCGGCCTGTTCCTGACGTGTGCCGGGGTTGATGCTCTCCACTTGCTTCTTTGACATCTCGGCAACCCACTCAGCGGGAATCACCTGCTTGCCATTCCACACGCCCTTCTGGAGCAGCAGCTGGCCCATCTTTGCCAGGTCCTCAGTCTTCAGATAGAGCCCCCAGCCTCCGCAGTTGATTCCCTGCGGGCTCTCGTCCCAACGGGGTTTCTCGATGTGGAGAGGCTCGAAGAGGCGGGTGGTAAGGTAGTCAACGACTTTCTCGCCGGTCACCTGCTGCACGATGGCGGAGAGGATGTAGGTGCCAGTGCTGTTGTAGAGGTAATAGGTGCCTGGCTGATGCACGACGGGGTGGGCGAGGAAGGCCGTCACCCAGTCCGTCAGGGCATTACGGGAAGAGAGTTCGCTGTCGTGGCCGCACGTCATGGTCAGGAGGTCGCGCACAGTCATCGCCTTCAGGTTGTCGCTGACCTCGGCAGGCAGCTTATCGGGGAAGAAGTCGATGACTTTGTCCGTCAGCGCCATTTTGCCGTCGGCTATGGCCAGTCCCACAGCCGTGGAGGTGAAGGTCTTGCTGACGGAGTGGAGTGCATGTGGCTTATCTTCTGCGCCCTGGCTCTGCCAACGGCTGTAGATGACGTTGCCGTCCTTCACAAGCATTGCGCTGTGGACGTCCATTTTCTTTTCGGCAGCTGCCTGGAAGAAGTAGTCCATTGCCTTGGCTACATTATCGGGTGTTTCAGCACGGGGCAGGTCGATGATGTCTGCCGTTGTTTTCACAGGGTTCTTGCACGCCGTTAGTGCCACCAGCACCACGAGTGCGCATAAAAAGTGTCTCTGTTTCATGGCTGTTAAGTTGTAAATAGGTCATTTGACGATGAATTTCTTGCCGTTGAAGATGTAAAGGCCCGAGGCTGGGCGGACGACAGGGCGACCGTCGAGGGTGTAGCAGAGGTTGTTAAGGACCTTAAGGTCTTTAAAGTCCTTAAGGTCCTTAAAGTCTTTAAGGTCTTTGGGGGTGCTGATGCCCGAGCCACCATGGAGGGCTTCCTCGCTGGCAGTCAGGAGGGCGCGGATGTAGGCCTCGTCGTAGTCGAGGGCGTAGTTATGTCGTAGCTCGAAACGGGTGCCGTCGTTGGCTGAGCTGCCCTTCTCGACGGGCTGCGCCTTCGTGGCATCGATGCTGATGCGTGTGGTACCCATACCGATGAGGAAACCCGTGGAGGAACGGGAGATGTTGCAGGCCGTGGGAGTGGCTGTCAGCGGTGAGAGGCCGGCAGACAAGGCGGTGGGGGAGAGGTAGAGGCGCAGGCCGGGATTATAGATGTAGTACTCTTTGTAGGTCTCGGAGCGCAGGATGAGCCAGTTGTTGCAAGGGTCGTTGACGCGGACGGGAGCGGCATGCTGGGCAAGCGCACCCTCCTGAACTGATTCGCCAACGGTGAGCGTGGTGCCGTCAGGGGTAGCGACAAGGATGCCACGCCCGGCGAGGTTGCGAAGCTGATAGGTGTAGAACGAGCTGATTCGCTCCAGGCTGCCCACGACGCCGTACTTGAGAGGTGTAGCTGTGGCTGCAAGGTCGTTCAAGGTAGCGGTGAAGGCTTTGGTGTCGGAGCCGTTGCCGCCATCGTAGAGTTCGGCTAGCGGGACAAGGTCGGCGCTGCTGTAGCTGCCGAAACGGTCGGCGTTCGCCAACAGGGAAGCCACGAGGCCCTTCACACCACCCGCCTTGGAGCGTGCCTCGTTGATGAGGCCGCTCATACGGTCGGCCTCGCTGTGGATGATGGCACGGTTGACCTGGGCTGTCAGAGGAGCGAGGTCAATGGTGTCGACCCACGTCATAGGCCCAGTGGGCAGGGGGATGGAACTGGAACTGTCGCGTTTCTCGACGAAGCCGCCCGTCTGCATGTAGAAGCAGTTGGGATAGGCATCGGTGGCGCCGTGTCCGTAGTCGGTACGCGAGAAACGGCTGCCGTCGCCCTGTGTATGGCCGAAGCTGACTTTGTTGCGGGCATACCAGCGGCCCGAGGCGGTGGAGCGCATGGCGGGGTTACGGAAGTAAGCGCGGCGGAACAGTTCGCCTCCATCGTCGGTGAAGTTCTCGATGAAGGAGTAGAAGCCGTTGTAGAGGTGGTTGCGCCCGCTCTCGCGCAGCGAGGCGATGTAGTGCCACTCTGTCTCGTAGTCCATCTTGTACCACATGCTCTCGATGGTATTTTCGTAGGTGACGGTGCGGGTGGTGCCGTCAGCATCGGTGACGTCAACTTCCACCTGCTCGGGGCGTCCGTTGAGGAGGAACTGCACCCAATGGTCGGTCTGCCACCAGTGGCCCGTGGGGTAGCGGGCGCTGGTGCCGGTACCCTCACCGCCGAAGCGGGTGATATAGACGTCGGGTCCGATGTCGAGGGCGCCGCTGCGCAAGTAGTCAGGCAGATAGGGGTCGCTGTCGGTGTCACCGTTGTCCCACACGGAGAAGAGCACCTGGTGGTTGTAGCCTCCGGCGCCGTCCCAAATGGACTGCACACCGCTGTAGCCGGCATCGGTACCGATGGACATGACGTAGGTGTTAGGGCGCTCGTACTGCGAGGGGTACATGACTTCGAGATAGACCCAGTCGTACGACTCGCCTGACGGAGCCTGACGGTCGGAGGTGGAGTAGGAGAAAAGGTGTACGGAGGGCGCCATGAAGATGGGCGAGTCACCGACGGCCTGCGCAGCCTCGCGCTGGAACTCCAGGCACTTCACCTGCCGGATGGAGGTGCGCTCGGGGGTGGTGAGTTCGAAGCGGTACCACGTGTCGCGGGGAAAGACTACGTCGGGCATGAGCTCTATACGCTGTTCGCCGCGTGCTTGAGTGGAGTCGCTGACGGCGGTGTGAGTGGTGATGGTATCGCCCGTTTCGGGACAGACGACAGCGAGCTGCACGATGGCCGTACAGCTGATGCGGGGCGTGAGCAGGATGTCAGCACGCACATGTCCGGCAGGGACGCGCAGACAGTATACGACGGTGACGCCGTCGGCACCTTGAGGCCAGCCAATGGCAGCATCGTTACGATGCACGGCGAAGTACTGACCGTCGAGTTCCTGAAAGCAACGTCCGCCCCACACCACGTCCACTGTCGGACGGTAATCAACGGAATGGACTGTGAATGGCAGCAGGGCGGAGAATAATAGAAGTAGGGTCTGTTTCATTGGGCAAGGGTTTTCGGCTGCGAAGATAGGGTGAATCTGCCAAAAAGCCAAGAAAAGCGCCGGAAATTAGCAGGGAAGATTTGGCGGTTTGTATTTTTTGCTTTATCTTCGCCGAAAATTCAATGAACAATGAAGAATAGGGAACGTAGGGATGCGGTAGGCCGCATCGCGAAAATGAACATCGGGCGCTGGGTGGCCTTGGCTGCTTTGTTGCTGGGAGTGACTGGACAGGCTGTTGCCTGGGAGATGGCCAAAGTGAACATTGCCACGCCGTGGGCTGCGGATGTGACGCCTGAGAACGTGCATAGCGAGTATCCCCGTCCGCAGATGGTGCGCACGGAGTGGCAAAACCTGAATGGACTCTGGGAGTGGCAAACGTTGAAACAGATGAACCAGACGTTGTCGGAAACATGGCGGGAGATTCTCGTGCCGTTTGCGCCAGAGGCTCCGCTGAGCGGCATCGGAAGGCATACGGAGAGCATGGCTTATCGCCGCACATTCAGCGTACCTGAAGCATGGAAGGGAGAGCGGGTGCTGCTCCACTTCGAGGCGGTAGACTGGCGGTGTCAGGCGTATGTGGACGGCACCTCCGTAGGCAAGCACGAGGGCGGCTACGACCCCTTTACGTTCGACATCACAGATGCTCTTGTGGCCGACGAAGGGGAGCATGAACTCATCCTGCGCGTTTTTGACCCCACAGATAACGATGCCGTGCCTCGTGGCAAGCAGGTGCTGACGCCAGGTGGCATCTTCTACACTTGCACCAGCGGTATCTGGCAGACGGTGTGGTTGGAGGCGGTGCCGAAGACGTACATTGCCGACTACCGTGTGGAGACGGATATTGATAAGGAGAAGGTGACCTTCACTGTTATTGCAGGCGGCGATGCCGTTGCCGACGACATGGAGGTTTCCGTTGTCGTCAATCATGGTGAGGAGGTTGTTGCCATTGGGACGGGTACCGTGGGTAAACCCATCACTCTGAGTCTGCCCGATGCGGAGCTCTGGGATCCTGAGCATCCGTTCCTCTATGATGCACGGATAGTGATGGGCGACGATGCCGTGGACACCTACTTCGGCATGCGTAAAATTAGTCTGCAGCGCGAGGGAGACTGGTATCGGCTGGCGCTGAACAACCAGTTCTTGTTCCAGATGGGACCGCTCGACCAGGGCTTCTGGCCGGACGGCATCTACACCGCCCCAAGCGACGAGGCATTGATGTCTGACGTCGTCACCATGAAAAAGATGGGCTTCAATATGGTGCGCAAGCACATCAAGGTGGAGCCGCGTCGTTGGTACTATTGGTGCGACCGTCTGGGACTGCTGGTGTGGCAGGACATGCCCGGCGAGAACTACGGCGGTAAGGGTGGCCCGAACAACGGTGACTATTTTGACCGCGAGCTGACAGCGCTCGTTGAGACGCATTACAACACGCCCAGCATCGTGATGTGGGTCCTCTTTAATGAGGGCGGTGGACAGACCGATAAGGCCTATACCAAGCGATACTACGATCTTGTGCGTAATTTGGACACGACGCGCCTCATTAACGAGGCATCGGGTTGGAACCACTACGGCTACGGCGACATCAAGGACATCCACCCATATCCTGCGCCTACCTACACTACCACGTCCTACAGACAGGCTACGGCCTGCGGTGAGTATGGCGGTGTGCAGTATGTGTTGGACGGTCATCTCTGGTCGTCGAGCCATTGGGGCTACGCCTCGGTGGAGAGTCCCGAGGAACTGGATAACACCTACACGGAATATGCTCGCAAATTGGCTTACTACAAAACTTTCAAGGGATTGTCGGCAGCCGTCTATACACAGCTGACGGACGTGGAGGTGGAAGTGAACGGCCTTATGAGCTACGACCGCGTGGTAAAGTCGGATATCAGTCGCCTCTATGCCGCTAATTGCATTGCCATTGAGAGCGAGGGGCAGGCGTTCCCATACCTGCTTTCGCCTGCTGACGAGAGCGGTGAGACGTGGCAGTACACCACCTCGAAGCCTTCTTCGAACAGCTGGTATGCTACCGACTTTGATGACAGCGGTTGGAACACGGGCAAGGCCGGCTTCGGTGCTAATGGCCTTTCAAATATGCAGTACGGCACCCGCTGGACAACGGCTGACATCTGGATTCGCCGTACCATCGACCTTAACTTGACGCCCGAGGAGCTAGTCAAGCTGACTATGCGCATCTACTACGACGAGGACACGGAGGTCTATATCAACGGCGTGAAGGCGTTTTCGGCTACGGGCTATATTACCGACTACAAGAACGTCACGCTGAGTGCCGCAGCACTGGCTGCCATCAATCCACAGGGTACCAACACCTTGGCTGCACATTGTCATCAGACGTCGGGCGGGCAATTCCTTGACATCGCCTTGTTTATTGATAATAGCACCCCTGTGTATAGTGCCCAGCAGGCTGTACGTACAACGGCGTGGTATACCAATTCTTCCGAACTCAGTTTCACCCTCGGCTGCTCGCAGGATACGTCAGCTACGGAGCCTGATTTTATGATGGAAGTGAAGCGTATCCCCTTTGCCAAAGCTCCTGCGGCTGTTTCGGTGGGACTGGACGATACGCGGCTCGCTACCGAACAGGAACTGCTGTTCGATGTCAGCACGCTGCTGGCGAAAGTAGACACGTCGAAACCCGTGAAGGTCTTTTTCAAAGTAAACATCACGAAACGGGGAAAGGGTTACGGCGAGATTGCAGCGGCTATGTATGAAGATGCATCGTCGGGTACCACATTGGTAACGACCTTTACACCCCAGACGATTACCGTAAGAGGCGGCGAGGATACGAAATGGATGACCACGGTCTTTAACCCTGCAACGGCTACGCCCAAGCCCGATGACACCGTTGTTGACACGGGTTCCCTCGGCTTCGAGGTTACGCCCATGGCTGTGGCAAAGGGCGAAAAAGTCTATCTGAAAGACTTGTCGGGGCTGCCCGAGACGCGCATTGCCTGGCAAGTGACGGGTCCCACAACCTGTACGCTCATTGCGGGAGGTAACACGTCGTTTATTCCCGAGGCGCCAGGCCGCTACGATGTTACTCAACTGGACTTGGCTGATCGCGTAGAATTGACAAAGACCTCTGCTTTCACCGTCTGCAATGCTCCCTCAGGCATGGGATGGTCTTTTCGCAATGGAGCGACCGTGACGCTGCCTTCTCCCCTGACGGTGCGCTCCTATAAATACACTCTCGACTGGTGGATGAAGCCCCTCGGTAGCACAGAAAGTTGCCTGACAATGTACGAGCCTTCGCGAAGCCAGTTTGTGTTGACAGTGGATGCGGATGGTATCCTAACGGTGGCGTCTGAAGATGTTACGGCTACCACAAAAGCGGGTTTTGTCGTCGCTGACGAATGGCATCATTATGCTGTCGTGTTCTACTATTCCCGCTTCTACTTTTACCGCGATGGCGAGCTTATCAGCAACGTGGCAGGCCCTACCGTCAGCCCTGCATGGGAGAACGACTTCACCATCGAGGGCCGTCATTGTATCATCGATGAGTGGCGTTTCTGGGGAAACCGTCTCACGCAGGACCGACTGCGTCAGATATGCGTTGCCCCGCTGAACGATGCGGAGGGAGAGGCGGTTTCGTCGGCCTTGACTACTTATTTGGATTTTAATGAATCCGATGGCAGCGAGGCCAAGAACCTTGCTCTCCCTGCCAATACCGCACATCTCGATGATGGTGGCGAAAGGGTGCCTTCGACGGGGGTCTTCGGTTTCGATTTCTCGGAGAATACGGCAAAGCCTGTGGATGTTACGGCCGACTATCTCACCAACTACTGCGCTCCCTTTATCCATACCGATACCCCAGCAAATGAGAGCTATCCCTCACGTTTCTATGGTTTGGAAATGCAGACGGAAAACTCGGGCTGGGAGGAATGGGATTCGCTCGCATCGGCGCTAAAAGGCGATGTGACTGTAGATACGCGCGAAGGATCAGTCATGACTATACAAGCCGGCTGGTATGGTACCTCTGATGTCTTCACTAGCCGCAATCTGTCGCAGTGGGTGACGTTGCCTGCAGGCTGCTATACCTTCTCTGTCACGTTGGCAGAGGAGTACAACGCCTGGGACAGTTATGTGTTTTCTGATTATTGTTGTAATTCATTGATAGACGGAGGTTCCGTCACCTTCACGCTGGCTCATGAACAGATGCTACGCTTGGGTATAAACCTTCAGCTTTTTGCTTACAGCAAGCTTTCCATTCGCAGGTTCACGCTATTGCGCCATCCTGTTGAGGCTCTTGAGGCAAACGGAGAGACAGGTATTCAGTCGCCCCTCCTTCAGAATGAGGTGGAGGATTCATCTGTTTCCTATACCCTGCAAGGTGTTCCCGTTGCAAACCTCAGTACTCCAGGCATCTACATCCAGCAAGGGCGTAAAATCATCGTTCGCTAATTCCTCGTTTTCTTCCATTAATCCTTCCATCTAATGAAACGTTATCACTTCTTTTTGCTCTCTTTGCTCATGTGCGGCATCGTTTCCGCGCAGACCATCCGTATCTCCACCTCCAAGACCGACCTCGTCTTCCGCGTAGGCGGTGACGGACGTCTGTATCAATCCTATTTGGGAAGTCGCCTCGGCGGCAATGGTGATTTTGACCATCTTGCCGCTGGCCCCGAGGCCTACGTCACCCATGGCATGGAGGACTACTTCGAACCTGCGCTTGAAGTCCGCCAGTCCGACGGCCGTTCGTCTCTTCTTTTAAAATATAAGGAGCATAGCGTCGCCACACTTTCCGATGGCGTCACTGAAACCGCCATCACCCTTGCCGACGAGGTCTATCCCGTCACCGTGTGTCTGCACTTTACCGCCTACGAGCGCGACAACATTATCCGTGCCTCCACCGAAATCAGCAATACGGGTAAAGGCCGCAAGGCGCCCGTCATGACGCTCTGTCGCTACGCTTCGTCCATGCTCCATCTTGATGCAGCATCCTACGAACTAACCGAGTTCTCTGGTGATTGGGCCGAGGAGGCAAAGATGACCTCTGCGCCTCTCACCTTTGGCAAGAAGGTGCTCGACACGAAGTTAGGCACTCGCGCCAATATGTTTACTCCTCCCATGTTTATCGTCTCGCTTGACGGCAAGGCCGACGAGCACAGCGGCACGGCCGTTCTTGGCACGCTGGGCTGGACGGGCAACTTCCGCTTTACTTTCGAAGTCACTCAAACGGGTTCACTACGTATCATCAGCGGCATAAACCCCTACTTCTCAGAACGGGCTTTGAAAGGCGGCGAGACATTCACCACTCCCGACTTTTTCTTCACCCTCACCTCTACGGGTTTGGGCGACGCTTCGCGCGACTTTCACCGTTGGGCCCGTGACTACCAGCTTTATCAAGGTCATGAGGAACGCTATACCCTGCTCAACAATTGGGAGGCTACCTACTTCAGTTTTGACGAGGAACGCCTCGTTCACCTCATGGACAACGCTGCCGACATGGGCGTTGACCTCTTCTTGCTCGACGACGGTTGGTTCGGAAACAAATTTCCCCGCTCGTCCGACCGCCAGGGTCTTGGTGACTGGGAGGAAACACACGACAAACTTCCTGGTGGCGTCGCTCGCCTCACGCAGGCAGCCTCCGAAAAGGGCATCCGTTTTGGCATATGGGTGGAGCCTGAGATGGTCAATCCTAAAAGCGAACTCTATGAGAAACACCCCGACTGGGTTATCCACCAGCCCGAGGTGCGCGACGAGTACTACTTCCGTAACCAACTCGTCCTTGACCTAAGCAACCCTGCCGTGCAAGACTATGTTTTTGGTGTTATCGATCGACTTATGACCGACTATCCGGACATCGCTTTCATGAAGTGGGACTGCAACAGCCCCATCACCAACATCTGGTCACCCTATTTGAAAGAAAAGCAGACACAACTTTACGTTGATTATGTCCACGGCCTCTACAGCGTCCTCGAGCGCATCAACGCCAAGTACCCCAAATTGCGTATGATGCTCTGCTCGGGCGGCAGCGGACGAATTGACTATAAGGCGCTCAGTTATTTCACCGAATTCTGGGCCAGCGATAACACCAATCCCATTGATCGCCTTTTCATTCAGTATGGCTACTCGTTCTTCTATCCCGCCCGTGCCGTCTGTGCCCACGTTACCTCGTGGAACCGAAATGCAAGCATCAAGTTCCGTACCGACGTCGCCTCGATGGGCAAGCTTGGTTTCGACATCCGTTTCAGCGAACTGGCTGAAAACGACCAGGAGTATATCCGTCAGGCCGTCAAGAATTGGAAGCGCCTTTCTTACGTTATCGCCGACGGTGATCAATATCGCCTCTTTTCTCCTTACGACGGTCCGCATGCCGCTACTCAGTTTGTCAGTACTAATGGTGACAAGAGTGTCCTCTTTGCCTTTGACGTTCATCCTGCCGCCTACGATCGAACGCGTCCCCTGCGTCTCGAAGGCCTTGACCCTGTTGCTGACTACACTGTGGAGGAAATCAACCTCATGCCCGGCTCGCGCAGCAGCCTACGTGGCAACGGCCAGACCTTCTCCGGCCGTTATCTAATGACTGTCGGTCTTCCCGTCTTTACCAGCAGCGAACTCCGTAGCCGAGTCATCGAAATCACCCGGAAATAATTATAATAGGCAGAATTAAAAGGGGGCGCAACTTTTAGGTTGCGCCCCTTTTGCGGTTACTATGTTTGAAATCCGTAGAGATTAGTCCTCTTCCATCTCAGGAATGGGAATCTGACGGCGGAAGACCTCCTCGTAGGAGATGATAGATGTTGTACGAACACCAAGCGGGTGTATCTTTTCCTGAATGATTCTACTCAGGGCAAGATTGTTCTTGGCATACATCTTAATGAACACGTCATACTCGCCCGTCGTATAGTGACATTCCACTACTTCTGGGATTTGCTTCAGACCTTCGATGACTGACTCTGCATCAGAAGAGGGGCCTTTGAGGAATAGTCCTACATAGGCACAGGTCTCCCAACCCACCCTCTGCGGGTCAAGAATGAACTCCGAACCTTTCAGCACGCCTAGACTGGTTAGCTTCTGTATGCGCTGATGGATAGCGGCACCCGACACGTCGCAAGCGCGTGCTACCTCCAAGAAGGGTACGCGCGCATTTGCGGCTATCAATGACAGGATCTTTTGATCCAAGGCGTCAAGCTGATGGTGTCCCATATAAACCTTTTCTGCGTTTACTGGCGTTTCGTAGCCGAATAGTTGATGTTCAGAGCCCAAGCCTCACGTAATGCCATCTTCACATCGGTGACGATACCCATCTGAGTGTTCTTGTCCATCTTCAAACTGACCTTCATGAAGGGTTTGTCGCGCTCCTGCATGCTCTCACGCTCCTGAATGATATACTCGTGAATAGCATCAACTTCGGCGAAGTCCTCATTAAGCTGAATGCGGCTTTCCGTACCCAACTTGGCTCGATACTCACGCGTGGGAGGGCCAATGTAGATGTAGGATACCAGTGACTTCTTTTCGAGCTTCTGAAGCTCCGTTCCTGCGGGAACTTCGAACTCGACCTTCAGCGTAACCTCACGCATGGAGGTAACAATCATGAAGAAGAAGAGGATGGAGAAAATCAAGTCGGGGAGTGAAGAGGTATTCAACTCCGGCATTTCACGTTTTCCGTTCTTATTAAATTTTCCCATAATCAGTTTCCTCCATATTGTTTAGGTTCAGCCTCGGATATCTTCATCGGATAGACGCCACGGACGGCGAGATCCTCATCGCTCTCAGAAACGATGTCGGCATAGTGCTTGCCGAAACGTGCCAAGGCGAACTCATCGCGGACATCGTTGTAGGCACGCACCAGTTCATTCTGAATCTGGAAATAGACATCGTACTTCGTGGTACGGTCAGTCTGAATAGAGATGATGTGGTTCTTCGTGACCGGATAGGCCCCCAGCAATGGAAGGGGAGGATCAGCGGGGTGGAACTCGGGCATGTTGGCCTTGTTGTTCGGGTTAGCGATGAACTCCTTCGCAATGGTGTAGAGATCCGACGGCTGCACGTTGTACTGGGCTACGCGCGATGCCTGGTCACCATAGTAGTAGCTGATTTCGTTGTTCATGTTCACCTGAACAACCAGCACGTTCCTACCTTTCACCTTGACGTCTTCTTCCTGCTGATTGGGATCGGGTGGATTGGGCAGACGACGTGCCAAACCAGTATCCGTGTCCATGGAGGTGACGACAAGGAAGAAGATAAGCAGGATGAACGAGATGTCAGCCGTAGAGCTGGCGTTCAGTCCAGGAACTTTTCTTTTTGATCTTGCCATAATTAAATCTCCTTTACTTTACTTAATTATGACTTACTTCTTGAAAATGCCCGTCAGATTAAGGATAAGTCCGAGAAGGGTAACAGCAACGAGGGCATAAATTGTATAAAGCAACGCATCGGTGGCCTGGCACCAGAAGGGGTTGTCATAGATGCCCTGACCCGTGCGGACGGCGGCACTACTGCCGAGTACGAAGCCCACGATAAGCAGGGGAACGAAGAGGAAGCTGCCGATAGTGCGGAGCACGCCAGCTGCCTTCGGCATCTGTGAGTCAATTTTGGCACCCTTTGCAATAAGGATACCGATGATGGTGCAGATAAGGCATAGCGCCACAAGGAAATACATCCAGAACATGAGCAGGTCGGTGAACTTAGGCCAACGGACAATGCCACTGGCGACCGAGCCGGTCTCATCAAATCCCACCGTGAAGAACACCACGAGCACTGCAGCCGAGAGGATGAAGAGCACGGCCATCACGATGGATGCTATTTTTGAACATTTGTCTTTCATTTTCTCTTACTTTAAGTATTAACGTTTACTCTTTTTGTGGAAACGCAACGCGTCTCCATGCATCTGATACGGGAACAGATTACTTTCCGTACTTCAGGTTGTACTTCATGATCATATCAAGCAGTGTGATGGAGCTGTCCTCCATGTCGCTGTTGATAGCCTCGATCTTCGTGAGGATGAAGTTGTAGAACACCTGAAGCACAAGAGCAACGATAATACCGAAGATGGTGGTGATAAGAGCGACCTTCATACCAGCAGCAACGATGGTCGGGCTGATGTCACCAGCTTTCTGGATATTATCAAATGCCTGGACCATACCGATGACGGTGCCCAAGAATCCGAGTGACGGAGCCATTGCGATGAACAGGGTAACCCAAGAGCAGTTCTTTTCAAGAGCAGCAGCCTGAACGCCACCATAACTGACAACCGAGCGCTCGACAACATCAAGACCGTCGTTAACGCGCATCAGGCCCTGATAGCAGATGGAAGCAACGGGGCCACGAGTGTTGCGGCAAACGTCCTTGGCGCCTTCCAAATCGCCCTTTTCCAGACAAGCTTCAACCTTCTTGAGCATCTTGTTGGTGTTCACCTCGGCAAGGCTCAGATAGATAATACGTTCAATGCAGAAAGCAAGACCGATGATCAGAGCGATGGCAACGAGTGACATAAAGCCGGCGTTACCTTCGATGAACTTAACCTTAAGGGCTTTGTGGAAGCTCTGCGTTTCCTCCTCAACGGGAGCAGCGGGTTCTTCAACAGCCTGAACAGGAGCGGCGGCGACAGCAGAGTCACCAGCAACAGCCTCTACATTTTCCTGACCTGCGGAAGCAGCATCCTGGGCTTTCACGGTCTGAGTCATTCCTAATGAAAGGAGTCCGAACATTGCAATAACTGCAAAAATCTTTTTCATGTGTGTTACGTTTTTTAATTAATACTTTTAATATATTACTTCAATTTTTCCTCTTTTGTGGAGAGACTTGCGCCTATCCTTTTTTGCGGAAAGACGGGGATTCGAACCCCGGAAACCCTTTAGGAGTTTACACGCTTTCCAGGCGTGCCTCTTCAGCCACTCGAGCATCTTTCCTTCGTTTGAAAACTTCCCTTTTAAGAGAGAAAGTTTTCAAGAAATCGGGAGCAAAGTTCGCACTTTTTTTGGAAGCTCCGAATTTTTCAGCCACAAATGTATTCATTTTTTTCTTTGCAACCATAATTTTTTCAATTATTCTATAAAAAATCGTCATTTTTTTCCTTTTTTTAGGCGAAAAGGGCTTTTTTGAGGTTCATTTTCTTTAAAAAAGTGAATTAGATTGGTCACATCGCGAATTTGTGATTACCTTTGTTTCCGCTTTTGAATGCGAACAACTATTAACCAAAAAAAGTATAGAAGAAATGAAGGATTTTTTGAAGTACACCTTAGCCACCATCGTTGGCATTTTGGTGTTGAGTGTAGTAGTTACTGTTATCGGCATTGGCTCAATGGCGAGTGCTATCGCGTCCAGTGAAAGCGAAACCCGCGTCCGTGAGAACTCCGTCTTTCACCTCAAGCTGCAGGGTACTGTTCATGAACGTTGTGCCGACAATCCCATCTTGAGCATTCTCTCTCAGGACGAGCAGACTGAAGTGGGGCTTGACGACATACTCTCGTCATTGACCAAAGCTGCAGAAAACGACAAAATAAAGGGTCTTTTCCTAGAGGCTAAAGGCCTCAGCGCCAGTCCTGCCACCGTGCTTTGCATCCGCGATGCCGTCAAAAAGTTCAAGGAAAGCGGCAAGTTTGTCTATGCTTACGGCGATACTTACACGCAGGCCGACTACATCATCTGCAGCACCGCTGACAAACTCATACTTAATCCTCAGGGCATGGTTGACTGGCATGGCCTTGCCACACAATCGATGTTCTTTAAGGATGCCTTAGAGCAGTTTGGTGTGAAGATGCAGATTTTTAAGGTCGGCACCTACAAGAGCGCCGTTGAACCGTTCACCGAGACAAAGATGAGTGACGCTAACCGCGAGCAGGTTACCGCCTACCTCACTTCCATCTGGGACAACATGGTGAAGGCTGTTTCTGAGTCGCGCAATGTTGATGCTGCCACCCTCAATGCCTATGCCGACGAATATCTGGCGCTTAACACCGCAGAAGATGTCATTACAAAGGGCATGGCCGATACCTTATTATATATGGACGGCACAAAAACCCTCCTCCAACAGGCTATGGGTCTTGGCGAAAAAGCCTCCGTGCCCTTGATTACTCTTGAGGAAATGAAGAACATCCGCCACAAGCAGCCTCTTGACAAGAGCGGCAATGTCATTGTTGTCTATTATGCCCAGGGCGATATCGTTCAGAAGCCCTCGCAGACTAATTTCACAGGTGAGCCTGAGATAGCCAGCGACAAGGTTATCATGGACCTTCGCAAGCTGCGCGACGATGAGAGTGTCAAGGCTGTCGTTTTCCGCGTCAACTCCGGTGGTGGAAGCGCCTATGCCAGCGAGCAGATTTGGAACGAGGTCGTCCGTATCAAAGAGAAGAAGCCCATTATCGTTAGCATGGGTGACATGGCAGCCTCGGGCGGCTACTACATCTCATGTGCTGCCGACGTCATTGTGGCTGAGCCCACTACCCTTACCGGCTCTATCGGCATCTTTGGCATGTTCCCCTGCGCCGAGGAATTGGTACAGAACAAGGTGAAGCTCCATTTCGACGGCGTCAAGACGAACGCCCTCAGCGACATGGGTAGTCCCTACCGCGCAATGAACGCTGCTGAATCAGCCAAGATGCAGCAGATGATTGAGCACGGCTATCAGACTTTCATCACCCGCTGCGCTAACGGTCGCGGAAAGACCACTGAGCAGATTGACGCCATCGGCCAAGGTCGTGTCTGGACAGGTGAAGCCGCTCTCGGTCTCGGTCTTGTAGACGTTCTCGGCGACATCCAGACGGCAGAGAAAATCGCCGCAGAAAAAGCCGGTATAGAAAACTATGCCCTCGTCGCTTATCCTGAAATGGAAAAACCCTTTGCTTCAATCCTCAAAAAGACGAAGGAGAACTATTTCAATACCCGCTTCAACAAGGTCCTCGGCGAGTTCTCCGAGCAATTCCATTACTTCGAGAATCTCTCCAACATGGACCGTATTCAGGCTCGCTTGCCTTACTTCTTCCAAGTAGAGATGTAAAAAAGATGAAGAAGCGTCGCTATCTTGCCCCGCTCAGTTGGTGGTATGGCAGTGTGGTCGGCCTGCGCAACAAGCTGTTCGACTGGAGGATTCTCCCGTCTGAATCGTTTTCGTTGCCCGTCATTGCCGTTGGGAACCTCACCGTGGGCGGGACAGGAAAGACGCCTTTCACCGAACATCTCATCCGTCTGTTGAAGGAAGAATATCACGTCGCCTTTCTCAGTCGCGGATACAAACGTACAACCCGAGGCTACGTCCTCGCCGATGCCGAAAGCACGGCCCGCACTCTTGGCGACGAACCTTTTCAGGTGTGGCGCAAGTATCCCGACATCCACGTGGCTGTTGATGCTAATCGCCGACGCGGAATACACCGCCTATGTAGTGATGCTGCAACGGCCGACACCAATGTCGTGTTGTTGGACGATGCTTTCCAGCACCGCTACGTCACCCCCGGACTTAACCTTCTTCTCATGGACTACCATAGGATGCCCTACGAGGACGCTTTGCTCCCGTATGGTCTCTTGCGTGAGCCCTTCAGCAGCAAGGAACGTGCCGATGCGGTTGTTGTAACCAAGTGCCCGTCCAACCTGCGGCCCATTGATTACCGTATCATTCAGGGACGTCTCAGCCTGCGGCCTTATCAGCGACTTTTTTATACTACCATACGTTACGGCGCCCTATATCCCTCAGGGCGTAGGCTCAATACCCTCACGGCCGATACAGCCGTTCTGCTTATCACGGGCATTGCCAATCCCGCCCCGCTCATAGCCGAACTCCGACGGCGTACGCCCGACGTCCGTGTTCTCTCCTTCCCCGACCACCACGCTTTTACGTCTGCCGAGATTCAACACATCCAGCAGGAGTGGGATGCCGTTCAAGCCGCCGACCGTCTCCTCATCACCACGGAGAAGGATGCTGCGCGGCTAGGAACATCTTTGCCCGATCTCTCTGTCCTCCCCATTGAGGTCGCCTTTCTAAAAGACCAGGAAAAAACATTCAACCATTACATTAAGAACTATGTTAGAAAAAATTCAAGAAACGGCAGCGTTCATTCGCGAACGCATGCATAATGCTCCCGAGACAGCCATTGTGCTTGGCACAGGCCTAGGTAGCCTTGTGAACGAGATTGACATCATCGACGCCATTCCTTATTCCGACATCATCAACTTCCCCGTTTCCACTGTTGAGGGACACAAGGGCCGCCTTATCTTCGGCCGTTTGGGGGGCAAGGACGTCATGGCAATGCAGGGACGCTTTCACTACTATGAGGGCTACTCCATGAAAGAGGTTACCTTCCCCATCCGCGTCATGCGTGAACTGGGCATCAAGACACTCTTTGTCAGCAACGCCTCGGGCGGCATGAATCCTGATTTCCACATTGGCGACCTCATGATTATCCGCGACCATATCAACCTCTTCCCCGAGCATCCCCTCCACGGCAAAAACCTTCCTTATGGAAGCCGCTTCCCCGATATGCACGAGGCCTATGACCACACGCTCATCGCTGCCGCAAAGCAGATTGCTGCCGAAAAAGGCATACATCTGGTGGAAGGTGTCTATGTGGGTGTACAGGGTCCCACGTTCGAGACGCCGTCTGAATACCGCTGTTACCACATCCTTGGCGGCGATGCCGTGGGCATGAGCACTGTGCCCGAAGTCATCGTGGCCCGCCATTGCGGCATCCGCGTGTTTGGCATCTCCGTTATCACCGACCTCGGCATTGAGGGCCGTCCCGTGGAAGTCAGCCACGAGGAGGTACAGCAGGCTGCCGATGCGGCCCAGCCTCTGATGACCACTATCATGCGCGAACTTATCAGCCGCACCGCATGAGCCGCACTGAGATTTCCACGCTCGGTGAGTTTGGGCTCATCGAGCGTTTGACGAAGGACATCCAGCCGCGTAACGCCAGCACGCTGCGCGGCGTCGGCGATGATTGCGCCGTGCTCCACTACCCCGATCGTGAGGTGCTCGTCACCACCGACTTGCTGCTTGAGGGCATTCACTTCGACCTTACCTACGTCCCCCTCAAGCATCTCGGCTACAAGGCCGTCATGGTCAATCTTTCCGACATCTGCGCCATGAACGGAACACCCCGTCAAGTTACCGTTTCGCTCGGTCTTTCACGCAAGTTCAGCGTGGAGGCTGTTGAAGAACTCTACCAGGGAATGCGTCTCGCCTGCGAGCATTGCGGCGTGGATATCGTGGGCGGCGACACCGTCAGCTCGCTCACGGGCCTCACCATCAGCATCACCGCCATCGGCGAAGTCCGCAAGGACGACATCGTCTATCGCAACGGCGCTCACCCCACCGACCTCATCTGCGTTAGCGGCAACCTTGGCGCTGCCTACATGGGACTCCAGCTGCTTGAGCGCGAGAAATCGGTACTCCATTCCTCCGACGGCGTTCAGCCCGCCTTCGAGGGCAAGGAGTACATCCTTGAGCGTCAGCTGAAGCCCGAAGCACGTCTTGACATCGTCCGAGCCTTAGCCGATGCCGGCATCCGCCCCACCGCCATGATGGATATCTCCGACGGCCTTTCGTCGGAACTTCTCCATATCTGCCGCCAGTCGGGCTGCGGCTGCCGCATTTATGAGGAGCACATCCCCATCGACTACGAAACCGCCGTAATGGCCGAGGAACTGAACATGAACGTCTCCACCTGCGCTCTCAACGGCGGCGAGGACTATGAATTGCTCTTCACCGTACCCCTCAGCGACTACGACAAGGTTGACGCCCTTGACGACGTCCGTCTCATCGGCCACATTACCGCCCCCGAGCTGGGCACCCTCCTTGTCACTCGCGACGGTGCCGAAATGACCCTTCGTGCCCAAGGCTTCACGGCCTTTGGCGACGAATAAACAACGTATTTCCTTGCTAAGAACGGTTTCTACTACCGCCCCCACAGATAAGTGCGGGGCGGTGCGCTGTATAGCACGCGAATGGGGCGGTCCGTAGGGGGACGCGTGGGGTCGATGGTGATGTTTGGCACACCATCGGATTTCGAAGGGTCGTCGCTGACGGTGTCGGTCTTTTCTCGCTTGCTGAAAAGGGTCTTGCTGCACGACGTAAAGCCCAACAGGGCTATCAGCGCGGCCATGGCAAAGCGGAAAGCCAGCTTAGGATTCAGTGAAAAGATGCGGGACATTCTATTTTTCATTTTTCAATCTTCAATTTTCAATCCTCAATCTTCAATCTTTCTCAGGAACCGGTTGTAGTGACAGAGCATCAGCTTACCCTCGCCGTCGCGCAGGTGCATGCCTCCACCGCGGCAGTAGCGGAAGAACTTGCAGTCGGCACATTCGCCCGTACGCATCCATTCGCGGTTGCGGAAGGGGGCAAAGCGCTGTTCCCAGACATCCATGAAGTTGTCCTTGTAGATATTACCCTGATGGTAGTCAGCGCGGATGCTGGCGCAGGCGGAGATGCTGCCGTCGACGAGGACGGAACCGACGCTGACACCAGCCTGGCAGGTGAAGAAATGGTCACGCACATCGCCTTCGTAGTTGCCCAGAAAGCCCTCGCAGCCGTAGCCGACATCGATGATGCCCGCCTTTCGTGTGGTGCGGATGAAGTCCATCACTGTGCGGAACTCCTCGGGGGTGAGTTGCAGTTCGGGGTTGCCGGCAGCACGCCCTGCGGGGAAGACGGTGAACAGCCGCCAGTGCTTCAGCCCGATGCCAACGAGGTAGTCGCGCAGCTCGGCGAGGCGGCTGATGTTGCGCTTGTTGACGCAGGTGACGACGTCGAAGAGGAAATCCTCCTCGGCAATCATCAGGCGGATGGCATCGACGGCGTGCTCGAAGCTGTGGGCATTGCCGCGCATCCAGTTGTGGTCGTCCTCGAAGCCGTCGAGGCTGACGGTGGCGCTGTGCATGCCGCTGCGCAGCAGGCGTTGGAAGCGCTGGGGTGTCAGCGCCAGGCCGTTCGTCACCATGCCCCAGGGGAAGCCCTTGTCGTAGATGGCGCGTCCGCACTCCTCCAAGTCGGCACGCATCAGCGGCTCGCCACCCGTGACGATGACGAACACCTTGTGAGGGTCAGTGCGCTCGGCTACCTCGTCCAGCACACGCAGGAAGTCCTCCTTCGGCATGTCGGGCTGCAGGGCCTGCATCTTACAGTCGCTGCCGCAATGCTGACAGTGGAGGTTGCAGCGCAGCGTGCACTCCCAGAAGAGCTGCCGCAGCGGGTGCTCGCGGATGATGTCGTTCTCCAGCTTACGGGCAGCCTCCAGCGCAATGCGGCGGCGCAGGGATAGTCGGGCGGGGTTCATGGCTTACTATTGGAGGAGGGTCTTTTTAATCTTCAATCTTCAATTTTTCCGTTTCTGCAGTTGGACGTCGACGGTGTATTCGAAGCCGCCGTCGTACCAGGCACCGGAAGCCTCCTTGAATTGTGTCTTGGGCGCTTTGTAAATCTCCACCGAGTCGGATGCAAACTCGCCGCCCGCTGCGCCATCGGCATCGTCATAATAGGCTTTCTTCAGTTGCACCGACATGTCCGTGATGATAGGGCTCTCATATTTACCCTCGGCGTTGGTGTAGATTGTGTCACCGCCGTCCTGTTGACTTCGAGAGATATAGGGGTTATATGGCCTGCGGATAACCACGCGAATGCCCTCAAGAGGCTTGGAGGCTTCGTCCGTGACGGTGCCCTTCACCTTGAAGTCCACCCTCGGCGTGCCGTACTCGCAACGCATTTCGTTAAACTTTTCGCACGAGGCGAAGCCCAGCAGCGCCAGCACAGCGGCGCAGAGGCGGGAAAGGAGGCTTTTCTGTTTCGATGTCATAGTTGTTCTGTTTTATTAATCTTCAATCTTCAATTTTGACCTTCGGTCGAGCCTGCTCACGCTCGGCAGAATCGGAGCCAGCTCCATTCTGCTCTCGCTTAATCGCAGCCTTCAATCTTCAATCTTTAATCTTTCTCCACTCCTTTAAACGTGCGGCCCTGAAAATACTGCACGGAAAAATCAACTTTTTTTCGTTTTTAACATTTCGCCATCGCTATCGTTCATCGTTTCACTCCCCCAGCAGCTCCGCCATCTTCTTCGCGAGCTCCTCACCGCGGAGGTCGCGGGCGACGATGACGCCGTCCTGCCCGATGAGCAGCGTGGAGGGAATGGCGTTAACGCCGTACACCTTTGCGGCGGCACAGCCCCAGCCCTTGAGATCCGACATGTGCAGCCACGTCATGCCGTACTTGGCAAGTGCCTCCTTCCAGTTATCCTCTTTCGAGTCGAACGAGACGCCGACGATTTCCAGCCCCTTCTTGTGGTACTTCTCGTAGGCAGCTTTCACGTGGGGAATGTCGCCCACGCACGGGCCGCACCAGCTGGCCCAGAAGTCCACGTACGTATAGCGGTTGTTCGGCACCACGTCGGCGAGGCTCAGCTCGCCGCCCTGGGGCGTGGCCATGTGGAGGTCGGTGTATGTCCGTCCGGGATAGCCGCGCATCTGTCCTTCCACATGCCCGCCGACGTATTCCGTCCAGAAGTTGCCGGGAAACCGTTCGCGCAGCGTCTTCGTGGCCTCCTCAATCCGTTCGGGATGGTTGTAGAACTGGAAGTCGCGCAGCAGGTACACGCCGAGGACATCATCGGCATGGCGGCTCAGGGCGTCGGCTTTGGCATCGAGGCTTATGTCGCTCTTCCCGTAGGCGCTGATGCTGTCGTTCAGCGGCGTGCCCGAGGGGTAGCCCTTGCCTTCGGCGGGAATGTCGAGCACGATGTCGCCCGGCTCGGTGATGAAGTGGCAGACATCCTGCGGACGCTCGCTGAAGTGCACGCGGAGGATGGCGACGGTGTCGGCTGTGCTCTGCCAGCGGTATTTGCCGTCCACGACGGCGATGGCGGCGTAAACCGAATCATTCTGGTCGCCCTCGATGAAGACCGTGTCAACGCCTTCGCGCTCCACCGTGCCCGAGAGGGTGAGGCGGTTGTCCGTTGCCGGACGGCATGCTGCCAGCGTCAGGGCGGCAGCCATGCAGAGAAGAAACTGTTTTTTCATTTCTGTCGATATTGTATTCCGTGGCAAAGGTACGAAGAAAAGCCGCAGCTGCAAAGCATTTCGGTATTTATTTCTGCGCGCGCTCGCCCTCACACCGGTTTTATATAGTTAAGAATTAAGAGTTAAGGGTTATGAAAAACTGCTTCTCCCGAACGGGAATGATGAAAAAGGTCACAAAGGTCACAGGTCACAAGGTCACAAAAAAACCGCAACACAGTAGGGCGGGCGTACGCGATAACAGGGCCTTCGTATGCGATAATAGGGCCTTTGTACACGACAGAAAGACGGGCATACGGGGCGAAAAAATGGCTGTACGCGGCGAAAAATGGGCGGAAAAATGCACCAACGACGACGTGCAGACGCGCGGGAAAAGGCGTGTGTTCACGCTAAAGGGATAGGCGTACGCGGTAGAAGTCTGGGTGTACATGACTAAAAGACAGGCGTGTGTGCTGTCGGGCATGTCCAATAATGCCTTGCGAAAAGTGTGACCTTGTGACCTGTGACCTTTGTGACCTTTCCTTTTGCGCGGGTACGCACGCGTAATTATTATATATTGGAAAGATATAAGTATTATTTATAATATAATATATAATAAATATATTTCCATATATCTAAATATATAATATCGCGCACACGTGCGAAAGGTGAAAGGTCACAGGTCACAAGGTCACAAGGTCACATTTTTTCGGGGGCATTTCTTTTGTTAGGAAATGTTAATGCGTAACCTTGTGACCTGTGACTTTTGTGACCTTTTCCCGTTTCTGGTTACACGTCACTTCCCGTCAATCTCCTTCAGGAGCTGCTCCACGGCGGTGCGGAGTTGGGCGTCCTCGCCATGGACCACGGTGGCGGGGTCGTTGAGGACGTAGAAGTCGGGCTCGAGCTGGGTGTTCTCGAGGTAATAGCCCTCGGCGGTGCGGTAGCCCACCACGGGGATGCCGAAGATGAGCGTGGGGTCTTGCATGGTGACCCAGTTGACGCTGGTCATGGTGCCGGGGACGGGGGCGCCGACGAGGCGGCCTATCTTCTTGTGGCTGTACACCCAGGGCGTGCCGTGGGCGTTGCTGTAGTTGCTTTCGCACTGGATCATGATGCTGGGCTTGTTCCAGCGGCGCGAGGGCATGTCGCACGACTCGGCGCCGCGCACCACCTGGGTGAGGTATTTCTCGCCGCTGAAGAGCACCTCGATGTCCTCGTGCAGGCGTCCGCCGCCGTTGAAGCGGGTGTCAATGACGATGCCCTCGCACTTGTTGTACTTGCCGAGGATGTCGTTGTAGATGGTGCGGAAGCTGTCGTCGTTCATGCTCTCGATGTGGACGTAGCCGAGGCGTCCGCCGGAGAGGCGCTCGACGTCGGCTGCGCGGGCGCGCACCCAGCGTTCGTAGAGGAGGTCGCTCATGGTGCCTGCGGTAACGGGCAGCACCACCATGTCGCCCTTGCCCTGTACGGTGACGAGCGTCTTCTTGCGCGCCTTGCCCATGAGGAGGAGGCTGACGTCCTGCTCGGGCGTGATGGGCTGGCCGTCGATGTGGGTGATGACGTCGCCTGCGGCGAGGCGGAGGTTGGCATGGTCGAAGGGGCCGTCCTTCACCACCTCGGCCACACGCAGGCCGTCGCCCGTGTAGGAGAGGTCGTAGAGGAGGCCGAGGGAGGCAGTGCCCTCGGTGGCAAGGCCCGGGCGGTAGCGTCCGCCGGTGTGGGAGACGTTGAGCTCGCCCAGCCACTCGCTGAGCATCTCGGCAAAGTCGTAGTTGTTCGTGATGTGGGGCAGGAAGCGGCGGTAGGCGGCGGTGTAGCCGTCCCAATCGACGCCGTGCATGTCGGCGGTGTAGAAGCGCTGCTGCTCCTCGCGATAGACGTAGTTGAACATATACTCGCGCTCGGCGGCGTGGTCGAGCTTCATCTCGGCGGTGTAGGTGATGGGCTTGAACGAGTCGCCGTCCATCTTCTTCATGGCGCTGCCGAGGAGGAAGATGGTCTTGCCCTCGCCGTCGGTGGTGAAGGAGCCGCTGCCGGCACCCTTGGAGACGAGCTTGGTCTCGCGCTTGCGGACGTCCATCTTCCAGAGGTCCATGCCGCCCTCGAAGGCTGCGAGGTAGTAGAGCGTCTCGCCGTCCTTGGTGAGGATGGCGTCGCCCATGCGGCTACTGTTGATGGTGAGGCGGACAATGCGGTCCTGAATGCCGTCAGGCTCCACGACGATGGGCTTGACGGCCTCTTTCTTCTCGTCCTTCTTGTCGGCGTTCTTATCATCCGCCTTTTTCACGTCCTTCTTGGCGTTTCCCTTCTTGTTCTTATCCTTCGGGTCTTCCTTGGCCGGGGCTTCCTTGGCTTTCTTCTCCACCTCCTTCAGCAGTTCATAGTCCTCTTTGGAGAGGCGGTAACGGTCGTAGGCATCCTGATTGAGAAAGCAGAGGAAGACGTCCTCCTGCGAGCCCCACGAAGCGTGAGAGCGCATGCCGAAACGGTCGCTCTGGAAGAGGACGGCATTGCCGTCGAGCACAAAGCGGGGGTTGCCGCACATGTAGCCGCTGCCGGTGAGGTCGATGATGTCGCCGCCATCGGCCGAGACGAGGCCGATGCTGTAGTAGGGGTCGTGGCCGTTGGGGGTGTAGGTGAGGGTGAACCACTTGCCGTCGGGGCTCCAGCAGAAATCGAAACCGCCGCTGCGCGAGAACCACGTCGTGCCGTCGGTTATCTGGCGGACGGCCTTCGTCGCCATGTCCACCACCATGAGGTGGGTGCGGTCCTCAATGAAGGCGAGCTGCTTGCCGTCGGGCGAGAAGACGGGGTGGCTGCGGTCGATGGAGAGGTCGGGCAGGAGTGCCTCTTCGTTGATGAGGGTGGCATTGGGGAAGTTGGGGTCTTCGCTGCGGGCAATTTTAGCCGTGTAAAGCTGCGAGACGCCGTCGCGTTCGCTGGCATAGACAATGGAACGGTTGTCCTTGCCGAAATCGACGCCACGCTCGGCAGCAGCCGTGGAAGTGATGCGCTTGGTGGTGGCATATTCCACGGAGGTGACGAACACTTCGCCACGGACGATGAAGGCCACTTGCTTGCCGTCGGGGCTGACGGCGGCTGAAGTGGCACCGGAGGTGAGTGTCATCCGCTCAGGGCGGTTCTCGTCGTCGCGAGTGATATCGATGGCTACCTTTCGGGGTGTGCCGCCCGAGGTGGGCAGGGTGTAGATTTCGCCGTCCCAGGTGAAGCAGAGCTGGTTGCCGCCCCGGCTGAGGAAGCGCACAGGGTGGGTGGTGAACGAGGTGACGGCCTTCATGGCCTTGGGATTGTCGAGGGGGAAGGAATAGACGTTGAGCGATGTCTTCCAGCCTTCGGGCACAGGATGTCCGTCGGTGGTGGCAGGGGGCTCAGAGAGGCAGAAGACGGTGCGTCCGTCGGCGCTGAGGATGGGGTTGCGGTCCTCGCCGGCACGGGCAGTGAGGTTGGTGTGCTTGCCCGTTGACACGTCGTAGCACCAGACATCGCGGGTGATGGACGAGATGTGGTGCTTGCGCCATTCGTCCTCGACGCCCTTGCGGTCCTGATAGAGGAAGAAGTCACCCTTGGGGCTGTAGCAGACCATCTCGGCAGGGGTGCCGAGTACCTGCACGGTCTTACCACCGCCGACGGGGACAGCATAGAGTTCGCTGAGTGCCGAGGTGGGGAACAGGGCACTCTCAGCGGGGTCCTGGATGCAGGCGCTGAAGAGCACCTGCGTGCCGTCGGGGGTGAAGGCAGAGGGGGTCTCGCCAGCCGAGTTGAAGGTGAGCCGTGTGGCGCTGCCACCCGATGCGGGCATCACATAGACGTCGAAGTTGCCATAACGGTCGCTGGAGAAGGCTATCTGGCTGCCGTCGGGGCTCCAGACGGGTGTCTGCTCGTAGCTGTCCTGCGTGGTGAGGCGCACAGCCGTGCCGCCCGCGGCGGAGACGGTGTAGATGTCGCCCTTGTAGCAGAAGGCAATACGGCTGCCGTCGGGTGAGATTTGGACATCGCGCAGCCACAGCGGAGTGACAGCCTGCGCACTGACAGCGGCAAGGATAAATGCCGCAAGGGAAAGAAGATGCTTTTTCATATTCTATTGTTTAATCACTATTCACTTAATTTTCAATCTTCAGTCTTTAATTCACCTTTGTGCTTTGGTTAATCTTGCCGTCGTCCAGCAGGTCGGCAATCTTGCCGATGTTGAGGCTGCGGGCACTGGCATCGATGATATCCTTGTAGATGCCTCCGTGCCGATAGACCTCCTCGGTATTGCCGCTCTGTTCCACCCGTCCGCTGCGGAGGGCGTAAGTCATCTCGCTGTCGATGATCTGACTGATGTTGTGCGAGATGATGATGACGGTACGGTCGCGCTTGATGGCATCGATGCTGCTCTTGATCTGCTCGGTGGCAATGGCGTCGAGCGAGGCTGTTGGCTCGTCGAGGAAGATGATGGGCGGATTCTTGATGAACATGCGGGCTATGGCTACGCGCTGTTGTTGCCCGCCGCTCAGCAGGGTGGCCTTCGTGTCGAAGCCCTTCGGCAGAGCCATAACCTGGTCGTAGAGGAAGGCTTTCTTGGCAGCCTCCATCACCTCTTCCCGGGTAGCATCGGGCTTGCCGTAGCGGATGTTCTCCTCGATGGTACCGTCGAAGATGTGATTCTTCTGCAACACCAGCCCGATATGGTCGCGCAGATAGCGGGTGTCCCATTCACTGAGGGGAACACCGTCGAGGGTGATGGTGCCGCTGTCGGGCGTGTAGAACTTGTCGAGCAGGTTGACGATTGTGCTTTTGCCTGCTCCCGAGAGTCCCACGAGGGCGGTAATCTTACCCGGGGCAATGCGCATGTTGATGTCGTGCAGCGCCTTCGTGCCGTTGGGGTAGGTGAAATCGACATGCTTCATCTCGAACTCTCCCTTCACCACCTCAGGACGGTAGGTGCCCGACGCCTCCACCTCCTTGTCGCCCTTGAGGATGTCGAAGTAGCCCTCGGCATAGATGAGGGCGTCGTTCATGTCATCGTAAATGCGATGAAGCTGGCGAATGGGGGCAGAGACATTGCTGAATAGCATGACGTGGTACATAATCTTGCCGATACTCATGCCCGGGAATCCGCTGAGTACCAGATAGGCTGTGAGGATGATGATAAGCACGGTGCCCACTTGTTCGACAAACGACTTGAGGCCGTCGAAGAGATAGGAGAGCCGGCGCGTTGACATCTGATTCTGTGTGAGGCGGTTCTGCAGGTCGAGCTGCTTGTTACCCTCGATACGCTCGCGGTTGAACGACTTGATGACGGTGATGCTCTCGATGATGTTCATGATGCCGTGACTCTTGGCTTCTCGGCAGGAGCGCATCTCCACACGCCAGCCACGCAGCTTCTTCGCCTGACGCCACGTAATCCAGAAGTAAATGGGCACGATGCACGTCGCCACCAAGCCCACATAGACATTGGCTGCATACATCAGGATGAGAGCCAGGATGGCGCTGGTGAACTGCGGCAGGATGTCGATGAAGAAATTCTTCACCGTGCTAGAGAGGCTCTCGACGCCGCGGTCTATTCGTGTCTGAAGGCGTCCGGGTTCGTTGTTATCCGCCGTAAAGAAAGCCACACGGAACGTCAACATCTTCTCTATCACCGCCTGCGCCATATCGCGCGAGACGAGGATGCGCATACGCTCGCCGTAGTAGCGCTGCCCAAAGGTGATGACAGCAGACAGCACCTCCTTGCCCAGCAGGATGCCGGAGATAAGGGTGAGAATCTTGATGGCTTCGCCCCACTGTCCTTCGTCAAGAGGGATAAGGGCATTGATTCTATCGACGGTCCAATCAAGGACAACGGCATTCACCTGCGCTGCCAACGACCCGATGAAGGTCATGACCAACGTGCCAACAACCAGCCACTTATAGGGCTTCACAAACGGCCTGATGCCGCGAAACATATTTCCAATCGTCATGGCGCTATCTTTTTACCTTGTTTTCAATCTGATGCTAATGTAAACGGATTATACCCTGCTCTTTTTCCCTTTCCAGCTGCTCCTGTATCTTAGTTTGGGTGTTGACTTTACAAGGGATGAGCTTCACGTCGCTGTTGAGCCCGCTGGGAACGGGTGCCCACCAGTCATACTTTGTATTCTTGTACTGGAGGTCGGCGATGTTAATGTCCTTGAACTTACGCCAGGGAATGCCTTCGCGGTCCATCTGGGCGATGCGGTTGGCAGGGAGGTTGGTGACCTCCACCCGCAGGCTGTTTTCGCCAGGATGAAGGTGTTTGCCCACCCGCAGTTCATAGGGCACACACCATGCCGTGCCAGCATATTCCTCATTGATATAAATGCGAGCACTTTCACGCACATCGCCCAAATCAAGCAACCATTCGTCGGCAGCCATCCCTGGCAGGGTAAAGGTAACCGAATAGACACCCGTACCCATATTTGTCTGTAGTTCGGGGCATCCCTCTACCTCCGTCCATGAACGGGGAGCATCGATGCGGAAGGTACGGTCGATGGTGGGCGTGCTTTCGGCAAACGAGAGTTCCCAGCCGTGATCGAGGGAAAGGCTGACCTTCTGAGGTTCCAGATAATCCCAGTCGTCCACCTTTGTGGTAAGCGGTTCGTTGAAGGTTTGCAGGATAACGCTCTCGCCGGACTTCAATTGAATGAGAACCTTCGAGCCTGCCATGATCGGACGTCCCACACGACCTGTCATCGGGTCGAAGAAGAAGGCATCGGCACAATCGACACCCAATGTGACGATATAATCCACGTCGTGATCCTGAAGATTGCTGATGAAATAGTGATGCCCCTTGTCGTTGACACGACGGATGGCACGAAGGCCGCATGACGGACGACGCATGTTCTCATGGCGTGCGCCACATTGCTCCAACGTTTTGTAATAGTCGGTGCCAACGAGGATGTCATCCTTCTGCAAATGGGCCAATACCTTCTCAAACGCTTTATGCCGCTTGTCATACGAGCCATAGCCGGGCACATCCTCGGGCAGTCCACCCATGAACACCACCTTGGCGCCTTGCCGTGCCAGTTTCTCCAGCTGCGCGAGAGTTTCTGTCGGCATCAAGTGTACACCGGGCACGATGATGGCCTTGTAGGCAGCCTTGCCGGGGGTGACAAGTTGCCCTTCTTTCACTTTGGTCTGAAGGAGAAAAGCATCGCTGATGTAGTCCACGTCATAGCCTGCCTCGCAGATGGCGCCCACGGCCTCGATGAAACGGGGTGCTTTCTCGCGCATCTTGTGGATGTCAAACATCAGGTAACGGCCGGGCTGCTCGTGCCAGATGTCCCAAATGGGCAGATAGACAAGAAAGTCGTTGTCGGGCCTTCCCATCTGGAGAAAGCTCTGGCAGCGGGCAATGTAGTCGAAGAAGGCAGGGGCGTCACTCCAAAAGGGGCTGGTAGGCGACATATCCATGGAGGCATAGAACTTCCAGCCGGGCCAGGGATCGTCCTTCGGGCTGTAACAAGTGCCGTGGAAGAACATGTGGTTGACGCCCGTGATAAACATGAGGTCCATGTCGGGCTTGCATTGGGAGAGACTTGTGCGGAAATGCTCCGTGAGCCATGTGAACGTCTCGCTGCTCACCAAAGGTTTCCCGCTGATATGAGCAGCACTAGAGGCATACTTCAATACGGTGAAGTCGGCATCGTTCTTCTTGCGGATGGAATCCACTCGCAATCCTTTGATGCCGAAGGGGCTCAGTCCGAAGCCCTCACACTCAGGAATGTCATAGGCGGCATAAGTGTCTATAAGATTTGAGGGGCTGCCATGTGCCTGCCCTCGGGTGATGGTGCCCTGCCGATGTGCCCATGCCGTCCATTGGTTGGCGAAGTTCTCGTTTAGCAGTTCGCCCAGCGTCTGGCGGTAGTCGCTGACGATTCGGCACGTCTCGTCGCTCCGCTTTCCACCCTCGCCCATACTCAGGAAGGCCTCCCAATGGTCTTCCAGTCGATAGCCTCTGCGCTTGGCAAATTCTTTCAAGAAGGTAGGCGTCCAATCTGCGCCATAGACTTCGTAGGAGTCGTTGAAGAAGTTGTTGGGGACGGGCGTTCCACTCGTTTTGAAGGCACGGTTGATTCCGTCCAAGTAACGGCGCACAGCCTCCTTGTCGTAGTGATCCACCACCCATCCTTCGCCGCCTGGAGCCGCACGCTTTACCTTCTGCTTCGTTTTACCCACCTCGAAGGTGATGTTTCCTTTTTCATCCTTGCCGAAAAGAGCCCTGCAAGCCGCGTCAGCATCACTTACCGACGGGCCACCGAATGGCCACCCTGTGCCTGTGCTCATGTCAATCTTAATGCCGACCTCTTCGCCCACTTGGTAGCAGTAACGAAGCATCTCCATCCATTCGTCGGAAAGAAAGGGAATGTCATTAGCCTCATTGCCCTGTACGCCATAGATAGGGGTGATCTCCAGCTCGCCTAAGCCAGCCTCGGCATAGGTGCGAATGTTCCATTCCAGATTTTCTTTGTCCACCGCGCTGCCCAGCCACCACCAGCGGGTGGCAGGCTTTGCTGTCTGCGTTATGGTTGGCCACTCTTGAGCAGAAAGAGACAACGAAAAGGAAATGAAGAAAAGAATATAGAAAGCTGCGTTGGAGAACGGCTTGTGATCTTTAGAACGCTTTGCTGCAGAACGTGGAGATGTAAAACGGGACATTTTTTCTTAATTCTTAATTAAAAATGCTTTGCATTTTCTCAGTTTCCATCGGGTTTCAAGTTTTCAAAGAAGGGACTGTCATCCCAATGAAACGTTGTCGGGTCGTCGGGATGGGCTGGGTCGAAGGGGATGTAGTCGCTACGCACATGTTGTATGAGGGGAAGTCCGAGCTGCTTCATACCTTCCACAACCATCTTGGCAATCTCATAGGTTCCATAGGGGTTGAAATGGGTGTTGTCGGCCAAAGGCTGCGGCTGGTTGGGATAGCTGTTGGCCGGGTAATGCACCAACGCCTGCTTGGAGCCCTCCACACCCAGCGTCTCAAAGAATGTGCGTGTCATGTCATGCAGTTCGATAAGGGGGACCTCCTCACGACCGGCTACCCAGCGCATGGCATCAGGGTAGTCGGCATGTGTCTCTTGGATGTGCCCGCTATTGTCAAAGCTGCGACGCTGCGTGGGAGTGACAAAGACAATGGTTGCCTGCCGCTGGCGCACCTCGTCAACAAAGGTCTTGAGCTCTGTGGCAAAATTGTAATAGGCACCCTTCCCTGGGCCGCGCTGCTTTTGGTCGTTATGGCCGAATTCTACAAACACATAGTCCCCTGCACGGAGGTGGGCAAGAATTTTTTTCAATCGGCCAGCGCTGATGAACGAGGCCGCACTCTCGCCGCTCTCGGCATAGTTGGCGAAACTGACGCGGTCGTCGAACCAGCGGGGAATCATCTGTCCCCACGAAGCCCACGGCTCATAGTCCTGATCGACCACCGTACTATTGCCGCAAAGATAGACCGTTGTCACCTCATCGTCCGCAGGCTCCACCGTCAGCCGTGCCAACTGTGGCGCTACACCGGCAATCTCTATTGTCAGACGGTCATCCCAGTTTAGCTTGTGCTGCTCGCGAGGCTTGATGCGAACGCTTTCTGTGGCGCTAATAACAGGCGACCGCTTGTTGATAGTGAAAGTGAATGTCTTGAACTCTCCCCGCTTGGTGGTGATTCCCTCAAGGAAAAGCCTTCGCGACTCAGCGCGGACGGTGGTCACACCTGCTTTTCGTTTCGAGCCGAGCGTTACCGTCACCTTGTAATTCCCGTCAGGTACCGCTACGGAGAAAAAGTTAGTGGCAGGGACAAAGTCATAGCCATAGCCTGTCTCGGCACTATAACGCATGTCAGAAGAGACACCTATGACGCCTTCGGGCAACTTCTTGCTACCTGAGAAATCAAACGTCTGCGCCACACCAGGCAGTACAGCGCCGATGAGGATGATGATAAACCCGTAAACCCTTAAGCCCATAAACCTTATCAATTGATCTTCGGCTTCAGTTCATCAGGCGACTGGCGGGTGAACATGTTCACAGGCGGGGTCTGCTTGGTGAAGAGCGCCTGTACGGTACTGGCTGACACTTCGTAGGAGGGACGGAAGCGGGGCGAGTTCATATAGTCGAGAATGGCCTTGCGCATCTGCCGTGCCACCACACGACGGTCGAGGTTGGAGGAGATGTCCATCGTGGTCATCATCAGCCGTCCCTTGCCCACGCGGGCCTCAAACAGCATGCCAATCTTGCGGGAGAGGAACCAGGTGTCGATGCTCTGTACCAACGGCTGGAAACCCTCGGGGAAGTCGGAGAACAACATCACCTGTGCATTGTTCACCAGCTCCCACCATTGCACATCGCTATGATAGTCGGTGGGGAACTCACGGAACAACGGGTGGGCGTCGTTGATGAACAGTCCGGTGGTGTGAGGCGGACGCATCTTAAACCAGCTGGTGTTCCAGAACACGGGCAAGAACTGCTGCCGTATGTCAGCGCCGTAGCTCACTTTGCCTGCCGCACATACCAGCACGTCGCCCCCACCGTCGAGGACGCGGAGCGCCTCGTCATCGAGTGTGGAAGTGAGATAGACGCCGCCCTCATCGACGTTCTCTTCTGACGGATAGAACCATACGTTCCAGTCATTGACGAAGTTCGTGCCGCTGACCAGCACTTCCAGACGGTACTTCGTAGGCTCCTTCACGTCAGTCACAGGCAGGCTGATGTCGCCAATGGGAATGGGGCTGCCGATGGGGATGTCCTTGATGAAGTGTCCCACCTTCATCTTCACGCCGTATTCGGGGCAGAGATAGACGATGATGTTCGCCCGCTCCAAAGGCTGCTCGCCGAAGTGAGCCAGCTCAATCTTCGCCTTCAGCGTGTCGCCTGCAGTATAGACGAATTTCGGCAGGCGGGCCAATGGTACGGTCTCGCTGCAGAAGTGATGCCATTCATCGGCGTGGATGTATTCCTTTTCATCGAAGAAAACGTCGGTGACGCCCACCAATGCCGAGCCTTGTCCGCTGTAGTCGTTAAGGGCAAGCAGCTGGAAGCCCGCATAGCCCGGTGTGCGCAACGTCTTCTCAATTTCATTCTTATAGCAGAGCGCCTGCAGCTTGCCGCTGGCCATCATGAAGTCGTGTCCCAGCTCGGCCATGTCGTTCTCAGCAAGGATGTCGCGGAAGATATCGAAATTCTTGGCCTTGTTGACGCCCGTGTACTTGCGTCGCTCGTTGAAGTTGGGGAAGACGCACCATTGTCCTGTCTCATGGCTGACGTAGGGCGTCGTGCCAGCCTGCTGGATGAAGCGGTTGTCGCTGAAGTCGTCCATCGAGTTAGGCTGCTGGCGTGCCCATTCCAGTCCGCGGGCACCCGCCTTGACGTGATACTGGCTCTTGGGCTGCCATTGCCAGCCGCCACCCACCGAAGCGCCCGTATAGACGCGCCGTGTATCGTGCTCCTTCCAGTAATCGACAAACTTGCTCACCCATTCCACCCAGTTGCCGCGAGGTTCGTTGCCGATGGCCATCATGCAGAACGACGGGTGGTTGCCGTAGGCCTTGGCCATGCGCTCGGCCTCGGCCCAGAGGTAGTCGTCAATAGGCTCGCCATTGCCCAGGCTGCTGCCGTGATTCGGCCAGCTGGGTCCCTCGGGCTGCAGGTAGAAGCCCACTTTGTCGGCTGCGGCAAAGGCTGCCTCGGGGGGACAGAAGGAGTGGAAACGCATGTGGTTCAGTCCATAGCGTTTGCAGATGCGGAACACCCGCTCCCACGCCTCTTCGTCCATCGGCGCGTAGCCCGTCAAGGGGAAGTCGCAGTTCTCCACCGTGCCGCGCAACAGCGTCTTACGGCCATTGACGTAGAAGTAGTTCTCGCCTACGGTGAACTCCCTCATGCCAAACGAGGTGATGTGCCTGTCCATCTTGACGAGGCTGCCGAGGTACGACTCGCAGACGTGGGTCTGCAGGAAATAGACGTCGGGGTGGAACTCGTCCCACAGCAGGGCGCGCTCGCTGATGAGCAGCGTGTCGACGATGGTGTTTGTGCCGGCAGGGAAAGTGTGATACTTCGTCTCGTTGATGTGATGGGTGCCGCGGGCGGTGCTCTCGCACTTTGCCACGAAGTCAAGGGCTCCCTTCACGGCCTTGCCCGTGCCGTTGACGACCACCGTCTTCACCACAGCCGTGAAGTCGCTGAGATTGGGATAGACCTGCACGTCGTCGATATAGACTTTCTGCGAACGCCGCAGCTCAATGGCGCCCACGATGCCGTTCCAGTTGCCCTGTGTCTGGTCGGTGATGCTGTGGCTGTCAGGCCCGGGGTTGATGTCCTTCACGCGGTTGTCGATGCGGATGGCTATGGTGTTCTTTCCTTTCTTTATATAGGGCGAGACGTCGAACTCATGAGCCACGCAGAGGCTGTTCAGCATGCCCACCTGCTTGCCGTTTATCCAGACCGTGCTCTCCCAGTGGGGGCGTTCCAAGAAGAGCGTCACGTGCTGCCCGGGCCACTCCTTCGACAGGGTTACCTCACGGATGTACCACGCCGCGCCCACATAGTGCTTGTCGGGGGTGAGGAAGAAGGGGAGCTTGACGTTACCCTCCACGCGGTATTTCTCCATCGCAGGGTTGTAGTAGTACGAACTGTCGTAGAGCGAGCCCGTCCATTCGGTTTTCACCGTCACGTCGTCGCCCTTCAGCATCTCGGGCATGCTCCCTGGCAAAGGCATCGTGTCGTTGAGCGTCGTACGCTTAAACCATTGCTCTGCCTCGCCTACGTCCGTGCGGTCCGTCTGGAACTGCCATGTGCCGCTAAGGTCTATTACTGCCAGCTGTGCCTGCCCTGCAAGGATGCAGCAGGCCGTCATCAAAACGAACAAAACTGTTTTTTTCATAAGGAAAATCTAAAAATTGCACAAAGATAAGCATTTTTTCGTAACTTTGCACACAAAAGAAGAAAAAACGACAACAAGTCAACGAGTCAACAAGTCAACGAGTCGACAAGTCACAAGTAACAAGTCAACGAGTATTCAAATGCAAAGCTATTTTTCTTAACTCTTAATTCTTAATTCTTAACTAATTATATGGACTCCATCATCCGCTTCCTTCGCGACTTGCGCGACAACAACAACCGCCCCTGGTTCATGGCACATAAGGACGAGTACCTCCGCTGCCAGCAGCGTTTCGAGACCCTTACGGCCCGCCTCATCGAAGGCGTTGCGGCGTTCGACGACACCGTGCGCGGTCTCCAGCCCAAGGACTGCACCTACCGCATCTATCGCGACGTCCGTTTCAGCGCCGACAAGAGTCCCTACAAGACCTACATGGGTTGTTACATCTGCCCGGGCGGCAAGAAGTCCGGCTACGTGGGCTATTACTTTCATATCGGCACAGGCGGTGCGGATGCCGACGGTTATCCCACGGCCCACCTGCTGGCTGTAGGCGACTATTGCTACGAGCCCAAGGTGCTGCAAATCTTGCGCGAGGATATCGCAGGAGGCGATGGGGACTTCGACGACATCGTCCGAAACCAATGTTCGCCCCTTTTCTGGCTCGACCAGACGGGCGCCCTCAAGCGCAACCCCAAGGGCTTCCCGCCCGACGCCCCCTATTCCGAATACCTGCGCCTCAAGACCTTCTGCCTCTGCTACGAACCCGACGACGCCTTCATCACCTCGCCCGACGTGGCCGACCGTGTTGTCGCCCTCTTCCGCACCACGCTCCCCTTCACCCGCTACATCAACCGTGCCATCGACTACTCGCGCTCCGTCTGATAGCCCGTCCGTCGGCTGCTTTTTACGACGGAGAAATTCTTTTTCGCGCGTTAATATAATCGCCGGGTGGTTCACATTCCCGTACATTTGAAATAAAATATGTTAAACGTAAAATTATTCCTCTTTTTGTTTTTTCGTATGAAATAACATCCCTACCTTTGTGGAAGAAAAACGTAATCCAGTTCACTTAAATGTTTAACTTAAAACAATTTTACCATGGGACTTTTAGATCAGTTACTCGGAGAGGAAGGAAAAAAGAGCAAGAAGCAAAACCCGTTTAGCGTATGGGACGACTATCATCGCAACGCTTCGATGGACCGCGACAAGTACGGCTACAATCTCGACGATGACTATCGTAGTGTTTTCGACAACATGACAGATTCGGACTACGACGATTAACCTTGCGTCGGCGGAAAATCTTTTCAGACGGTTTTCCGCCGATTTTGTTTGCAAACCTATCCGTTTGAGGATAATATAGCAAGCAATTACAACAAATGGAGTGGCTGTTTCCGAAATGGGAATAGCCACTCAGCATATACAAAAAAGGCCTCGTAGAGGAGTAAGGACGTGAGAGAAAGAGAGTGATGCACGAGCGTTCCAATTCCAGTTATTCCAGTAAAAAATGAAGGTCAACACATCCTCAATACATCCCCTTTATAATATATAAATAATTGATATATAATAGTATATACGCATAATAATATATAAAAGGGGGAATTGGGTATACCCCAAAAACAACTGGAATAACTGGAATTGGAACGCCTGTCCACGATTGTTTTTATCTAAAAAGCAATCATACAACGATATACGACATTACAAAACCGATTGCTCCAGCTATACTGAAACGCAAATGAGACAGAAAAAGTATCCAAATCCTGCCTTTTCAAGCCTCAAAATGCAGCAAAAACCGCTCGTTTCGAGGTTTTTCTTATTCCTAGCGAGCATTTCAGCGTTTCGGAATTACAGTACTCTTACCCCAGTTTGAAGGATATTTGTGGCAAAATGTCACACGTTATTGCCGATTCGGGCATGGGAAAGGAGCAGTTGATGCTGTAAACGATTTTCATCATACGTTACGCCCGCAGCCCCTTGGGCTGTGCGCTCAGCCCAAGCATCTGATGGAATAGCCCAAGCAAATAAAAAAGGGTGCGGGGCACTATTAGGCAAATGCTTTTTCCCTGGTGCCTGGCCAGGCGAAGGTGAGCCAAAGGACGCGGACAAGAAGATGGACGAAATAGGCGACGTAGATGGCCTGAATACCCCAGAGGGGCTGGAGGGCGATGCAAGCGAGGAGGAAGCCCACGGCTGCGCCTATCATGGAATCGCGCAGGGCGCGGGCGGCTGTAGCTCCTACGAAGATGCCGTCCCACAGGAAGGCGAGGCAACTGACCATCGGCATGGCTATGAGCCAAGGCAGGAAGGGATGGGAGTCGGCTATGACGCTGGCATCGGAGGTCATGAGCCGTACTGCGCCCTCGCCCGTCAAGGCATAGAGGAGGGTGAAGGCTATGCCGATAACCAGCGTCCAGAAGAAGAGGATGCGCATGGCGCCACGTAGGCTGTGTGCATCGCGTGCGCCGATGAAACGCCCTGTCAGGGCCTCGGCAGCATAAGCAAAGCCGTCGATGAAGTAGCTGAAGAGCATGAACAGCTTCATCATGATGGAGCCGACGGCAAGCGGCCCGTCGCCATACTTCGACGTCAGCGATGTGAAGCCTACATACACCACCATGAAGCAAAGGGCGCGGATGAAGAGGTTGCCGTTGAGGACGAACAGCCTGCGGATCTTCTGCCAGCGAAGAGCAGACGAGAGAAATTGAAAGTTGAAGGCTGCGATTGAGCGAGAGCAGAATGGAGCTGGCTCCGATTCTGCCGAGCGTGAGCAGGCTCGACCGAAGGTCAAGATTGAAGATTGAAGATTATGACTTGCCTGCTCGTTGACTTGTTGTCTTGTTGACCTGTTGACCCTCCTGAAAAGTAGGATAGCTGCGACGAGAAGGCCGGTGTATTGCCCGATGAGCGTGCCCCACGCCACGCCGATAGCGCCGAGGGGCGTCCACACGGCAAGGGCAAAGCTGGCTGCCATGTTGACAACATTGACGACGATGTCGCAAATCATGGCCGACACCGTGTCCTGCATGCCGATGAACCAGCCTTTGAACGCCATGAGTGAGAGCGTCGCTGGGGCTGCCCAGATGCGGATGAAGAAATACTTGCGGGCAAAGACGGCTACTTCAGGAGAGCAAGGGATGAGCGCCATAGCCACTTGCAGGAACACCCATTGCAACGCCCAGATGAGCAACGTGGCACCCACGGCTATGGAGAGGCTCTGCATCAGAATCTCCACCGCCCCCGCGAAGTCGCGCCGGCCAAACGCCTGCGCCGTCATGCCGCCTGTGCCGATGCGCAGGAAGCCGAAGTTCCAGTAAAGCAGGTCGAACAGCATGGCCCCAATGGCTATGCCGCCGATAGCGGATGCATCGGAGATATGTCCTGCTATAGCAATATCCACCATGCCCACGAGGGGCACGGTGATATTTGCCAGAATGCTGGGCACAGCCAGCCGCAGGACTTCCTTATGAAGGGACTTCATGCTAATTAAGAGTTAAGAATTAAGAGTTAAGAAAAAAAGCCTTGCATTTGGTCTCCCTCGACATGAAAACTATCTTTCTTAACTCTTAACTCTTAATTCTTAACTCAATAGATAACCATCTTAATACTGCTTCACCTTGTAGCCAGCGGCCTTGGCAATCTTCTTGGGGATGTCGGTGTTGTCAATCTGGCCGGTGAACTGCTCGGCTCCTGCGCCGATGGCGAAAACGGGGACGTAGATGCCCGAGTGGCTGCCGACGGGCCAAATAATCTTGGCGCAGCGAGCCATCACCTTCACGGCAAGGTCGGAGAGCGGCTCGTCGCGGTAGTAGAGGCTCTCGGCCATCTTCACCTTCTCGTTGGTCTGGAACGAGTGGTACCACTCGTCGTAGAGCGCCATCTCGTCGTCGTGCGAAATCTTAACCTCGCGCCAGAAGCCGAAGTTCTCGGTGAGGGCAGCCTTCACGTCGGCCCACTCCACCTTGTCCTTCTTGTCGTGGCGCAGCTGGTTGAGCACCTCCGAGAAGCCGTGCTTGCTGACCTTCTGGTACTGGAGGACGCCGGTGTTGATGCTGTAGCTGCCGCCGGTGAGGGCGAGGCCGCCGGTCTCGTGGTCGGCGGTAATGACGATGAGCGTCTCCTTCGGGTGCTTCTTGTAGAACTCGTAGGCTACCTTGACGGCATCGTCCATAGCGATAACGTCGCCGAAGCAAGCAGCGGCGTCGTTAGCATGCCCGCCGTAGTCGATCTTACCGCCTTCGCACATCAGGAAGAAGCCCTTCTTGTTCTTCGAGAGCTGCTCGATGGCTGCGGTGACAATCTGGTCGAGACGGAGGTCGTCGTCCTTGGCATCGATGGCGTAGGGGATGTTGTCGCCGCGTCCCTCCTTCTGCAGCAGGATGATGGGCTTGCCGCAGTTCTTTTTGGCCTGATATTCGTCGTAGCCGCGGACAATCTGGTAGCCGGCTTTCTCGGCCAGCTCGTAGTGCGAGGGCTCGTCGTCGCGGGTGGGCTTGATGAAGTCGCCGCCGGCGAAGAAGTCAAAGCCGCTCTCGGTGAGCTGCACGCCCAGCTCGTAATAGTCGTTGCGCGAGGGGCGGTAGCCATAGAACGAAGCAGGCGTGGCGTGATTGACGCCTACGCTGGTGGTGATGCCTACGCTCTTGCCTGCAGCCTTGGCCCAATTTGCAACCGTATAAAGGCGCGTTTCCCCGTCGGGCAGCAGACCCACTACACCATTATTAATCTTGCAGCCTGATGCCAAAGCGGTACCGGCTGCGCTGGAGTCGGTCACATCGGAACTGGCAGAATAGGACGTGGCGTAGGCTGTAAAGGGGAACGTGGCGAAGCAGAGCGGCGTGATGCCGAGCTCGCCCTTCTTCTGACTGAGATAATACTGGGTGCCGAGGACCTCAGCAGGGCCCATGCCGTCACCAATGAAATAGAACACGTACTTTGCCTGTCCGGCAAACATCACAACAGAGAGCATCAAGCTCACCAACACTACGGAAAGTCGTTTCATTGTCGCTTATTTTTATTATTATCAATTATCAATTTGTTTTAGTAGGCCGTTGATTTCAGGTTGAGCCCGACAGTCTCCTCAAGGTTGAAGAGCAGGTTCATGTTGTGTACCGCCTGCCCGCTGGCGCCCTTCAGCAGATTGTCGATGCAGGTGGTGATGAGCAGGTTGTCGTCCTGCTTATCCAAGTGGATGAAGCAGCGGTTGGTGTGCACCACCTGCTTCAGATCAATGGGCTTGCGCGAGAGGTAGGTGAACGAGTCCTCCTCGTAGTAGGTCTCGTAGAGGTCTTCCAGCGTGCCAAGCGAGACGCTGTTCTTCAGCATGATGGTGGTGAAGATGCCGCGTGTGAAGTTGCCATGACAAGGCACGAAGTGTATGGAGGCGTTGAAGCTGGTCTGCTGCTGACGCAGGGCTGCCTCAATCTCGGGCAGGTGCTGGTGGACGAAGGGTTTATAGACGCTGACGTTGTCGCTACGCCAGTTGAAGCTGGTGAGCGTGGTTGACTGTTCACCCGTGCCCGTGCTGCCGATAATCGACATAACAGCTATATCGCCGCTCAGCATCAGGTTGCGTCCCAAGGGGAGCAGGCCCAGCAGGATGCCTGTGGCAAAGTTGCCCGGATTGGCTACGAAGCGCGCCTGGCAGATGGCTCGACGGTTCAGTTCCGGCAGGCCATAGACGAAAGGAGGCTCGTCGATGCGGTAAGCCCGGCTCATGTCGACGACTTTCAGCCCCTCGGGCAACGTGTGGGTGCGGAAGAACTCGCGGCTCCCCTCCCAATCGGTGCAAAGAAACAGCATGTCAAGCTTATCCAGCGACTCCTCATATGTAAAGCAGAGGTCCGTCTCGTCGTAGAGCCCGCGATGCACCTCGTCGATGCGATGTCCCACAAAGGCAGCCGACGTCACAAACCGCAGGTCCACGTCGGGATGGTTAAGCAACAGGCGTATCAATTCTCCGCCCGTAAACCCGGCGCCTTCAATGATTCCAGTTTTTATCATAGGATGGTGATTAACGTTAACTAAGCATTCTTCACTTGCAGGAAGGTTGACAGCTCGCGCTGCACTTCGTCGCGGCTGACGCCTTCGGCAAGAATGACGAGCACGGTGTCGTCGCCCCCGACGGTAGCGATGACGGAGCGCATGCGACGCTCGTCAATCTCGTAGGCGATGCCGCTGGCATAGCCCGGGCGCGTCTTGATGACAGCCATGTTGCCTGAGAACTGCAGGCTGACGTAGCCGCTGTGCATCTGTTTCTCGTAGGCGGCCTTGGCTTGGTAGATGCGCTCGTAGAGCGAGTCGGTAGGCAGCACGTAGGCATGCCCTCCGTCGCCCGTAGGCGCCTTGGCTACATTCATCTGCTTCAGGTCGCGCGAAAGCGTAGCCTGCGTCACATCAAAGCCCGATTCTCTCAACTTCACCAACAGTTCTTCCTGGCTGGAAATGACGTTGTTCTGCACTATCATGCGGATGGCATGAAGGCGGTTTGTCTTGTTTTTCATATGGGAGACTTTTACATTTTGGCTGCGAAGATAATGAAAAATCTGAATAAATGCAAAAGTTTTACAAAAAATATGCGCAGATTTTTGAAAAAACTATTTCCCCCTCCCCTGAAAAATCATGGGACCAACGAAATGCCACCCATGGAAACGGTCAGACCATATAGCCATCCATCCGGACTGACATGCGAAACGAGACGCGTAGCGCTAAGACGGAGGCAAACGGTGTTTTCTGAGTATTTACATTCCTCAGGGTACATAGTTAACACTCGTCGGGTTTTATATTCGATTTGCAGACCCGCGGACGGCCCGAAGCCGGAAATGCGACCATAGTCTATAGTTGTGTCTTTATAGGAGGATTTGTCTCTTGGTCCAATGCTAGTGTAGGAAGCGCCTGCGTAAGGGGTGACGCGGAGGTAGTCTGTATCTACCAATCCGTATCCGTAGTAAAGCCCATAATTGTTAAAGCCGAGGCCTTGCTTGGGCACCCAGCCGCTATCGGGGAACGCTCCGCGTGCTCTGGCGAAAAGGGATGTATAGCCTTCGATGCCTAACAAATGCCTTCGAAACCATTTTTCAAACGTAAGGCCAATGCCAACAAAAGGTGTCGTGTATTGTCTTATAGTAGGAGAGGGGATGACGAAGATTGTATGAAACGCCATCTGGCTTACTGATTTCCAACGGCTGACATCGGGAAATGTAGAACGTGGGCTGTCCAGTTCCCCAATGACACGTTGCGTCAACTGCTCAAACTTGGCTATGCTGTCGGCTTCGGCGCCATAGGAGCAGACGCTATCAAGGACATGATAGGACGCAAGGGCAAAGGGAGCCCATGCATCCCAAGCTTCACGTATTTCCTCCCGGCTGTTTCCTGCAAGATACAAGCTGTCCAGCGTAAGCTGGTGCATACGCCGCATCATTTCCACATAATCAAATCGCAGTTGATTATAGCGCAATTCCTTGTCGGTATTACTGCCATTGCGTACCCACGATTCGTTTTTATACAGATGGGTTCGGGTGGTAAGATGAAATACACGAAGATTGCCTTTCATCAGGGTGTCAACTTTGTTGCGGATGCCCCAGGACAAATAGGAATCCCTGTCGACGTCGGAAAACATCGGCAACACCAAGAATTCGTTCCAAGTGAGAGGGCCTTCATCCCAATAGCGCTTTTCCGCCAAGTCGGGGGCTTCTTGGCAAATTGCTGGAGCAACAACGCCTAGCAGGACAATCAGCAACATCAACGTTCGTTTCATGTTGCAAAGATAGTGCAACGTGAGCGAAAAGCCAAATTTAATATAATTTAATTGAGCTTTTTTTTGCAAGAAACAGCATCAAGAGCACACAACACATCTTCTTCATTATCGTATCTTTTTCTTGGTTTCTGCTATTTAAACGTAGCACTAGGCGAAATACTGCACGGAAAACGCAAATAAATTTGGATTTTTGCGCGTTTTCTCGTAACTTTACCGCCGTTTTCAAGGAATCCCAACCATCCGCACCATGAAAAAGATTGAAAAGAGCTGTTTCTTTGCCGTTGACCTGGGTGCTACGAGTGGAAGAACCATCGTGGGCACGCTGGACGACAGCGGTCTGGCGCTACGCGAAGTGACACGCTTCCAGAACCCCATCATCCGCCTGCGCGGACATTGCTACTGGGACATCTACGCCCTCTACCGCGAGATTATCGAAGGCCTCTCGGCTGTCAGCCGCGAGGGCGCCAGCATCCGCAGCATCGGCATCGACACGTGGGGCGTCGATTTCGCCCTTATCGGTAGTGACGGCGACCTGCTCCGCAACCCCTACAGCTACCGCGACCCTCATACCGAGGGGGCTATGGAGGCCTACTTCAACGAGATACCGCGTGAGCGCGTTTATGAGCTCACAGGCATACAGTTTATGAACTTCAATTCGCTGTTCCAGCTCTACCAGCTGCATCGCACGGGCAATAGCGCCCTCGGCGCAGCAGAAAAGATACTCTTCATGCCTGATGCGCTGAGCTATCTGCTGACGGGCCATGCTGTGACGGAGCGAACCATCGCCTCCACGTCGCAGATGCTCAACCCGCGCACAGGATGCCTGGAAAAGGAACTCTTAGACGTCTGCGGCATCAGCGAAAGCCAGTTCGGTCCCATTGTGCTGCCAGGCACGGTTGTAGGCACGCTCACGCCCGAGGTACAGCGGCTGACGGGGCTGGGTGCCGTGCCCGTTGTAGCCGTTGCAGGCCACGATACCGCCAGCGCCGTGGCTGCCGTACCTGCCCGCAGCGAGCGCTTCGCCTACCTCAGCTCAGGCACGTGGAGCCTGATGGGCATCGAGACACGCGAGCCTATTATAAATAAGGAAAGCTTCGCCCGCAACTTCACCAACGAGGGCGGCGTGGAGGGAACCACCCGATTCCTGAAAAACATCTGCGGCATGTGGCTGCTTGAGCGCAGCCGCGCCGAGTGGAAGGCTGCCGGACAGCCCTATAGCTACGACTACATCTACGCCCACATCCCCGAGTTACCCGCCTTCCGCAGCCTCATCAACCCCGACGACCCCTGCTTCGCCAACCCCGAGTGCATGGTGGACGCCATACAGCACTACTGCCGCACCACCGGCCAGCCCGTGCCCGAAACGACGGAGGAGGTCTGCCGCTGCATCTTCGACAGCCTCGCCCTGCGCTACCGGCAGGTGTTCGGCTACCTGAAGGAGATGGCGCCCTTCCCACTCGAGACGCTCCACATCATCGGAGGCGGCACACAGAACGTGCTGCTCAACCAGCTGACAGCCAACGCTACGGGTGTTACCGTCGTGACAGGCCCCATTGAGTGTACCGCCATCGGCAACATCATGCTGCAGGCCAAGGCTGCGGGCATCGTCGAGGACATCCGCTCCATGCGCGCCCTCATTGCTGACAGCATCGAAACCCACACCTACACCCCGCAGGACGCAGCCCTGTGGGATAAAGCCTACGAGCGCTACGTCGCCGTATGCAAGGAAACCTACTAAATGAAAAATTAGGAATTAAAAATTAAAAATAAAAATAACATGAAAGAACAACTCGTACGTAAAGCCTACGAAATAGCCCGTGAGCGCTATGCCGCCCTTGGCGTTGACACCGAAGCCGTCCTCCGTCAGATGCAGGACTTCCACCTCAGCATGCATTGCTGGCAAGCCGACGACGTTGCCGGCTTCGAAGTGCAGGCAGGCGCCCTCAGCGGGGGCATCCAATCCACGGGTAACTACCCAGGCAAGGCGCGCAACATCGACGAACTGCGCTCGGACATCCTCAAAGCCAAGAGCCTCATCCCGGGCACCCACCGCCTGAACCTCCATGAAATCTACGGCGACTTCCGCGGCAAGGTGGTGGATCGCGACGAAGTCACCCCTGAGTACTTCCAGAGCTGGATGGACTGGGGCAAGGAGCACGACACGAAGCTCGACTTCAACAGCACCTCCTTCTCGCACCCCAAGAGCGGCAACCTCAGCCTCGCCAACCCCGACAAGGGCATTCGCGACTTCTGGATTGAGCACACCCGTCGCTGCCGCGACATTGCCGACGCGATGGGGCGTGCGCAGGACGACCCTTGCATCATGAACCTCTGGGTGCACGATGGCTGCAAGGACGTCAGCGTCAACCACTACCTCTACCGCGAGCTGCTCAAGGATTCGCTCGACCAAATCTTCGCCGAGAAGAAAACGCACATGAAGGACTGCATCGAAGGCAAGGTCTTCGGTATCGGCTTGGAGAGCTTCACCGTCGGCAGCCACGACTTCTACACCGCCTACGCCGCCAAGAACGGCAAGATTCCTACCATCGACACCGGCCATTATCACCCCACCGAATCGCCTGCCGACAAGGTCAGCGCCCTGCTGAACTTTGTACCCGAACTGATGCTCCACGTCAGCCGCCCCATCCGCTGGGACAGCGACCACGTCACCATCATGGACGACCCCACCCTCGACCTCTTCAGCGAGATCGTCCGTGCCGGAGCCCTCGACCGCGTGCACTACGGACTCGACTACTTCGACGGCGCCATCAATCGCATCGGCGCCTACGTCATCGGCAGCCGTGCCGCGCAAAAGTGCATGCTCCGCGCTATGCTGGAGCCCACCAAGCGCATCAGCGAACTGGAGATTGCCGGCAAGGGCTTCCAGGTGCTCGCGCTTCTTGAGGAAGGCAAGGCCCTGCCTTGGAACGCCGTTTACGACGAGTTCTGCGTGCGCAACAACGTCCCCGTCGGCGATGCCTTCATTCCCGAAATCGAGAAATACGAGGCAGAAGTAACCAGCAAACGTTGAGGGAGTTCATAGTTCATAATTCATAGTTCATAGTTCATAGTTCTTTTTAGTTAAGAATTAAGAGTTAAGAGTTAAGAAAAATAGCTTGGCGATGCGCATACAAGACTATTTATTTTTCATTTTTCATTCTTCATTTTTCATTGTGCGAAGCACGAAGTTCAAAGTTAGTTAGACAGATATGGCAAAGAGCAGCAGTTTGAAGAGCACCATAGCGGTGTCGCTTACCAATTACTTAGACGCAGGCGCTATTGTGGCAGGGGCCAGCGGCCTGACCTTGTGGCAGAAATACTTAGGGCTGAGCGAGGTGCACCTCGGCTGGCTCAACTTCATCAGCGCCAACTGCCTGGGAGCAGCCCTCGGCGCCATCATCGGTGGCTTCCTGGCCGACAAGTACGGGCGTAAGTTTATCTACACCTACAACCTCATTGTCTATATGGTGGGCGTCCTGCTCATCATGTGCTCCGTGAACTTTCCCATGCTGCTGTGCGGATTCCTCATCACGGGCATCTCTGTAGGTATCGGCGTGCCTGCATCGTGGACGTACATCTCCGAAAGCTCCGAAGTCAACAACCGCGGGCGTAACATCTGTATCTCGCAGATGTCGTGGGGATTCGGCCCCATGATCATCCTTTTGCTGGGCATGTTCTTCGCTCCTGGAGGCTATCTCTTCAGCTGGGTGGAGGGCATAGGCCACGCTATTGGAGGCGCATCGCTTTCGGGCGACGCACTCAACGTGTTCAGTTCGCGTGTGGTGTTCTTCTCACTCTTTGTGGTGGCGTTCATCGCCTGGACCTTGCAGCGGAGGCTCGAGGAATCGAGTGACTGGAAAGCCAGCAAGGAGGCCGCCAAGGCAAAGGGCGAGGACACGGGGCTCCTGCACGCCTTCAAGGTGTTGTTCTCCAACAAGAAAGCCATCAGGACCGTCTGTTTCCTCGTGGCCATCTACCTCACGTGGAACCTCGTAGCCAGCGTGATGGGATTCTTCCAGCCGCACATCTACGAGACGGCGGGCGGCCTGACAAACGAGTATGCCAACATGCTCTCGTGCGTGGGCTGGGCCATCGTGGTTGCCATTACGTTTGGCATCTCCTTCCTCATTGACCGTCTGCCCCACAAGCTGTTTTATGTGCTCGGTTTGTTGGCTGCCATTGCCACGTGGGTGGTGGTCATTGCCGGCGTCAATGGCATGGGAAGCCTTTGGGCGTTCTCCATCCTCTGGGGCATCAACGGCGGTATCTCCGTACAGATTTTCTATGCTCTCTGGGGCTCTGAGTTGTTCCCCGCCAAGTTCCGTGCGGGTGCTCAGGGACTGATGTTCTTTATTGTGCGAGGTCTCTCAGCAGTATGGGGCTTGGTGTTCACCTATATCTACGGCGAGCAAGGCGAAGGCTTCACCGTTGCCGCCTATTGCATGATAGCTCTGCTGCTCATCTCTCTGATTGTCGGCGTCATCGGCTGCCCCAACACCCGCGGCAAATCCCTTGACCAAATCACCCGCGAGCGCTACGGCGAGGAGTATTAAGGATGTAGGGCCACGCAGACGGGACCATCGGGAGCGACATCCAGACGGGTGCCCGTGTCGGTGAGGGTACCGTCGGAGGAGTTGACAGCAAAGACTTGCACACAATGCCCGTCGCGGCAGGCGGCAAGGAGATAGCGCCCGTCGGGAGTGATGAGGAAATGGCGCGGATGGTCCTCTGTGGGGGTGCGGGCAACCTTTGTCAGCAGTCCGTCGTCAGCCACGTGGAAGAGGACGATGCCATCGTCGCGCAGTCGGTGTGAGGTGTAGAGGAATCGTCCATTGGGGTGGAGGTGGATGTCGGCACTTCCGCCGGCATGAGCATCGTCAGCGAGCAGACGTTGCGCAGGGGTGAAACAGGGTTCGCCATTGGCAGACGCCGAGAGCGCCCACACCAGCACCTCGCCAGAGAGTTCAGAGAGACAATACAGCAGGGCGTTCCGCTCGTTGAATTCCATGTGGCGCGGACCGCTGCCCGCGGGGAGAGCGACGCCAAGGGCGGGAACATCCGTCAGGACATCGGACGACGCGTCCCGATTGACCTTCAGCACATGGATGCTGTCGCAGCCCAGATCGGTAGCCAAGAGCCACTCATCTTTTATGCCCAACCGTGCGCAGAGCGCAGCGGGAATCGTCTTCAGCTGGTGCACATGGGCCTTCTCCTGCCGCCCGACGACAGGGCCGCTGCCGGCATAGGCGATGTGCTGCACGCGCTGGCCGACAACGCCATCCTTAGTAGCGAAAACCGAGACGCTGCCACCCATGTAATCGGCCGTGAAGATGTACGGGAGGTTGTCCACATGCATCAGGTAGCAGGGGCTTCCACCTATTTCGGGGTTAAAAGCCGTTCGTTCTGTTCCGCGGTAGGAGGCCATACCCGAATGGGGGTCGTTCTCCGATACGGCATAGACGACGTCGTCCCCAACAGGGAGCACAAAGGAGGCGTTGACAGCATCGGTGGGTGCCGCCTTGGAGAAGGTGCCGTCAGGGAGGAACGTCACGCGGTAGTAATGCGAGCCGTAGGTTCCGATGCAAAGCTCCAGCGGCTGGACGTCGTGCTGTGCGCAGCCTGCCAGCAGCAGGCTGGAAAAAAGTATTAGTTGCCGAATCTTCATAGGGTATTGTAATCCGATAAATTGATTTTCGCCGGTAAAGATAGACATTCTCATAAAAACCACGAAATAAATTCGGCATTTCTTTTTTTTTCGCTATCTTCGCCGCCCGAAGACCGTGAGCCTATGCGTTATCTCCGCAACCCGAGCACGAATGCGCACTACAACATGGCGTTCGACCAGTTCTGCCTTGAAGAGTTGGACGTCGATGAGCCGGTGTTCTACCTTTGGCGGAACGCCCCTGCCGTCATCATCGGGCTTAATCAGAATGCTTATGCCGAGGTGAATCTGCCCTATTTGCAAGAACACGGCATTCTCTTGGCACGGAGGGTGACGGGGGGCGGAGCCGTCTATCACGACTTGGGTAATCTGAATTACACCATCGTGGGGCGCTCGTCCGACTTGGAGCGCGACTATCCGGGCTATCTCACCTACGTCATCGAGGCGCTGCGCAGCTTGGGTGTTCCTGCCACGCTGAGTGGGAGGAACGACATCCTCGTCGAAGGGCGCAAGGTGTCGGGCTACGCCAAGCGCGTTTGGAAAGACCGCCTGATGGTGCACGGCACGCTGATGTACGACGTGGACCTCACAACGCTGTCGCACGTTCTTGCCGTCAGCGACAGCAAACTGGAGGCGCACGGCATAGCCTCCGTCCGCAGCCGTGTGGCTAACCTGCGCGACTACCTGCCGTCGCTCCCCGGCGTGGAGGCTTTGCAGGAAGCACTGGAGGACATCCTTTCGCGGCATCATGCCGATGGCGAGGTGCTGCTTACCCCTGCCCAGTTGGCCCGTATTAACGACATCGCCCGCACACGCTTTGCCACGTGGGAGTGGAACATGGGCCGCAGCCCGCTGGCGACCTTCGAGCGTAAGCAGAAATTCGCCTGCGGCACCATTGAAACGCACTTTTCTGTAGAGAAGGGGCAACTCACATCCCTCACCTTCGGAGGCGATTTCCTGGGCAATCGTCCGGCCGAGGAACTTGCCCGCAGTCTCATTGGCTGCCGCTATAAAAGTGATGCTATTCTTGCACGCCTCAGCACGCTCGACATCGCCGATTACTTCGACCAACTGACGCCCGACGAGTTGCTCTCGTTGCTGATATAGAGAAAAATTGGATGGTGGTTAAAGATTGGAAAACAAAGATAAAAACATACCGAAATGGCAGACAATTATTTGGAAAAACGCTACGAGGAAGTATTTGGCTCAGGAGCCGGACGGAAAGCCGTCGTCCGCCGTGTGGGTGAGCCCTTAGACCGCCTGCTGCTGAAGAACCGCAGCCACCGCAGCTTCGACCCCGCCGTCGCTGTCACCCGTGAGCAACTGCTCCGCATCATCGGCGTCAACACCAAGCTCCCCTCGGCCCGCAATCAGCAGGTGCTGCGCTTCCGTCCCGTCACCGAAGAGGATGAAGTAGCGGCTGTGCTCAGCCATATCCATCTGGGTGCCGCCTTGCCCGAGCTCCATCTGCCGCCTGAAGGACAGGAGCCGCAAGCCTATATTGTCTGCTGCGCCACCGTTCCCGAAGGCCGCTATGTGGACATCGACCTCGGCATCAGCGTGCAGAGCATGCTACTCAAGGCTGTGGAGATGGGGCTGAACGGCCTTTGCATCTGCGCCTTCGACCGTGCCGCCATCGCCGAAGCGCTCCGTCTTCCTTACGACCCCTTGGCCATCATCGCCGTTGGCCGTGGTGCCGACCGCATCCGCCTTGCGCCCATCCACGACGGCGACTCGCAGACCTACTACCGCACCCCCGACGGCATCCATTGCGTCCCCAAGCTGCAGCTGGACGACCTTGTCATCGGGGAATAGAATGCCGATGTGCGAAAATGATAACGAAGAAGCATACCTGATCGGTTGGGACTGGATTTGATGGACATAACGGTTGGGGTTTTGAGGTTTTTAACTGATAGAAAGGGAAATATATGGATAGCGGGAGAGAAAGGAAATTAAGGGAAAAGCTTCCGAAAATTCTGGAGTAGCTTCCGAACTATCTGAAGCTTTACAGCGAAGTGGGCGACGGCGCGCGGGGCAGGCGCTGTGTTCGGAGGGGCCTCTATATATATAGTATCCCGAAAAAATCGAAAATTCCCGATTTTTGCCAATTATTTTTGCACAAATATGAAAATAGCACTCACAGCATCTTCTCGCAGGGGTTAGGAAAAGGTATCAGGTATCACGGTATCACGGTAAAAAAGTGATACCACCTTTTTCGCGCCGCCATTTTTTGTGTGTTTGTTATTATATATTTATATCAAAGAAAAAAGAGAAATACAACAAAGAGAAGAAAGAAAGTAAAAAGGGAGGAAAATGGTATCATGGGTGTCTGCGTGATACCGTGATACTTTGATACCTGATACCTCGCACACGCCCTTTCCCCAAGAAATGATGAGATGAAAGCGGTATCATAAGTATCAGGTATCATGGTATCAAGCAACATTCGCTGATACCTCTCTCCCCACACGCCCCCCCTTGAGAAGGTGTTGTGAGCACTTTTTTTAGTTTGGGACGAAAAAAAGTGGTAAAAATCGTAATTTTTCGATTTTTTCGGGATACTATATATATAGAGGGTGTCCTTTTTTTTACTTCTCACCAATCACCGAGTGGCGCTATAGGGCAGGAAGTTCCACTTGGAGTTGTCGGAGGTGAAGTCCCATTCGGCAAGGGTGGGGGTGCTGTCAGCGGCGAATAATTGTCGTTACATAGGCTCTGTTGTTTTAGTAAACAACGGCTTTCTGCCCTGCAATTACATAGACACCTGTGGATAGATCCAGGATAGTCCTGCCCGGAAGGACATGGATCGTCTTTATGTACTTTCCATCAATTGACGCAATATGAACATCTTGCTCTTCCAGGGATGTGATGACAATACTGTGCCCGCCTGAGACTTGTATGCTCTTCGCCTGAAGGGCGTTAAGCCCTGTAGTCTCATCAAAGGAAATGTACGCAGAATGCAATTGTTCCTCTTCTCTTTCTTCTGTTGTCAAACGAATGTTTGTAATACTGATAGTACGACTTGACGGTTCAACGACCTTGTCGGCAGATACCTCAAGCACAAGTATGGGTGAATTGTTCTTTATTGGCCGTACCGTTGTCCCTGATGGCATTAGCACGACGCGCGAGTCTTCATTATCTATAGCGGAATAAACCATGTAGCCTAAGCTGTCAAGGTCGGTCTTGACATTTGTCAAACTCAACCCTTTGGGCAGATGGATATCGCATTGAAAGGCATAATACATGTCAGATTCTGTGTTTTCACACGACAATTGAATGGGAACGTCGATGCTCTGACCAAGTTTCAATTCAAACGGATCTGCCATAATACGGGTTGAAAGATTATGATATCCATAGGGTCTGACAGGGGTAGCACAGTCTTTTTGTTGGATGATGCGATGCACCATACTGACGACATCGGCTGTATCGACAGAGCCGTCGTAGTTGACATCAGCCAGAGATAAATCTATCTCGGAAACAACGCCTGTCTGGATATAATCGAACGTTAGCAAAGCATCAGTAACTGTGAGTTCTCCATCTCGGTTAACATCGCCCTCTAAGCGGGTCTCAAAATCAGTTAAATCGTAGACAGTCAAGTTGCTGACAATATACTTGGCCCTATCATCCAGCCATTTCTGAGCCTTTTTAACAAGTTCTTGATAAGAGACCTTTCGCCCCCACTTCTCCATATCATGTTCAAAGGATAGATGGGCAAAGTCATAGTAGTCCTGGACAAATTCTTTCAACTCGTCAATATGGCTGTTGTATATAAAATCCATCCAGGTTTTATAGTAATATCGCTTCACAATGTCCAGTTCCATCAGGTCGTGGAAAAAAAAGTTTCCGACGGAACCATCAAGAGTGCGGAGCCACGTTGTGTTCTGATCCCTGTCAAAATAGGTGTTTGTCCTGGCGAATCCATAACTCCAGTCAAAATCCCATATAGGTCCGAAAACATATTTCGTGTCTTCCGATGCATAATTCTCCTTGAACAGGAAGGTACTTTTGGGATGGTTTAGCTCCACATTGTTGCATAAATCATTCACAAGCAAGAATCTGGCACAAGCATCAATGTCCAACAGATCACTTACTTCGTCAGATTGTAGATGTATTGCCTTCGCCAGATTGTTGAAACTCCGTTTGATTCGTTCCTTCTGCCCATATATATCTGTGGAATAATAAGAGGTAAGGTCGGGTTCTTTTATGTTTACGGGAAGATTGTAGGGATTAGAACGGAATCGGTATTGTTCGTCATACTCTCTGCTAAGTTCGAGCAGGCAGTCAGACTTTTCGTCAGCATCTAAACTGTTGTTTCCAAAGCCGACCTTTTCAGTAAACATATAATTGCCCAGATAATCACCATTCATATACAATTCCACCGGAACGATGTGGTTACATGCTGCAACGCCCGCCAGCTGCCCACTTTTAAATGCCAGGGCATTGGCGAATAATGAACCTGCCAGATAGTTCGACAAGAGCACCCAGTTCTTTCCCCCCGACAATCCAAAAGGACTCACTTTTTCGTCAAACTTCAGGCGATAGGGCTTCTTGGGCCAACCCCAACTTGTGTTTCCACGTCCTTTAATCCATACGTCACATAAAGGGAAATCTTCATAAACGCCATTACCCTGGATGCCGAATGAGGCTTTCACATACACATCCTTGCTGGTGACCTTTCTGCCCCCATCGATGTTGATGTCAATACGAGGTATGTTCATCGGATTGTCTGTCAGCCAATCCACATGTACCAGATAAGAATGCCCGAGGGGAACACTTCGTATGATTTCTTCTTCGTCGATTATCCAGCGCAAGCAACCTGGACTTGCTACGGTAAAGACAATATCATGGTCAAATCTATAACGCGACACCTTGCTCCTGGCTATTTTCCCCTCTGCATACACAAGGGCATCCGGTTCGCTTGTCCTGAAACTGGGTGTAAGTCTCTTACCAATCGAATTGGCGGCTATCCTAATGGTATCCAGCACGTTGAACTGTGGATTCTCGTTGCTTGACAAACAATCCACAACTATATCCTGATGCAACGACGGATTGTATTTGTTGTTAAACTTAAAAGAGGAAAAATAGGGATAGGTGGGGGCTTCTAAACTCCACTTGCTGTACTCTGTCCCGATAAACGAAAAAAGATGTCCGTCATGGGACATGACACAAAGGGATCCGTCTGGCAATGTTTGAGGGACGGCAAAATAGTCGGATGAAAAGGCTTCCACGCCTCCGCTTTTCAGATAAACATAATACACGTCTTCCGCCGAGGCAGAAAAGAATCCGCCTATTAGTAGAATCACAAGTAATATGTGATATAATTTATTATATGATTCTACTGGGCGCAGTAGGGCAGGAAGTTCCACTTGGAGTTGTCGGAGGTGAAGTCCCATTCGGCAAGGGTGGGGTGCTGTCGGTGAGTTGTTCGATGCGCCAAAGCCTTACCGTTTGTTGTTTTTGAGGTTTTCCTTTACCGCTTTTTTCACATCGGCCTCGAGGGTGGCGAATTGGTCCGTCGGTTCGTAGCGCTTCAAAACACGTCCATCACGGGAGACAAGGAACTTGGTAAAGTTCCATTTGATGTCCGCCTTTTTGTCGTAGTCGGCATCCTGCTTGCGTAGCATCCCGTCCATGAACTTACCCGTCGGGTCGTTGAGGTCGAAACCGCTGAAGCCCTTTTGTGCCTTCAAGTAGGTGTAGAGGGGAGCCTCGTCCTTCCCGTTGACGTCAATCTTGTCGAACTGTGGGAACTGGATGTGATAGTTGGCAGTGCAGAACTCATGGATTTCCTGAATAGAGCCTGGTGCTTGCGCTCCAAACTGATTGCAGGGAAAGTCAAGAATCTCCAACCCTTCATCGTGGTACTTCTCGTACAGCGCCTCCAATTCGTTGTATTGTGGTGTGAATCCACAACGCGTTGCGGTATTGACAATGAGCAACACTTTTCCCTTGTAGGTGGCAAGCGACACCTCGCCAGCCGCATTGTCCTTTACCTTGAAATCATATACTGACTGGGCAGAAGCCGTCAGCAGACAGACGGTTGCCAAAAGGCATGTAAAAACCATTTTCTTCATGTTCGTTCTTCGCTATAAGTTTGAGATGAAAAGGGGACGAAAGCAGAAAGGACGGGGTCCTTGTCCCTGTTATTTGGCACTATAGGGCAGGAAGTTCCACTTGGAGTTGTCGGAGGTGAAGTCCCATTCGGCAAGGGTGGGGGTGCTGTCGGCGGGGGTGTAGAGCACGTAGCGGGTGTTGAGCTCGGCTTGTCCCGGGATACGCTTGGGCAGGAGGCGGAAGGTGCCGTCGGTGAGTTGTTCGATGCGCCATAGTTGTTCGTCGGCTCCCGTGAACGTGGTGGTGGTCAGTTCAAGCGCGGCGGTAGCGGTAAGGGCGCGGTCGGTACCGGCAACCGTGAGCTTACAATAAGGTCCGCCCAGATAACCGCCCGCCTCGGGCACGGCGCTGATGGTCCAGTGCTGATGAGGACGGAACATGTAATCGCCGCAGCGCACGGGGATGTCGCCCTCCGGCCACGTGTCGATGACGTCCTTCAGTTGCTGGTCGGGGATGGGCTTTACGGGCTCGTTGGGGTCGAGGCGCCAGAAGGACTGACGCTCCTGCTGCATGCGGACGAAATCAACGGCGAGTTCAAGCGAGTAGCCGCGACGCTCGGATGTCAGGGCGTAGGTGCCCTCCTTGAAACGCTCGCCAGCCACGGGCCAGCCGCCCCGCCACAACAGGGGACGGATACCCAACACGCTGCGGCCGCTGCGCTCAAGGTCGGCCTCGAAATGGCACGACATGACCTCGACGCCCTCGTCGATGATGGTACGGCCGAAATGGCCAGGGCCGCACACGCGGTCGCCAGCGGCGATGACCATGCGTCCGCCGCCGTGGAACATGTCACGGCCGACATTGTCGAGGTACGGCCCTTCGACGTTGCGCGAGCGGCCCACGACGATGTTGTACGTGGAGTTGACGCCGTCGCAGCAGGTGCCGTGGGTGCCGAGCAGATAGTACCAGCCGTCGCGCCAGATGAGGTCGGTAGCCTCGCAGTCGATGGCAATGTCCTTCTCCTTGTTACCCTGCACGCGGTAGCCGGTGGCGGGGTCGAGCTCAATGATGCGGATGGTGCCGAAATAGGTGCCGTAGGTTGCCCAGAGGCGTCCCGTCGTGGGGTCGAGGAAGAGGCAGGGGTCGATGGCGTCCTGATCCTCCATGCCGTCGCTGGAGCAGACTTCCACAGCCTCCGTCCAACGGAAGTCGGGGCTCGCGGGGTCGAGCGTCTTGTTCCACATGGTGAGGATGCGGCCGTTGTGTCCGCCGCCCAGTCCGCCGCCCGTGGCGCCGTAGATGCAGAGGTAGCGGTCGCCCAGCTTCATCACGTCGGGGGCTGCGCCGCCGCCCGGACGGTCGGCACCGCCGTGCCACGACCAGCCGTCGTCGGAGATAAGTCCTCCTCCGCCCGTGCCGAAGGTGTAGTACTTGCCCTCGCACTCAGCAATCGTGGAAGGGTCGTGGATATAAGGCTGGCCGACTTGGGCGTTAGCGGCTGCGCAGGTGGCCAGTACGGCCAAAAGGGTATGAAGGCGGGTCATGAGAGATTGAAGATTGAAAATTGAAAATTGAAGATTGTTATTTGCGGTTGATGATAGTGTAGTTAGTGACTGGTTTTCCATTCTCGTCGATAAAGCGGGCGCACATGTCGCTCAGTCCCGGGCCGTTGATGACGGCACAGCGCAGGACGTTCCGTCCCTTCTTCAAGGTCAGGCGGGGCGAGACGCCGTCGTCCTCCACCATGCGGCGGTCGCCCGAGAGCAGCAGTACCTCCTCGTCATTGAGCCACCAGAGGGAGGCACCGTTGGAACCGGCAGCCAGGCGCACGTTCTCCATCTCTTCGGGAACGTCGAGGACGGTCTCGCACCAGAAGTACGAGCCGTAGGTCTGCTTCCCGTACTTCTCGGCAAAGCGGAAGAGCTTGACGTTGTAGTTCTCGCTATCCAGATTGTACCACTTGGCTTTCTGCTTAGGCAGGCTGGCCAGCTTTTCGTCGAACTGGGCGCGCAGCCACGAGTCGGTGAATACGATGTTCGAGCGGACATCAACCGCTATGGGCTCCATCAGGCTCCAGCGACGGATAAAGCCCTGCTCGTCGGGGGTTGACGGAGCGGCTCCGGCGGCTACAGGGGTGAAGTATTTCGGACGGTTCTTGATTTGCAGCCAATCAACGCTGACGCCGCCCCCACTCGTAACGACGAGGTCGGTGACGCCCTTCGGCGTGTAGGCCAAGGGTGCTGTGAGCGTAAGCCACTGCCCCGACATGTCGCGGCGGAAGGGGCCTCCTTCGCTCTTCACCGTCACGGTAACCTTGGCAATGACTTTGCCCTTGGCGCTCTTCTCGCGGACGGACAGCTCCGTATTGTCGTCAGCCTTGACGCTGATGACAAGGTAGGCATCGGCGACGTCGCTGAAGTCAACGCCATCGTATTTCAGCCAGCTGCCCTTGGCGGGGAGCGTAGCCTGCCAGCCGCGGAAGGGACGGAGCGTGTCAACGAAGGCGATGGTAACATCGGGGCTGCACTGGCTGTAGCGGTCCACGTCGATGCGCTCGGCAGCACGGTTGATGCCCGCGCCGCGCAGGGTGGGCTTCACTTCGTTGATGGTGCCGTCGGCATTGAACGAGATGGGTTCGATGCGAGCCGAACGGCGCTTATCGTCGCGTGGCGAATAGTCGTTGTGGTGATAGAAGATATACCACTGCCCTTGGAACTCCACGATGCTGTGGTGGTTGGTCCAACAATGGTCGGCATGCTCGGCCATGATGATGCCCTTGAAATCCCACGGTCCGAGGGGCGATTTCGACATGGCGTAGGCCAGCGTCTCGGTGGGGTTCTTGCCCTCGCCCGTTTCGCCGCGTACCCAGGGGAAGGTGAGGTAGTACCAGCTGCCCCGCTTGAAGGCAAACGGCCCTTCCTTGAAGCCGTCGGGCAGTCCCTTCATCTCTTCGCCACCCACCTTCATAGGCGGCATCTCGGGCATGCCCTCGCGGCGCGGCATCGTTATCTCCTGCAGCTCGCCGTCCAGCTCCTTCATGTTCTTCTTCAGCTTGGCACCACGGATGCCCATGCCGCTCCAGTAGATGTAGGCCTGGCCATCGTCGTCGAGCAGCACGCAGGGGTCGATGCCGCTGATGCCCTCGATGGGCTTGGGCTCGCACATGAAGGGGCCTTCGGGGCTGTCGGCAGTAGCTACGCCGATGGCAAAGCCTCGGCCGTCGCGTGGTGCGGCAGGGAAGTAGAAGTAGTAACGCCCGTCGCGGCAGACGCAGTCGGGAGCCCACATGGCATAGGAGTCCGTGCGCACCCAAGGCACGGCGTTCTGGGTGACGATGACGCCGTGGTCGGTCCAGTCCGTCAGGTTGTCCGTTGAGAAGACGTGGTAGTCGGCCATGCAGAACCAGTCTTGCCGGGCGCCCTCGGGCGGAAAGATGTCGTGCGAGGGATAGAGGTAAAGGCGGTCGCCAAAGACACGTGCCGTCGGGTCGGCCGTAAACTGGTCGTGAATGACGGGGTTCTGTGCTGCCGCCGTCAGCGCCAGCAACAGGAGCAATGGGGGAAGAAGGTAACGTTTCATCAATTTGAGATTATTGTATCGCGTGCAAATTTACACATTTTTTCCGTAATGTCAATATAGATGTCCCCTTTTTTTATCGTAAGTTTTATTCCCCTGATGTTGACTTTTAGACAGACGGAGGCTCCGATAATTGCAAATATATTTGCATTATCGCGCGGCATATTGTAATTTTGCACCCAAATTATAAAAAGTATGAAAAGAATTGCCTTCACTCTAATGGCTCTGGCGGTAGCCTTCGCGGCTGCGGCGCAGGAGCGCGTGTTTATGCCGGCAGGTATGTTCAAGTATGCCGAGCGCGACACATGTAGCCTCTGGCTGGACATCTACAACCCCACGCCGGGGAGCGTGACGAGCATCGGGGGAAAGGAGAAACCCACGGTGCTCTTTGTTTTCGGCGGAGGATTCGTGGGCGGCGAGCGTGACAACGGCTACCAGCGCGCATGGTACAAACTCCTCTGCGACGAGGGCTACCATGTGGTTGCCATTGACTACCGCCTGGGGCTGAAGGGCTTTCACGGACGGTTCAACATGGAGTTCCTCCATGCTGTGCAGAACGCCATCGACATGGCTGTGGATGACCTGTTCAGCGCCACGCTCTGGCTCATCGAGCATGGTGAGGAGCACGGCATCGACGCAAATAACCTCGTCGTGAGCGGCTCCTCGGCAGGTGCCATCACCGCCCTGCAGGCCGAGTATGAGATTGCCAACCGCACGAACCGCTGCCCCCTGCCCCCGACGTACAACTACGCTGGCGTGATGTCCTTCAGCGGCGCGCTCTACAGTTATCAGGGCGGCCCGTACTACAAGACGGAACCCTGCCCCACGCTGCTCTTCCACGGCACCGAGGACCGCATCGTCACCTACAAGAAAATGAAACTGGGACGTCGTTACTTCGGAGGGCTGGATTCGCTGGCAAAGCAGTACAAGAAGAAGGGCTACAACTACAATGCCTACCGCTTTGCAGGGCACGGCCACGAGATTGCCTCTGCCATGACGCGCCTCATCCACGAGGAGCTTCGCTTCTTGGAAACCAACGTCATGCGCGGCAAGAAGCGCATCGTCGACACCCTCGTCGACGACCCCGACATTGAGATTCCCGACTGGGCCAGCATAGACTTCAAAGCACTTTATAAATAACGATATGGCAACAACTATAATCATGCCCAAGCAGGGGCAGTCGGTGGAGAGCTGCATCATCACCGAGATACGGAAGAAGGTAGGCGACAAGGTGAGCGTGGGCGACGTGCTGTTTGCCTACGAGACGGACAAGGCCTCGTTTGAGGAAGAGGCGAAGGTGGAGGGCACCGTGCTGGCGTGCTACTTCAAGGAAGGCGACGAAGTGCCGTGCCTGACTGACGTCATGGTCATTGGCGCAGAAGGCGAGGAGATTATTGGGAAAGGTCAACAGGTCAACAAGTCAACAGGTCAACAAGCGGGCGAGATTGCAAGCGGGGTGCCGTCTGCAAAGCAACCTGTTGACTCGTTGACTTGTGGACTTGTTGACCCCATAACAAGTAGCCTATCGTCTGAACAAGCGTTTGCCTCGCCCCGTGCCCGTAGAGTGGCTGAGGAGAAGGGCATCGACTGGAGGCGTCTTGCCGGCTCTGGCCCTGAAGGCCGTGTGATTGAGCAGGACGTGACCCGCGCTGCGCATACGCAGGGCGCCCTCAGCGGCAAAGCCCGTGCCATGATGGCAGCCGAAGGCCTCGAAGCTCCCGCCAAAGGTAGCGGGCTGGCTGGCAATGTTAAGGCAGCAGATCTATCTGCTGGCCTGAAGGCTGAAGTATCTCAATCTGGGGCTGCCTACGACGATGTTCCCATGACGAATATGCGCAAGCTGATTGCCCGCGCCATGTACAACTCCTTGCAGAACTCGGCGCAGCTCACGCACCATCTGGGCGCCGACGCCCGTCGCATGCAAGCGCTCCGCAAGCAGGCGAAAAAGGCCTACGAAGAGGGGCGCATCGACGCCAACATCACCATCAACGACTTTGTCTGCTACGCCGTCATTAAGGCTCTCCGACAGTTCCCGCACGTCAACAGCCACCAGCTGGGCGAGAGCCTGCGCATCTTCAAGAAGGTAAACCTCGGCTTGGCCGTCGATACCGAGCGCGGCCTGATGGTGCCTACGGTGCCGGGCGCCGACGACCTTGACATCGTTAGCCTTAGCAAAGCCCTCAAGAAGGTGGCCGACGATTGCAAGAAGGGCAGCATCAACCCCGACTTGCTCAGCCCCGAGGCAGCCTCGTTCACCGTCAGCAACCTGGGCAACTACGGCGTGGAAATCTTCACTCCCATCATCAACGTGCCCCAGAGCGCCATCCTCGGCGTCAACACCATAGTCCCCCGCCCGAAAGATCTCGGCGGAGGCGTCTATGCCTTTGTGCCCTACATCGGCCTCAGCCTTACCTACGACCACCGTTCCATCGACGGCGGCGAGGCCACGCGCTTCCTCAAGACCATCGCCACGGAAATCGAAAACCTTGATATCACGTTCTAATGTAAATTGTAAATCGTCAAATAATAAATAAGTCATGTTTGATCTTGCCATCATTGGCGGCGGCCCTGGAGGGTACGTAGCCGCAGAGAGAGCAGGCGCCAAAGGCCTGCAAGTGGTGTTGTTTGAGAAGAGGGAGCTGGGCGGCGTCTGCCTCAACGAGGGCTGCATCCCCACCAAGACGCTCCTTTACTCCGCCAAAGTGTATGACTACGCCCGCCACGGCGACAAATATGGTGTCAGCGTAGAGAATGCCACGTTCGACTACGGCAAAATAGTTGCCCGCAAGGAGAAGGTGGTGAAAAAGCTCGTCGGTGGCGTGAAAGCCGCCATGCGAAACCACAACGTAACCGTCGTCAAGGGCGAGGCCATGATAGAAGGGCGCTCTGCCGAAGGCATCGCCATCCGCTGTGGCGAAGAAACGTACACCGCCCGCGACCTGCTCATCTGCACAGGCAGCGAAGCCACCGTCCCCCCCATTCCCGGGCTGAAAGAGGCTGGCGACACGGTTGTCACCAACCGCGAAATCCTCGCCCTGCGTGAGCGGCCCGAGGAGCTGGTCGTCATTGGCGGTGGCGTCATCGGCATGGAGTTTGCTTCATTCTTCAACAGCCTCGGCACCAAGGTCACCGTCATAGAGATGCTGCCCGAAATCCTCGGCGGTCTCGACGGCGAAATCAGCGCCATGTTGCGCGCTATCTACGCCAAGAAGGGCATCGACTTCCACCTCCGCTGCAAGGTTACGGCTATCGAGGGGAACAGCGTCGTCTATGAAGACCCCGATGGACAAACCTGTCGCGTCAGTGGCGACAAGATTCTTCTTTCCGTTGGCCGTCGCGCCAATATCAGCGGCTTCGGGTTGGAGAATCTCGGTGTGGAGATGGCGCTCAACAAGGGTGGCAAGCCGGTTGGCATCAAAGTCGATGAGCGCATGCGTACCAACATCCCGGGCGTCTATGCTGCGGGCGACGTCACAGGCTTCAGTCTGCTTGCCCATACCGCCAGCCGCGAAGGTGAAGTGGCTGTCAACAACATCCTCGGAGGCAGCGACCACATGCGCTACGATGCCATCCCGGGCGTGGTCTATACCAATCCCGAAGTTGCCGGCGTGGGCCTTACCGAAGAGCAGGCAAAAGCCAAGGGCATCGATTACGACGTCCTCAAGCTCCCCATGGCCTTTGCCGGACGCTTTGTTGCCGAAAACGAAGGCGGTGAGGGTGTCTGCAAGCTGATCGTTGGCAAACCCTACCACGAGGTGCTAGGTGTCCACATGCTGGGCAACCCCTGCAGCGAAATCATCCACAGCTGCTGCATCGCCATTGAGCAGGAGATGACCGTCGAGCAACTGAAGGAAGTCGTCTTCCCGCACCCCACCGTCAGCGAAATCATCAAGGAAACAGCATTTACCCTTTAACACTATATGACTATGTCCAAGACACTTTATATCGACCCCAAGGAAATACGGAAAGCCGGAGAGATTAAACTCCCGACTATCCCTGTGATGCCATATGACAAGAGCATCGCAGATGAACTCGCCTCAGGCAACTTTACCCGCGACGACCTGCTGCGCATCTATCGCGACATGTTCACCATTCGCGAATTTGAGACCATGCTGAATCTCGTTAAGACCACGGGTGGCTACAACGGCGTTCCCTACAACAACCCAGGCCCTGCCCACCTCAGCGCGGGTCAGGAAGCTGCGGCTGTCGGCATGGCCTACAACCTCGACACGGACGACTTCATCTTTGGCTCCCACCGCAGTCACGGTGAGATTCTGGCCAAAGGCCTCCGCTCCATTCAGATTCTTAGTGATACGGAACTCACGAAGGTCATGGAGGAGTTCTGGGGCGGCGCTACGCTGAACGTAGCCAAACGCGGCTACGAAGGTCACGATGTGAAGGAACTGGGCATCCGCTTCCTCCTCTATGGCGCTATCGCCGAAATTTTTGCCCGCGAAACCGGCTTCAACAAAGGTTTGGGCGGCTCCATGCATACCTTCTTCATCCCCTTCGGCATCTTCCCCAACAACGCCATCGTGGGCGGCTCGGGCAGTATTTCCGTTGGCGCTGCTCTCTATAAGAAGGTTAACCGCAAGCGTGGCATCGTCGTCTGCAACATTGGCGATGGCGCTCTAGCTCGCGGTCCCGTCCTTGAAGGCATGACTTTCGCTAGTATGGACCAGTTCCGTACTCTTTGGGAGGGCGATATGAAGGGTGGTCTTCCAGTCCTCTTCAGCATTATGGACAATCAGTATGCCATGGGCGGACAGACGCGCGGCGAGACGATGGGCTACGACTTTGCTGCCCGCATTGGTGCCGGCTTCCGTCCCGATGCCATGCAGGCCGAGCGCGTTGATGGCTACAATCCTCTTGCCGTCATCGATGCTTTCCGTCGCAAGAAAAACGCCCTGCTGCGCAAGGAAGGCCCCTGCCTGTTGGATGTCGTCACCTATCGCTATAGTGGCCATTCGCCTTCCGACCAAGGTTCTTATCGCACCAAGGAAGAGCTGGAAGCCTGGCAGGCCGAAGACTGCATCATTGCCTATGGCGAGAAGCTCATCGCCGCTGGCTTAGCCACGCAGCAAGACCTCGACGCCATCCAGCAGCAGATGAAGGACGTGCTCTTTGAGATGTACAAGCTGGCTATCGACGACACGCTTTCGCCGCGCATGGACCTTGTCAAGCAAAGCGAACTGCTGGGCGATATGATGTTCTCCAACGGAAGCGCCGACACCCTTTCCGACGCCGCACCCGAGGTCAACCATCCCATGGAGGAGAACCCGCGCGTCAAGCAAATTGCCGGCAAGGAGCGTTTCTACAAGGATGCCGAAGGCAAGCCCGTCAGCAAGATGAAGTCGTTCAACATCCGCGACGGACTCTTTGAAGCCATCGTCGATCGTTTCTACAAGGACGCCAGCCTTGTCGCCTATGGCGAAGAGAATCGCGAGTGGGGCGGCGCCTTTGCCGTCTATCGCGGCCTCACCGAGGCGCTGCCTCCTCATCGCCTCTTTAACGCCCCCATTGCTGAAGCCGCTATCATCGGCACCGCCATCGGCTATGCCATGTGTGGTGGGCGTGTCATCCCGGAAATCATGTACTGCGACTTCCTCGGCTGCTGCGGTGACGAGATCTTCAACCAGCTTCCCAAGTGGCAGGCTATGTCGGGCAACATCCTCAAGATGCCCGTAGTCGTCCGCGTAAGTGTGGGCTCGAAATATGGCGCACAGCACAGCCAAGACTGGACTTCCCTTTGCACGCATATCCCTGGGTTGAAAGTCTGTTTCCCTGCTACTCCCTACGATGCCAAGGGCCTTATGAACGCTGCCTTACAGGGCACCGACCCCGTCATCTTCTTCGAGAGCCAGCGCATCTATGACAAGGGCGAAGAGTTCCATGCGGGTGGTGTGCCCAAGGAGTACTACGAGATTCCCATCGGCGAGCCCGATGTGAAACGCACGGGTAAGGATGTCACCTTCCTCACCATCGGTGCAACCCTCTATCGCGCCCTTGAAGCAGCCGACCGCCTGAAGGCTGAGTTCGGTATGGAGGCTGAGGTTATCGATGCCCGCTCTTTGGTGCCATTCAATTACCAGCCCGTCATCGATAGCGTGAAGAAGACCGGTCGCATCATCATTGCCGGTGATGCTACAGCCCGCGGCTCGTTCCTCAACGACCTTGCGGCTAACATCGCCGATGCCTGCTTCGACTATCTCGATGCAGCCCCCGTCGTCCTCGGCTCCCGCAATTGGATTACGCCTTGTCACGAGTTGGAAGAAGCCTTCTTCCCACAGCCCAGTTGGTTCCTCGATGCTATTCACGAAAAGATGGTCCCCCTCCCAGGCTATATTCCCGCTACCAACCTGACGACGGCCCAGCAACTCCTTCGCGCCAAACAAGGAGTTTAAAAAATGATGAAGAAAGAAAAAATGAAGCATAAAATGTCCCGTTTGCAACATCTCACCGGCAAAGCCATTTATTCTTCATTTTTCTTTCTCTTTTTTTCATTCGCTGCTTGCAATGAAAGAGATAATGTCTATCGCTATGCCGAGGGTGAAATACGTTTGGATGTGATTAACGATTCACTCAGCATTCTTCGTCATTGCCTTACCGACGGCAGAGAGGTCTCCTCCTTCAAGCTGCCATACCCCACCTTCCGTTTCTGTTGCGGCGACTTGACGGGCGACGGCATCCCTGAAATCGGCGTTGGCGTCATCAAACGCACCCGCTTCTCTCCCGAGACAGATAAGCGGCTCTTTCTCTTCCATCTCACTGACGGGCGGCTCATCCGTCCGCTATGGATGGGCTCACATGTGGGTGCGCGGCTTGACGACTTTCGCTTCGGTGACGATGCACTCATACGTACCATCGAACACAATGCTACAGACAGCCTCATCTACCGCACTTATAAACTCAGTTCTTTCGGATTAAAACCTGTTTCCTTATGAAAAAAACATTCCTTCTCCTGCTCACCTTTTTGACTTTGTTGGCAGGCTGTAAACCTCACAACAAACAGCCCCGCCAGACAGACGACGAGACAAAGACACCCTTTATCTCCATCTTAGCGCTTGACACGCTGCCCCAATCCATCGACCTCAACCAAGACATCAGCCGCTGCTCCTACGAAGAGCTGCGCTTGCTCCGCGCCTACCCCTATGCCCTCCATGGCCATTGGTTCACCGAGGGCGACCTCAATTGCTTTTTCGACAGACGCAGCGAGTGGTACTACGAAGCTTGCTACAATCGCTATAAAGACGGCTATCCTTGGGACGCCGATTATCAGAAGGAGATGGACGCCACGCCACTCACCGACGAGGAGCGCGCCTTCATCCGCCGCATCGACGAGCGGATGGCCGAGCTGAAGAAGGAGAGTTTTATCCACAGTCACTTGCTCAACCCCACGCTGGCCGTGAACAATTACCAGCTGGCTGAGCGCCCTGCTGAGCTTGACGCCCATTTGCTCGACCATAACTTCGCTCTACAGCCCTCCGACAACTACCAACTTTTCCATATTTATGAGGAAAACGACTACTGCATGATGCCGTCGTTCATCACTTCCGACCTCTTCCTTCAGACGTTCCACATGTACTTCAGCTATGTGCTCAAGTACTTGGAGACGTTCCAGTTCATCCCAGCCCTGAAGACGCTATGCACCTCGCTCTATCATCAGGCTATGAACGAATACACCACCCTGCTGTCTGCCAGCGGTTACCAGCGCGACAACACGGCCCGTGCCGCTACGTTTTTTGCCATCGCTCTCCGTTTGCTTGACGATACGAAAGTTGCCGTGCCCAATGGCTTCGCAGATATCTACAATGCCGAACTGGCCAACATCGATGCCCTTCAGGACGATTTTTCCGTGCTCTATCCCAGCGATGCCCAGTTTGGCTACAGCCTCTTCAAGCCCCGTGGGCACTACACCCGCAACGAACAGGCGCAGCGCTATTTCCGCGCCATGATGTGGCTGCAGACCGTCTTTTTCTGCGCTGATGCCGTTACAGCCGACAGCCCTTGCCTCTTCATGGCCTCGCTGCTAGGCCGCGCCGGCGACAAGGCAATGGAGGCCTATCACAAGGTTACCGTCCCCCTCGATTTCCTCATGGGCGAGGCGGATAACCTTTCCGTTGAGGAAATCTGGGGTTGCCGTAACGCCGACGATGTCCAGGCTGCCATCGACAAACTCTTCGAGCAGCGCAACCGCATCACCCCGCCCATCGCCAACGATTGCGTGAAGAAGGTCAACTTCATGCCGCAGCGCTATACCCCCGATGGTGAAATCCTCGGTCGTCTGGTGGATGTTGCCCCGAATGCTAAACGCGCCTATCCGAAGGGCCTCGACATCTTCTCCGCCTTTGGCGTCAGGGCAGCCGACAATATCCTTGACACGCTCTATCACGAGTCAGCCCAATGGGAAGACTATGCTACGGAAATGAACAAGCTGAAGCGCACCTTCTCCCGTTATACCGACGAGAACATGTACGGCGCCTGGATGCGTTTGCTCGTCCGCCTGCAGGGTGTCGGCAAGGAGGCTCCAGGCTTCACGCTGACGCCCGCCTGGGCCTGCAAGAACCTCAACACCGCCCTTGCTTCGTGGACGGAGCTGAAGCACGACGCCATTCTCTACGCCGAGCAGCCGATGGTTGCGGAGTGTGGCGATGGCAGCGACTTCCCCGAGCCCATCAAGGTGAACTACGTGGAGCCCAACATCCCCTTCTGGCAGGGACTGGTAGCCCTCATCGACCAACTCGGCACAGTACTGAAGAGCGTCGGCATCACCGACACGGACCTCTTTGACAAAGCCGAGCGTCTGCGCGAGATGGTTAAGCTCTGTCTCGAAGTGGCGGAAGACGAGCATGTTGGCCGTGAAACCCCAGTTGAAAAGCACCAAACACTCTCCTACATGGGCAGTAGCATCGAGTGGTTCACGCTCTCCATCCTCGACCCCGAGCAGCGTGTGTTCCGCTGGGACGACATCAAAGGCGCCGAGCGCTCCATAGCCCTTGTGGCTGACGTCTTTACGCGCAACGTCGATAGCTGTCCGAAAGACGGCATTCTCCACGAGGCTACGGGCAACGCCAACACCATCTACGCCCTCGTGCGCATCAACGGCGAGACCTACCTGACGCGTGGCGCTACCTTCAGCTACTACGAGTTTGTCCGCCCGCTGGGCACTCGCCTCACCGACGAGGAGTGGCAGGAGATGCTGGAGCGCGGCGAGGCTCCTGCCGTCCCTGAATGGATGGCTCCCTGGCTCCTCACCCAGCCCGCCAAAGTCGGCGACAAGTACATCTATTCCACAGGATGCTGAGTTCTTTTATAAAAAGGTTCTTCATTCTTTCTGTTTCACTCCTTTTTCTTGCCTGCGCAGGCGAAAAAGGGGGTGACGCCTTCACCCTTCTCCTCACGGGCGACGTGCTGCTTGACCGTGGGGTGCGCCCTATCGTGGAGGCGAAGGGGGTAGAATACCTTTTCGAGGGCGTTGCTGATGATTTCGCCCGTGCTGATGCCGTCGTCATCAACCTTGAATGCCCCTTTGCAGACACCCTTGCGCCCATTGGCAAACAATATATCTTCCATGCCGACACCCGTTGGGCTGCGGGCTTACGTGCTGCTGGCGTCACCCACGCTTGCATGGCCAACAACCACACCAACGACCAGTCACGACGCGGCCTGCGCTCCACCGCCCAGGCCTTGGAGGCAGCCGGCATTGTCCCTGTCGGCTACGGCACCTCGCTTGCGCAGCAGGCACAGCCCACGCTCATCCGCAAGGGCGACATTACTGTAGCGCTGTTCAATAGCGTCACCTTTCCCCTAGAGAACTGGGTGCCTTCCGACAGCCTTCCTGACGTCTGCCAGCTGAGCGCTGAGGCTCTTGCCGCCCGCATCCGCAGCTACAAGACGGCGCATCCTAATCACGTCGTTATTGCCGTGCTGCACTGGGGTATGGAGTTCCAGCAGACGCCCTCCATGCGTCAGCGCCTGGGTGCTGCAGCCCTTGTCAGCGCAGGCTGCGATGCCGTCGTCGGGCATCATCCCCACGTCGTCCAGTCTTTGGAGACATTTTCCAACGACTCCATCCCCGTCTTCTACAGCCTCGGCAACTTCGTCTTTGACCAGACACCTCCGCAGACACGCCAAGCCCTTATGGCAGAGATTACCCTCCGCCCTGCCGAGGACGGCTCTGGGCATCCCGTTTCCCTTAGCGCCCGCGCCATCCCTGTCAATCTCCGTCATTGCCGCCCGCGCCACACGCCCCGTTGAAAGAAAAATTTGCATTATTCGAGGAAAACTATTATCTTTGCGCAGTCAAAAGTTATTGTACTAAACCCGTTGGGACACGTGTCCCAACGGGTTAGGAAAGGTGTCCCAACGGGTTAGGACACGTGTCCTAACGGGTTTGGGAGATAATAACGCAAGGGAATAGGAAGAATAAAGCCAACGAATACAAACCATTAAAAAGAAAACCAATGAAAACCTCATCTAAAACAAAGAAGGGCGGACAAATCCTCTATCAGACCGTCCTGCGCGCTCCGCTGAATAACGAAGAGTCGCTCGAGGGGCGCAACCCCGTCCGCATCATGCCCTACAACCAGACTACCATCTCAACGGCAGAGCTAGCAAAGACCATTGCCAAACGTTGTACCGTGAAGGAGCCCGACGTCAACGGCGTGCTGACGGCCCTTGGACAGGTGCTTCAGGAGACGCTACTGGACGGAGACCGCCTGAAAATAGACGGTGTCGGCACCTTCAGCCTTTCGCTGGGCCTGAAAAAGACGTATGCCGACGGACGGGAGCGTCAGCCTAAAGTGCTTGACGAGCGGGTAGCCTCGACAGACATTCGCGTGGGGCGAATCACGTTTACCCCCAGCAACGAGTTGCGCACGGCTATGGATGGCGCCACGTTTGTCAGCAGCGGCGTGACAGCCGACAGATCCCTTGAGCGAGAGGAGATTGACGAGTTCCTTACCACCTTCTTCGAGAGCCAAGAATGGCTGAACCGACACCAGTTCGAGACGCACTTCGACATTTCGCGCAACCAGGCACTCCAATGGCTGAAAGCCCTCGTCGAAGAAGGCTCCCTGCGTGCCGTCGGTGCCCTGAACTCCCGCTTCTACATCCCCACTCCAGGTCACTATGGCAGATAAGGGACTTCATGCTAACAAATAAGCCGATGCAAAAGAGACGAATCACAGAATTGGGACGGCTGGACGTAGAGGCGTTCCGCAAGGCGGAGAAAATGTCGCTGACGGTGGTGCTGGATAACGTGAGAAGCTTTCACAATGTGGGAGCGGTGTTTCGCACGGCAGACGCCTATCGCGTAGAGCGCATCGTGCTGTGCGGCATGACGGCCCAGCCGCCTGCCCCAGAGATTCACAAGACAGCGCTTGGGGCAGAGGATGCCGTAGCATGGACGTACGAGTCGGATACGCTGGAGGCTGTGCGGAAGCTGAAGGACGAGGGCTACAAAGTGTTTGCCATCGAACAGGCGCATGGCAGCACGCCCCTGCAGAATCTAGGCAGCGTTGTACGAGAAGGAGAGAAGTTTGCCGTGGTGTTCGGCCACGAGGTAAAAGGAGTTCAGCAGGAGGTAGTGGATGCGGCAGACGGCTGCTTGGAATTGCCGCAGTTCGGCACAAAGCACTCGCTCAACGTCTCCGTTACTGCGGGCATCGTTATCTGGGAATTTGCCCAGAAGATGATGTCATTCAGTCCCCTTCAATGAAGTCGATGACTAGTTGCATGACGGGTAGGGCGCTGTCGAAGCGAATGTGGTTGATGTCATCCAGCGGGGTGTGGTAGTAGGGGAAGGCATCGCCGCCCTCGTTCTCCATAAAGATGCAGGGCACGTTGCGAATCGCAAAGGGGTAATGGTCGCTGTTGCCGGCAAGAGCGCCACGCTCCAGTTCACGGAAATAGCCTCCCTGACGGTTTAGTTCATCGAAACGGCGCCAGCCGTCCATGCCCGCCTCGCTTGCCTCCGTGTAGAGGACAGGGTTGTTGTCGCCAATCATATCGATGTTGATGAGGTATTTCACTTTGTCAAGTGGCACCAGCGGATGCTCGGCGTAGTAGGTGGAGCCATAGAGTCCGCAGTCCTCAGCAGAGAAGGCAATGAACAGCACATCGAACGGTGGACGATGATGAGCAAAATAGCGAGCCAGCGTAAGGATGGCGGCTGTGCCCGAAGCGTTGTCATTAGCTCCGCCATAGAAGACGTCTGAACCAAAGTTGCCAAGGTGGTCGTAGTGGGCGGTAAGGACATAGCAGCTATCGTGACGAGTGCCATCAATGCGGGCAATGACGTTCTCCGTAGCATAGTCCTTATAGAAATGATTGTCAACGTCGATGGTGATAGAAGGAGTTTTGTCAGAATCATCAAGAGCTGCACGAAAAGCATCGGCACGCACCCAGACATCAGGTTTGGGATGCACGGTGCCTGACTCAGCCTTATAGAATTTCAAGGGAAGTGAAGTAGCCGCATCGAAGCCTCCTGCCGCACTCTGATACGACTCGTAGGCAAGTGTGCGCTGCTCGGGATGCTCCCATGTAAGGAGCACACCTGAGCAGGGAAGAGTCGTATCGTTCCTAAGACGGGAGATATCGTTGCGAAAGTATCGGGCCATGAAATAGTCGCACGCCACAAAAGCTCCACGATATTCGGGCTGCTCTAAGTCGGCAAAGAGCTGTTCCGAACTGTAGCCCAGCGTATCCAACAAATAGAGAGGGAAGGTGCCGTGGACGGCAGGCGAGAACTCGCGCAGCGTGAACTCGTAGCCAGGAGCAAACGACCTGCCGTTAATAGAAAGCTCAGCCTGGCCTGCATGGGTGTTGACATCGAAAGTAAACGGCTGCGTCTCCACTCCGTCCACCCCCGCCCGACGGAACTGCCGCTGGATATATGCCGAGGCCTTCCGCACCCCATCCTGCGCAAAGCCGCGTCCCTGATATCTTGCGGAGCTAAGCTCCGTCACCACGCCACGATAGTATTTCATGTCGGGTGTCGAGGGAGAACAGGAGAGAAGGGTAACAAAAGATATTAAAAGGTAAAAAAGGCAGGCAAAAGGTGACGAAAGATGTGAAGATGATGTGTTCATTTTATGCAGTTATTTACAATTCTGCTGCGAAGTTAGCGGAAAAATTTGGAAATACGAAGAAAAATGCCGTTCTTTGCAAAAATTATAATCCTAATCACAATGAAAACCCGCACACTTATTTCCCTCGCAGCCTCGCTGCTGACAGTTTTTGTTATGAACGCCCAAAACCCTTATCTCCCCCTTTGGGAACACCTTCCTGACGGCGAACCTCGCGTCTTTGAAGACCCTGACAACCCTGGAAAATTGCGTGCTTACATCATCGGCTCGCACGACGTGACCTACACCGCCTACTGCGGTCCCGACATCCGCATGTGGTCGGCACCCGTCGAGGACCTCACACAGTGGCGCGACGAAGGCCCCATCTTCACGCATTTCGTTGATGGCCAGTGGGACACCATGTACGCCCCTGACCTCGTGGAGGTCAAGGACAAAACGACAGGCAAGAAAACCTATTGGCTCTATCCCCACAGCCGCGGTTGGCGTCGTGTGGCGACGGTCTGCAAGAGCGACCGCCCCGACGGCCCCTTCACGCCGGTCAACCTGACACCCGACGGCCGTGCCTGCGTCGATGGCTCCCTCATCGACTTCGACCCCAGCGTCTTCGTGGAGAACATCACGAACAAGAAAGACCCCGACTACGACAAGGGCTTCCGGGCCTATGTGTTCTACGGCTTCCAGCACTCCACAGCCGTAGAACTGGACCAGAACACCATGTACAGCCAGCGTCCGGGCACGGACCGCATCGACCCCTTCATCCCCGCCAGTAGTGCCGACGGCCGCCTGCTCGATAAGGAGGGAAGCGAATACAAGGCGCTCTACAAGGGCCAGAACCCGCTCGACTTCAACTTCTTCGAGGCCAGCAGCATCCGCCAGGTGGGCAACAAGTACGTGATGGTTTTCAGCGGCTATAGCGGCAAGGAGTACGGCCTAGGCAACACCAATAGCGCCCTGCGCTACGCCTACGGCGACAGCCCCCTCGGCCCCTGGCGCTCGGGCGGCGTGCTCGTGGACAGCCGAGGCATCGTACCCAACGAGAACGGCACACGACTCACCACCACCAACGCCGCACACAACACCCACGGCTCGCTACAGGAAATCAACGGCCAATGGTACGTCTTCTACCACCGTCCGCCGCGCGGCTTCGGTAACGCCCGCCAGCCCATGGTGGCTCCCGTGAAGATCGAGTGGGACAAGAAGTCCGTCGCCAAGGGCGGACAGGTGCGCATCACGGGCTACGACCCCTTCACAGCCACTAACGAGTGGACGGCCAAGGCCAGCGACGGCAACGAATACCGCGGCGCCGAGGTCACCAGCGAGGGCTTCCAGATCTTCGGCCTGCCCCCTTATGCCTACTACTCCGCCGGCTATGCCTGCTACATGGCCGGACCCGGCAGCAACGAATGGATGCAGGACAACCACGACGTGTGGAAGAACCACATGGACCTCGCCGGCATCAAGAACGGAGGCATCGTCGGCTTCAAGTACTTCGGCTTCGGCGGACTGGCGCAGACCGCGAAGGGCGTGCCCGCTTTCGAGGGTACGCAGAAGGGCAACAACACCCAGCTTAACCTCTTCCTCACCCCCAGCGGACGCGGAGCCTTCAAGATCCACGTCATGCTCGACGGCCCCTACGCCAACAGCACGTGGAACGGACGCGAGATTGCCGTCCTCGATGTGCCTGCCAACGCTCCGCGCGAGGCCAAGAACTTTACTCTGCCTGTCGAAGCCGTCGATGGCCTCACGGGCAAACACGCCATCTACCTCGTCGTCGAGGGACCCGAGATTGAGCAGCCCCAGCAGCCCGAGGGCCGTCCGCAGTTCGGCCGCCGTCAGGGTCCCCAGCGCCCGCAGGGCCTCTTCGACCTCCACGGAATAGGCTTCTCCAAGGCCTCCTTTGCCGTCGTCCCATTCCCGGAAGCCCCTGAAATCACCATTACTGTCGACGGCAAGCGCCTCGCCATCCCCGCCACGCCCCTCTACAGCACCAACGCCAACGGCTATACCGACTGTGCCCACTACCAGCTCTATGCTCCCCTGTCTGGTAGTTCCAAGATTCAGGCCACGTCTTCGTCAACCGTTCCCGCCGTGCAGTTCGAGGTCAGCCCCATCGCCGCAGGACGCGCCACCGTCAAGGCCACCTGGAGGGGTAAGACAAAGACTTATCTGATTAATTAAGTTGATAGCCGATAGTCTATAATCGATAGGCTATCGGCTTTCTAATAATTCCGAAGAAATGAGAAGCAGAAGCATTTTTTTATTTTCATTCCTTCTCCTCCTTTGCGCCTGCGCGGAGAATGGAAAAGCCCCTGTGACCTTCCAGAACGAGGGCAACCCCCTCGTCCGCACCTGCTATACCGCCGACCCCGCCCCTGTGGTCATCGACGGACGGCTCTACCTCTATACCGGGCACGACGAATGTTTTGAAGATAGTGTCGGCTACGAAGGTCTTTATGGTTTCAACATCACAAACTGGCTCTGCTTCTCCACTCCCGATATGCTGACGTGGACGGAACACGGCGTCGTCCTCAGCCCGGCCGACTTCAGTTGGGCTTCGGGCGAGGCTTGGGCTGCTCAGGTTGTTGAGAAGGACGGCAAGTATTGGTACTATGTCAGCACACAATGCGCCGACCCCAACTGTAAATCCATCGGTGTAGCCGTAGCAGACAGCCCCACGGGGCCGTTTAAGGATGCTATCGGAAAGCCGCTCATTGTTGATAGCATGACGCCTAATTCCCATCCCCTCGGATGGTGGAACGACATTGACCCCACCGTCTTCGTTGATGACGACGGCACAGCATGGCTCAGTTGGGGTAACGGCACCTGCTTCCTTGCCCGCCTGAAACCGAACATGATTGAACTCGACAGCGAAATCATGGCACTTCCTATGGAGAACTACGTCGAAGGCCCCTGGCTTTACAAACGTCGTGCTGAGAACGGTAAGACATGGTGGTACATGGTCTATGCCTCTATGGGTAATAGTGGTGGCGAGACTATTTCCTATGCTATGGCTCCTGAGGTTACAGGGCCTTGGACATACCAGGGCGAGATAACTGGTCCTGCCCAAAGCAGTTTCACCATCCATCCAGGCATTGTTGATTTCAAAGGCCACACCTATCTTTTCTATCACAACAGCACCGTCTCCCTTCACGGCTATGGCCCCGCTACTGGCCGCCGCAGCGTCTGCTACGACGAGATGTTTTACAACCCCGATGGTACCATTCGCCCTGTTGTCCAGACTAGTGGTAAACCTGAGAACATCCAAGACGGTGACCTTCTCTTCATCAGCCTGCCTTCCGACTACGACCTCAATGATAAGTCTTACATTGCTACCTCCAACGTTCAGAACTTCATCCACGTCGCCATGCTCGAGGTGGAGAATGACGAGGTCTATGTCATTGATGCAACGTTCAAATACGGTGTAGATTGCCATCCCCTTGACACGCTGCTTCGTCAATACACCCTTCGTGGTGGAAGTTTGCCTCGCATGGAGGTGAAGAGGTTGAAAGATAACGATAAAAATGCAATAGGAGAATCTGCCATTTCCCATGCCAAGCACTACCTCGGCGCCACCTACGACACCGCCTTTGCCCCCAACAATGATGCCATTTACTGTAGCGAGCTCGTCAGCCTTTGTTACATGGATGCCAACGGCAGGCCTCTTTTCCCCTTGCAAGAGGTGGACCTCCGCACCATTCCTCCAGTTCGTCGTTTCGACCTCTCGGGTCAACCCGTTGGTGCAGCCCCCGTGGCCGAACCTACCATTCCGCGTTACTGGACACAGCTCTGCGCTTCAGCAGGCATTCCCCTACCCGAGGGACAAGGAATCATGCCCGCTGATATCTATCAAAATCCCCTCCTTCGCAACATCAACGTCACTATTCCTACAAAATAGTACAACGCGAACCATTCACTTTGCACTACATAGAATTCAATATATGGCCGTCCTATAAAAGCTTATTTGCAGCGGATATAGTCGATAAAGGTGTACGGGTATGCGTGGCGGTTGTCGGTGGCGTGATGTTCGGTGTAGACGGGTTGCCACTCGCGGCTGTCAGTAAGGGGGAAGAAGGTATCGGCATCCATAGGGGTATCGTCAATAAGGGTAATATAGAGCTTGTCTGCTAAGGGAAGCGCTTGACGATAAACGCTGCCCCCACCAATAACGAAGACTTCCTCGTCTGTCTGGCAGGCTGCAAGGGCATCGGCGAGGGTGGGGAAGACTTCAGCACCGGGAAGGTGGAGAGTGGCATTGTGGCTTAAAACAATGTTCCGGCGATTGGGTAGGGCACCATTAGGGAAGGATTCAAAGGTTTTATGGCCCATAATGATGGTGTGGCCAGTAGTAAGCGTCTTGAAGCGTTTCAAATCATTAGGCAGATGGTATAAAAGTTGTCCTGCTCTGCCGATGGCATTGTTTTGGGCTATAGCAACGATGAGGGAGAGCATAGTTAGACAGATACTTTAGCTGGGATGTGGGGCCAGGGATCATAGCCCTCAAGTTGGAAATCTTCGTAATGGAAGTTGAAGATGTCCTTAACGTCGGGGTTGATGATCATGCGGGGTAGAGGGCGTGGCTCGCGCATGAGTTGTAGGCGGGCTTGCTCCAAATGGTCGAGGTAGAGATGGGTGTCGCCCGTGGTATGGATAAAGTCGCCGGGTTTCAATCCTGTTACCTGTGCTACCATCATAAGTAGCAGGGCATAAGAGGCGATGTTAAACGGCACGCCAAGGAAGGTGTCGGCACTGCGCTGGTAAAGCTGAAGGCTAAGGCGTCCATCTGCCACATAAAACTGGAAAAAAGCGTGGCAGGGGGGAAGATTCATATTGGGAAGGTCGGCCACATTCCACGCGCTGACAATCATGCGACGTGAGTCAGAATTCTGACGAATGTCTCGGATGACATTGCTAATCTGGTCAATGTGGCCGCCGTTGTAGTCAGGCCACGACCGCCATTGATAACCGTAAATGTGCCCGAGGTCACCGTCAGCATCGGCCCATTCGTTCCAAATACGGACGCCATGTTCTTGCAAGTAGTGGACGTTGGTGTCGCCGTTAAGGAACCAAAGTAGCTCGTAGATGATGGACTTGAGATGGAGTTTCTTGGTGGTGAGAAGGGGAAAGCCATCTTCGAGGTTAAAACGCATCTGGTGGCCAAAAACACTGAGGGTGCCCGTGCCAGTACGGTCGCCTTTCTCTACACCTTCGGTAAGAATTCGGTTCAGGAGGTCGAGGTATTGTTTCATTGAGTATTATGATCCTAATAGACTAACTTCTTGATTCTCTCGGTAAGGAACCAGCATCCCAAACCGAGGAATACGAGAAGGTAGAGCGGGTTGAATGTAAAGTGCTTGGCGTAGGTGATGGCGGTATAAACTCGTACATAGATATTACAAAGCACGCTCCAGCCGTCCAGCCAAATGAAAAGAACCGCCAAAGCCGCAACGGCAAAAAGCACTGTGACGGGGAATACCCAGAAGGGGCGTTCCTTGGGGATATGCCGCATTACACGGGCACTGAAACCGCTGTCGCTTATTTCTTCGCGGGCGGACAGCATGAATTGTCTGATAAGTTTGTCGTCATCCATAACCGTTTTGTTTTAAGAAGGCCGTCATTTTTTCTTTTCCTCGTGAGAGGTGAGACTTCACCGTACCCTCAGGCATGCCCGTGATGTCGGCAATCTCCTTTATCTGACGTTCCTCCATGAAAAAGAGCACGATGCACTCTCGTTCCTTTAGATTCAGTCTTCCCAGCGCCTGCGTCACATCGGCCTTGATGCTTCCGTCGTCAGCATGCTGGTGATAAAGGCTTTCTACCTCTCGTTCAACATCTTCTATTGACTGTGACTCTTTCAGGCTGCGAATATAGTCATAAAAAACGTTATATGCAATTCTAAAGAGCCAAGTTTCAAAAGAAGATTTATTTTTAAATGTTGCGAGCTGCGTCCAGGCTTTTATGAAGGTTTCTTGTGCGAGGTCGTCGCTCAGAGAATTGTCGCCTCCTGTCAGGTTCTGGAGGAAGCGTCGCAGAGGAGACTGGTAGCGACAAACCAGCGTGTCGAAGGCACGCCGGCTGCCGAACACGGTCACCCGTGCAATGAGCGCCTGGTCGCTGAGCTCAGCCATTATTGTTTATTCTTTGTGTCTTTGTGGCTGGCATACCAGGCAATGAGTTTGCCCAGACCGATGAAGGCCACAAGGGCGCCGATACCTATGCCGAGTTCGTCCATAATGATGCCGAGGAAGATAGCCAGGCCTGCGCCGACACAGATGTCGCGGATACCCTCGTTGCGCGTCTTGTAGTCGTCCTCAGTCATACGGTTGAGCGTTTCCTGCGGAATGGGCTGACCGGACGCGGCCATCCTTTCGTAGCTGCGGTACTTAGCTTTCTGTCCTTTATAGACAAAAAAGAAGATAAGGAAGAGCACGAGCAGAGGGAATACGAAAATCAAGAGGATGGGAATTAAGGCATACAGCCAGCCGAACTTCTCAAAGCTGTTGAAGATTTTTCTGAGCCCTTTGGGATGGCCGCCGAAGACGTCATCGAGGAAATCCTCAATGTCGTCATATTCAGCTGAGACCGAGTCGTTGAGGGTGATGGTTGTGCCACCATGGTTAAATTTCCAGGTACCAGTGCTTGAGGCAGTGTCTTCCTCCTCGCCTTCGATGGCGTTTACTACTAATGCGCTGTCCAGATTGTTTTGCGCGATGATGAGGTTTGTCGGGGCAGAAAGGCCCATCAACAACGTTAGAAAAATAATTGCTTGCTTCATATTCATGTTGTCTTTTTGGATTTTCTGTTTGTTAGACGTAAGGATTCTTTTGAAAGTTGCAAAAGTACGAAAAAAAGTTGTAAGTTTGCAGACTGAAACTTTGAAAAAGTCATGGAGTGGCCCGTTTTGTTCGTAAAGAGATTATTTGAGTTGTTAGGAGAAGGGGCTGACGAGGTGTTAGCAGCCTTGGATCAGGAGCCCGTGGTAAGCCTGCGACTGAATCCCTTGAAATACCGGAAGATTACAGATAGTCTTCTTGTTGAAGGTACGACGATGCTGGGCGAGAAAGTACCTTGGGCAACGAATGGTTTCTATTTGGACGAGCGAAAGGCTTTTACGTTTGACCCTTTGTTCCATGCAGGATGTTACTATGTGCAGGAAGCGTCGTCGATGTTCTTGGAACAAGTGGTGCGGCAATATGTTTCGGAGTCCATGATGGTGCTTGACCTTTGTGCCGCTCCTGGTGGGAAATCAACGCTTCTGCGCTCAGTTTTGCCGGAGGGTAGCTTACTGGTTTCGAATGAGGTAATCCCTGCTAGGGCGCGGGTGTTGGTGGAGAATATGGTGAAGTGGGGACATCCCGATTGTGTTGTAACAAGTAGTGCTCCTGCCGATTTCGGCACTATGTCTTCTTTTTTCGACATGGTTATCGCTGACGTCCCCTGCAGCGGTGAAGGAATGTTCCGTAAAGACTCTGTTGCCGTTGCAGAGTGGAGTGAGGCCAACGTGGAAACGTGCTGGCGCCGGAGCCGGGGGATCATTTCGGATTGTTGGGACTCGCTGAAGGAAGGAGGATTGCTGATTTATAGTACCTGCACTTTTAATACGCTTGAGGATGAAGAAAATGTTCGTTGGATATGCGACGAATTTGGCGCAGAGGCGCTTCCGTTGAAGATATCTCCTGAATGGGGAATAACTGGAAATTTGATGTCATCGGAGCATTTCCCAGTTTATCGTTTTTTGCCTGGACGGACTAGGGGAGAGGGCTTTTTCCTTGCCGTGTTGCGAAAACTATCTAGTCCTAGGTCTCAAATGGGTGGGAAAACGAAAGCCCGTTTCACTCAAAAGACTCAACCTGTACCTCAGGTGTGTAAAGGCTGGATCTGCGAAGCGAATTCCTTCGTTTGGAAAATGGAGAATAATGCAGTAAATGCTATTTCTGAACAGCATGAGGCAGCTTTTTCGGCTTTGATGCAGCATGTACATGTTTTGCATGGCGGGGTTAATGTAGCAGAACTTAAGGGGCGAGATGTCATTCCATCACCATCGTTGGCTCTTTCGTCGACTCTTCGTGGTGGGTCGTTTCCTGTAATTGAGGTTTCATATTCCGATGCGCTGACTTATTTGCGAAAAGAGTCTTTGACCTTTCCCCCTGAGACTCCTCGCGGTTATATCCTTTTATGCTTTAGGGGTGTTCCGCTTGGGTTTCTGAAGAATGTAGGAAATCGTGCTAATAATCTTTACCCCTCGGAATGGCGTATTCGTACAACGCATCTCCCAGACGGGGAGGTTAGGGTGATTTAGAAATTTCGCCCAGTCGCTTCGTTTCCTATAAAATCATAAAAGAAAGACATAGATTTTGCCACGCCGTTTTTTTGTTATAGCTTTGCAGCCGATTTAAATTCTATAGGTATGAAACGGATAATACTATCTTTTGTTTTTGGGCTTTTTGTCGTGTCTTCATTCGCGCGACTAAATATATTTACTAGAATGCAAATAGATTACTATATGTTTACTCATCTGGATGTGTCGCTGACAGGGGGCTCGGACGGCATGGGCCTAGATTTGGCAACCCCTCTAGGTGATTATTTGCATCTACGCACAGGGTTTTCTCTTATGCCTTATTTTGAAAAGACATTGAGTTACCCAGCCAGTATGGGTGATATGATTTCGCAGGAACGTTATGATCAGCTGAGCGGTGTGTTTCAGCAGGTTACAGGCTGTCAGTTAGTGGATCGCGTTGATATGGTTGCTCGTCCGACGTTTGCTAATTATAAATTATTAATGGATGTTTACCCTTTTGAAAAGAAGAATTTCTATTTTTCAGCAGGCGTGTACGTAGGCAACTCAACCATCGCTAAGGTAAGCAGCACGGCTGAGGCTGTCCCGACGATGATGGCATTGAATATCTTTAATCGTATGATTGATTGTGCTATCGGAGAAGATGGTGAAGGCGGCGGAACGTTCATCGAATATGGGGATTTTAGCCTCGCGCTTAATCCTGAAATTGAGGATAAACTTTATAATTTGTCAATTGAAAGAACAAAGGAGTACGTGAAGGATTTCGATGATTTATCTTTTGAGGAACAAACTGCACTTCTTCATCAGTATGGGAAATACAGCGTTCAACTTGGGAATCGTGTTTCTGATGGTAGCCCTTATTTGCTTTCACCAGATGAACATGGTATGATAACGATGGAAGTCAAGACCAATCAATATAAACCTTATTTTGGGCTTGGATACGGAGGCTCATTATCTAGGAAAAGTGATTCGTATCGAATCTCTTTCGAGTGTGGTGCCATGTATTGGGGTGATTCGCCAAAGATTATCATGCACGACGGCACGGATATTATGCATGATGTGACCAACCTAAATGGTAAAATCGGAGAGTATTGCGATATCGCTCGGCGCTTTCAGGTTTTTCCTATTGTAAATCTTCGTCTGACTCACCGTTTTTTCTTGTGATATAAATGAAAAAAGAGACCGTCGGAATGGTCTCTTTTCTTTGTCTATTAATTCTTTTAGAAGATGGTTTTTCGTCCGTTGACAATGTAGATACCTTTTAGCTTGGAGGTGTCCTTAATTTTGCGTCCAAGTAGGTCATAGACTTCGACATTATCTGATATGATAGCATTTTGAATGCCAGAGTCAGGTTTGACGGTAACTCGTAGCACGACGGATTTGGCTGCTTTGTAATTACCATTCCCTTCCTGTATCAGCTTAATTGTAGTGGAGCCAGGCATCAGTCCAGTAATAGCTAAGGTGCTAAAATCTTTAATTTTGACGCTTGCGATAAGATTGTTGTCAACTATAGCTGTAATGGGAAGATTACTTGTGGCATAGGCGGAGACAAAAACTTCCTTTGAAACTTCCACTTCAATGCCGTAGCCGACCTCCTCACACTCAATTGACTGGGAAGCTTGTGTAATGGTAAGGGTACCGTCAATATAAATAAACACGCATTTGTCCATTACAGCGCCAGATGCGGTAATAGTATACTTGCCTACGTCGCTAAACTTTCCAGCTTCAGTGGTTAGTTCAGGTTGTGCTGCCAGCGTCTCAATAGAAACACCTTCTGGAGCGTTTTCTAGTGTATAGGTGAATTCTGGATTATCTTCTCCATAGGTCTTTGTCGCATTGTTGACACGGACTGTAACTGTATCACGCTTGTTCTCTTCTATAGCGGCGAGGAATGCTTCGTATTCGCTGTTTGTCATGATTTTCAGCTCATCTGGAGCGTTGGCAGGGACTGGAAGATACGCCTTGTTTGCAGGTATATAGTTTATGTCTGATTTTTTAAAACCAATACTGCCGTCTTTAAGCTGTCCCAATACACGCATAGTTGTTGCATTGTAGCTGGTACGATTGGCATGAGTGCCTTTTTCCAGATCGAAGTAAACACCTCTTAATAGATTGTCTGATGCAGCTTTTGCATTACTGGTGTGTATGTCAATACGGTTCGTGCTTGGAGTATTCGTGGCGCAAGCGATGATAATAGGCATGGTTGCTGGAATATCACCCGTAACCTCCTTCCATACCGCAATACCATATTGGCTGTCTATAGCACAGATGTAATAGGCTTTCATGCCTTCTGAATAGAAGGAGAATGGGAAGGATGCGTAGAAGGTTGAGAAATAATTCTTGTCATTACCTAATTCAGGCTTAATTCCAAAGTATTTGCCATCTTCTTGATTCATGGGATGAATCCACCATTCACGTGTTTTAGTTTCTTTAGGATCGAGTACGCCTATTTCTTCAAAGTGCCCTTCTTCTCCATTAACAAGATAATATTCGTCTGCTACGTATGCTGTCTGGCCATAGGCTGAGGCAAAAGCATGATAGGTTCCTCCCTTTCGCGTTTCCTTTATTTGACTATAGTGGCCGATGATTTCATATACACCTGTTCCTTGTGCTTTCAGGTCATAGCGTGCGGTTCCATTGTTGTCGTATTTCTTGATAAAAATCACAGTACCTGGATCAGAAACAACATTTTCAAAGTCCCTTATGGTACGAACGGCACCTAAGTCAGCAGTAGCTGCTTGTATGTTAAGACTGCCTCGGTTATCTGCGATTTTGACATATCTCCCTGTGACAACATTTTGCACTCTATAGAAGCCATCCCCTTTTAATTGTGCTTGGGCTATTAGAGTGATAAATGATAGGAGGGCGAAAAGTAAAGATTTTCTCATTTATTCTTTCATTGTAAAAAGATTCTGCCCTATTCCCTATCTAAAAATAGAAGGAAATAGGGCAGATAGATTAGAACTTATCTATTTGATATAGTCTCTTATTCAGCAATACAGATGGTGACGCGGTTCTTGTCGTTCTCCTGGAACGGCTGGACACGTGAGCCGTGGCTCTCGTAGGAGATGCGGTCTGTGGAGATTCCATATTTCTGAACGAGAACGTTCATAACCTTTTCAGCACGCTGTGCAGCCAGACGGTCGTTGATCTTGTTGTTGCCCGTACCAGCATCAGCATAGCCAGAGAGAGAAACCTTTGATTCGGGATACTTCTTCATGTAGTCGGCGATGTCCTGAACTTTGACGCCTTCGACTTCAGAGATAACAGTACTGTTAATCTTGAAGAATACATCACGACGGATCGGCTCACGAACAACTTTAACAACCTCCACGGGCTTCTCAACGATCTTTTCAACAACCTTCTCTTCTGCATTGGTCACAGGAGCGGGAACAGCGATGACGCGAGTTGTGTAGGTGTCGCCAAGGTTAATCTTGATGCCAGCAAGAGCATTGAAGTACCAGTCGGTGTTGCCTGCACGCTTGGAGTTATACTTGTCGCTCAATGTGTTGGCAGCAAGTTCAATGCCAAGGCTGATTGCGTCGCTGAGACGGAAGTCAACCGTTGTGCCAAAGCGGCCAACAAGGTGAGCCTTCGTTCCGTTCCAAAGGTATGCAAGAGGATCGTAGGTGGCGGTTGCACCGGGCACTTTTGTCATAGCGGCAACAAGATTCGTCTTGGCGTTGGCTGCTTCATCGTTCTTGAAACCAACGTTTGCGCCCAGACCAGCGAAAACGCCGAAGGAGCAGACGCGGTCGTACTTGTAACCACAGAACCAGTTGCTGAGATTAACGGTCAAGTCAAGAGCGGGAGCAACATAGTTCCATTTCCAGACTTCCTTTGTGTTATTAATGATAGAACCACCTTTGCTCTGCCATCCGTTAACGGAGAAACGAGTGCCGACAACAGGAGTGAACTGATAGCCGAGACCTAACTGAGCGTTGAGAGAATTGAGTTCGCCGAAGCTGACCTCACCAAGAGTATGCTGGCCACCAAACTGACCTTGAATATACCAGTGCGGTGCGAAATCATAAGCGATTTCCTGAGCGGATACGGAGGCGGCACCCAGCAGCATCATGCTGTATAATATAGCTTTTTTAAGTTTCATAATCCTTATTATTATTAAAATGTTGATAATCCGTTAATGCTGTCTGATGAATTATGGTCTTTACTTAACGCGAACATAGAACTTCTTAGCAACGTTGTAGCCATTGTAGTCAACAGCGGCATAGGTGATCTCGTAGATGTAGCCTTCCTTGTGAGCAGGATCCGGAGCAAATACGATACCAGTCTGTTTGCCGGGGATAACCGTGTTCATATAGTTGCCTTCCTTATTTACATACTGAGCAAGAGCCAGACAGGTTGCATCACCACCCTGAGCACTAGCACTAAAGTCGGGAGCAATAACATTGGTTACGGCAACAAACTTCTGGAATGCAGGAGCGAGGATTTCTGCAGTATAAGAAGTGGGGATGAGCTCAATAGCGTTTCCGGTACCAAACTTGAACTCAGTAGGAATAGCGGCAGACATACTCATGTGATGGTATGCTCCTTCGTTTTCGTATGCCAAGAACGGCTGCAGGAGGTTGTTGGGATTCTGGAGATAAAAGTTAATCTTCTTGATGACCTTGTTGACTTTGCTGATAACCTTATTGTTAATCTTGTCCTCGGCTTTTTCCACATTTTCCTCCACCTGATCCTTAATCTGGTCAATGAGCTTGTTTATATCGCCGCTAAGATCTGCATGGGCAGCATCCATCTTTTCGATAAGACCATTCAGTCCGTCAAGACCTTCGACAACATATGTTTTACCATCGATCGTTACATATAAATCGCCGACGGTATAATCAATCGTGCCTACGGATGAGTAAGAGAGCTTCAGGTCAACATCGATGTTCAACGCACCAATTGGGGTGATGCACGGGCCTTCTGTGTCAGCAAGGAAATTGAAGGACAGGGCAGGGATAGCGGTGGCTGCGATGCCGTAGTTAGAATAGACCTTATGGTCGCCAAGGGTGTCTGACCACTCAACTTTCACACCATTACGAACGAGGACATCTTCCAGCTCATCCTGAAGCGTGTAGTAGATGTTCGTGAGGTCAATGTTTTTCTCTTTGAGAATCTGTTTGGCAAGTGGCTTAAGATCATTTATGTCGAAGTTTGGCTTAACATCTTCAACCTTTGAAGGATCGAGGGTAGCCTTAGCTTCGTAGAAGCCGTTGTAAACGCGCTCTGCTCTGCTGACGCCAAAAGTGAGAACTTTGTTGCTTGGGGTAATTGGACTCAAGGTGATACCAGACTCCTTATCACGGCTATTAACAAGTATCGGAGTAATACCGGAGAAGTCAACCTCGGCGGGGTTAATCGTGAGGTAAAGAGTACCGGCGTTGCCTTCGCTCTCATCCATGATGTATTTGTCATAGGTTGTCTTGGTAACGATGCCTTTTCCTCCAAGGACTTCAAAAGCTTTGTCTGAGATAACCTGATTGCTGAACACATAGCTTGCATTTCTATCGGAGGGGAAGTATACATCTCCACTGCCGCCATTTGCTGCAGGCTCACCATAGAATGCTGCGAGGATGTTAGACTGCATACCAACGGGGACTGCAAAGTAACCAAAGACAGGACTATTGGTAGCCTGCAATTCAATGCTCGTAATCTTGTTTTTCATAGCGTCTGTTGTGGCATCAAACAATTTCTTAAACTCGTCAAGGTCATCCTGAACGGCCTTAATCTTGTTTTCAAGACCATTGACGATAGGAGTCAGATAATCCTGAACATCTTTCATCGTCAACGCGTTTTTAGCAAGATTATTAATCTGCTCCTGCAGGCTAGCGAGAGCCTCGTTGACAACCTTTAGGGCATTGTCGTACTTTTGTTTGGCGTCAGCAAGATCTTTTGCATTCTTTTCGATGGCTTTCTGGGCTTTCTCAAGGTCTTCCTTAATCTGTTTGATGGCATCTTCGTTGTTTTTAATGCGATCAAGAGCCTTGTTCAAAGCATCATTAAGGACATCGATACGGACGGAGTCGCGAACAGCCATAGCTAAAGCTTCGGCAGCATCTTTTTCTACCTGAGTCATTCTGTTCTCAAGAGAGATGACTCTCTTGGTGAGATCGTTGACGACAGCTGTGTCAGCCTTGCCGTTTGCCAAATCGTAAGCTTGCTGTGCCAAAGCAGCAGCATTCAGGGCAGCGGTGTTGGCTTTGTCAATAGCTGTAGCCAAATCAATGGAATCCTGATGTTCTTTAGCTGCCAGTTTGGCCAAGTCACCTGCCAAGTTGTTGATGGCGGTCTGGAGGAGGGCATCAGCAGCAAGCATATCAGCTAAATTAGCTTTTGTTTGCTCTAAATTGGCGATGGAATCGCGAATGCCTTGGAGATCAACGGGCTTGCACTCGCAGGATTTAATTCTTGCTAACTTTTCCTCAAGTTCTGCCGTGACCTTAGCTAGACTGTCTCTGGCTGCCTGAAGTTCTTCTTTTGTAGCACTGTTTTTCTTCAAATTCTCCACATCGGCTTTCAATGCGGCGAGTTGTTGAGATTGGAGCGTACTCAGAAGGTAATTTGCATCGTCAATCTGACCTTGCAATTCTGCAATGTAGTCAGATTCGTAATCCTTACAGGATACTAATGCGCTCATGGCAAAAAATGTAACTGCCAAAAGCAATCCATTAATGATTTTCTTTCTCATTTTTAAATGATTTTAATGATGAAACTTAAGTTATTTATAAATTTTTATTTAATTTTCTATTATTACTATGAATATACTCTCTCACAAATCGGTGCAAAATTAGTTGTTTTTTTCTTTCGTGGACTAATAGTATTGTTAAAATATATTAAAATGACGCTAAAAATGCACTTTTTTTCAAGTCTGGATAGAAAAAGGCCTTTTTTGTGGCGTTTTGTAAAGTTAGAAATAGGCATTGAAAAGCTATGAAAATATCTTTGAAAACTCCTGTTCATCGATAATGGAAAGGGTCTTCTTTCCATCGGGGGTGTAATTGGGCATAGGGCATGCTAAAAGTTCGGCAACGATAGCGTTCATCTCTTCATTGGTGAGCACTTGCCCCACCACGATGGCAGCAGAACGTGCCATCGTGAGTGCCATGTTGCCTTGTACATCCGATTTTACGCTGTCTTTCTTCTCTAAGGCTGAGGAGAGCATCTCAACAACCAGTTTGCAGGGGTCGAGTCCTTCAATTCCAGGTGGGATGCCTTGGATGGAGAAGCTTCCGCCTCCCATGTTGTTTATTTCGAATCCCAAACAGCTAAAGTCTGGCAGTAGTAAATCCATCTGGATGGCCTCTGAGGGGGAAACCTGAACCATTTCAGGGAAAAGCATACCTTGTGATACACCATGCTTACCTTGAAGTTGGTGCATGTATCTGTCAAAAAGTATGCGGACGTGCGCCCTGTGCTGCTCAATGAGCATCAGGCCTGTCCCGACTGGGGTGACGATATATTGTCCGTTAAATTGTATGCAATCGTAGGTTGCAGCCTGTTTTTCCGAATCGTTTTTGAAAAGCTCTGCCTGCTCAGTCGGAGCAGGAGGGATCGTTTCATAAAGTTTTTCCCAGTCGATAGGGGCTTTTCGTTCTGGGATTTCGCGGTTTGCCTGAAAGGGATTATAGTTAGGATGTGTTTCCGGCTGTGGAGGAGCAAAGCTCCTTTCTTTCGGCATGACTGGGATGTCAGGCTTATCCGTTGTGTCAAAGTCAATCGTAGGGACGGCGTGTGAGCGTCCGAGTACTTCGCGAATGGAGGCAACGAGAATCTGCCAGATAGCGTGCTCATCCTCAAACTTGATTTCTGTCTTGGTGGGATGGATGTTGACGTCAATTCTGGAAGGGTCAACATCGAAATATATAAAATAGGAGACTTGTTCGTTCTCGGGAATGAGATTGGAGAAGGCTTCCTGTACGGCTTTGTGGAAATAGGGATGCCGCATGTATCGTCCGTTAACGAAGAAAAACTGATGGTTTCCTTTTTTGCGGGCACTTTCGGGGCCTCCTACAAAACCTGAAATGTTTGCAATGGATGTCTCTACATGAATGCCGAGCAATTCCTGGTTGGATTTTTTCCCGAAAAGCTGCATGACACGTTGGCGCTGTCCTGTTTGGGCCAGGTTCAGGATTTCCGTGCCGTTGTGGTGGAGGGTAAAGGTTACTTCGTTGTTGACAAGGGCAACGCGCTCCACTTCGGTAATGATATTGCTGAGTTCTGTTTGGTCTGATTTAAGGAATTTGCGCCGTGCCGGGACGTTGAAGAAGAGGTTCTTGACTAAGAAATTGCTTCCTTTTGCACAAGCATCCACCTCTTGCCGGACGACTTTTGAACCTTCCAAATAGATAACCGTGCCGAGTTCGGCTTCTTCAGTACGGGTGTGCAGCTCCACCTGTGAAACGGCAGCTATGGAGGGCAGTGCCTCTCCGCGAAAACCGAAGGTGCCTAGCGCAAAAAGATCCGAGGCTTGGTGGATTTTTGATGTGGCATGTCGTTCGAAAGCCATGCGGGCATCGGTTTCACTCATACCTTTTCCGTCGTCGATAACCTGAATGCATGTCTTGCCAGCATCAGTAATGAGAACGTGGATAGTCTTGGCTCCGGCATCAATGGAGTTCTCGACCAGTTCCTTCACTACGGAGGCTGGACGTTGAATGACTTCTCCTGCAGCAATTTGGTTGGCAACGGAGTCGGGAAGAAGATGTATCAGGTCACTCATGATTTACGATTGGAAAACTAACGATAAGTTATTGCAAAAGGAAACGCCAGATGAGCAGAAGGGCAATGATGATCATAAAAATCCCAAAAGCGGATAGACGTCGGCCGTTCCCTTCTTCTCGTCCTTCCTTGAATCGCTTGAGATGGGTTGTCTGCTCCACAAACTTGCCGCGGATGTCTTCGGGGTCGAATTCTTTTTCGGGCAACATCCCTAGTTCGCGCTTGGCTTTCTCCTCAATCTTGCGGAGTTTCTCCTTACGCTCATCGTAGTAGATATAATTGTGTTGGAACCTTCGTGGTTCCCTTTGTTTGAAGAAACTCATGGTTGTATTCCTTTCAAAGTAGGCAGCGGGACGGGGCTGCGGTTGGTTTTCTTTAATTTGTCTTCTGAATTCTTCCCCCTCCATATGAGGATATCGTAGGGACTTAGTGGGCGAAGCTTATTGAACCAGCCGAACGTAGGCAGTTTCATCTTGTCGGCAGGAATCTGCAGGATGGGATAGAATACGCCGTTAGATTTCTTAGTGATAAGAAGTTTCTCCATCTGGCGGTCTACCATGTAGGCTGTCAGGTGGCTTGCCTCAGTAGTGTTCATTCCTACCAATTCCTTTCCCTCATCTTCCTGATAATAATAGACTACAAGAACATTGCCTATAACATCCGTGTAGTCAATTTCGCCATTTTTGAAGTAGGCTTTTATCTCGCGCCCGCTGATCTGATTGAAATGAATAGAGTCGAGTTGCTCAACTACAAGGGCTTGTTCCTGCACATGCGCCCACTCAATGGTGCTGTCATTCAGGTAAATCAGTATCTTCTCTCCTAACACCTGCTGCCCGCCGTTCCAAATGATAGGGTCGTAGTACATGGTGATGCAGGAATCGAGGGTGTTAAAGACAAGGGAATCGCAGACGGCCTGCAAATCGCTGCGATACATCCTGACCTTGTGAAAGCCTTTGATGATGCGGTAAGTGGAGTCGGCAGGCTCTGAAGGAATGGTATCCTTCGGGAGAGGCTCAACGAGGGATTCCATCTTTGCTGTGTCTTGAGGAAGAACAATGGAATCATTCGTAAGTAGCATGCTAACTTCCTCGTGAGGGAGAAGGGGAGAAAGAGTATCTGGTATTTCCGCAATTTCAAGACTATCCAAACTATCTGGTATTTCCAAACTGTCTGCGCTTTCCAGTATGTCCGTTATAGCTGGGTTTCCCAAAAGATCCTGATTCTCATTTTTAATGCCTTCTGAAAGGGCTTGGGTAACCTCAGTATGAGAAAGAGAGGGCGGGGGAGATGAAGAGGATTTCTTTTTCTCCTCCTTTTGGGGCGGGGGCGGAATGAGATGCGTAGTGAGGGCGAGCGTGTCTGCGTGGATGAAAAGACTGTCTCCCTGCGAGTAATCAATGGCAATCGCATTTCCCGTTGCATAAGCAGAGTCCACGCTTTCGTTGTAATATGCGTATTCCCCTGTAAGACGGCACTTGTCTTTGAAATCGTCCATAATGACGTTGCGGAATGCCTCGCCAAAACCGCCTGCGCGGTCGTAGAATAGGCTATCACCCACCATGCGGTAGTTATCGTTAAAGAGAACAGAGCGTTCCATCAACTGAGCTTGGTTTTCATTCGTATAATAGTAGCCAAGGGTGGAGGTGATGTGATTATTACCGTTGTCAATCTCTGAAGGACCGGTTATGACGGCGATTCGGGTATTGGTGTTGTAGCCGAGCGTATCAGAGGTGAGGGTGAAATTCTTGTTTTTCAGCGTGACGTTGTAATTGAAGAGAGCATCCTTGGTTCGAGTGTCGTATTCTCCCCAGTCAGAGACAAGGGTGTTAACGGAGTCCCGAAGTGTACCTCCTTCGAAATAATAGCCAAGATTAAGTGTGCGGTCATAGTTGAGGCTATCCGTAGTGAGCACCATGCGAGGATCCTTCATGCGGACGTTGTAGCGGATCTCTGCCAACATGGCATCACCATCGTAAAAAAGTTGTTCGCCATCCAAAAACAGGGTGTCACCCTGAGCCATGTGCACTTTACCGAACGCTTTCAGCGAATTCGTGCCTTCGAAGAAAAGGGCGCTGTCGCAGTACATGTAAAGGCTATCGTGACGAAAAGCGACGTTGCCTACAAGAATCTGGGCATCGGCATTAATGCGTTGGTTGTAGCGTGTTTCGTTAGCGTGAATCAAATAGACGTATTCTCGTTTCTTCTCCGTTCCTGAAGTGGATGTCCCTTGTGCAAAAAGAAACAATGACATTGCTGAGGCGAGCAATGCGACAAACATTCTTTTATGTAAACAGCGCATCAATCCTTAATCCATCCGGGGTATTTGAATTCGTCTTTCTTTTTCCAGTTGTCGTTGATACGGATGTACGTGGTTTTCTGTTTTTCGACAATCCACTTCTGTAGCTTCTCCTCGCTGAGCTCAGCCACCATCATGTCCTTGAGGGTCTGGAAATCATCCTGCACGGTAGCCTTATGGCCATTCACTTTCGTTTTCAGCTTGACAATTGCGCAGACCTCCTTTCCCGTCTTTTGGTCCACCATGGTGAAAGGCTTGGAAATCTCACCGACGTTCAACGAATAAACGGCTTTTGCAACCTCTTGCGGAAGTTCTTGCATCTCAAAGCGTGAACCGAGGGTGTTAGGGTTGGACATGATGCCAAAATTGGCACGGGTGTCCTTATCCATAGAGAGTGCCGTGGCAGCTTGGTCGAAAGTGAATTTGCCATTGCGGATATCATCGGCAATACTGTCGAGGCGGCTGAGTGTGGCGTTGATATTTTCTTGTGGAATGGTAGGTTTCATTAGAATGTGGCGCACTTTCACACGGTCGCCACGTTTTTCGATGAGTTGCATGATGTGGTAGCCGAATTCCGTCTCTACAATCTTTGAAATCTTATTCGGGTCGGTGAGGCTGAAAGCCACAGCTGCAAATTCAGGTACCATTTCAGCCTTGCCATAGAAAGGAAGCTCACCTCCGTTCATAGCGCTGCCGTCCTTTGAATTGATAAGCGCCTGTACGGCAAAGGTCGTCTCGCCGCTCTGAATCCGCTCCGTGATGTCGCGCAGTTTTTCTTTCACATAGTCAATCTCCTCCTGAGGAACTTCAGGCTGCTGGGTGATAATCTGCACTTCCACTTCGGTAGGAACGTACGGAATTTCATCCTCGCTCAGTTTTTCGTAACGCCTCCGCACTTCGGAGGGTGTCAGTTTGATGTCACCGATAATGGACTGCTGCGTTAACTGCACGATAATCTGGTCACGGATCTGCTCTCGTAGTTCGTCGCGTTGTTGCTTGATGGTCTTGCCTAAGTATTGTTCCAGTTTCTCCTGCGAGCCGATAGAACTAATGCGCTTGTTGATTTCCTTATCTACCTCGCTTAACACTTGAGTGTCGGTGACTTGGGTGTCGATACTATCGATGGCGGCTTGATGGAGAAAAAGTTTTTGGACGGCAATCTGCTCAGGGATAATGGCATAAGGATCACCGTCGATGCGCTGCCCACTTTCAATCATGGCGCGGCGCATATTTTCGACGTCAGATTTCAGGATGGCTTCGTCGCCAACCACCCAGACCACTTCGTCAATGACGTTATCCTGGGCACGGGCCTGCAGGGCAAACAGGCAGATGACTTGAACAAAAAAGATGATAATTCTATTCTTCATTTTCGATTGTATTATCGGTTCTCAGTTTCACGCGTCCCGTCTCTATCGCGTGTTCGTAGAGGTCTTTTTTAACCTGCTTGATTAGAGAAACTTGCCGGTAATTACTAAGCAGGTCAGCAATCTCGGCACGTGCTAACTCGAAGGGTTTTGTGCTGCCTTCAGGCACAACATCCGCTACGTGAAGAAGATAACAGAACTCCTCGTCAGTTGTCTCGTAGTTTTCGTTCTTCTTCAAACTGTTCCTAAGATTGTTGCTTGCCTTTAGTTTCCCTTCAAGGTCAGATAATGGCATCCAGCGGTCGTAGAAGTACTCGTAGATAACAGCATTGCGGAAGCAGTATTTCTCGATCTTTTCCAACGTGGCATCGTCGTTATTGCGGTACCACTTCTTGAGGTCTGCAAGGTCAGGGGCTGTCTTGGGAACTTTGATGAAGAGTCCTTTCAGGGCAGGTTCTTTCAGAACGAAAAGCACTTTGTTGTCGTTGTAGAACTTCAGCATCTCTTCCTCAGTTAGCTCTTCGCTGAGGTTTTGCGAGATAAGCTGTTGCTGGTAGTCCTCAATGATGAGTGATTTGCGGTAGGCGCTGACCATCTGCTCAATGTGTTCAGTACTGCGGACATTGCGTTCGGCTTGCTGATAGAGCAATACCTCCTCAACCCAGTTGTGAATGAAGTCTTCGGCATAACGGATGCTATCTTCATAAGGAAGGTCAAGGGGGAGAGCACGATGAACATCCTCTTCATACAGGAACTCTCCATTCACCTCTGCCACTGGCTGACGCCCTTCGTGGTGGACTTTCGACGGCTGGCAAGACAGGAGAAAAAGTGAAATAAGAATGGAAAATGAATAATAAATAGCTCTGCAGACGGCATTGCCTGCGGATAGGGTTCTTACTTTACGAAACACCTCATTATTCATTTTCTCATTCTTAATTCTTCATTTATTGATGGTTGTTCACCGTGTTCAGCACGTCAGGATAGACCTTCCACGTATATTTCTTGCGAAGGACCTTCACCCACTCCTTTTCCAGGTAGTTCTGGTAGTCGGTGGTGACGGCTCCGCGCACATCCTCGTAGGTATCAGGACCCTTCTTCTGGAGCTTGCCGATAACGCCTACAACGGGGAATCCCTCGATAGCTTCGGGCTGTTCCTGAGAGGTCTTGAAAATATAGTAATCGGCATACTTGTTTTTGCCGGCCTTGAATGGTCCACGGATGATTTTGACCTGTAAGGTGGAGTCGTTGTTGAACTTCTCGCGAATAGTCTGTATCCATTCGGTGTCCTTCTTTCCTTTGACGCTCTGCTTTACCTGCTGGAGCACGTCGTCCGTCGTGCAGTTGACGATGATGCCGCGATAGACGGGCTCGTCGTAAGCGTAGTTCTTCTTGTGCTTCTTGAAGTACTTCTCAAGACCTTTTTCGTCCTTTGCGCCTTTGTCCCACACCTCGCGGTTGCTGATTTCATAGAGCATCGAGCCGTCGTGGAATTCCTTCATCAGGTAGTGGAAGTCGGGGTACTTGGCATCGAGCTCCTGCTCTGCCTTTGCAAGGGCTTCTTCGGGGGTGATGTCGCCACCCATCTGGGCCGCGAGTTTCTTACCCATCGATTGCTTGGCAGCTGCGGTAATGCCACGCTGGTTCAGCCATTCGTAGATGCTCTTGCGGTGGAACTCGTAGGGTTCGAACTGCTTCCGCTCATCCATCTTGATGATGTGGTAGCCCACTGCCGATAGCACAGGCTCAGCCATCTCGCCGGGTTGCAGGGAAAAGGCCACGCGCTCAAAGTCGGGGATGGTCTGTCCCTTCTGAATCCAAGGCAGCTGCCCTCCATGTTGGGCCGTGCTGGGGTCTTGCGACAGGCGCTTGGCCAGGTCGGCGAAGTCGGCGCCAGCCTTCAGGGCGTTGTAGATAGAGTCTATACGCACCTTTGCGGCTGCCTGGGCGTTGGCGTCGGCATCCTGCGGCACACGCAGCAGGATGTGCGACACAAGCACCAGTCCGTCTTTGCCGATGCGCTGTGCTGTCTGTTCATACACCTGACGGGCCTGCTCTTCGATGAACGTAGAGTCTACAAGATAGGCCTCGGCCTGCTGGGCACGGTACTCAGCCTGCTCCTTGATGAAGGCAGCAGCTGTGTCCATGTGCTCCTCGGCAGCCGCAGCCACTTTCAGCTTATAGTTGATGAAAAGCTCCACGTACTCGTCGAGTGACTTGCGGTCGAGTACCGCCTCCGTGTTGTTTTTGTTATACGAATACTCAAATTCCGAGCGGGGAACATCCACGCCGTTTACCGTCATGACGATGGGGTCGTCAGCCTGCGCCGAGGCCGTAAGGGCCGTCATGACAACTGTTGCAACAAGCAAAATTCGTTTCATTTTTCGTTTCTTAAAAAACATAGTTACACAAATTGCGGCGAAGATACGGATTCTTTCTGGATTCTCCACGCTTTTTTTATAAAATTTAAAAGAACGCGCACGAAAAACCCCTCCTGTAAATAGAAGTTTAGATTTTAGTCCCCCTATTTTGTGGAATACGGCTGACGACCTCTCTGCCCCCGTTTCCACTATAAAAACCCCGTTTCCTGCGCAGTTTCCTTTTTGGGTTGTCATTCGCTAAAGGGCTTTTTTATCAAGTTACGATTTTATCAAACGTCGTGTCCGTAGCGTAGTGCGTCGTGCCCGTAGCGTAGTGCGTCGTGCGCACAGACCAAGGGACTGGCGTCACAGCCCAAGCATCTGACAGCACAGAAAGAGCTTCTACGAGCACAGTTGCAATAGCGAAACCCCGTTCAGCGAATGACAACCCAAAAAGGAAACTCCGCAGGAGCGGACACTTTGTTATAGGAATGACATAAACGGAGACTTTCATAGGGAAAATCTCCGTTTGATAAAGTGTCGTAAAGTGGACTTACTTAGTAGCGGCTTCGATTTTCTTCATCATCGCCAGCATGATGGCTCCGGCAAGGACGCAGAGGCCCATCAGGATGGCCCAGTTGGCCCAGAGGGGAACCTTCTCCCACAGCAGGCCGGGAATGGAGCTGAGGTAGTTGCCGACAGCCGTGGCAGCGAACCAGAGGCCCATCATCAAGCCCTTGTACTTGGGAGGAGCCACCTTTGTGACAAACGAGATACCCATCGGGCTGAGCAACAGCTCGGCAAACGTCAGCACAAGGTAGGTGCTGATGAGGAAGCCGGGAACGACGGGGTCAGGGCTGACCGTGCCTGCCAGCTCGGCAGGAGACTGCTGTCCCTGAGATGCGAGCACCATAATCAGATAACCTACGGCAGCCACGAACATACCGATGCTGATTTTCTTCGGCGCGGAGGGCTCCATGCCGTCGGGGTGCTTGGCGCTCTTCTTGTTAGCCAGCCAGCTGAAGATGGCCATCGAGACGGGCGTCAGGGCAACCACGAAGAAGGGGTTGAACTGCTGGAACTGCTGCGGGAAGATGTCGATGATGCTGTCCATATGGGCAAAGATGGCATAGACGCCACCCCACAAAGCCAGCGTGACGATAGCGGAGATGAGCTTGGCCTTCTTCGTCTCGGACTGGAACACGGCAAACAGCGTGTAGATGCTGATGGCGATGAGGGCGAGGGCCCAGATATTGAAACCTATCTTCAGCCAACCGCCACAGGTGGCAGTTGTGTAGTCGCGGGCAAACCAAGTGAGTGACTGGCCGTTCTGGTGGAATGCCATCCAGAAGAAGATGACGACGGCAAAAACGAGGCAGAGGGCCACGATGCGGTCCTTGGTCTGCTTCGGAGTGAGCTCGACATAACTCTCGTTCTTCGCCTGCTGTTTGGCGGTGACGTCAGCATGCTTGAACCAGCTGCGTGTAGCCATATAGATGGCGATGGAGACAATCAGCGACACGCAGGCCACGGCAAAGCCCATGTTGTAGGCCGAGGAAAGGTGCTCGATGTAGTAGTTAGAGAAGTCGGTGAGGTTCATGCCGGAGATGCCGGGCATTTGCCCCATGAGTTCTTGCAGCTTCGAGGTGTTATCAGCCGTGATGGTGCCGTTGAGGAACTGGTGTGCCAGCGCGGGGATGTCGGCCTTGTAGATGAGGCCAGCCTTGGTGAGGAAACGGTTGGTGATAGCTGTGGCGGCAGCGGGGGCAAACATGGCGCCGATGTTGATGGCCATGTAAAAGAGGCTGAAGGCGCTGTCGCGTTTCGCCGAATACTTCGGGTCGTCGTAGAGGTTGCCGACGAGTACTTGCAGGTTGCCTTTGAACAAGCCCGTACCTACGGAGATGAGGAGCAGGGCACCCAGCATCAGCGCTAGACCGAAACCGTTGGCAGCCGTGGGGATGGAGAGGCAGACGTAGCCCGCAAACATGATGCAGATGCCGGTGACGACGCACTTGCCGTAGCCGATTTTGTCGGCCAGGATGCCGCCTACGACGGGCATGAAATAGACCAACGCCAGGAAGATGGCGTAAATCTGACTGGCTGTGGCTCCCTGGAAACCGAACTTGGCCTGGAGGAACAGCATGAAGATGGCTAACATCGTGTAGTAGCCGAAACGTTCGCCGGTGTTGGCGAGGGCAAGGGCGTAGAGTCCTTTGGGTTGTCCTTTGAACATGGTAATTGGTTTTAGTCCGGCTTTGCCGGAAGTTTATGGTTTTATACGTTTATTGCCTTAGTGGTTGAGGGGAAGGTCGAGTGCCTTGAAGCACTTGACAATCTTCTCCTGGGCGCGGTCCACCTGCTCCTTGGTGTGCGTGGCCATCAGCGAGAAGCGCAGCAGCGTCTCGTCGGCTCCGCAGGCGGGCGGGATGACGGAGTTCACATAAACGCCCTCCTCCAGCAGCATGTGGGTGAGGACGAAGGTCTTTTCGTAGTTGCGCACGTAGATAGGGATAATGGGTGTCTCCGTGGCACCAATCTCGAAACCGAGGTCGTGGAAGTTCTTCAGGGCGTAGTTGGTCACTTCCCAGAGATGCTCGATGCGCTCGGGCTCTGTCTTCATGATGTGGAGTGCCTCGCGGGCAGCAGCCGTGGCAGCAGGCGTGGCCGATGCGCTGAAGATGTACGAGCGACTGCTGTGGCGCAGCCAGTTCATGGTGTCGGCATCGGTGGCGATGAAGCCGCCGATGGAAGCCAGCGACTTGCTGAAGGTGCCCATGATGACGTCCACCTTGTCCGTCAGTCCGAAGTGGTCGCACGTGCCGCGGCCCTGACGACCCAGCACGCCCAGTCCGTGCGCCTCGTCCACCATGACGTTGGCCTGATACTTCTCGGCAAGTCGGCAGATATCAGGCAGTTTGGCAATGTCGCCCTCCATGCTGAACACGCCGTCCATCACAATCAGCTTGATGGATTCTTCAGGCAGGCGTGAGAGCACCTTCTCCAGGTCCTCCATGTCGTTGTGCTTGTATTTGCGGGGGGTGGAGAAGGAGAGACGGCGGCCATCGACGATACTGGCGTGGTCGCGCTCGTCGCAGATGATGTAGTCGTCCTTGCCGGTGAGGCACGAGATGGTGCCGAGGTTAGCCTGGAACCCTGTGCTGTAGATGATGGCTTCGTCCTTGCCAACGAACTCGGCAAGTTCTTTTTCCAGCTCGAGGTGTATGTCCAGCGTGCCGTTCAAGAAACGGCTGCCGGCACAGCCTGTGCCGTACTTACGGGTAGCTTCGATAGCGGCTTCGATGACGCGCGGGTCACCCGTCAAACCTAGGTAGGAGTTTGAACCGAACATCAGGACGTTGTGTCCTTCCATGTTCACTTCTGTATCTTGTTTGCTTTCAATATAATGGAAGTACGGATAAATGCCCATCTCCATGATGCGTTGGGGCTCACGGTACTTCTTCATTTTTTCTCTTAGAAGATTCATGACAGTTGGTTGTTTATATTTTAGCTTGCAAAGATACATCTTTTATGTAATAAAGCCATCATTTCTTCGATTTTCTTGCAGAAGGGGAGGCTTTTTTCTCCAATTCCTGCGTATTCTTGTGTATTCTGTGCAAAAAAAGAGGTTATTTTCCTCCTTGTGTCAGGCGAAAAAATGGCGGAAAAAAGGTGGCGTTTGTTTGGAAAACGGAAAAAAGTGACTACCTTTGTGCTCGCATAATAAACTCAGAAGAAAAACATGAAAACTAGAATCCAGTCTTTGCTTCATTTTGCTGTGTTGGCTTGTGCCGTGTGGCTGCTCTTCGCGTGTAGCGCCGAGTCGATGAGTGTGCATGATGTGGAGGGCGAATACAACGGCACGGTGGATGCCGTGGTTTCTGGCGTCTCTCTTGGAACCATCGGGACGGCATATTCCGTCGTTACCAGCCCCGATAACCAGAAGCTGCGTATAACCTTTGAGAACCTGACGGTTGCCGCACATGATCTGGGCAGCTTCGCCGTGGACTGCGGCGTGCGGTACGACGAGCGCAACGGAAAGTTCAATCTCTATGGCGATCCACAGGTGGAGTTTGAACACTATGGCAAGGTGCCGGCCACGGTAAGTGGCGAAGCCAACGGAGGCATGATAGGGCTTTTGCTCGACGTCTCTGCTCCCTTGAACATGAAGCTGGAATACACAGGGTTCAAGAAAACCTCTCTTCGTTAACTATTACCAATGTAACGGCGAAGCCGGAGCAGCTGGTTCTGCTATGTCGTATATCGTTGTATTATTGTCTTTTAGGTGAAACAAATCGTGGCCAGGCATGTCAATTTCAGTTATGTCAGTTATTTTTAAAGGGTATCATTCTCACTTCCCTTCCTAATTTAATTATATTTATTATTAGTTATTTATTTATATAGTATTATAGGGGGAATTGAGAAAACACATACCCTAAAAAACCTAACTGAAATTGACATAACTGACATGCCCGGCCACACACACCTGAATGTCTTAACCCTTAACCCTTATTATCGACAACGAGTTAGCAGGCGCCAGGTAGTTGCCATTGGCATCGAGTACGAAGGGGGCCGTTTGCGGGACGACCTTTTCAGGCTCTTCTTTCGTGTTCTCGTCAAGGGCGTCGCCCTTCAATAGCGTCAGGCGGGCTTTCTCCCAGTTGTAGCGGTTGCCGTCAGCCAGGCTGATGTTGACGGGAGCCTCCTTTTCGCCGAAGTTTACCACCTTCACAATCAGTTCGCCGCTCTTGGCGTCCACCTCGGCGTTGGCGTAGAAGATGTCGGGTGTCACAACGTTGAAATCGTGTATCTTCTCGCCATCGATAAATGTGGTGATGTGGTTGTCGCGTACTTCCACCTTCAGCGTGTACCAGCGGTTGTCCTCAATCTTGCCACGTGCTGCAGCGGGCTGCGTCTTGCCTCCGTTGAAGATGTCCTCGACGGCATGCTGACTGTTGCCCCATCCTGCCACGTTGAACCAGCGATAGTTCTGCTTGCCCGTGTGGTCGAAGACGAGGAGGAAACCCTCGTCGCCACCTGTCTTGCGAGCCTGCACGGTCACATCGTAGTCGCGTCCCTGCATCTCCGTGGGGCAGATGGCGACGCAATGCTCGGCAATGGCGGTCTGGCGGATGATGCCGTCTTTGTCGTGGGTGTCGCTCGCCCACGTGCCGCCGCTGATGTCCCAGTCTTTTACGTCAACGGCAGGCCATCTGGAGCTGGTGGGCGGCACCTGCTCATAGAGTGTCTTGCCCTCGGGCGTCGTCACCTTCAGTCCTTTGTATTCAACCGTTGTGTTCCAGGCGCCAAGGCCTATGCGGAAGCGGTCGGGCTTCTCCTGCTTGGTCTGCGTGAGAGCCGTCTTGACGGTTTGCGTGCCTACGTTCTTAGCCATCAGCCCCTGCACATAGTAGCTGGGGCTGGCCCAGCTTTGGGCGGCATCGAAGCGTATCATGTCGGGCATCCAATGACGGTCGTGGATGTTGACGAAGATGGGGGCGTAGCTGGCCATGCTCACCACGTCGCTGTTGTTCTCCATGCCCATCATGAAGACGGCCTCGCCCAACGCAGCCTTGAGGTTGCCCTCGCCGCAGTCGCTGGTGACGGCATATTCGCCGCAATAGATTTTCGGCCCTTGGCGGTCGTAGTTGTCGTAGTGATGGTACTTGCCGGCAAACCAGCTGGGGCTGCGGTAGTAGTGCTCGTCAAGCAAATCCACGGGGTTGTCGTTGCGCCATGTGGGGTAGTCTGTGCCCCAGCTCTCCACGTTGCCGATGAGCTGCACGTAAGGGTACTTTGCCTTGATGGCTTTGTAAAACTGGGCATAGCGCTCAGCATAGTGGTCGCTTTGCTCGTTGGGGTTGGCTTGGTAGTTCTCGTTGCCCACCTCGATGAGACGTAGGTTGAAGGGTTTTTTGTGTCCGTTCTGAATGCGCTTGCGTCCCCAAAGCGTTGTAGCGTCGCCGTTGGCATACTCAATGGCATCGAGGGCGTTCTGGATGTATTCGTCCAGCTGGTCGTAAGGCTGATTGCCGCCGTGCCAGATGCCCACGTTGACGACGTAGAGCGGCTCAGCGCCGAGGTCCTCCGCCAGCTGAAGGTATTCGTGGTAGCCCATGCCGTCCGTGCAGAGGTAGCCCCAGTTGGCGTTCATGTGTCCCGGGCGTTCCTCCACGGGGCCGATGGTGCGTTTCCATTCGTAAGCCGTCTCGCGGCTCATGCCCTCCACGAAGCAGCCGCCGGGGAAGCGCATGAACTTCGGCTGCAGGTCAGCCAGCTTCTCCGCCAAATCCTTGCGGCAGCCGTTGGGGCGATTTTTGTAGGTGGGCGGGAAGAGGCTCACCATGTCCAGGCAGACGGCGCCGGGCTTGTTCAGCAGGAAGTAGAACTCCGCTTCGTCGACATCGGCCTTGCCCTTGAACGTCACCTTGTATTGTTTCCATTCGGGCGTGATGGTCTTGGCAAAGGTCTTTTGCGCCTTCCATTCTCCATGGGCTTTCAGGCCGGCAGTAAAGCTGAACTTGCTCTTGCTGTCGGCTTTTGCCCAGAACGTCAACGTATATTTGTCGCCCTTGGTAGCCTTGATGCCCCAGAAGCCCGTGTTGCTGACGCCTGCCGGAGAAGCTTTTGTCGTTCCTTCGCCTGCCGTGAGACGTAGTGCCCGCGTCTGGGTGTTGTTCATCAGACCATCTGTGACCACCTTCATCTCGGCGCCACCCTCGGCACTCCAGTGGGGGATGAGGTTGGGGTTGGCAGCACGTCCGAAGCGCTCACCCCGTCCGTTGTCGAAGCGACGGTTGCGCACGCCCTGGTCCATCTCCTCAAACGAGCGGTTCTGGATAAGCTCGGCGTAGAGCCCGCCTTCGCCGGCGTGGTTGATCTCTTCGTAAAACAGACCATAGAGCGTAGGGCTGATGTCCACGCCTTTCTGGTTGGGGTCGATGGTGAGGGTTGCTGTCTGAGCCTGCGCCACCAGCGCAAGGGCTACACTAAATACAAAGGAAAACGTCTTTTTCATAGCCGTGTGAAATAATGGACAAAGATAGGGCATCCTTGTCAAACACGCAAACAAATGAGCCGTTTTTTCAGAATTTCAGGTAAAAGTCCTTCAGCAGCGCCCGGAACTCCGGCGTCGGTACCCCCGCTTCCTCCTCAATCGTGAGCACCTCCGCCCCCTCCATTTCTCCCATCTTTCCCATTTCTCCCATTCTTCCCATCTCTCCCATAGCAACTCCCTTTCCAAACTCCAGCAGCACCCGCTTGGGCGCTTTGCCGGGAAGCGTTCGCACGTGCGTCTCGCGGATGAGGCTAAGCCCGAATGTCGCGCATTCCGCTATCATATCTCCGCGCCGCTCAAAAGGAAGAATAACCGCAAGCGTTCCCCCTTCCAGCAGCATCGTTGCCGCATGTTGCGCCAACTCCTCCAGCGATAGCGTGTCGTTATGCCGCGCCAAAGTGCGTGCGTCGTCAGGACAGCGAAGCGCCCTCTCAAAGTAGGGCGGATTGCAGAGGATGGTATCGAAACGCGCGCCCTCTCCCTCCTCTGAAGAAAACGTGCGAAAATCCCCTTGCACTACCGTAATTCGTTCTGCAAAAGGCGAGGCATTTACATTCTCCTTCGCCTGCTGCACGGCATCGGCGTCAATGTCCAGCGCAACGACGTGCGCCTCGGGGTTGCGTTGGGCAGCCATCAGGGCGATGAGACCTGTGCCCGTACCTACATCCAAGATGCTTGTTGAGCTATGCTCGACCTCTGTCGCGACTCGGGATAATTGGAGTAAACTCCATTTTCCGCTCGCTGCTCCATCGGTTGACCCGTTGACCCGTTGACTCGTTGACCCGTTGACCCGTTGACTCGTTGACTTTACATCAGCCCACGCCCCCAGCAGGACGCCGTCGGTGCCTACTTTCATGGCGCAGAGCTCCTGCTGGATAGTGAATTGCTTGAAGGAGAAGTGGCTGGCGGACATCAGACGCGGAAGCCGATAATCTCGCGCACGTCTCGGATAGTCTTCGCAGCACTCTCGCGCGCCTTCTCAGCCCCCTCAAGGGCGATGCGGTCCAGACGTGCCGTGTCGGCGCTAAAGTCAAGGATGCGCTCACGGATGGGTGCCAGCGTATTGATGAGGTCCTCAGCCAGCTGTTTCTTCAGGTCGCCGTAGCGTAGTGTCATGTCGTTCCACTTCTCGTCGAAGTAGTCATAAGTCTCCTTGCTGGAAACAACGCTCAGCAGCGTGAAGAGGTTCTGAATGACTTCGGGCTTCTCGCTGTTAAGCGCCTGTGGGCCAGCGTCGGTAACGGCACGCATCACCTTTTTGCGGATGGAGGCAGGCTCCTCGCACAGGTAGATGCAGTTGCCCTCGCTCTTGCCCATCTTGCCCGAGCCGTCTAGGCCTGGAATCTTCACGCCCTGTCCCACGAGGCTGAACGACTGCGGGATGGGGAAGTACTCCACGCCGTACTTGCTGTTGAAGCGGTTGGCGTAGAGGCGTGCCATCTCCATGTTCTGCTCCTGGTCCTTCCCCACGGGCACCTTGTGGGCGCGGTGGATGAGGATGTCGGCAGCCATCAGCGTGGGGTAGGTCAGCAGGCCCGCGTTGACGTTGTCGGGCTGCTTGCGTGCCTTTTCCTTAAACGATGTCACGCGCTCCAACTCGCCCAGATAGGCGTGCATATTTAAATAAAGGTATAGCTCCAGCACTTCCTTCACGTCGCTCTGTATGTAGATGGTGCTCTTCGCGGGGTCGATGCCGCAGGCAAGGTATTCGGCCAGTATGGTGCGTGTGCTCCGCTGGATATCCTCGGGCTTGGGGTGAGTCGTCAGCGAGTGCCAGTCAGCGATGAAGAAGAAGCACTTGTACTGCTCCTGCAGTCTGACGAAGCTGGTGACGGCGCCGTAGTAGTTGCCGATGTGGAGGTTGCCCGTAGGGCGGATGCCGCTTAATACTGTTTCCATTTGGTGTTCTCTTTTCTTTGGGTTCGACGTGTCAACAAGTCAACCGATGGAGCAGCGAGCGGAAAATGGAGTTTACTCCAATTATCCCGAGTCGCGACGGAGGTCGAGCGTAGCTTAACAGGTCAACAAGTTCTGAACGGACTGCATAGTCTCTTGTTGACTTGTTGACCTGTTGACTTGTTGTCTTCTGCGTAGGTGGGCGAAGAGGGATTCGAACCCCCGACCTTCTGCTTGTAAGGCAGACGCTCTGAACCAACTGCGCTATTCGCCCTCGGGAAATCGGCTGCAAAATTACAACCATTTGGGCGAATAAACAAGAAAAAAGTGAAATAATTTATGCTCAGTCGTGAAATAGCCCTTTGGTGTGCGATTCTTTCCCCTTGGTCTGTTAGACGGATAAAACGAGGTCTTGTCCACGGGCCTTTCGTGGACTTTCGTGTTAATCCGCGTTAATGTATGTTTATCCGTTTCGCAGGCATTTCTCGCACGCGCACGCCTATATAAATAAGGTATAATACCCTCGCAAAAGCCCGAAAATCTAAAAAAATGTTAAATATCGCCCTTTAGAGTGTTTTTTTTGCTGAAAAATGATTCTGATAAGAAAGTTTGCATTACATTTGCAGGCAATTTGTGTAGTGTAGATACTATGACTAGTGCAAAATACACCCGATTCCTGGCCTTCTGGCAATCTTTGCCAGACGTGTCCAGCGTACGTGAAATGATTGTTTAACTCATCTCAATGCCTATGAAAATGTAATCATTGAAAAAGCAGAAAATCATTTAATCATTTATTCATTTATTAACTTATTATTAATTAAATTATTGTTTAACTAAATTTCAAAAAATTATGAGAAAAACAAAAACTTTGCTCATGATGGCAATGGCTCTCCTGTTCTCAGGAGCCGCTTTTGCAGCCTCTAACATCCAGACTGTGCTGGGTCAGGTTGGCGAATCCGTTGAGCTCACAGAAGGAGAAGATGGTCCCCGCGTGATGGGTATCTATCAACAGCTCACGGTCAAATTCTCTAACGATTTTGTCAATGAGTACAAAAATTTTGACAAGGTTGTCACCGTTTCTTACGGTGAGAATGTCTTGAGTCCTTCTGACAGAAAGTACAAGGACAAGGTTGAATACCTCGTCGAAGAAAATCAGAACCAAAAGGTCATCAACTTCGTTCTGGACTACCTGCATCCTCTGACGGACTACTGGTATGAGGTTAAGGTTGAGGTCAACGGTCGTGTGGTGACTTCCTACGAAGGCGTCTTTACCAGCTATCTTGGCGACCTCGCAGATCCCCTGCCCAACATCATTGCGATGAAGTTGCTCGAGCAGAAGGCTGATGTCACTGTGAGTGGCTTGAAGAATGTCAAGACTATCTCTGGCGAGCTCATCGTCCTTTCGGAGGCTACCTTCGATGTCACGCTTACCAACCAGCACCTCGCTCAGACCGAGACGCTGGCTGAGGGCGAGACAGCATCCGCTCAGGCGTTCACGTACACACACGAAGACGCTCAGGGCGCATTCCTGGTGTACGGTGACAACATCGTAGCTGAGATTACGCTCTCCTACAATGGCAAGTCGCTGACACGCCAAGCTACGCAGGAGTTCGGCTCCGATGTAATGAACCCGCTGTGGGTCTATGTCGTTCCCGCTAACTCCGGAACAAAAGGTCAGTACGACATCGTCGTGAAGGGTATGCCTATTCCCGTTACCGCCACTTCTGCCGACATGCAGGTCCAGACCCGTAAGGTGGGTGATACAGCATGGGGCGAGGTCTATGGCGTTTCCCGCCTGACCGATGCAGGAGAAGAGCAGTTCCGCATCAAGGATACTGAACTCCTGGTCCGTGATGCTGATGTCTTTGACTATCCCGAAGAGGGCTTCGAGTTCAGACTGGTGATTGGCTTCTGGGTCAATGGCGACCATTATACGTTTACGCTCGACAACGCTCACGCCATCTTCGATCCCTATGCATGGGCCTACAACTTCGTTCCTCGCTGGAACAACGGTAACCCCGATCTCTACAGCAAGAACATCGACAAGACCACGCAGGAAAAGGTTAAGACTTTGGTCAATTCACTTATCACCGACGGCTACTGGGATGGCAAGGCTGCGGACGGTAGTGTCTATCCCCAGGATATCGCCTTCGGTGCCAAGGTTGACGATTCTTACATTAGCGATGCTACACAGACTCCTGCCGACACAAAGGCCAACGTCTCGATTGCGCTTTCGCCGAACCTTGATCCTGCTGACGGCCTGACCGAGAACGACTCCGTCTGGGTTGAGTGGGAGTACTACATCATCTATGAGAAGTGGCAGAACCACAACTTCTATCCCGAAGTGATTGCTATCGAGCCCCACATCTACGAGCAGGCATTCAAGGATGCTATCTTCGAAGACTGGGCTTATACTCCGTACGTTGGTACCGACAGCGAATACCTTGGTGTCAAGGCTGTCCGCGTGTTCGTTGACGAAGAGTTCGGTGACATGGTTGAATTCAACCGTCCCTGCTACTTCAACAACGGCGAGCGCATGAAGACGATTACCTGTGTGGTCTATATGAAGGACAATTCCGTCCAGAACCCCGCATGGGTTAAGGTTGGCAGCAGCCAGTTCAAGCTTAATGCTAATAAGACCAACAAGACTTTTACCAACAGAGTTGCCGTCGATGCTTCCAAAGCTATTAATAAAGACTTCAACAACTACTGCGAAGTGAAGGTCGTTGTCTATGGTAACAACTATGAGAACTACACCGCTGAGATAACCGACGTGTTCTCCGCTCCCAACCGCTCTGGTGTGGCAACGGTTACAGAAGTCCAGCAGCCCGTTTCCTTCACGCTTCAGCAGCTCAACGTCGATCCCGTGCTCAGCCTGACCGGTTTCAAGGGCGAGTATCAGATCTACGGTACCCTCCAGAAGCTCGAGGCTAACGAGGATGGTACGCTGAAACTCGTTGACGGCGAGCCTGTTCCCGTTGGCGAACCTATGGTTGCTCCTGTGCTCTACCGCGACAAGGATTTCCTCGGACTCAGCGAGGTCACCGATGGTCTGGTGCACAACGACAAAATTGACGAGCAAGGCTTCCTCTTCCCGAACGTCGAGCAGGAGACCTGGTACCAGGCCAACATTGAGTTCGAGTATGCTGCTATCCGCGACATTCTTGATGAGGATGGCGAAGTGGTGGTCGACACCGTTTGGATGAAGGGTAAGGTTGAGTTTGCCAAGGGCGTTGACAATCCGTTCAAGACCGGCAAGGTTCCCGAAGCTGGCGAACTGACTGTCCGCACCCCGCGTTACGTCATCACCGAGACTCCGGGTCAGATTATCGCCCGCCTGCGCTTCCTGACTGGTGACGACGACGACGAACTCTACGTGAAGATTCCTGGTTTCAACGGTGGCAAGCCCTACAAGGCCGACGGTACTGAGGAGGTCGAAGACCCCGTCTGGGACAGCGAGAACCACAAGTGGATTACTGAGAAGCACACCCTCAAGACCGTTGAGCTTCTGCTCACAGTCGACTTGGATGTCACTACTCTTGATATCCCCGCTCGTTATGATATCCCCTATAGCGCTTACATCCAGGACGGCGACTACCAGACCGCTTATGAGAGTATAACTCTGCAGGATTTCCGCGCTGTACACACGCCTGTTCCTTACGCTCGTTACTACACCGCCGCTCCTTGGCTCTACATCTCGAAGGAGGATCTTGCCAAGTACTATGAACTGGAAGATAAGCTGTATTATGCTCCTGGCCGTCGTGCTCCTCTGACACCCGATGAGCCTGAAGATGACACAGACTATTGGGATGCATACGATATGTTCTTGTATAAGCTTAATTCACAGTGCTACGTGATCAAGTCCGCTTGGGAAGTTGCTGACTGGGCCAAGGCCACGCTGTTCAACACCTTCGCTTACTCAAGAGCTGATGTTCCCGCCTTCGAGAACGCTTCCGATCCGAAGTACTTCGGTGCTCCCAACCTGGTCTATCGCGCTGGTACCGAAGACTGGATGGCCGAACTGCTCTGGGAAGACGTTATGATTGAAAGCATTGACCACGATGGTCCTGGACTTCCGCTCACGGATCTCGATAATGATGGTCACTTCGATGTTCCTGGATACGGTATCTTCCTTGAGGATCTTCCTTGGTTAGAAGAAGGTGAAGGTGAATTGGTTACCATTCTGCCTCTTGACGAAGACAAGGCTGCCCGTGTGATGGACAAGTACGTCCTTGACGAGTACCTCCGTGCCGTTGGCTTCAACGAGTATTTCAATGCCGGTTTCTTCCCGTATGCTTTCGAGGTCCAGCTCGGCGATGCCGACCTCGACGCTACTCCTGAGGAAATGCACCAGTACTACAACGAGATTTTCTTCACTGCCCGTAAGGCTCTCTACACCGGTAAGTTCGACAAGAGCGACCGCTCGGTTGTCATCCCGTTCAACGGTGCCGCTTGGGAGGATGAGGCTTGCGAGACTCCTGCTACCGTCCGCTACTTCAGCGCTGGCTATCTGACCGACGACAACAAGGCTACTTACAAGTTCTCGAAGAAGATGAGAAACGGCAAGCCCTCTAACGAGCTTACTTCCGGCTATCCTTACCTTGTTTGGAGTGACAGTGGCACGAGCGAGTTCGATGTCTACTTCACTGGTGAGAACGTGACCATGCGCCGCAACTCGGAGGATTCTTACTCCGGTGGCCTCAATGAGGTTGTGGTTGACCTGAACTCCAGCTGGGGTCAGACTCTTACCGAAGGTATGATGATCGGTTCCTACCGCTACATCTACGACTATGAGTTGTTTGCTGAAATCGGTGCTGAGTACTTCGAGACCGTCACCGAGGAGGACCTTGAGGAAATGGGCTTCTGGGAGAGACTGGCTTATGAGTATCAGCTCGAGCAGTACAACCAGATTGAGATCTGCCGCTACTCGTCCTACATGGGCAACCCCGTCAAGTTGGATCGTACCCTCCTTGCCGAGTATGATAAGGATGACAAGCATCATCTGAACCTCCTCCATCCTGAGAAGCACTCTGGTATTGTTCCGTTCCACTGCGCTCTGGTCTTCGCCGGTGCTAACAGCGGCAATACTGGCTACTCCATCAGCATCCGCTTCGACGACGACGATGCTACGCTGATCGAGGACGTCATGGCCGTTGAGAGCGTCAACACTGACATGTTCGACGTGATGGGTCGCAAGATCACCGAGCCTGTTAAGGGTCAGATCTACATCCAGAACGGTAAGAAGTTCATTGTGAAGTAATCACATATTAATAGGTATTAATTAGTTTAACAAAACAGAGAAATGAAAAAGTATTTGAAACCTGCATTGGAGATTGCTGAAGTCCTCAACGTGAGCATGATTGCAGCTTCCGATGGTTACAACAGCGACCCCGAGAACAAGGATCCCCTCGATCCTATTCCTGGAAACAGATCTCCCTTCCAGAGAAGATGGTAATCAACCGTTAACCCGGTAAGTTCAGGGGGGCAGCTCAGCTGCCCCCCTTATTGTTTTCCCTGAGATGTCGGCTTCGCTGATGTAGTTGCGTCTAAGCCATGTTTTATTCTACGAGCGCATAGAAGCTGATTCTGTCATTGCAGAATCAGCTTCTAAAAAATTAGAATCAGCTTCTGCGCCGACAGAAGCTGATTCTATTCCTCCGCTGACTTCTGCCAACCCAAAAGTCAACTATTACTTATTTCTAAACCTTCAACGAAGTTGAAACTAAACCCCTAAACTTTTTCGGCTCAGCCGAAACTACCCCCCAATCCTCGCTTTCAGTCCGTGGGCGGCAAGGAGTTCAAGGCTGCGTTGCTGGACTGCATCGGAAGGTGGTGACATGGGAATGCCGTCAGGATTGTAGGTAGTGCCGAGCTTTTCGTGCTTACCCTTGCCGATATCGTGGTAGATGAGCAGGTTCACCACCTCGGGCTGCGTGGGCAGCGAGGCGAGGAAACGGGCTGAGGCGCAGATGTTCTGCTCATCGGCATTGACACCCTCGATGAGGGGAATGCGTACCCAGTAAGGTGCGCCCAGCGTGGCAACGAGGCGGATATTGTCGAGGATGCGCTCGTTGGTGACGCCCGTGTAGCGTTTGTGCTGCGTAGCGTCCATGTGCTTGAGGTCGATGAGGAAGAGCTCGCAACGTTCTGCCACACGCCGAACGACATCGGCAGAGGTGTGGAGCGTGGTGTCGACGGCACGATGGAAGCCGCGTCGGCCCAGTTCGTCAAGGAGCTCGGTGGCATAGTCGGGGTGCATGAGGGGCTCGCCTCCGCAGAGGGTGACGCCGCCCCCGCTATCCTCCATCACCTTGCGCTCCTTCTCTATGACAGCCATCAGCTCCTCCAAGGGCCACGCACGTCCGCTCATCTTCAGCGCCGTCGTGGGGCAGGCATCGGCACACGCTCCACAGAGGATGCAAGCCTCCCCCATAGCCTCCCCCGTCCCCTCCTGAAGGAGGGGAGACCAAAGCTCCCTTTCCTTTAGGAGAGGGCTGGGGAGAGGCCTTGGTATGGCTCTCTGGGGGCAGACGGCGACGCACGTCCCGCAGCCGATACACTTGTTCGGCGTATAGAGCCGTTGCGGTTTTGGGCTTTGTCCTTCAGGATTGTGGCACCATACACATCGCAGCGGGCATCCCTTCAGGAATATCGTCGTCCGTATGCCCGGCCCGTCATTGAGAGCGAAACGTTTTATGTCGAATATGAGGGGCATGGTCAATCAAAATGCATCGTTTTCTGTGCGGGCGATGATTTCGTTCTGGAGCTGGGTGGTCATGTCGTTGAAGTAGTCGGAGTAGCCTGCTACGCGGACGAGGAGGTCCTTGTAGTTGTCAGGATGCTGCTGGGCATCCAAGAGTGTCTCCGTGTCAACGATGTTGAACTGGATATGATGGCCTCCCAAGGAGAAGTAGGTGCGGATGAGGGCAGCGAGCTTGCAGAGGTCCTCCTCACGACGGAGCAACGAGGGCACGAAGCGGACGTTCAGCAGGGTGCCTCCGCTCTTCGTCTGGTCGAGCTTGCCCAGCGACTTGATGACGGACGTGGGGCCTTGGGTGTCGGCACCATGCGAGGGTGATGTGCCGTCGCTGATGGCGAACTTGGCAAGGCGTCCGTTAGGTGTGGCGTTACAGACGGAGCCGAAGTAGTTGTGGCAGGTGGTGCTGAGCATGTTGAGGTGCGTCTTGCCGCCACGGGTGTTGGGATGTCCATCAATGGCGCGGACGAGGTCGTTGTAGATACGTACTGCGAGGTCATCGGCATAATCGTCGTCGTTGCCGAAGAAGGGAGTGTGGTTCATGATGTACTGGCGCATGACCTCCAGTCCCTCGAAGTCGGTGTCGATAGCGCGAATAAGCTCGTCCATCGTATAGCGGCTCTCTTCAAAAACGTGCTTGCGGAGGGTGGCGAAGCAGTCGGTTGTGGTGCCGAGGCCGGTGCATTGGATGTATTGTGTGTTGTAACGTGCGCCACCACTATAATAGTCCATGCCTTTCTCGATGCAGTCGTCGATGAAGAGGCTGAGGAAGGTGGCGGGGGCGTAGAGGCTGAACATGCGTTCAATATAGTTATTGACGGCCAGCTTCATGTTGACGAAGTGAACCATCTGCTTGTGCCAAGCTTCGTACAGTTCATCGAAGTTTTTGAAATCTCTTGGGTTACCTGTTTCCAGTCCCAGTTTCTTTCCCGTGACGGGATCGATTCCGTTGTGTAACGTTATTTCAAGGATTTTCGGGGTGTTCAGGTAGCCCGTGAGCAGGTAAGCCTCCTTGCCGAAGGCACCCACCTCGATGCAGCCCGAGCAGCCTCCTTCGCGGGCATCCTCAAGGGATTTGCCCTGACGGACGAGCTCCTGCACGTAGGCATCGGGGTTGAAGACGCTGGGGTAGCCGTGTCCCTGACGGATGACGCGGCAGCCAGCCAGCAGAAATTCGTCGGGGGTCTCGCGGCTGATGTGGATGGAGAGGCCGGGCTGCAGCTCGTGGAGCTCCTCCTGAATCTCCAGAATCATGTAGGAGAGTTCGTTGGAGGCATCCTTGCCGTTGCGGTCAATGCCGCCTATGTTGATGTTCGTAAAGTCGTTGTAGGTGCCGCTCTCTAGCGCCGTGATGCCCACCTTAGGCGGGGCAGGCTGGTTGTTGAATTTGATCCAGAGGCACGAGAGCAGTTCCTTGGCCTTGTCGCGGGTGAGGGAGCCGTCGGCCAATCCTTGCTCGTAGAAAGGACGGAGGTGCTGGTCGATGTGTCCTGGGTTCATGGAATCCCAACCGTTGAGCTCGGTGACGGTACCGAGGTGGACGAACCAGTACATCTGAATGGCTTCCCAAAGGTTGCGTGGGGCGTGGGCGGGTACGTGGTGGCAGACCTCGGCAATCTGTAGCAATTCAGCACGACGCTGTGGATTCTGCTCCGCAGCAGCCATTTTTTCAGCCAGTTCGGCATGGCGCTCAGCAAAGAGGATGGCGGCATCGCATGAGATAGCCATCGCCTCCAGTTCTTGCTCACGGTCAGTAGCAATGGGGTCGTTGATATAGTCGAGCGAGGCAATCTTCTCCTCAATGCGGCGTTTCACGTCAAGCAGTCCACGATGGTACATCTTTCCGTCCATAGCCGTGTGACCGGCGGCACGTTGCTCCATGAACTCGGTGAAGACACCGGCATGGTAGGCCTCCTCCCACGCGTTGGAGACGTGGCTGAAGATGCGTTCACGCTGCGTGCGCCCCTGCCAATAGGGGATGACCTCGCGTTCGTAGGTGTCGATGTCGGCCTGGCTGATGTGGTAGGGCTGCAGTTCGCGGGTGTCGAGTACGTGGAGGTCCTCCACGCTGTGGCACGTCAGTTCAGGGAAGGTGGGCACGGCCTTGGGCAGTGGACCGCGTTCGCCCACGATGAGCTCGTCGTCGCCGATATAGATGGTTTTTTTCTTGCAGATTTCGTAGAAGTTGCGGGCGCGGAGGATGCAGTTCGGCATCTTGCCGTAGTTCTCCTTATAGAAAGCCGTCTCGATGAGGGCGCGCTCGATGGTGAGCGTGGCTGGGGTGTCGAGACTCTGCTGGTGCAGGCGTTTGATGCGGGCGTTCATGCCGCCGTCGTTCTGGGGGTATTTCATATTAGGGGTTTAGGGGTTTAGTTTTCGGCTGCGCCGAAAGGTTTAGGGGTTTAAGTGGGAGCCTAAGACAACTTCGACTTCGTGAGAGCCGGGGAGGATGGGGAGGGTAGTGCCTGTGAGCGGTTGGCCATCAAAGGTGATGGCTGCAACGCCGTGACAGACGCCGTGGGGGTTGTGAACAATGATGTGATAGGTGGCACCGCGGAACCGGCGCGTGACTTCGTAGCTCCGCCAGCGGGAGGGGATGCAGGGGTCGATGACGAGGCCGTCGTAGGTGGGACGGATGCCGAGGATATACTGCGTGATGGCCAGCCAGTTCCAAGCTGCTGTACCCGTGAGCCAACTGTTCTTGCCTTCGCCCGGACGGGCAGCGTCCTTGCCGGCTACCATCTGACAATAGACATAAGGCTCTACCTTGTGGAGCGTTTGGTCGGTGATATAGGCGGGGGAGATTTTGCAATAGTGGGCATAGGCGTCATCTCCTCGTCCGGTCAAGGTCTCACCGATGATTACCCAGGGATTGTTATGGCAGAAGATTCCCGCATTCTCCTTGTAGCCTGCGGGGTAGGAGGAAATTTCGCCCATCTCCACGTGGTAGGTGGTGAAGGCCGGGTGATTGAGCACCATGCCGTGCGGGGTGTCAAGCAGACGGTTGACGCTGTCGAGGGCCTTATCGACCATTCCTTCCTCACGGCCGATGCCAGCCATGGTACACCAGCCTTGACTTTCAATGAACAGCTGTCCTTCGGTGTTCTCGTGGCTGCCGATTTTCTGGCCGTGGAAGTCGTAGGCTCGCAGGAACCACTCACCGTCCCAGCCATAGCGTTTGACAGCCTCTTCCATAGTGGCCACAGCCGCATCTACCTGTCTTGCCTCATCGGGGTTGGTGATGAGGGATGAGAGGGTGGGGGTGTCTGCCAGATAACGTAGCAGTGCCGCGTATTCGCGGCCTTCGCAGACGAAGAGTCCAGCTATCATCAGGCTTTCAGCCTTTGAGCCCTCGGTCTTGTTCTCCGTTGTCTGGAAACTCTCATCGGGGTCGAGGCTGAAACAGTTGAGATTGAGGCAGTCGTTCCAATCGGCACGGCCAATGAGGGGAAGGCCATGAGGACCGAGGTTATTAGTGACGTGACGGAACGACACACGCAGATGCTCCAGCAGCGACACTTCGCTACCGGGCTGGTTGTCGAAGGGCACAGGCTCGGAGAGGATGCTGAAGTCGCCCGTCTCCTTGAGGTAGGCCACGGTGCCAAAGATGAGCCAGAGGGGGTCGTCGTTGAAACCGCTGCCAATGTCGTTGTTGCCCCGTCGGGTGAGGGGCTGGTACTGGTGGTAACAGCCGCCGTCGGGGAACTGCGTGGCAGCAATGTCGAGGATGCGCCCACGGGCACGGGCGGGTATCTGATGGACGAAGCCCACGAGGTCCTGGTTGCTGTCGCGGAAACCCATGCCCCGCCCGATGCCACTCTCGAAGAAGCTGGCCGAGCGGGAGAAGTTGAACGTCACCATGCACTGGTATTGGTTCCAGATGTTCACCATGCGGTCAGTGCGCTCGTCTTCAGAGTGTACACTAAACTGTCCCAGCAAAGCGTCCCACTGTGCCTTCAGTTGGTCGAAGGCTGCCTCCACCTTTGCTACGGTGTCGAAGCGGGCAAGAGTGGCGCGGGCACCTGCCTTGTTGATGAGTGTTACGTCGCTGTCCTGACTGCTGAGCAATTCGCCCCGTTGTTTGCGGACAAGTTCGGCCGAGTCGAACTTCTGTTCCGGTTCGTTTTCCTCATAGCCCAGCACAAAGATGAAATCCTTGGTCTCGCCGGGTTCCAGCGTGACTTCCAAATAGTGGCTGGCAATAGGACTCCAACCGTGGGCCATGCTGTTCGACGGCCGTCCGAGGGTGACACATTGGGGACAACTGAAGTCGTTGTAGAGGCCGATGAATGTTTCACGGTCGGTATCGAAGCCTTGCACGGGGACATTCACGCCATAGTAGGCGTAGTGGTTGCGACGCTCCTTGTACTCCGTCTTGTGGTAAATGACGCTGCCATCGACTTCCACCTCGCCAGTGGAGAGGTTGCGCTGGAAGTTTTCCATGTCCGTAGCGGCATTCCAGAGACACCATTCGATGAATGAGAACAGTTTCAGTGACTTTCGCTCCTTGCCGAGGTTGGCGAGAGTGAGGCGTTGCACCTCTGCCTTTGTCTCCAGAGGAACAAAGAAGAGCACCGAGGCCTTCACACCGTCCAGCCCGCCTGTGATGCGGGTGTAGCCCATGCCGTGCCGGCATTCGTAGCTGTCGAGCGGAGTCTTGCATGGCTTCCAGCAGGGGCTCCACACGGTTTCGCCGTCGCAGATATAGAAATAACGTCCTCCTGCATCCATCGGCACCCCGTTGTAGCGGTAGCGCGTGATGCGGCGGAACTTTGCATCGCGGTAGAAGCAATATCCCCCCGCTGTGGCCGAGATGAGTGAGAAGAAGTCCTCACTACCCAGATAGTTTATCCAGGGCCAGGGTGTGGCGGCATCCGTGATGACGTATTCACGTGCGGCATCGTCAAAGTACCCGAAAGACTTCATATAATATTAGGTTTATTTTTGGCTGCGTCAAAAGGTTTAAGGGTTTATTCTCACTTCGGCCATTTCCTCTGGCGTCATGGGTTTGTACTTGGTGCCTAAGCGGCGGCAGCCATTGGCTGTGATGAGATAATCCTCCTCGTTGCGGAGACCACCGAGGTTGCGGAACTTATCGATGGCATCGTAGCAGAGGAAGTCTTTGAAACGTCCTTCAGCCCGCCAGCGGTCTATCAGTTCGGGGATGAAGTAGATGCCTGGCTCGATGGTGAAGACAAAACCCGGCTCCAACGGACGAGCCAAACGGAGTGACTTGATGCCAAAGAGTGTGCTCTTGGGCTGGCCGTTGTAGCCCACCCATACCTCGCCGAGGTTCTCCATGTCGTGGACGTCCAACCCCATCATGTGTCCCAAGCCACAAGGGAAGAACATGGCATGCGCACCAGCCTCCACGGCCTCGTGTACATCACCCTTCATCAGGCCAATGGACTTCATTCCCTCGGCAATGGCGGTGCAGGCCTTGATGTGGACGTCACGGAAAGGAACGCCCGGGGCCAAGGCCGCCACCGCAGTACGGTGGGCATTCAGACAGATGTCGAAGATGGTACGTTGCCGTTCGTCGAACGTACCGCTGACGGGGCATGTCGAAGAGAGGTCACCGCAGTAGTGGCTTGCTACCTCGGCACCGGCATCAAGCAGGAACATGTCGCCCGCTTGGGCGGTGTGGATATAACCGTGGTTGTGGAGCGTCTGTCCGTGTGTGGTGGCGATGACGGGGAAGGAGATATCGCCTCCCTCCTGCTGCTGGGCAATGGCTGTCACAGCGGCACGTACCTCTGCTTCGTGAATTCCAGGGCGCACCATGCGCATCATGGCCACATGCATGTCGATGGAGATATCTACCGCCTTCTCAATTTCCATGACCTCTTCTTCCGTCTTGTGGTTACGCATATCCACCACAGCCCGGATGAACGGGATGCTGGCACCCTCTGCTTGTGCAGCGGGGGCAATGCCCAGCAATTCCTGCAACTTCACTTGGTGTTCGCCACGATAAGGAGGAAGGTAGTGCACCTTCTTGCCTTTCAGACAATCGGCCAACTTAAGTGAGGGTTGAGTTTCCTTGACACCCACCCGCTCTGCTTTTTCGGCCAGTGGCGGCTGGGTACCCATCCAGACAATGTCGTCAATCGTCGGGTCGTTGCCGAAGATGATTTCGCGGTCGTTGTCAATGTCGATGACCGCAGCCAGTCCCTCGGTATCCAGTCCAAAATAATAGAGGAACGTAGAATCCTGCCGGAAACTATAGGTGTTGTCGGCATAGTTCATGGGTGCTTGGTCGTTGCCGAGAAAAAGCAACAGTCCGCTGCCGACGCGCTCCTTCAGTTGCTGCCGACGCTGAATATAGGTTTCTTTGCTAAACATAATCGAGATTGAAGATTAAAGATTGGAAATTAGAACTGATTACTTGAATGCATTTTCGCTTATTCCCTTGCCAGTGAGGGCGAGGTCTTTCATGTAGTGCGGGACGGGACGTCCGAGGTATTTATCCACATAGAGCTTGGCCAGATACTGGCTGAGCATGAAGCCGTGTCCGCGTAAGCCGGTGAGTAGTCCGACGGAAGGATCGACAATGTAGCGGGGCTCCATGTAGTAGCCTGCCCAAACGGCATGGAAGCTGACGTTCTTTAGCGTGGGCAGCCATTCGGCAAACACTTCGCTTACTATCTGCAAGAACTCACGGCTGTTGTACTTCAGGTTCTGACGTGCCTCGAAGGCATCGCAGTCAGGCGAGGCGCAGCCGATAATCTGTCCCGTGTGGAGGAACTGCTGGCCATAGACGGCCGAGAAACCTTTGTAGTGGCGACGATCGATAATCATGTCGAGGTTGTCGCCACCGACGCCCATGTTCGGAAGGCGACGAGTGATGAACGCCTGATGCTTGACGGGATAGAGCTGCGTGTCAATGCCCAGCATATCGGTGAATTTCTCGGCGCCAGGCCCCATGGAGTTGACAAAGTGCTCGCAGACGTAGTAAACAAAATGTTTGTCATGTTCACGCACTAACGCGCGAATGCGACCACCTTCGATGTGCTCCACGTGTAGCAGTTCGCAATCCTCTTTCATTACTCCGCCATGGCCGATAGCTACCTGACGGACATATTCGATGGTACGTCCAGGTGTGGCCTGCCAGCAACCGTTGCTGATAAGGGCAGCACTATATACGTTGTCCTGCGGATTCCAATAGGGTGAGATGACCTTCTCAAAGTCTTTTCGGTCTATCATGTAGGCATCCGTAGCCCAAGCCCGCGAAGCATCAAGTGCTTGGTAGGTAGCTTCGTCGTGGACAAGGTTCACATAGCGCGTCATCTTCAAATCGATGTTGCGGTCGGCCTGAATGGCGCGGAAGATTTCGAGGTTGTGATTGGCAATATCGGCAATGTCGGGATGGGAGAAGGTGGGTCGTCCGCCTCCAATGCATCGCCACGATGAACCACGTTCATAGTTAATAAGCACTGGTTTCAGTCCAGCTTCGGCAAAATAGCGGAAGGCTGCCGAGCCAGCCATGCCGCCACCTGCTATCAACACGGATACCTCTTTCACGGGGATGTTCCCTTCGGGGAAGACAAAAACGTCCTTTTGTCCAGGGGTATAGACCTCACCCAGCGTAACCTGTGTAGCGAGTGGGGCACGTGGCGACGAATCGCCCGTCAACTCTATGCCGTAGGAGCGAAGCAACTGCCGGGCACGGGGTACACAGCGCTTGCCGCGGCAGGGACCCATACCCATGCGAGTGATGTGCTTCAGTTCGTCCACGGAAATGTACTTCCTGTCACCAATAACGCTAAAGATGGTTTTGATGTCCACATCCTCGCAGTGGCAGACGAAAGATTTGTTCGGGTCAACAATTCCACAAGTCAACGAGTCAACATGCTGTCGACCATCCGATTCTACTTGTTGGCTTGTTGAGCTACGCTCGACCTCTGTCGCGACTCGGGATAATTGGAGTAAACTCCATCCTCCGCTCGCTGCTCCATCGGTTGACTTGTTGACCTGTTGACCTGTTGACCTGTTGACCTGTTGACCTCTTTCCATAAACCCTCTCACCTTGGTCAGGGCATCGCCGCAGGGTGAAGAGGCTTGAATACGGAGGAGGTTGGTCTTATTGCTCTTTCGCAGAACTTTTTCAATACGTCCCTCACCAATCGGTTTGCCGTCGTTATCAACCAGCCAGCCCGTAGCACCATCTTCAACTTTTCTTTCGATGGGAAGGAATACACGGTTTGTATTCAGGTCATAGCCAAAGATGGCCAGACCAGGGCAGTGTGTGACGCAGCTCATGCAGCCCACGCACTTGTCGTAATCGACTACGGGGACATCGTGAGTGGTGGGTTTGCTGATAGCCCCGTGCGGACAATTGAAGGTACACGGATTGCAGGCAAAGCCATAAAGGCAATCTGCCACTACGAAGGGTGTCCGCTCCCTACGCTCCGCCGATGGAAGAATGGGCTCCTGAAGCACACGGACGGGGCGTTGTTGCGAGTCAATATAATCACGCGAAACATTCAAGTAGTCCTCGTAGTTCACACGGGTTTCCATAGCCTGTGCCACCTCGTAGGCCGCTTGCCGCCCACGTAGTACAGCACTTGTGCCCTCGCCAATGCGCACGGCATCGCCGCAGCCATAGACGTTGGCCCCGAACACCTGGCGTCCCTTGGTGAGAAGCTGGTTGTCGGGCAGTAGGCCTGTGCAGATGTTAATGACGTCGATGTCATCGATGACCTGCTCCGTACCTGCAATGGGCTGGAAATTCTTACATTGACAAATAACTGCGCCCGTTACACCCGTACGGTCAGCATTGGGAATGGCTTTCAGCAGCAGGTGCGAGGTGAGGATGGGGATGCCCAACCGACGTACACGGTTTGCCTGCACAGGAAAGCCGCCCTCGTGGTCCATGCCTTCAAGGATTGCTTTGATGGTAGCTCCTGCCTGTACAGCCTGATAGGAGGTGAGGTAGCCAATGTTGCCCGCTCCTACCGTCAGCACTTTTTTTCCAAGGAGAGTGTGTTCCTGGTTCATCATCTTTTGGAACACGGCAGCCGTATAGACACCGGGCACATCGTCGTTCTCGAAACAGGGCATGAAGGGAACAGCCCCCGTTGCCACCACCAGATAATCCGCTTCGATGTAACTGACTTCCTGCGTCAGAACATTCTTCAAAGCGATGCGCCGCCCTTCCAGCAAATCCCACACCACCGTGTTCAGCAGTATGCCTTCCGTGTTCTCGCCCGCTAATTGTTTGGCAATGTCGAACCCACGCATGCCGCCAAATTTCTGTTCCTTCTCGAAGAAGAAAAACTGATGCGTCTGCATGTTGAACTGCCCGCCTACGGTGGCGTTACTATCAACTACCAGATTGGGGATACCCCACGTATTCAACTGTTCGCGACAGGCAAGTCCGGCAGGCCCTGCTCCGATAATGGCTACGGAGGTTTTATAGACCTTCACCTGTTGGTTTGTTGAACGTTGCTCTTCGTCAGGCAGCCAGTCTTTGGGGATTTCGCGCACTTCGTGTACACTATCTACGGGTGTGATGCAGATACGGCGCACCACGCCGTCAACCAGCATTTCGCAGGCACCACATTTCCCGATGCCGCAACCCAAGCTGCGGCCTCGTCCGCTGAGGCTGTGCGAGTGTACGGGGAAACCTGCCTGATGCAGTGCTGCCGCTATGGTTCGCCCGCGCTGACCACTGACGATCTGCCCATTATAATTGAAGGTTACAAGGTCTTCTTTAGGAAGTTTAAGGATGGGATGTTCGGTTATCTTATACATTTTCGCTCTTTCGCTCCTTTCTTATTCGGCTGTATAAAGGTTAATTTTCGGATGTCGGCTAATAGGTTGGTCTGTTTCGGGGAAATACTCGGCGATGAGGGCATAAAGACCCGGGTCGTAGGCAGCGAGTTCCTCGCGAGTGTTCACATAGTTATGTTTACCGTCGGGACGAGGCATTTCGGCATTGACGTTAAACCAGTCCTGCACGCCTTCGGCCCAATACTCGTAGATATCAACCGAGGCGTAGGTGCCTACGAAACGTCCCTCAGCAAGTGCATTGTCGAGCAATGCTTGAAGGCGGGCGTTGATGTCGGGATGCACTTGCAGGATGCCCACTAAATGAATAGCATGGGAAAACTCGTGGATGAGAATGTCCTCGGCATGGTACTTGTCTATCTGATACGCCAGTACGTTCTCTTCGGCACATGAGGTGAGTGGTAGTTCCAAGTCACCACCCAGACCGCGCGCACGAAGGTTCCAGTTGAGGGTGGTATCGTTGCGGAGATTTGCATGCTCTGGAATATCGGTCGTTCCCTCGTAGCGAGCCATGACAGCAAGACGTACATCCTTGTTTATCATGGCGTCGAGGACGGGCTTGTCAAGCATGGAGGTCATGGCATAAACGGTACGGTAAGCCTGCACGAGGCAGCTGTCAGGTACGCGCCACGAGGAGATGATGGGGATGCCATTACAATCGACATACTTCTTATAAAAGTCAGGATAGCCCTTCTCTTTCGGCACCGAGGTGATGACACAGTGAGGAGCCTTTCCTTCGTCTTTCTTAAGAGGGGGTAACTGGTCTTCGGTGTAAAGATTCACCTTTGGATGTTTGCTAATCGGTTCCTCTAAGGCAGGGAAGTACTTGCTGATGAGTTTGTAGAGACGCGGGTCGTAGCGTTTCAAATCCTCGCGTGTGTTCACCCAGTTATGCTTGCTGTCAGGGTAGGGAACCTCGGCGTTGACGTTGAACCAGTCTTGCACACCCTCCGCCCAATATTCGATGAAGTTCTCGAGGGCATAGGTGTTCTGGTATTTACCTTCGCGGATAGCTTTGTCCATCAACGTCTGCAGTTTCTTGTCGATGGAGGGATCGACGAGGTTGATGCCGACGAGGTGGATGGTATGGGCAAATTCGTGGATGAGGATGTCCTCGGCATGGTATTGGTCAATCTGATAAGCGAGGATGTTTTCCTCGGCGCAGGTGGTGAGTGGAAGTTCCATTGTTCCTTCCAGACCTCGAGCACGGCAGTCCCAGTTGAGGGTGGTGTCGTCGCGCAGGTAGGCGTGCTCGGGAATATCGGTCGTGCCTTCGTAGCGTGCCATGACGGCCACGCGAACATTGTGGGCAACCATCGAATCCAGCACCTCGGAGGGTAGGCAGGAGGTCATGGCATAGAGTGTCTTGTATGCCTGCACCAGACAGCTGTCAGGAACACGCCACGAGGACATCAGGTGGATGCCGTTGACATTGACATACTTCTTGTAAAAGTCGGGCCACCCGTATTCAGCCGGAGGAGAGGTGATGCTACATTCGGGCATATTGTCCCACGAAAAGGAAATCCTCGGACTCTCCGTGCAACTCGCAAGCCACGACGTCAAAAAAAGCAGGGAATAAGCCACGATTTTTCTCATGATATTTCTTTTTGAAGTTTTTCTTTTATCTTTTGAAGTTTCAGTCCTCCTTTTTGAAGCTATGAAAATGGCGTGAAAAGAGCTGTATTTTCCTCAATCGCTGCCTTCAGTCACGTGAATGTTTCCGTTTAACTGCACGGCCTTGCTTCCGTAAGCCAACACGATGTTTACATGATACTCGCCCGGTGCGCACAACGTGGGGTGCTTGCCGAGGATGAAACAGAAATCGTAGTATGAGAGTTCCATATAGACGGAACTGTCTGTGCCGTAGGGGGAAAGATTTCCCTTGCTGTCAAACCAGAAGCCCATTCCCTCACTGTCCCCAGCATTCAAGTCCCACTCGAGAACGCCGTCATGATTGTGTGCCAAGCGAATCATGCCATCAGTGAACAGAGTTGGGATCTGTGAGGTCTTCACACCCAGCGCCTTCTCAATCAAGGCACATTCTTCGGACGTGGGATAGAAGTAGGTGCCAAGATGATGTCCGTCTTGCGGAAAGGAGGCGGTGAAGGAAAGGGTTTCTACAATAGTCACCTCATCATTGGTATCGGGCGTGGGCGTGCCGCCTCCGTTCGGGGCTTCCTCATAGGAGGCGATGATGGTATCGAGGTAATCAAAACGGTCGTTCAACCAAAGACGCAGCTTTGTCACTTGTTCGGCAGGGCTGTAGTTGCTGATATGCCAAAGTGAGCAGTCTGCCCGCATAGCCGAGGCAATGACGTCGTAAGTGGCGTTGATGTTTGCCAGCACTGTTTCCAACATCTCGTCGCGCTTCTCCTGCCAGCGCACCTTGAACGCACGGACGAATTCGGGCATGCCGAACATGCAGGAGAAGAAGGGTGAAGGACCGCTGCCGTAAGCGCCCTTACCCGTGAAGGGCTGGCTGCCGAGGATAAGCAGACGATAATTCTCAAAGTAGGTATGTCCCCATCCGCGGGAGTCGTACATGTCGCCCCAGTTGTAGGAGAATCCTCCGTCGCAGTCCCAGACGGGCCCCATTGTCCAACGCCCGCCGAGGTCGCGATGGATATAGACACTGCGGGCTGAGGGGTTGTTGTCGAGTTCCACGTTTGCAATCACTTCTTGCACAATCAGGTAGTCTATCATCGAGGATACATCCATTAATGCACTTACCTGAGCATAGTCAAGGCTGAGAATAGCGCGTTCCAGCTGGGCGAACTCCGTGCGTGCCCAGGCGAGCTGCATACCGTCGGGATCCTCAGGTGATTTTACAGCAACCGCCATGTGGATAACATCGGAATAGAAATTGTTCGTGGCCAGAGGTTCGTCGGCTGGGCCGTCGTTGATATCCAGCGCCAGCAACAATCCCCCGTCCGCGTCAATGTCAACGCGGTTTCCGCCTTGCTCCACCTGTTCCGTCACCATGTACAACCCCATGTTCTTCCCATTAAGAGAAACCGTGGCGTAGCGTGAGTGGTTCGTAAAAGGAAGGCCGAGGACGTGGGCCAGAGTGAAGCCGACGTTGTTCATCATGTGCGTCACATCCCGATAGTCAGCCAGCAATACCCAGTCTCTGTTTTGCGCCATGCCAAGGAAAGGCGAAGGCTCGTCGAGCTTGATGCGGTAAGGTTTTTTGGTGTACCACTCCCAGGTGGAGTTGCCTCGTCCGCGTATTTGTCCGCGCCCCTCGTAGTCGGCAAAAATATTTTTGCCCTTCACCGTCACGGTACAGGGACGGTAGTCGGCAGGGTCTTTTGAATCAACCGCTGCCTTACCGTCTGTAACAATATCGATGGAGGCAACACCGTAGGCAAAGTAATTTGCCGAATCGGCGGCCGGTGTCGGATCTGGGTCTATCAGCGGCTCTTCCTCAGGACGACATGCCGTGAGAAAGAGAAGCGTCACGAGGAGAAGCTGTCGGGCAGAGCGCTTCATTTATTTCATATAGGTGTACCTATAATCTGTCGGGGTGACGAGAGTTTCCTTGATGCAACGGGGGAGCACCCAGCGAATGAGGTTGAATTCACCTCCGGCTTTGTCATTGGTGCCGCTGGCGCGGCTGCCGCCAAAGGGCTGCATGCCCACCACGGCCCCCGTGGGACGGTCGTTGATGTAGAAGTTGCCAGCGGTGTAGCAGAGGTCGTCGGCAATCTTCTGCACGGCCTGGCGGTCGCGGCCGAAGACGGAGCCGGTGAGACCGTAAGGCGAGGTGGTATCAAGGAGGTGAACGGCTTCTTCCACCTTGTCATCATCGTAGGGCCAGACGGTGAGTACAGGACCGAAGATTTCCTCCTCCATCGTCTTGAAGTGGGGATTGGTAGTCTCAATAACTGTAGGTCCAACGAAGTACCCCTTGCTCTTGTCGCGGTGTCCGCCCATGACAATCCGGGCGTCGGCAGCCTCCTCGGCGTAGCGGAGGTAGGAGTCGATGTTGTTCCATGAAACCTCGTCGATGACGGCATTGATGAAGTTCATCGGGTTGCAAACGTCGCCCATAGTGACCTCTGCAGCCATGCGCTTCATCTCTTCCAGCACGGCAGGCCAGAGGCTCTTGGGTATGTACATGCGGCTTGCGGCAGAGCACTTCTGTCCTTGGAATTCGTAGGCACCAGTGAAGGCAGCCCACGCGACTTCCTTGACGGGGCTGGAGGGATGGACGAAGATGTAGTCCTTGCCACCCGTCTCGCCTACGAGGCGCGGATAACTGACATAGTTGGCAATATTCTCGCCCACGCTCTTCCAAAGACTCTGGAAGGTAGCGGTAGAGCCGGTGAAGTGTATTCCAGCGAGATTCTTGTCGGCGCAACAGATGCGGCCAATGAGCGAACCCTGACCAGGGAGGAAGTTCACCACGCCTGCGGGCAGGCCGGCCTCTTCGTAGAGCTTCATCAGGTAGTAGTTGCTGAGGGTAGCCGTCGAAGAGGGCTTCCAGATGGTCGTGTTGCCCATCAGCACGGGTGTCATGTTGAGGTTCGAGGCAATGGAGGTAAAGTTGAACGGTGTCACGGCCAGCACAAAGCCTTCGAGGGGGCGGTATTCAGTAGAGTCAATAACCCCGGCGCCGTCCTTGGGCTGGATGGCATAGAGCTTCGAGGCATAGTGTACGTTGTAACGGAAGAAGTCGATGGTCTCGCAGGCCGAGTCGATTTCTGCTTGGTAGATATTCTTGCTCTGTCCAAGCATGGTGGCGGCATTCATGATGGGGCGGTACTTGGTGGCAAGCAGTTCGGCACACTTCATGATGATGGCGGCGCGCACCGTCCAGTCGGTGTTGGCCCACTGTTTATGAGCCTCCATGGCTGCATCGATGGCCATGCGGATTTCCTTTTCACCGGCCTTGTGGTAGCGGGCCAGGACGTGACCGTGGTCGTGCGGGCAAACCACATCGGCCACATTACCCGTGCGGATTTCCTTCCCTCCGATGATGAGGGGGATATCGACCACGGTGTTCATCTGACGCTCCAGCTCAGCTTCGAGGGCGATGCGCTCAGGTGAGCCTTTCAAATACACTTTTACCGGTTCGTTGGCCGGAACGGGGAATTGTACAATAGCATTTTTCATGTGACTAAACAATTATTATAGGGTTATATGTGCTTATTTTTCATTCTTAATCAGATATTCCGCAATCTGGACGGCATTGAGGGCGGCGCCTTTGCGGATCTGGTCGCCCACAATCCAGAACGACAGCCCGCAGTCGTCGGTGAGGTCCTTGCGGATACGGCCCACGTACACGGGGTCTTTGCCCGAGAGGAAGAGCGGCATGGGGTACTCGGTGGGGATGCCATCGATTTGTTGCTTGTCTCCTGGATTGTCCATCAGCACCACGCCCTTGGACTGGGCAAAGGCTTCGCGTGCCTCGGCAACGGAGACGGGACGCTCCGTCTCCACCCATAGAGCCTCGCTGTGGCTGCGCAGGGCAGGCACACGGACGCAGGTGGCGCTGACGCGGACGTCCGAGTGCATGATTTTGCGTGTCTCGTTATACATCTTCATCTCCTCCTTCGTATAGCCATTGTCGGTAAACACGTCTATTTGCGGGATTAGGTTGAAGGCCAGCTGATAGGCGAATTTGTTGACGGTGACAGGCTTCTCGGCCAGTACCTGACGATATTGTTCGTAGAGCTCGGCCATAGCTTGTGCTCCGGCACCGCTGGCTGCCTGATAGGTACTGACGTGGACGCGCCGGATGTGGCTGAGTCCTTCAATGGCTTTCAGGGCCACGACCATCTGGATGGTGGTGCAATTGGGGTTGGCAATGATGCCACGCGGACGGACAAGTGCATCGGCGGCGTTCACCTCGGGGACGACCAAAGGAACGTCGTCATCCATGCGGAAAGCACTGCTGTTGTCAATCATCACGGCGCCATGTTTCGTGATGGTGTCGGCAAACGTCCGCGACGTGCCCGCTCCGGCAGAGACAAAGGCGTAATCGACTCCACGAAAATCATCGTTTTCCTGAAGCAGCTGCACCTTTATTTCCTTACCTCGGAAGGCGTAGGTGCGCCCGGCACTGCGCTCACTACCAAATAGTAATAACTCATCAACGGGGAACTCCCGCTCACTTAACACACGGAGCAATTCCTGCCCCACGGCGCCGCTGGCGCCCACTATGGCTATTCTCATTTTATTTCTTTCGACGAATGGTTTCTTTTTCGGCTGCGAAGATAACATAAAAAAGTGAAACCTGTACACGCTTGTTCAAAAAAAATTCGTACCTTCGCAGCCCGAATAGGTTTGCAAAACATGATAACCGACCCGACGCTTATTTTTGCGGTGGTGCTGGCCATCATCCTGACGGTGCCTCTGGTATCGCGTAAGCTGCGCATTCCCCATTTGGTGGGAATGATTGTGGCGGGTGTGATTGTGGGTGAGCACGGGCTGGGGCTGTTGGCACGCGACAGCAGTTTCGAGCTCTTCGGCAAGGTGGGGCTCTACTACATCATGTTCCTCGCCAGTCTTGAGCTGGACATGGAGGGGTTGAAGAAAAACCGCCGCCGAGGCATTGTCTTCGGCATCCTCACCTTCCTCATTCCTTTTGCTGTGGGATTCCCCGTCGGCCTCTGGCTGTTGAGGCTGTCGGTGCCCGCCTCGCTGTTGCTGGCTTGCATACTGGCATCGCACACGCTGGTTAGCTACCCCATTGCAGGGCGCTACGGACTGGGGCGTACGGACTGCGTGACCATTGCCGTCTGCGGCACTATGATTGCCCTGCTGCTTGCCCTCGTCATCCTTGCCTTCATTCCGGCTGGCGTGGAGGGGAGGCTGGCGCCTTCGTTCCTGTTGTGGATGGGGGCAAAGACGACCCTCTATGCACTCATCATCTTCCTTGTTTACCCAAAGCTGACGCGCTGGTTCTTCAAACGTTTCGGCGACAACATTACGCAGTTTATCTTTGTGATGACGCTGATGATACTGAGCGCAGCCATGGCCGATGCGGCGGGGTTGGAGGGGTTGCTAGGTGCCTTCCTTGCCGGATTGGTGCTCAACCGCTATATCCCCCACGTTTCGCCCCTTATGAACCGTATCGAGTTCGTCGGCAACGCCCTTTTCATTCCCTACTTCCTCATCAGTGTGGGCATGCTCATCAACATCTCGGCTCTCTGGCAGTCACCCGCTGGCATTGTTGTCATCGGCGTGATGCTGATCACGGCTGTTGCCACCAAGTGGGGTGCAGCATGGCTGACACAGAAGATGCTGAAACTGAAGGACTACGAGCGAGAGATGCTTTTCGGCCTCAGCTCGGCGCATGCCGCCGGAGCGCTGGCTATGGTGATGGTGGGCACACGCCTTGTCCAGGCTAACGGCATGCCCGTCATGGACGACAACGTGCTGAACGGCGTTGTGGCCATGATACTCGGCTCGTGCATCGTCAGCTCCGTTGCCACCGAGCGAGCAGCCTTCCGTACCGCCAAGGCTGCCGCCGAGCAGCCCACCCCTCAGGGGCAGATGACAGAGAAACTGATGGTGGCCATCAATAACCCCGATAACGTGGAGGAACTAATGAGCACCGCCATCCTTATGCGTGGCCCAAAGGCGACCGGAAGCATTGTGGCACTGCATGTTTCCATCGACGGCATCGACTCTGAACGGCGGCAGGAGAAGGGGCGCGAGAACCTGCGCCGTGCCGCAGCTATCGGAGCCTCGGCCGACGTGCCAGTTATCACCCAGAACCGCCTCGGCACCAATCCCGCAGGCAGTATCCTCCATGCCTTCAAGGAGTCCGATGCCACTGAGCTCATCCTGGGTCTGCACCATCGTCACGGCTTCGCCGATTCATTCCTTGGCAACACGCTGAGCAGCATCATCGGGGGCACCCACCGCCAGGTGGTCATCATGAAACACCTCATGCCCATCAACGTCATCCATCGTATTGTAGTCGCCGTCCCTGCTGAGGCCGAAAGCGAAGTGGGCTTCTATCGCTGGTTGGAACGCATCTGTCGCATGGGCGAGCAACTGGGCTGCCGTGCCGATTTCCACGGACACCCACAGACGCTTCGTCTGGTGAGCGACTACATACGCACCCGTCATCCCAACATGCGCTTCCAGTTGATTGACATGCCCGACTGGAACGATCTGCTCACCACCACTGAAAACCTCAGCTTTGACCACCTCTTTGTTCTGGTCAGCGCCCGCAGGGGCAGCCTCTCGTGGCAGCCTTCGTTCGACAACCTGCCCAATCAGCTAATGAAGTACTTCATGGGTAATAGTCTGATGATTATCTATCCCGAGCAGCGCAGCGACGTCCTCTCCACCACCTTCACCAATCCCATCCCATGAACACTTGGCAGCAACGCACAGAACAGCTCTTTGGTGCTGAGAAGACAGAGCGCCTGCGCCGTGCCCACGTGCTGGTGGTGGGTGTTGGAGGTGTCGGAGCCTATGCGGCTGAGATGCTCTGCCGTGCCGGCATCGGCGAGATAACGATTGTGGATGCCGACACCGTGCAGCCGTCCAACATCAACCGTCAGCTCCCTGCGACGCACGCCACCATTGGTCGTCTGAAGACGGACGTCATGCGCGAGCGCCTGCTTACCATCAATCCGTCCCTCATCCTTCACGCCCTTCCCTTGTACCTCACCGAAAACGACATCCCAGCCCTGCTCGATACCCCGTTCACGTTTGTTGTCGATGCCATCGACACCATCGCCCCCAAGTGCGCCCTCATTGTCGAGGCTCACCGTCGGGCACTCCCCATCGTCTCCAGCATGGGGGCAGGGGCCAAGAGCGATATCACGAAGGTGCAGTTTGCCCGCCTTGAGGACACCTACCACTGCGGCCTCAGCAAGGCCGTCCGTACAAGGCTGCGCGCCAAGGATAAAGACCTGCTAAAGACTCCCGTCGTGTTCTCTTCTGAGCAGGCCGACCGAGCTGCCATCGTCACTGTGGAGGACGAGCGAAATAAGAAGTCCACCACGGGCACCGTCAGCTACATGCCTGCTGTCTTCGGCTGCTTCCTTGCCGACTACGTCATCCGATACATAATCTCTAATTCCTGAACATAAAGTGATTACTTTATCAAACATCACCAAGTCTTTCGGCTCGCTACAAGTGTTGCGCGGAATCGACCTGACCGTTGCCGACAGCGAAGTCGTCAGCATCGTCGGTCCCAGTGGAGCGGGAAAAACCACCCTGCTGCAAATCATCGGTACGCTCGACCGCCCCGATACGGGCACCGTCGTCATCGACGGCACCGACGTCTGCCGCTTGCGCGAGAAACCACTCTCTGCTTTCCGCAACACCCACATCGGCTTTGTCTTCCAGTTCCACCAGCTATTACCCGAGTTCACCGCCGAGGAGAACGTCATGATGCCCGCCCTCATTGCCGGGCACTCCATGCACGATGCACGTGCGCAGGCTGGCGAGCTGCTTGATTTCCTCGGCCTTGCCGAGCGTGCCGACCATAAGCCCTCGGAGCTTTCGGGTGGGGAGAAGCAGCGCGTGGCCGTGGCCCGTGCCCTCATCAACCATCCCTCCGTCATTCTGGCCGACGAGCCTTCCGGCAGCCTCGACACGCAGAACAAGCAAGAGCTCCATCAGCTCTTCTTCGACCTTCGTGAGCGTTTCCACCAGACCTTTGTCATCGTCACTCACGACGAGAGCCTCGCCGCCCTCACCGACCGTACCATCCGTCTTGTCGACGGGCGCATTGTCAGCGGCACCAACTAAAACAAAAAAGGGATTAACCTACATGGTTTTTTCTATCTTTCTCATCACTTTTTCTTGGTTTTTATCGATGTAAAAACACTCTTTTCCAAAGAAAAAGAAAGAGAATACGATGTTACAATCTGTAAGCAATGCTTCTTTATGGGTCGTTTGCCCGCTCCCTGACAGCAGGTTTGCTGCGCGGCTGACAACCTCCGAACCCCCGATTCCACTATAGAAGTGCCGCCTGCTGGGCGGTTTCCTTTTTGGGTCGTCATTCGGTGGGGAGGTTTTTGCGTTGAGGACTTACGGATTGTAACCTTTTTTGCCAATAGAATCAGCTTCTATTTCCGCAGAAGCTGCTTCTGCGGCGCCAGATGCTTGGGCTGTGACGCCAGCCCCTTGGTTTGAGCGCACAGCGCAATGCGCTACGGGCACGACGCAGTGCGTGCGCAGACGAACGCAGTGCGCGCGCGAATGGACGCAGTGCGTTTTCGGACAATTCGCACTGCGTTTTGGGCGTAACGTTTGACAAAAAAACTGTAAGCAGACATTGAAAAAAGACCTCGGCGGCTGACAACCCAAAAAGGTAACCGCCCAGCAGGCGGCACTTCTATAGTGGAATCGGCACTTCGCAACCCGTCACAAAAGCCGAAAATCCGTGCCCAAGACAACCATTGACCAAACAGCTTTCAATTTATAATTCATTCTTCATTTTTCATTCTTCATTGCGACGAAGTCGCCTCACTCGCTCTTGATGACGTCGGCGGGACGCTCATAAGCCGCCTTCATAATACGGACACATATCGTGGAGCCGATAAGGAGAAGCAAACCTACAAAAATAAAAAGATAAAGGCAAATGCCAATGGTCGTGCGGTTAACGTATTGCTCCAGCCACAGGTGCATGACGACATAACCGATAATGAATGTAATGAAGGAACTGACGACGTATATCCTGCCGTATTCTTTGACAAGCATATAGAGGATGTCCTTCACTTTCGCGCCATGTACTTTGCGGATGGCAATCTCCTTGCGGCGTTGACGGCAGGTCAGTGTGACGATGTTATAGATGCTGAACACGGCTATGAGGATACAGGCCACAGTAATCATGTTCAGCAACCGCGAAAGATTGTCCTCGGACGCCATCATCTCGGCCAGCAAGTCCTCGCCGAACTCCAGTTCCCAGACCATTTCGGGATGGCGCTCCATCATGGCGCTGACTTGATTCACGATGTCGTCCCTCTGTGTTTCGACGAAGGAAAAGGCGATGACGTTGGTGGTGGCAGAACGGATGTAAGCGGGACGAGGCGTCAGTACATAGTGGTTGTTGCCGTCGAAATTCGCGTTTTCCCACCGGATGTCCTTGATGACGCTGGCAACGGTGACCGTATGCTCGCCGTCATTCAACTGTATTTTCATGGTCTGTCCTACGGCCTGCTTCATTCCCAGCAGGTCGCGCACGCTTTCAGTGATGACGATTTGTCCGTCAACCCAGTTCTCTTTGTTAGGCAGTTCCCCTTCGAGCGTCGTGAACCCGCATACGCTGCTGCTGGGGTCGGGTACCCAGCCCCACACTCCGTCCTTCCATTCGTCGGCCTCCGTACGGCGAATTTTCTGCGGAAGGTTAGCCTGATAGCCCTGCAGGAAAAACTCTCCTTCGGTCTGCACTTCTTCTACGCCGGGAATGGCCTCCAGCTCACGGGGTAAGTCTGCGTCGCGGATGGCAGCCGTCAGTTGATAGTAGTAGTCCATCTTCACGCTCTGGGGGTCCAATCCCTTCACCGTGAGCAACGCCGTGTTCTTGTAGGCAATGCCCCAATCGGTCGTCCTAAGATAGCGCAGCTGCTTCAGGTTAACCATAGCACAGAAAATCAAAAAGACGCTGATGCTTATCAGAACGCCTGAGTTTACAGCATTGTACTTTCGGTTAGAGGTGTAAGTGCCTTTTGCGGTGAGGGACAGCGCCTTTTTCCTCATGATGGAAACAGCTATGACACAAAGGACGAACGACACGGCCACCACTGCAAGCAGCACCCAAACAGTGTTTGACAGGACATACGCTTTCTCGCTGATGTTCGCATAGATTTCAAACCTTTCATACAAAGCCCATACGACAAAGAAGCCGGCACCAGCCGACGTCAGCAACATCACCAAAACTTCCCAAGAGAACATGGCCGTCAAATCCCTGCCCCTTGCTCCACACATTTTTCTCAGCGTCATCTCCTGCCGGCGATAGCGAATGCGGTTCAGGAAGAAGGAGAGCAGGTTAGCCAGCGCACTTATGAAAAGTATTAGACTGATTAAGAAAAAAGCCCGTATATGGTTGTAGCTGAGAGGGGATTTGCTGTTGAAGCCGAGCCGGTGTGCCTTTGAAAGCGGCATCGGCGCCATGGACATGTTATCCTCGATGCCCTCCTCCGAATAGTGGGCGGCCTTGTAGGAGAAGGAATCAAACACACCCCGCCCTGATACAAGCTTAAACACATAATTGCCGGCCATATTCATCTGCGGGCGCTGTTGGACGGTTATCATGTCCGCAGCCAACACAGAGTGCTTCGGCATGTCGGCAAAGACAGCCACGACGGTACGCTCGAAATTACTCCGCGTGCTGAAGAACGAAACCTTCTGCCCTATGGGGTCCGTCTGGCCGAACCACTCGCGTGCCGACGACTCAGACAGCGCTATGGCATCTCTGTCTGCCTGCGACAAGAAGGAAAGGCTTCCCTGAACCAATCGGAGGGGGAAGATGCCCTGAAAGCATGTGTCCGTCTGTAGGTAGCGGGCTTTCTTCTTCGCGCCGTTTATGAGCACGGTGGCATCTGCGAAACTGGTCAATGTACTTGCTTCCACCTCGGGCATGGATTCACTCTCCTGTACAAATCTGCCCAATGTGGCCAGAGGGGAAACCCCTATTTTGGTGCCCAGCATTTCATACAGCACCTGGATGTCGTTTGGGCGCATCATATACAGTTTTTTCGCATCGGCGTGGAACGTGTCGTACGTGTTTTCATACCGCAGCCACAGCGTCGAGAACACAACGAATGCGAAACTTACGGAAAGGCTGATGACGAAAAAGATGCTTTGTGAACGGAACTTCCTCATGTTCCGAAACGCCAACGAAAAGTAATGAGCCAACAATTCTCGTTTCATATTTTTTTCATTCTTCATTCTTCATTTTTCATTGCGACGAAGTCGCCTCACTCACTCTTGATGACGTCAGCGGGGTTTTCGCGAGCGGTACGCCAGACGCGACTGCCTACGCACAGGGCGATGAGCAGGGCGGTGGCAATGAAAATGAGCACGTAGAACTGCGGGCCGATGGTGATGCGCTTCAAGTACTGCTCCAGCCAGCCGTGCATGACGAGGTAGCCTACAACGAAAGCAACAAAGGAACTGATGACGAGAATGATGCCATACTCACGGACGAACATGCCAAGGATGTCCTTTAACTTCGCGCCGTGTATCTTGCGCAGGGCAATCTCTTTCCTCCGCTGGCGGCAGGCGAGGGTGATGATGCTATACACCCCAAAGATGGCTACCAGAATGGCCAAGATGGTGACTATGGACAGCAGATGGCTGAGGTTGTGCTCGCTCTCCAGCATTTGGTGAAATCGCTCTTCGCCAAAGACTATTTTATACTTTACGTCGGGGAATTGCTTCGTCATCTCCGCTATCTGCTCCTCGACCTCGCGCTTCATGCCGTGATGATAGGAGATGTTGATGAGGTCAAAGTAACGAGCATATTCTTCCGGGCGATGGAGGAGCATAGGCTTGGGCTGAACGCGGAGGTCGAGCGTTAGGATGTCCTTGACGACGCAGGCCACGGTGACCGTCTTGGGCGGATAGCGGTTCCAGTCGCTGGAGTAGCTGAAGTAAATGGCCTTTCCCAACGCCTCCTTCAGTCCCAACTGGTCGCGCAGAGACTCGCTGATGATGACCTCGTTGTCGTTCCACGACTCCTCCGCGGGTAGTGTGCCCTCCAGTACGGTGAAGCCGTAGACGGAATTGGCTGGATCGTACACCCCGTTATAGAAAGTGGCTTCCACCAATTCGCTCTCAAGCGTATTCTTGACGGTTACACCCATGATTTGACGACTGCCCGAGAAGAAATTGTTGCCCAACATCACGTCGGTGACGGCGGGAAGGGCGGCCAGTTTGTTTTCTATATTGTTTTTCTTAATAAACGCCTCGTTCGATGTAAGATTGGTACCATTCACTTGGTGCGCAGCACGGTCAGAAGGTGCTTCAAAATAAATCGCCGCTGTGTCCTTGATGCGTGCGCCCATGTCGGTATTACGCATGAACCAGAGCTGGCGCAGCATCACTACGGCGCAGAAGACAAAGCAGAGGCTGACGGCGAGCTGGACGCCGATACTTGCCGACGAGAAGAGGTGACGCCGGGCCGCAGCAGGACTAATGGAGGAGGAGAGGGTGCGGCGCCGCACAATCTCCACCGCTCCGAGGCTCAGCACGAGGCAAACGGCCAATACGCCCAGCATGATAAGGAGGGCACGGCCTATAATGAACCCGCTGTCCACCTGAATGTCGGCAAAGTCGGCGAACGAATCTTTCAGGGCAAACACTAGAAGCAAACCCAGCAACGTGGCGCTGCCCAAAGTGACCAACAACTCAGTGGCGAACATCGCCACCAGCCCGCGGTGCGACGAGCCGTGAACAAGCCTCAGCGCCATCTCGCGCTTGCGGCCACGCAGACGGTTCAGATAGAGGGTGAGGAAGTTGACGAGCGCGCAGACGATGAGCAGGATACTTATAAAAAGGAATGCGCGCATGTGGGAGTACGAGAGTTTCTTATGGCGGTCGTATTGGTGTAGTTCGTTTAGGGGGATAAGACGGCCTTGAATGGGGTCGGCCGATTCCCACACACGAAATTCGGCAATCTTCTTCTCGAACGAGGCACGCACGTCGTCGCCCGGAAAGAGCCTCACCAAGACCGACATGTAGGCTGCGGGCAGCGTATAGTAGTAGTCGTGCATCCCTTCGACGAGGTCGAACTGAAAGGTGGTATGCGGGCCGAAGGCGCGCACGATGGCTACGACGGTCTTCTCTTCCCCATCAATCGTCAGCTTCTGCCCGACGGGGTCTTCGGTGCCGAAGAGCGTGCGGGCATAGTCGTCCGTCAGCGCGATGCTCTGTTCGTCGAGATGCTTCCCGAACGTCGGGTCGCCCTGCACGACATCGATGGGTAGGATGTCAAACAGCGACGTGTGTGCGATGAGCGATTTGTGTTGCGTCGCTTCATCGCCTATATAGGCAGAATAAATGACATATTTTCCTTTTGCCTCCACCTCGGGCCATTCGTCCATTGCTGTGATGAGACCGCCAGGGGAGGAACTTAGGAAATTGCCGCTGAATACGGCCCCGATGGCGTAAATGTCTTTGTAACCCGGGACGGAGGTGTTGTACGTGTTGTCGTAGCGAATCCACAGCGCCGACAGCGACAGGCAAACGAAGCCGACGGCCAGCCCGACGATGGAAATGATGCTCTGCGATTTGTAACGGTCGAGACTGCGTACTGCAACCTTGAGGTAGTGAGCTAATAAATCTCTTCTCATTTTTCGTAGTTTATTACGGTTTGAATGTTATTTTTGTTTTTAGCTCCGCAAAGGTATAAGTAAAAATTTGGGACATGTGCAAGAAAAATCGACTTTTTGTGTTTTTGACTGAAAATTGTCAAGATTCTTGACACTTTTTTTCCCGTTCCTTTCGAAAAACAGAAAAAACGG